>JBMORF010000043.1:0-104859 GCA_049322315.1 Thermodesulfobacteriota bacterium | reverse complement strand
CCAAAGGCCCGGCTAACCGGCAAATTCGCTGTCATAGGTTTTGATTAATCAGAGCGCCGCCTAGAAATGGCCTGCCGACGCTAAAACACCAACATAAAATCACGACTTTCTGGATGAGAACTAGCTATCAGTTAAAAGCATGCAGCATGTAGGGGCGAACCTGGTGTTCGCCCTGGGCGTCCGGGCGAACACAAGGTTCGCCCCTACGGAAAACCCCTTTTGATTTGGCATAATTAGACCTCCCCAGGCGTAAACTGGGAACCGGAAAAAGCTGAAAGCTGACCGCTGAAAGCTGAAAGCTCTAAATGAAAGACCGGGAAATCCAGGAACTCCATGAAGTCGCTCTGCAGGAAATCCAGGCCGCCAAAGGCGCTGATGATCTGGAAATCCTGCGGGTAAAATATCTGGGCCGCAAAGGCGCCCTGACCCAGATTCTCCGCAGCTTAGGCCAACTGGACCCGGAGGAGCGCCGCCGGGTGGGCCGGGAAGCCAACGCGGTGAAGCAGGCCCTGGAAGAGGCCCTGGCCCTGGCCCTGGAAGACCTCAAAAACGCGGCCCGCCGGGCTGCGGGGCCGGTCATCGACGTCACCCTGCCGGGCCGCCGCCTGCCTCAAGGCCGGCTCCACCCCCTCACCCAGGTCAACCGGGAGGTCTGCGACATCTTCCTGCACTTAGGGTTCGAGACCGTGGAAGGCCCGGAGGTGGAACTGGACTACTACAACTTCGAGGCCCTGAATATTCCCCCTGACCATCCGGCCCGGGACATGCAGGACACCTTTTACTTCAACGACAAGGTCCTGCTCCGCACCCACACCTCCCCCATGCAGATCCGGGTCATGGAACAGCGGCAGCCGCCGGTGAGGGTTATCGCGCCGGGGCGGGTCTACCGCCGGGACTCCGATCTCACCCATACTCCCATGTTCCACCAGGTGGAGGGTCTGCTGGTGGATAAGGGCGTTACCTTTGCGGACCTGAAAGGGGTCCTCACCGCGTTCGTGCGCCAGATGTTCGGGGAGGAAGTGGGGGTGCGCTTTAGGCCCAGCTACTTTCCCTTCACCGAACCCAGCGCCGAGGTGGATATCGAGTGCGTCATCTGCCGGGGGGAAGGCTGCCGGGTCTGCAAGACCACCGGCTGGCTGGAAGTTTTGGGTTCCGGCATGGTGCATCCCGCGGTCTTCGAGGCTGTGGGCTACGACCCGGAAGTCTACACCGGCTTCGCCTTCGGCTTAGGCATCGAGCGTATCGCCATGCTCAAATACGGCATCGACGACATCCGCCTCTTCTTCGAAAACGACCTGCGGTTTTTAAGACAATTCTGATATAAGCTCGACCGGTAAATCTAATCTAAGAGAGAATCCCACCTCGGCCAAAAGACTGGTTAGATTGCTTAAGGCGGACGACCTGACGTTCTATAACCAGACCGTATCCGCAATTTTCCCTGATCTACCGATAAGTATTCCTAATGGCAAGCTTAGCAATGATTATCGATATATTGTGCTGTTTTACTGAAGGGTGAAGACTAAAGACGAAAAGCCAAAAACGAAAACAACACTCCCTCACCGGGGCAGGGTGAAATAAAAGACGGCTCCTGCTTCCGGTTTGCCTTCGCCCCAGACCCGGCCGCCGTGGCGGTGGATGATGCGGCTGACCAGGGCCAGGCCGATGCCAACGCCTGCATATTCCTCCGCGTCGTGGAAGCGCTTGAAGCTGTCGAAGACTTTCTCGGCATCCTTCATCTCAAAGCCGATGCCGTTGTCCCGGAGGTAATAGACGTTCGTTTTTTAACTCAAATCAGCGGGGAGTACCCTCTATCAGACCCAGATTTTGCATGATCTGCCGATGGAAATAGGCGGAGTAATCCTGGTTGCCCATCAGGCCGAAGCGGATCTTCACGGTGGTAATCTGATTGGGCCGGGCGATTAACTGCACCTTGACGGTGGTATCCGGCGGTTGCACGGCCTCGAGCTTGGATTCCAGGGCGCCGTATTGCTGGGAGGCGATTCTCAGGTTCAAGGTCCTGGCGGCAGCCAGGGTGGCGTTCCACACCTCCTGCATGGGGCGGGGATAGTCCTTCTCCATGGTCCCTTCGACCCATTTGTAGCTGCCGATGGCCATCGCGCCCCCGGCGCTCATGAGCAGCATGGGCACGCAAGCTGAAGTGAAGAGCAATCCTACCAGCAGTCCCGCCAGTTTTAGCCGCAAGTTTTTCTGCATCATGCCTCTTCCCCCTTTTCGGGCCGTATTCTTTGTCTTATGCCATGAATTTAAGCCAGTGTCAACGTCCCCCGGAGGCCGTCTGCTGCCCGTAGTCACAATAGGGCCGCAGGGGGCAGACGGGGCATTGAGGTTTTTTGGCGCTGCACAGGGAGCGGCCGTGCCAGATCATCTGGTGGGAGAATTTGGTCCAGCGTTCCTGGGGCACCAGGGGCATGAGGTCAAATTCAATTTTGACAGGGTCCTTATTGGGGGTCAGGCCGAGACGTTGGGAGACCCGGCCCAGGTGGGTGTCCACGGTAATGCCGGGAATATCGAAGGCGTTGCCTAAGATGACGTTGGCGGTTTTGCGGCCGATGCCCGGGAGCTTCACCAGTTCTTCCAGGGAAGAAGGCACCTGTCCCCCAAAGTGCTCCACCAGGGTCTGGCAGATGCCCTGGACGCTCTTGGCCTTCTGGCGGAAAAAGCCGGTGGGATGAAAGGCTTCCTCCAACTCCCCCAGGGGCGCGGCGGCATAGGCCGCGGCCGTGGGATATTTTTTAAAGACCGCAGGCGTCACCTGGTTGACCTTGACGTCGGTGCATTGGGCCGAGAGCACGGTGGCCACCAATAATTCCAAAGGATTGGTGAAATCCAGGGTGCAGTGGGCGTCTGGATAAACCTCGTCCAGGATTTTTAAAACCGGCCCGATTTTCTCCCCAGAAGTCATGGCTCCTCCTGAAAAAGGAAAGATCTCACCACAAAGACACAGCGGTCACAGGGGACCACAAAGAGAAGGAACCCAGGGACACTTCCTATTTTTAAGCAAAATCCGAATAATAAGTGAGGGAAACAGGGAAAATATAGGAAGTGTCCCTGGGTTCCCTCTGTGACCCTCTGTGCTCTTTGTGGTAAATAATTTATTTTTTCCACCTGGCTTTAAGGTGTCCCAGCAATTCCCGGAATTCCGGGATTTTCAAGAAAGAAATGATCAAGGTGAAAAGGCCCAGGCCCAAGGCGATGGTGGCCAACAGGCCCAGGAGTTGGCCCAATAAACCTGGGCCCAGCCGGGCGACTATCAGGGGATAGGCCCAGGCCACCGCCAGGCCCATGACCAAGGACGCGGCCGTGACTTTGAGAAAGGTGAGCGCCAGGGGGCGCAGCTCCAGCCCTCCCAATTTATGGTACAGCATAACCCCTAGAAAGAATAAATTGATAAAGGTGCTCAAAGAGGTGGACAGGGCGATGGCCCGGTGCTGCAAGGGAGCCAGGGTGAGATTGATGAACAGCAGGTTGGCTCCCACGGTGAGGAAGGAACCGATGACCGGAATGCGGGTGTCGTTTAGGGCGTAGAAGACCGGCACCATGATCTTCACCGCGGCAAAGGCGAAGAGCCCCAAGGCGTACCAGGCGAGGGCCGCGGCGGTCTGTTGGGTGTCCAGGGCGGTGAAGTGGCCGTGCTGGTAGATGAGGGCGATGATGGGGTTGGCCAGGAAGATGAGGCCGCAGGCCGCGGGGACGGTCACCAGCAGGGCCAGGGAGATAGAAGACTGGAACGCGCCTTTGAGGGCCGAAAAGTCATGGATGGCCGCGTGCTTGGAAACCAGGGGCAGGGTGGCGATGGACAGGGCCACGCCGAACAGGCCCATGGGCAGGTGAAAAAGGCGGTAGGCGTAGCTTAGCCAGGAGAGGCTCCCCTGGGGGCAACTGGCGGCATAGAAGGTATTAATGAAGATATTGACCTGGGTAGCGGATAGTCCCACCACCGCAGGCAGCATCAGCTTAAAGATGCGGCGCAGACCTTCATCCTTGAGGTCCAGCACCAGGGCGGGCCGGAATCCGACACGCCAGAGTAACGGCGCCTGGGAGAGGAGTTGCAGCAGGCCGCCGATCAACACCCCCCAGGCCATGCCGACGATGGGGGAATATCCGAAAAAAGGGGCGGCCAGGGTCAGGCCCACCCCGAAGACAATGGCCCCCAGATTGAAAAAACTGGAGGCCAGTGAGGGAATGAAGAATTTCCCCTCCGTATTGAGAATGCCCATAGCCACGGCCGCCAGGGAGATGAGGAGGAGAAAGGGAAACATAATACGGGTCATCAGGGCCGTCAGCCCGATTTTGCCGGGGACCTGGATGAAATCCCGGGCCATCACCCCCACGATCTCCGGCGAAAAAAACATCCCTACCAGGACAACTCCTCCCACCACCAGGGAGAGGCAGACCACTACGTTGTTGGCCAGCCTCCAGGTAAATCTCTCGCCCCGGGTGTGCCGATATTCGGTAAAGACGGTAACAAACGCGGAACTTAAGGCTCCTTCGGCGAAGAGGTCCCTCAGGAGGTTGGGAATGCGGTAGGCCACCACAAAGGCGTCGAAGGCGTAACCGGCTCCGAAGAGGGCGGCAAAGACCTGCTCCCGCACCAGGCCCAGGATGCGGCTGGCAAAGACGGCAATACTCACCGCGCCCGCGGCCCGGGCGATCTTCTCAGTATGATTGGGGGCAGAGTGGGTCAAGGCAGTTTTTGGTTATGAGTTTATAGTTTTTGGGGTTCGCTCTTCGCGGTTACTGGTTCGCAGATAATCTACCTTCTTTTGACTAAACTAAAAACTAAAAACTAAAAACCAAAAATTGCTGTGAAAAGAGGATCAAAGAAAGGTCCGCTCCCTGGCAAGAGTATGCTGCCGGGGATTGGGTTGATGGCTGGTGGCGGGCAAGCGGCCACGGACAAGGCGTGGGGTATTTCTCGATTATCCAGGAATACCCGGTCTCAGTGGGAATTGGCCGCTAATTTTTTGGCAGATGAATGGGCCTTCTTTTTTTTGCTAGGCGGGTTCTTGCCCCGATGTTTAGCGGACGTCTTAGACTTTTTGGCTTTATGGGCCGTAGCCTTATAGGCCTGGCTCCGGGGTACCGGTTTTCTCAATCTGTGCTTGATGCCGTGGCGGGCGGAAGGGGCTTTTTGATCCGCCAGTAACTGGGCCGGAGGCGTTTCGGGGTGCAGGTAAGCGTAAACGGGCAGCCCCGAAGCATCCTCGTTGGTGAGAGGCATAATTTCCTGGCGCGGCATCACCTGGCCGGGTTTGAAGGAATCATGCCCCCAACTGGTGGAAATGATACTGGCGGTCTTGAGATGGTTATATTGGGAAGGCAGACCGAGAATAAAGATCAGGATGATAATCCCTACTCCGACGCCGGCGCCGCCCACCATGGTGATGCGTCTTCTCCGCTGCCATTGCCGGTAGGGTTGAAAACGCCGGCGATAACGGCGGGTCCACGCCCTGACCAGGGCGTAAATCCCATATGCGCAGAGAATAAATCCCAGGGTTGGAAGCACCGACTCTCCTTTGGCGGCGTTACTGCAGAATAGCAGCATGATTGCCGGAAGTCAACCATCCTGAAAAAAAAATGACATATTATTCCTATAACATAATATCGGCATTTTTCAGAAAAAAATTAAATCGCGTCATAATATTGACACAAAAATTTTTTTAAAGTATAAAACTCATCGTAGGGGTAAATCATGGATAAAAGTAACGCTAGCATTCTGGTCATCGATGATGTCCTGGCGGTGCGACAGAGCCTCCAGGAAATACTCGGCACCGAAGGCTATGAAGTGGAGACCGCACCCGACGGGGAGAGCGGTCTGCAACGCGTTAAGGATCAGCCCTTTGATTTGGTTTTAACCGATCTAGCCCTCCCCGGCCTGGGGGGCATGGATATTCTTAAATATTTGGTGCGCCATCAGCCCGAGTGCGCCTGCATCATCATCACCGGTTACGGCACCATCCAGAATTCCGTGGCGGCCATGCGCCTGGGGGCTTACGATTACCTGTGCAAACCGGTGGACCCCCAGGAATTGCGGCTGGTGGTGTCCCGGGCCCTGGACCACCGCCGCCTGAAACGGGAAAACCTGCAGCTCAAGAAACAACTCCACAAACGCTATGGCTTCGCCAATATCGTGGGCAACAGCGAGGCCATCACCCAGGTCTTCGAGCTCATTAAAAAAGTGGCGGATACCGACAGCACCGTCCTCATCCTAGGGGAATCGGGCACCGGCAAGGAACTCATCAATCGGGCCATCCATTACAACAGCCTGCGGCGGGAGGGACCCCTAATCCCGGTAAACTGCGCGGCGATCCCGGAGGAGTTGCTGGAAAGCGAACTCTTCGGCCACGAACGGGGGGCCTTCACCCACGCGGTGCGGACCCGCATCGGCCGCTTCGAGCAGGCCAGCGGGGGCACCATCTTTCTGGATGAGATCGCGGATATGAGCCCCAGCCTGCAGGTGAAGATTCTCCGGGTCTTGCAGGACCGCTCCTTTGAGCGCATCGGCGGCATCAAGACCATTAAGGTGGATATCCGGGTGATCGCCGCCACCAATCAGAACCTGGAGGAAATGGTCCGCCAGAACCGCTTCCGGGAGGACCTCTACTACCGCCTCAACGTTATTCCCATCCGGGTGCCCCCCTTAAGGGAGCGGGTCGCCGACATTCCTCTGCTGGTGCAGCATTTCCTGCACGAATTCAGCCGGAAAAAGAAGAAACCCACCAAGCGCCTCAACCCTGAGGCCATGGACCTCCTCATGGCCTATCCCTGGCCCGGCAATATCAGGGAATTGGAAAACCTGATGGAGAGACTGGTGATTCTCAGTGAAGGCGAGGAAATCCAGGTCTCCGAATTGCCCGAGCGGTTCCGCAGTAAACCGGCGGTGGCCGTCGCCAAGCCCCAGGACATCCCGGACCAGGGAATTCATCTTACCTCCGTGGTGCAAGAGTTTGAACGGGGCCTGATCATCAAGGCCCTGGATAAAAGCAATTGGGTCAAAAGCCGGGCCGCGCAGCTCCTGAATCTGAATCGCACCACGCTGCTGGAAAAAATGAAAAAGCAAAATATTCTTGCCGCCGCCAATAACCCCTCTTCTACTCGAAGTTTCATCTAGCGTCAAAATCGTGACAAATTTCTAGGCATTTTGACGGCCCCCAAGGGGGAAAAACGTCATTTTCTTTGACGTCCATTTCCCCAACGCCTCCCAAAATTCAGCAGTTAGGCATCATTTTCAGGCGCTGGTATGAGTCTTGCTCCTTGTGGCCAAAAAGCGAGGGAGAAATGTCTGCCAAACGCATGATGCTGGGATTCCTGGGAATTGTGGGATTAGGGTTTTGGGTGGTGGGTTTGATTCCGCCCGCGGTGACGGCGCCGGCCGCGGCCCAAACGGCTGTAGGACAATACGACGTTACGCCCTTTATCCCCCTGGGTAAAGAATTTTGGGAGGCCATGGAGAAATTGAGCCGGGACAACGCCAATACTTACGGCGACCAGACGCAGCCTCTATTACAACAAATCGCCCTTTCCTCCCAATTTGTGGTGAAAACCAACCTCACTCTGATCAAACAGAACGAACGCATTATTCACTTATTGGAAGAACTAAACCGCAAACGCCTGCTCCAGGAGAAGTAAGCAATGACCAAACCCCGGGGTTTCTGGGTCTGGGTCTTCCTTTTTTGCTGGCTGGCCAGCGGCGCCGGGAGCGCCGCGTGGGCCAAAAGCAGAGGGAAGCGCGCCCATGTCGCCGCGGCGGGGGAGAAGGCCGAGAAAAAGAAAGGTAAGAAAGAGGCCAAGAAAAAAAAGAAGGGCAAGAAAACCGATGATGATTCGCCGGCAGAAGCGGCCCCGGCCCCCCCTATGCCCAAGGGAATCGAGGACCCCAAGACTTTGTTGTCCCTGGCCCGGAAGCAGGAAACCGCAGGGGAGATCAATGACTGCGTGCAGACCCTGGCTAAATTCGTCAACGTCTATCCCCGGCATCCGGAACGGGCCGCCAGTTTGCTAAAGATGGCCCAACTGTCCCGCCATGGGGGGCAGGAAGGGAAAGCCCAGGAAATCTATGCCCTGACAGCCTCTTTGTACCCAGGGACCGGAGCCGGGGCCGAAGCCAGGTGGCAGGGGCAAACCCTGGAGTTTTACCAGAATCTTAAGGAAAGGGACGCGGTGGCCGCTTTCAAGGATTACCTGCAAAAACTGCAAGCAATGCCCTCAAAAGTAGCCCCCGAAAAAATTAAGGAGCCCCTGGGCCGGGGTTGGGGAGCGGTGGGGCGGGTCCTCCAGAGGTCCTCCCCTTGCCCGGTGCGTTTGGTGGAAGAGGCCCTGGCCCTGTGGGAGCTGCACCCGGAAGGGACGCAACCCCCGGAGGCCGCCCTGATTTTAGGGGAACTGCTCCAGGAAAAAGGCCTCTTCAGCGAGGCCCGGAGCTTTCTGCAACAGGCCCGGGAACAGGGGACTCCGGCAGTGCGCACCCGGGCTTTGCTGGGGCTTATGGAAGGGGCCTGGGCCGCCAAGGACCTGCCGGAGTTTGTCGCTGCGGCGACCCTTTGGCGGCGGCAGCACGGAAAGATTACTCCGGATCTTAAAACCCGTCTGGATAAATTGCCTTTGCCCGAGGAGTTGTTAGCAGCGGCTCCTAAGGCGGAGGAAAAAGGGGATGAAGAGGAAGAAGGGATCCCGGAGGAAGATTCTCTGGCAGCCCTGGCGGACTGCTGGTCCGGCAAGTCTCTGGATGCAGCCCGGCAGGGGGACCTGCTCCGGAGTCTGGTCCATTTCCTCAAGCGGCCGCTGCCCCCGGCCATGAAGGAAAGATTATTACTGCAACTGGCCCAACTGCAATGGTCCCAAGGCCATTACCCCCAGGCGGCCAAGATCTATCAACAATTGCTGGCCGCCGGCGCCCAAGGGGAGAACTCGGCTTTCTATCAGGACCGTCTGGCCCTGAGCCAATTGAAAGGCCAACAGCGGGAAACGGCTTTGCAAATCTACCGGGGCCTGAGCCAGGGGGGGGATAATTTTTGGGAACTGGTATCCCGCACCCGGCTGGCGGATGTGGAACTGGGACGTTTGCAGACTGAGCCGCTCCCCTGAAGCGGACGGCTTTTTCGTATCTTGTTTAATTATTAAGGGAAATCAATCGGTTATCTAATAAGTGCAAGGAATGGGCAACGCATTTTGGCATAACCCAAAGGACGCGCGCATGGAAAAAAAGGCCATTTTAGTGATCGACGCCGACCCCCATTGGGAAGAATTCCGGTTGCGATTGCAAAAGTCCCTGGCAGTGGAACTGATCCAGGTTGCCAGCGAAACCCGAGGCCGGGAATTGCTGCTCCAGCAGCAACATAATTTCCTGATGATAGCTCTGAGCGAGTCCCTGTCGGACCCAGTGCCCAACGGCCTCATCGCCGAAATCAAGCAGGAAGCCCCCTTTTTACCGGTATTCATCGTTTCCCGGAGACCCACCGTGGAAGGGGCGGTGGCGGCTATGCGCCGGGGCGCGCAGGATTATCTGCCAGCCCCCTTGACCTGGGAGCGGCTTAAGGAAATCCTGGCCCCTTACCTGCGGAACGGCAAGGAATCCTGGCGGCTGTCCGGAAGCAAGAGGAAAGAAGATTCCCGGACCGTGATTACCCGGGACCCGGTCATGCTGCAACTGTTGCGGATGGCGGACGCTGTGGCTCCCACCACGGCTACGGTGCTCATTCAAGGGGAATCCGGCACCGGCAAGGAGATTATGGCGCGTTACATTCACGCCAAGAGCGACCGGGCCCAGGGGCCCTTCATTGCCGTCAACTGCGCCTCCCTGCCGGAAGGGTTATTGGAGAGCGAACTTTTCGGCCATGAAAAAGGGGCCTTCACCGGGGCCATCATGCGCAAGCTGGGAAAATTCGAGCTGGCCCAAAACGGCACCATGCTCTTAGATGAGATCAGCGAAATGCATCCCCATCTCCAGGCCAAGCTGCTTCGGGTGCTCCAGGAAAACGAGATCGACCGGGTGGGCGGGCGCCATCCGGTGCCCATTAACGTACGGGTGATCGCCACCACCAACCGGAACCTCCAGGAAGCCATCCAGAATAATGAGTTCCGGGAGGACCTGTTCTACCGTCTCAACGTGATTTCTCTAAACCTCCCATCCTTGCGGGCCCGGCGGGGAGATATCCCCTTGCTGGCGGAGTATTTTCTGCATCGCTATGCCAAGCTTTTCTCCAAGGGCGCGGTGAAATTCTCGGCGCCGGCCTCGGCCGCCCTGGAAAACGCGGCCTGGCCGGGCAATGTCCGGGAACTGGAGAACGCGGTGGCCCGGGGGGTGCTGCTGTCCCAGGGGAGCCAGGTGCAGCCCCGGGATATCCTGGCCGACCCCCAGGTGGATACCCCCGCAGTGGCTCCGGCCCGGGTGAAATTGGAAAAACCGGTGACCTTGAGGGAAATGGAGCAGAACCTGATTTTTCAGGCCCTGGACGAGACCTCGGGGAACCGCACCCACGCCGCCAAGCTCCTGGGCATCAGTGTTAGGACCCTCCGCAATAAATTGCATGAATACCGGTCCATCCCTTTTCCCGGGGCCAACCAGAGTTCCCAGGTGGCGTAAAAAGAGTTCCTGTTTCAAAGTTCATCTAAAGGAGGCGCAAATGTCTTGGGGATTATTTACTGACGGGGCCATGCGCTTGTTGGAAAACACCCTGACCTGGAGGACCCGGCATCAAGAGGTGATTGCCGGCAATATCGCCAACCTGGATACGCCGGGCTATAATCGGAAAGATATGGATTTCCAGCAGATTCTCAGTAGTTATTCCCAAGGGAGACTACAGGAAGTGAGCCTGGAGATGACTAAGCCGGGCCACCTGCCGGGCGCGGACCCGGGGGCGGGATTGATCCAGGAGACCTGGGAGCCGGTGGACCTGGACCAGGAGATGGTGCGCATGGCCGAGAACCAGATCTCTTACCAGACTTCCGTGCAAATGCTCATCAAAAAACTGGATTCTCTGCGAACCGTAATTAATGGAGAAGGCAAATGAACATCTTTAAAGCCATGGAAGTAAGCGCTTCCGGGATGACGGCCCAACGCCAGCGCCTGGACGTCATTGCCGAGAATTTGGCCAACGTCGACACCACCCGCACCTCCGAGGGCGGCCCGTATAAGCGTAAATCCGTGATTTTCGGGGCACAGCCCGCCGAAGATTTCGACAGTCTCTTGGGGAGCCCCCAAAAAGTGGAGGTGGTGCAGGTAGTCCAGAGTTCCGAGGGGATGCGCTCCGAGTACGAGCCGGGCAATCCGGACGCGGATGCCAAGGGCAATGTCCTTTATCCCAACGTCAACCCGGTGTCGGAGATGGTCCACCTGATGCTGGCCAGCCGCGCCTATGAAGCCAATGTCGCGGTCTTGCGCACCGGCAAGTCCATGGCCTTGAAAGCCCTGGATATCGGCCGTTAAAGATAATCCCCAGCGCTTCTTCCTTGAGAAAGGATAGCCAGAGATGAAAATTACTGCACCCAATCCGTACCTGATGATCCCCCAAGGGGAGCAGAGTGCGGCGACCCAGGCTCCTAAAGAGGATTTCGGCAACCTGCTGAATAATATGGTAAACGGCGTCAATAAATTGCAGCAGGACGGCGACCATAAGATCTCCGGTTCCCTCACGGGGACGGAAGATCTCCATGAGGCCATGCTCTCCCTGGAGAAGGCCAATATCGGCCTCAAGCTCCTGCTGCAAGTGCGTAACAAGATGATCCAGGCCTACGAAGAGCTGAGCCGCATGTCCTTATAGGACGAGGGATTCTTTAACTGCACCGAACCGCTTCGGCGAGAATAATGCATTGCTGAGGCAAAAGTTGTCACGTTAGTTTTTTGCGGGGGAAGGAATGGCTGCATTGAAAGGGTTTTTTCTGGATCTGACTCAGCGGTATCAGGCCCTGCCGTCGACCCAACGGCTGCTGGTGACCGCGTTCCTGGGCGCCGGAGTTTTGGCCCTGGTCTGGTGGTTATATATGGGCTCCAGTTCCGACTATGGGGTGCTGTTTTCCAACCTGGCCCAAGATGACGCCGCCGCCATAACCAGCAAGCTCAAGAGCAAGAAGATTCCCTATAAGCTCGAGGGCGGGGGCGGCACCATTCTGGTCCCCAAATCCGAAGTTTATGAGATGCGTTTGGTGCTGGCCAGCGAAGGCATGCCCCGGGGCGGGGGAGTGGGCTTCGAACTCTTCGACCGCCAGGGTTTGGGCACCACCGATTTTGTGCAGCGTCTCAATTACCAGCGGGCCTTACAGGGAGAATTGGCCCGCACCATTTCCGGCATCCCGGAGGTGGCGGAAGCCCGGGTGCATATCGTCACTCCCAAGGACTCCATCTTTGTTGAGGATCAGAAAAAGGCCAGCGCCGCCATCGCGGTTAAGCTCCGACAGGGTCGCAGCCTGAGCCCGGCCCAGGTGGACGGCATCGTCAACCTGGTGTCCAGCGCCGTACCGGACCTTCATCCCAGCCAGGTAACCGTGGTGGATTTAAAGGGCCGCATCCTCAGCAAGCCCCAGGATAGCCTGACCCCCGGGGGACTATCCAACACGCAGATGACTTTTCAACGCCAAACCGAGGAAAGCCTGGAGCGGAAGGTTCAATCTTTGTTCGACCAGGTCCTTGGCCCCAGAAAGTCCATTGTCCGGGTGGCTGCGGACCTGGATTTTAAGAAGGTCGACATCCGGGAAGAAAAATTTACTCCTAATAAAGATCTGGTGCGCAGCGAACAGAAAACCACGGAGCGGAGCACCCGGGGGGAGGTGGCTTCCGGCAATCCGGACAGCCGTTTTGAACTGGGGAAGGGGACCATCACCGCGCCGCCGCCGGGGAAAGGACCGCCTCCCCTGACGGCCCCGGCGCCTGCGGCTCCTGCCCCCAAATCCGGGGTGGAGCGCCAGAGCGAACTCCGGAATTATGAAATCAACCGGGTGATGACCCAGACAGTGGACCAGCCCGGCAAGATCAAGCGCCTGTCCATCGCCGTGGTGGTTGACGGTATTTATAAAGGCAAGGGCAAGGCCTTTTCTCCCCGGCCGGCGGAAGAGATGCGGCAATATGCCAGTCTGGCCAAAAAGGCCATCGGCTTCTCGGCGGAGCGGGGGGATCAGTTGGAGATTTCCTCCGCACCCCTGGCCCTGCACACTCCGGAAGGAGTAATGGCCGCAGGCTCCGAAGGCAGTTGGAAAGATACGGTGATGGACTCCGTGAAAATCGGGGTCATGGTGTTGCTGGGGCTGGCGGCGCTAATGTTCTTGTTGCGCCGAAAGCCGCGGCATGCCAGCCGCCCCCTCCTGGAGGCCCCCCAGCAGCCTGCGGGCGCGGCGGCCTATGAACAACAGGCGGCCGCCTTGACCGCGGGAGGAGAGATGGCCTTGCCGGGCCCCCAGCAGCACGCCCTGGCTCCGCCTCCGGTGTTGCCGGACTCCGTGGACGGCAAAGAGAAGATAGTGCAATTGATCAACACTTACCCCGACCGGGCCGTAGAAGTCTTGCGCTTGTGGCTGCATGAAAAATAGCCCACCGCGATGATTGCTGCGGATTTTAGAGGAAAGAAAAAGGGGAGACATGGCCACCAAAACGGACAGACTAACGGGCGCTGATAAAGCGGCAATGCTGCTGGTCAGCCTGGGAGAAGGAAACGCCGGGGAAATCCTCAAGCGTCTCGATGATAAAGAAGTGCAGGTTTTAGGCCAGAGGATTTCCAAGCTGGAAATGGTGCCCACCAAACAACTGGCCAGCATCTTAGACGAGTTCAATAGAATGATGGAGGCTCCGGAAGCCCTGGTGGTGCGGGGGGATCAATTCTTCAAAAATACCATCTCCCTCACCATGGATATGAAGCGCCAGGAGGATCTGATTGATAGCCTGGATCTGGATACCAGCCCGGAGTTCTTCCAAAAGATTAAAAAGCTGGATGCCCGCACCCTGGCCAGTTATATGCGCAATGAGCATCCCCAGACCGTGGCTCTGGTCCTGGCCCACCTGGAGAGGCCCCAGGCCGGCGCGGTCCTCTCCCAATTTCCGGAGAACCTGCAAATGGAGGTGGTGCGGCGCATCGCCAATCTGGACCAGGTCTCCCCGGCCATCATTGAAGAGATCGACAATGCCTTGCGGGATGAGATCTCCCTGGTGGAAGAAGTGGGAGGCCGGGCCATCGGCGGCGCCCAATCCGTGGCGGAGATCCTCAACCAGATGGAACGGTCGGTGGAGAACAGCATTTTAAAACGCCTGGAGGAAGAAGACTACGAAGCCCTGGCTGAAGATATCCGCCGCTATATGTTCACCTTTGAAGACCTCCTGGGGGTGGAGGACCGGGGCGTCATGGCGTTGCTCAAGGAAGTCAACACCCAGGAATTGGCCCTGGCCCTCAAGGTCGCGTCCGAGGAGCTGAAAGAGAAGTTCTTCCAAAACATGTCTTCCCGGGCCGCGGAGATGCTCCGGGAAGAGCTGGAGATCATGGGACCGGCCAGGCTCCGGGACGTGGAAGGGGCCCAGCAAAAGATCATTCAAATAGCCAAACGTTTGGAGGCCGAAGGACAACTGGTCCTGGCCGGAAAAGGCTCCGAAGATGTCTTTGTTTAAAGAATTCCAGGTGGAGGCGGAGGAATTCAGTTTTCAGGGATTTGACGCGGAAGAATCGCCTAAAATCACGAAATTCCGCTTCGAGCCTTTTGCCTTCAAGGAACCGGGCATGCTGGCATCCCCGGAGATGATTGAAGAAGCTCAGGGGATCGTGGGGGAAGCCAGAAAAAAGGCCGAGCATATTGAGCGGGAGGCCTACGAACAGGGATTTCTCCAGGGCCAAAAGGACGGCCGGGAGGTGGGAGAGCGGAGCCTGGATCAGCAGGTGCAGCAGTTTCGGGACCTGGTGCAGGCCCTGGTCCGGGAAAAAGAAGAACTCTACCGCCGGCGGGAGCGGGAGCTGCTGGATCTGGTGCTCCTCATCAGCCGCAAGATCGTGGCCCGGGAGCTGAAACTGCAGCCGGAGGCCATTCAGGAAATCATTATCGGGGGCTTCAAAATCCTGTCGGATACGGAAGATATCAAGGTGCGGCTCAGTCCCCAGGATTATGAAATCCTGGAATGGGCCGCCAAAGATAACTGGCCCGCGGACGTGGCATTAGTGGCGGACGGCAGCATCGATCCCGGCGGGTTTATCATGGAAACGGCCAGCGGTGATATCGACGGCACCCTGGAAAACCGGTGGGCGGTGGTGACCAAGCTGGTGCAAGAGGCATTGCAGGCGGAAGATGAACCCCCAGAGTCAGATTGATTGGGAGCGCCTTCAGGGGAATCTGGGAGAAGCGGACCCCTATTCCCTGACCGGCCGGGTGCAGGCGATGGTGGGCCTGGTGATTTCCAGCCGAGGGCCCCAAAGCGCGGTGGGAGGAGTCTGCCGGGTGGAGCTGCCCCCGCCCCGGAAGCCCATCCTGGCGGAGGTGGTGGGTTTCCGCCCCCAGGAAGTGCTCCTCATGCCTTATGGCGAGGTGCGGGGTATCCGCCCCCAGGCCCGGGTGGTGCTCACCGACCGCCAGGCCGCAGTGCCCGTGGGGGAGGGCTTGTTGGGGCGGGTGATCGACGGCCTGGGAAAACCTCTAGACGGCCGGGGGCCGATAACCCACCAGGCGCATTATCCTTTATACAGCGCCCAATTGAACCCCTGCTCCCGCCAGTCCATTTCCCAGCCCGTGGACGTGGGTATCCGGGCTATCAACGGCCTGTTGACCATGGGCAAAGGCCAGCGTATCGGCATTTTCGCGGGTTCCGGGGTGGGGAAGAGCACCCTGATGGGCATGATTGCCCGGCATACCAAATCCGACATCAGCGTCATCGCCCTCATCGGCGAGCGGGGCCGGGAGGTCAAGGACTTCATCGAAAAGGACCTGGGCCCCGAGGGACTGGCCCGGTCCTGCGTGGTGGCCGCCACTTCCGACAGCCCGCCCCTGGTGCGGCTCCGGGGCGCGTACCTGGCCACGGCCATTGCCGAATACTTTAGGGACCAGGGGCATGACGTCATTCTGATGCTGGATTCCATCACCCGTTTTTCCATGGCCGGCCGAGAGATCGGGCTGGCCATTGGCGAGCCTCCCACGGCCCGGGGCTATACCCCCTCGGTTTTTACCCAGATGCCCCGGCTTCTGGAACGGGCCGGCACCTGCGCCGGCAAAGGCTCTATTACCGGCATCTACACCGTCCTGGTGGAAGGGGACGACCTGCTGGAGCCCATCGCCGACACCGCGCGGTCCATTCTCGACGGGCATATTGTGTTGTCCCGGGACCTGGCGGATAAGGGGCATTATCCTTCCATCGACGTCCTGGGGTCCATCAGCCGGCTCATGCCCCAGGTCACGGACCCGGAGCACCTGAAGAACCGGGAAAAACTGGTGAGGGTGGCCGCGGCTTATCGCCGGGCTGAAGATTTAATCAATATTAATGCTTATGTCAAGGGCAGCAATGCGGACATCGATTTTGCCATGGAAAAACACCAGGCGGTGGACCGCTACCTGCGCCAGGCCGTAGCAGAGCCGGTCTCCCTGGCCCAGGCCCAGGAAGAACTGGCCGCCATCTTTAACTCATGAGCCCTGTAGGCCGTTTTCGCTTCTCCTTGGAGACGGTTCTCAAAGTCCGGGGCCTGCGGGAGGAACAGGCCAAGGCGGAGGTGGCCCGGGCCCAACTGGAACTGGAAAAGACCCGCCAGGCCCTGAAACAGACCCAGGAACTGCGCGCCCGGCTGCTGGCGGATTTGCATGGGGGAAAAAAGGAGTGGACGCCCCAGGATTTTGCCATTTTTAAGGCGTATCTGGAGCATCTGAAGCTGGCGCAGGAAGGGTTGGAACAAAGGATTGTCGAACAGGAAGGGATAGTCCAGCAGAAAATGGAGATCTTGCAGCAGCGGTATCAAGAACGGCGGCTTCTGGAGCAGTTGCGGCAGAAACATTACGCCATCTATCGCCGGGAATTGGCCAAAGACCTGGAGAAAGAGACGGAAGCCATCGTCTTGGGACGATGGAACCTTTAAAGAGAGTTTTCTGTTTTCCGTTTACCGTTTTCCGTGTTCGGGTTTACGGAAAACGGTAAATGGTAAACGGAAAACGAGGAGAAAGACATGGAACGCACTGCCACCCGCCCTTGGTCCGGCTGGAGCGTCTTGGCCTGCTGCCTGCTGTTCGGCCTGCTGGGGAAGATCGCAGTTTCCGCCGTCTGTCTGGCGCCCCGGGGGGGTTTCCCCTGGGTCGGCCCCAAGGCGAGCGAGGCCGCCACCCCCGCCAAACCTGCGGTTACGCCTAAGAAGGAACCCGCGCCCACCGTGCCCCGGGTCCTGTCTTTGCTGGAGAAAGAGCGCCAGGCCCTCCAGACCCGGGAACAGGCAGTGGCCGCCAAAGAAGAGCATCTGAAGGTCCTGAAACAGGAGGTGGAAGCTCGGCTCAAGGAGTTGAACGCCATTCAACAGCGAGCCATGGAGTTTCTGGAAGAGGAAAAAAGGATGCAGGGGGAACAGAACCGGCACCTGGTGGCCACCTTGGAAGCCATGCCACCGGATAGGGCCGGCAAACTCATGGAAAAGATGGATGATGACGTGGCCGTGCAACTCCTGCGCCGTCTGAAAGGAAAGGAGGCGGGAGCCATTCTCAGCCTGCTGACCCCGGACAAAGCCGCCAGGCTCAGTCAGAAGCTGCTGAAGTAAAAAAGATGGTTTTCAGTTTTCAGTTTTCGGTTTTCAGTTAGAAAACAACCGGGGGACCGGGGGGAAATTCCCTCGGTCCCCATTTTTTATCCTGGGATTTTCCTCTTTACCCCGCTTATTTTCTTCGGTTTCGGTCAATTATTATTTCCCCCCTGTTGTCCGCAAATGAATATGATAAATTAGGTGCGGCACTTGGCCTTTTTGACTTTCCGAACCTATAAACTTGACCTATTCTCATGGGACGCTTAATTTTTTACTGAAAACCGAAAACTGAAAACCTTCTTTCAAGGGGGACCTGATGAGCAAACCCGCCACTTCCCGGCAAGCCATTATTCTGTTTCACTTTGCGGATCGCATCAAAGCCGAACTCCTCATCGCCTCCCGCCTGTTGGGCGCGGTGCTGCCCCTTAAAGGCGAGGAGCGGACCGGCGGCGGCCGCGTCTTTATGGAGTACCTGAAGGGCCTGGAACAGGAAATCAACCTGAGCGCCGCCCAGATCGACGAGCCGGAAATGGTCCGGGTGAGGACCGTCATCTCCGGCTTAATCGGCATGGCCGACTCGGGTATGTACCAGGACATGCAGGAGCACCTCACCTGGGTCCTTACCGTCATGACCACCTTCGCCCAACGGGGCCTGGAGATGCTGCTTAAAGAGAAGCTGATGTAGGGCAGGGGTCAGGGGCCAGGGGCCAGTGATCAGTGATCAGTGGTCAGTGATCAGTGGTCAGTGAAAAAAGCTGGCCCTTTCTGCGTACCCCAAGCTACATGAAGTTAAATTAATTTAGGGGCGAACTTGAGGTTCGCCTTTAACTTTAATACCAGTTGACCGTCACTCGCTGGTCTGAAAGGAGAAGAAACGATGTTTATCTTGAATCACGTGAAACCTGAGGACGCCACCGGGAAAGTGGCGGAGGCCTACGGCGTCTTTCCCCCGGGACTGCCGGTGCCCGAGCCCCTGTTGATGATGAGCGCCAGTCCGGATCTGGCCTATCTCCAGAGCAATATCATCCGTTATTTTATGGGCCGGGACAAGCTGGACCTGGGTCTTTTGGCCACCATCCGCTACCTGGTGGCCTGCGAGTTCGATTATCCTTACTGCATCGACTTCAACGCCCATCTCCTGAAAATAGCCGGGGGCATGACGCCGGCGGAATTGGATAGCCTGCGGACCAATCCGGAAATGGCTCTTTTGGAAGACTTCCAAAAGGAGTTGGTCCTTTTTGTCCTAAAGGCCGTCAAGACCCCGGAACAGGTGACCCAGGCGGAGGTGGAGAAACTGCGGGAACTGGGCTGGAGCGACCAGAATATCTTTGACGCGGTCTATCACGGCGCCTCCATGGTGGCCATGAGCCTGATGTTCAAGGCTTTTGTCAAATAGGTCGCTGATAAAAGAAGATTTTCAAGAAGGGGCGGACCCGGGTGTCCGCTCTCTTTTTTGGTTCCCAAGTTCAACTTGGGGACCAAAAAAAGTATTTTTTTCGTAGGGGCGAACCTGGTGTTCGCCCCGGAGCCACCGGGCGAACACCAGGTTCGCCACAATCAAACCTTCTCAATCAAGCGGTAAACCTCGATTATCGGCAGGCCGTGCTTCTCCGCCATCTCTCTACATGCCTCGTATTCCGGCAGGATGCGGCGGCGGCCGCCGTATTCCATGATTTTTACCTGTAAAGGGCCGTAAGGGGTCTCTAGATTCTCCTGCCAGCGCCGGGCTGCGACCCGGTCCATTTCCTGGACCCGGACCCCCAGGGTGGTGGAATCGAGAAAGAGCCGTTCCAGCAGGCCCTCCCGGGCCGCCGGGGGGGCCACCACCGTGAGGCGCACTCCGGGGCGGTTCTTCTTCATCTGGATGGGGGACAGGGCCACGTCCAGGGCTCCGGCGGCAAAAAGGCCGGCCATCAGGGGCTCATAAAGCTCGGGGTTCATGTCATCGATGTGGGTCTCCAGCACCAGGACCCGTTCCTTGAGGCCCGGGGCCGGGGCCAAAGGCTCTCCCAGATAGAGGCGGAGCAGGTTGGGGTGCCCGGGGAGGTCCCGGCTGCCTGCGCCGTAGCCTATCTTTTCCAGGCGCAAAGGGGGGCAGGGCTCGCTTTCGGCCTCCAGGGCCTTAAGGATCACTGCGCCGGTGGGGGTCACCAGTTCCCCGGGGAGATCGGTGCCGTAAAGGGACAAGCCCTGCAACAGTTCCAGGGCCGCGGGCGCGGGGTTGGGGAGACGGCCGTGGGCCGCGGCGATCATGCCCCAGCCTATAGGCAGAGGGCTGCAAAAGATTCGGGTAATTCCCAGTTTTTCCACCCCGTAGGCCACGCCCACCACGTCCGCCAGGGTATCCACCGCCCCCAGTTCGTGAAAATGCACCTCCTCCAGGGGTTGACCGTGGATGCGGGCCTCCACCTCTCCCAAGAGCCGGAACATCTTCAGACTCAGGTCCTGGACCCGGGGGCTGAGGTCGGCTTTAGAGATGAGTTCCCGGATATGGCGATAGGTCCGGTGGGGTTGATGCTGGGGAGTTGAGATTTCGAAGTGCATTCCGCTCAAGTGTTGCCTGGTGACCCGCTGGACCTCCAACCGCAACTCACCCAGACCCAGACGTTGAAAAAGTGTCTCCAATTCGGAGACTTCCAACCCCAGGTCGATGAAGGCCCCCAGGGACATATCGCCGCTGATGCCCGAGAAACAATCGAAAAAGGCCCAGCGTTCAGACGGGTTCGTAGTCGACAAAGAGTTCCACCTCCTTCAGGGTCCGGGCGTCGGCCTGGCGCACGGTAAACCGGAGATTATGGTATCTGATGTGCTCGCCCACCCGGGGCAGGTCCCCGGATCGGGCGATGAGGAATCCGGCCAGGGTTTCGTAATCTCCGGGGGGGAGGTCCAGATGCAGGGCCTCATTCAGGGCCTCTATCTCCATGCGGGCGTTGATCAAGTAATGTCTCTCCCCCATTATTTTATAGGGCGTGACCTCCTGGTCGAACTCATCGGCGATTTCCCCCACGATCTCTTCCAGGAGGTCTTCAATGGTGACGATGCCCACCGCGCCCCCGTATTCATCCACCACCGCGGCCAGGTGAATGGCCTGGCGCTGCATTTCCGCCAGCAGCCGGTCGATCTTTTTCAACTCCGGCACGTAGGTGATGGGACGAATAAAGGCCCGGATGGAGCGCTGCAAAGCTTCTTCGCCCAAAAGGTCGAAGGCATGGACCACACCGATGAGATTGTCGATACGGCGATGATAGACCGGCAGCCGGGAAAAGCGGGAAGTGCGGAATTCTTCCAGGGACTGGCCCACGGTCAGGGTGTCGGGTATGGCCGCCACCCGGACCAGGGGCACCATCGCTTCTTTCACGGAGTGGAGGCTGAAATGCAAAATGCGGTGAATGATTTGTCGTTCCGGGGTCTCCAGATCCACTTCCGGTCCGCTTTTCTTCACCACCAGGTGCAGGTCTTCCCTGCTGATAAACGGCATTTGGCTGGGATGGCGCGCACCGGTGAGAAATAGGATCGCCCGGCTCAGGCCGGCAAAGATGAAGGTTACGGGATAGATGATCCAGGAAACCACCCAAAGGATGGGCCCCAGACGTTGGGCCAGGGAATCCGCGAGTTGGCGGCCGATGGACTTGGGGGTGATTTCCGCCAGGATCAAGATCAGGGGCGGCAGCAGCAAGACCGCCAGGATTTCCCCGGCTTGCCCCATGGTCTCAATTAAAAAGGCAGTGACCAGGATGGCGCTGCTGATTTCCGCCAGATTGGACCCCAGGAGAGTGGTGGCCACCAGGCGCTCGGGGGCCTGCACCAGTTTTAAGGCCAGGGCCGCGCTCCGGTGTCCCTCCTCCGCCCGCTCCCGCAGGCGTCGCCGGTTGGCGGAGATCAAGGCGATCTCGGAGGCCGAGAAAAAGGCCTCCAGGAGAAGAAACGGTATAAAAATGAGAAGCAGGCCGACTATCATGGCGTCCGCCGCCTGACCTCCAATTCCAGGATGCGGGTTCCTTTTTTTCTCAGCACTTTGAAGTTAAGGTTCTGAAAGGAGATCATTTCCCCTTCCCGGGGCAATTCCCCGAAAAGGTTGAAGACCAGCCCGCCCACGGTATCGAATTCCCCGGCGGGCAGTTCCAGCCCCAGGGCGGCGTTAAAATCCGCCAGGGACATGGAGGCCTTGACCCACCAGATACCGGGCGCGACTTCTTCCAGCAGCTCTTCTTCCACGGTGAACTCCTGGGCAATTTCCCCGAAGAGTTCTTCCAAAATATCTTCCACGCTCACCAGACCCACCAGGGCTCCGTATTCGTCCACCACCAGGGCCAGCCGTAGATGCCGGGCCTGGAGTTCGGTTAAGAGGTCAAAGGCCTTTTTATTTTCCGGGACGTAATAAACCGGTCGCAGCATACTTTTTATGGCATCGAAGGCGCAGGAATCACCAGGGCAGTGGTCCAACAGCACCTTGGCATGAAGGAGGCCCAGGATTTTGCCGGGTTGTTCCTCGTAAATGGGAATCCTGGAGAAACGGGAGCGCTTCACTTCCCGAATCATTTCATCGATGGGCATGTGGTGGGGCAGACAAAAAATTTCGGGACGGGGCACCATGATCTGGCTCACCCGTACCTCTCCGAAGTTCAGGAGGTTCTGGATAAAATCCCGCTCCAGGGCCTCGATCATTCCACCCCGGTGGCTTTCCTCCACCATGCGGACGAAATCGTCTTGATGGACCGCGGGCACTTCCAGGTCGGCCCGGAAACCCAGGGTGGCCAGAATGCCCCGGCTGATTTGTAGGAGCACCACTCGGAAGGGCGTAAATACAATCATGACCACCCGCACAAAGGGGGCCACCAGGGGTGCGAAGCGGGCCGGGTAGGTGAGGGCTACGGATTTGGGGATGATTTCCCCCAGAAGTAGAATGATGGGGGACATGGCCAGGAGGGCCACCCATTTGCCCTTATCCCCCCAAAGGCTGAGAGCCAGGGAGGTGGCCAGGACCGAAGCCAAAATAGTGACCACTTCCACCCCCAGCAAGAGGGTGATCAATAACCGCTGGGATTGTTCCAGGAGGGATTCCACCAACTCGCCCCGGGCTTTTCTCTTTTCCCGGAGGCGCAGACGATCCAGGGGGGTAAGGGCGAAGAGGGAAGTCTCCGCAGTGGCGAAGAGGATGTAGAACGCCAGCAATCCGCCTAAAACCAGCCATCGGGATAGATGTTCGATCTCCATGAGCGGTAGTCAGCAGTAGCCGGTCATTTGAATGTTAGCGGTTGGTGATTTTCTTAGATGAAATTCCATACAAGCGAAAAGATTGGGAAATGGGAGGCATTTCCCCCCTTTTTTAAAGGGGGCAGGGGGGATTGTATAACCCCATGAAAATCCCCCTAAATCCCCCTTTATAAAAGGGGGACTTTAAAACCCGATAATCGGGATGCTTTCCCAAGATTATTCAAGGTTCAAACGGTCACCGGCGCCGAGGGAGCCAAACGTTTCCGGGAGGGCCTGGTTTTGGGGGCCTTGGCGAAGGGGGGCTTCACCATGGCCTCCGTCAAGACCTCGTCCATATTGGACACCGCCACGAATTTGAGGCGTCGCTTGATATTTTTAGGGATCTCCACCAGGTCCTTCTGGTTGGCTTCGGGGATGATCACCTTTTTGATGCGGGCCCGTAAGGCCGCGATGGCCTTCTCTTTCAAGCCGCCGATGGGCAGGACTTTGCCCCTTAAGGTAATCTCCCCGGTCATGGCCACGTCCCGGCGCACCGGGATCTGGGTGAGCGCGGAAATGAGAGCGGTGCCCATGGTCACCCCGGCGGACGGGCCGTCCTTGGGAGTGGCGCCTGCGGGTACGTGGATGTGGATATCCAGCTTTTCATAAAAGTCCGGGGCCAATTTTAAGAGATCGGCCCGGGAGCGGGCATAGCTGAGCGCGGCCTGGGCGGATTCCTTCATCACGTCCCCCAACTGGCCGGTCAAGGTGAGTTGGCCTTTGCCCCGCATCAGGGTGGCCTCCACCGCCAGGGTTTCGCCCCCCACCTGGGTCCAGGCCAAACCTGTGGCCACCCCCACTTCGTCTTTTTCCAGTTCGCCGTCCGGAAGATACCGGGGGGGTCCCAGATAGCGGTGGAGGTTGCTCCGGGAGACGGCAAAGGGGCCTTTTTCTCCCTCGGCAATGCGCCGGGCGGCCTTGCGGCACAAGGAGCCGATCTCCCTCTCCAGATTGCGGAGGCCCGATTCCTGGGTGTAATAGAGGATTACTTGCCGCAGCACCTCGTGGGACAGGTGCAGTTCTCCGGGCTTCAGGCCGTTTTCCGTCAGTTGCCGGGGCAGGAGGTAGCGGAGCACGATCTCCAATTTTTCCTCTTCCGTATAGCCGGAGAGGCGCAAAATCTCCATGCGGTCCCGGAGCGCGGAGGGGATGGGGTCCACCAGGTTGGCGGTGGTGATGAACATCACCTTCGAGAGGTCGAAGGGCACATTCAGATAGTGGTCGCTGAAGGAATGGTTCTGCTCCGGGTCCAGGACTTCCAGGAGCGCAGCCGCGGGGTCGCCCCGGAAATCCGTGCCGATTTTGTCCACTTCGTCCATCATAAAGACCGGATTGTTGGAACCCGCAGTCTTCAAACCCTGGATGATGCGCCCGGGCAGGGCGCCGATATAGGTGCGGCGGTGGCCCCGGATTTCGGCTTCATCCCGCATGCCCCCCAAGGAGATGCGGGTGAATTTCCGGCTCAGGGCCCGGGCAATGGATTGGCCCAGGGAGGTTTTGCCCACCCCCGGCGGGCCCACGAAGCAGAGGATGGGGCCTTTCATTTTTTTATTGAGCTTGCGCACGCTCAAGTATTCCAGGATGCGTTCCTTGACCTTCTCCAGGTCGTAGTGGTCCGTGTCCAGGATTTCCTTGGCTTCCTTGACGTCCAGCTTGTCCCGGGTGCTTTTACTCCAGGGCACCTCCACCAGCCAGTCCAGGTAGGTACGGACAATGGAGGCTTCGGCCGCGTCCGGGTGCATCTGCTCCAGGCGGGAGAGCTGCTTTAAGGCTTCTTCTTCCGCGGCCTTGGGCATGCGGGCCCGGGAGATTTTCAGACGGTATTCCTCCAGCTCCTGGCCGGCCTCGTCCAATTCCCCCAATTCCTTTTTGATGGCCCGGAGTTGCTCCCGCAGATAATAGTCCCGCTGGGTGCGGTCCATCTCCTCCCGGGCCTGGTTCTGGATTTTGGCCTGGATGGCGGAGACTTCCAGTTCTTTTCTTAAGAAATCGTTAACTTTGATGAGGCTGCGGATGGGGTCCATCTCCTCCAACACCGCCTGAGCCTCGTCTATTTTCAGGCGCAAGTTGGCGGCCACCAGGTCGGCCAGATGTCCCGGGTCCTCGATGGAATCCAGGATGGCCAGCAAATCCGGGGACATGATGCCCTTTAAGGTGAGGATCTTTTCGGACATTTCCCGGGCATTGCGCATCAGGGCCTCGGCCTCGGGGGAGATTTCGCCCGCCGGGGTTTCCGGGACCACTTCCAGGGTCACCTGGAAGTAGGGCCGCTCCCTTAAGAATTCCCGGACCCGGGCCTTGGCCTTGCCCTGAACCAGGATTTTCAAGCGGCCATCCGGCAGTTTCAGCATGCGGAGAATGAGGCTCACGGTACCCATATCATAGATGTCGTCCGGGTCCGGCTCCTCAATGGTTTGGTCTTTCTGAGTGGCCAGAAAAAGAAGGCGGTCCTGGGCCAGCGCGGCTTCAATGGCCTGCACCGAAGTCTCCCGGCCCACGAACAGGGGCAGCACCATGTTGGGGAAGACCACCACGTCCCGCACGGCCAATAAAGGCAGGATGGGGGGAATGTCAATCTCTTGCAAGAGTTCTTCTTCGTCTTTAGTCCGGGCCATTACTTCTCCTGGTAGGTGTTGACGCTAAAGGTTGGCGGGGTTCCGGGAACCCCCGGGGACAGGCGCTGGTGGTAGGTTGACCGCAGTATAGATTCAATATGGTTTTCCATACCAGACTTTCTGGAGTTGGTCAAATACCGGGGGCAAGAAAAGCGCAATCACCACGTTTTTTAATAATGATAATACCCATTGTGCCTGATAGCAACTAGACTAAACCCTAAGGGGAAGTAAGCTCTAAAATCATATCCCTTAGAAGGATAGCGCCGGGCAATGGGGAAAGGCCGGTGAGAGCCTTGCTCCCGACTGAGTCACGACGTGATAATTGCCTAATTTTTTTCTATTATCTCCGTTTCGGGTTTAGGGGTTGATAACGCAAAAAAGTTTGGCCCTTCCGGCATTTGTGATATATTATGTTGATTTAGAGGAAACCAGGGAGGGAGAGACTTGGGGGGGAAGTCTATTCCGGCGGGCCCGAAATTAGAGGCCGCTCCGGCTAGGGATTCTTGGGTTCGGCTCCGGAAGGCAGTGAACCGGGCCGCGGCGGCCTTGTTGAAACTCCAGCACCCTGAAGGGTACTGGTGGGCCGAACTGGAATCCAACGTTACCATCACCGCCGAATATATCATGCTCCACCGTTTCCTGGGTCTGGACGAGTCCAAATTTCCCAGTTTGGCCGCGGATATCCTTTCCCGGCAGTTGCCCAACGGCGGTTGGTCCATCTGGTACGGCGACGGCGGCGAACTCAGCGCCTCCGTGGAAGCCTACATGGCCCTGAAGATGGCGGGTTTCCCCGCCAGCGATGAACGCCTGGTGCGGGCGCGCCAGTTCATCATGGCCCTGGGGGGGCCTTTAAAAAGCCGGGTCTTCACCCGCATCTTTATGGCCCTGTTCGGCCAGGTAAGCTGGGACGGCATTCCGCTGCTGCCGGTGGAATTCATGCTCATGCCCGCCTGGTCCGGCCTCAGCATCTACGAGTTCTCCAGTTGGACCCGGGCCACCGTCGTGCCCCTGATGATCGTCATGGCCCACCGCCCGGTTCGTTCTTTATCCCCGGAACAGGGGATCAGCGAGCTTTTCGCCCATCCTGACGAACCCATACAGCAACACCAGGTATCCTGGAAGCCCCAGGGACCCCACCTGGAGAACGTCTTTGTCCTGGTGGATCGGCTGCTGAAGCTCTATTACCGCTTGCCCCTGCCCTGGGTGCGGAACATGGCCCTGAAGCAGGCGGAGAAATGGATTCTGGAGCACCAGGAGGACAGCGGCGATTGGGCCGGCATCCAACCGGCTATGCTCAATTCCATCCTGGCCTTGCACTGCCTGGGCTACCAGGTGGACCACGACGTCATGGCCCGGGGCCTTAAGGCCCTGGAGTTCTTTGAACTCCACGAAGGTGAGCGCACCTGGCTCCAGTCCTGCATTTCTCCGGTGTGGGACACGGCCCTGGCGGTGCGGGCCCTGGCCGCGGCCGGCGTCCCCCCGGAGCATCCGGATATGGCCCGGGCTACATCCTGGCTTTTATCCATGCAGATTTTCAAACCCGGGGACTGGTGTATCAAGTGCCCTAATCTGCCTCCTGGAGGCTGGGCCTTCGAATTCGTTAATAACTGGTACCCGGACGTGGACGACAGCTCCATGGTGCTGGTGGCCTTGAAGGAGGGCTTGCAGGACCCGGACGATCACCGTTTCCAGATCAAGCGGGGCATCGACTGGTGCCTGGGGATGCAGTCGAAAAACGGAGGCTTCGCCTCTTTCGATAAAGACAACACCAAGGAATGGCTCAACGCCATTCCCTTCGGCGACCTCAAGGCCCTGGTGGACCCGCCCACCGAAGACATCACCGGCCGCGTCCTGGAGATGATGGGGGTCTTCGGCTACAGCCTGGACCACCCGGTGGCCGTTCGATCCCTGGATTTTATCCGCCGCACCCAGCAGCCGGACGGGTCCTGGTGGGGCCGCTGGGGAGTCAGTTGTGTCTATGGCACCTGGTCGGTGCTGGCGGGTCTAAAGGCCATCGGTGAAGATCTGCGCCAGCCTTATGTGCGCCGGGCCATCTCCTGGATTAAGGAGCACCAGAACCCGGACGGCGGCTGGGGCGAGTGCTGCACGTGTTACCTGGACAAAGATATGGAGGGCTGCGGTCCCAGCACCGCCTCCCAGACCGGTTGGGCCTTGCTGGGCCTTCTGGCCGCGGGGGAGGCCGACTCCCCGGAAGTGGCAGCCGGAGTGGCCTATCTCCTCAAGACCCAAACCCTCCAGGGCCGTTGGGAAGAGCCCTACTACACCGGCACCGGCTTTCCGGGACACTTCATGATCCGCTATCACCTCTACCGGGATTGCTTTCCGTTGATGGCCCTGGGTCTGTATTTGCAAGCGATGGAAGCCGCAGCCGCAGAGTAGTCTGCCGGAGTGTTTGCCTGGAATCCGGAGAAAATCCCCCCTGACCCCCCTTTAGGAAAGGGGGGAGTGGCAAGCCAAAGCTGAGTTGCACTTTTAACCTTTATTCCTAAGATATCCTCTAAGTACAAAAAAAATATTGCGCGAGGTCTTTAAGTCCCCCTTTTCTAAAGGGGGATTTATACCAAATTCACATTCACATGCATTAAAACAGCAAAAGCAAACGGCGTCCATCTGCGTTTATCGGCGGTTAAATATTAACCGCCGATGTACGCCGATAAACGCCGTTCATCATAAGGATTGTTGCTTGAGAATGCGAACTTGGTATTAGGGGGATTTTTAGATTGGCTGAAGGACAGAAAACCCTGGTCACCGGCGGCGCTGGCTTTGTGGGCCGGGCGGTGGTCACCGAACTCCTGGACGCGGGCCGTCAGGTGCGGGTCCTGGCCCGAAACCCCCAACACCCCGCCCTGGCCGGGTTGGACGTGGAGGTGGCCCCCGGGGATTTGCGGGATGCCGCGTCCCTGGAAAAGGCCGTGAAAGGCTGCAATTGTCTCTTTCACGTGGCCGCGGACTACCGCCTCTGGGTGCCGGACCCGGAGGAGATGTACGCCGTCAACGTGGAGGGCACCAGGAATCTTTTGGCCGCGGCTCAAGCCGCGGGCGTGGAGAAAGTCGTTTATACCAGCACCGTGGGGGCCTTAGGGAACCCGGGCAACGGCACTCCGGGCACCGAAGACACCCCGGTATCCCTCGGCGAGATGGAGGGCCACTACAAGCGCTCCAAGTTTCTGGCGGAGGAGGTGGCCCTGGATTTCGCCCGCCAGGGCCTGCCCCTGGTGGTGGTCAATCCCAGCACGCCCGTGGGTCCCTGGGACTCCCGGCCCACCCCCACCGGGCAGATGGTGGTGGATTATCTTAAAGGCCGCATGCCCGCGTATCTGGAGACCGGCCTCAACCTGGTGCACGTCAAGGACGTGGCCCGGGGCCATTTGCTGGCCGCTAAGAAGGGGAGGGTAGGGGAGAAGTACATCCTGGGACATGAAAACCTGAGCCTCTCCCAGATTTTTCACCTGTTGGCGGAGATCAGCAACCTGCCCGCGCCCACGGTGAAACTGCCTTACGCCCTGGTCCTGCCCCTGGCCTATATCACTGAATTTTGGGCCCGGCACGTAAGCCGGGGCAAGCCCCGCATGAGTGTGACCGCGGTGCGCATGGCCAGAAAATATATGTACTTTGACTCCTCTAAGGCCGTTAAAGAATTGGGTCTTCCCCAAACCCCGGCCAAACAGGCGTTGACGGAGGCGGTGGAGTGGTTCCGGAATAACGGTTATGTTTAGAAAAAAGTTTTCTGTTTTCCGTTTTCTGTTTTCGGTAAAATAGAAAAAGGAAATATAATCTTGATAATTGTCATGCTTGACTTCGGACTTTTCCCAAGACAATTTTAAGGACGGAAAATAGTCCTAACTTTAACAGAATACAGGAAACAGAAAACAGTCTTCTCAGGAGAAAACCTTGCGATTCCCTTTAAGTCTCAGCCTGGATCTGTCCCGCTACCTGCTGAAGAAGCGGTTGCAGGGCGAAGAGAAGTTCCCCATGGTCTTGATGCTGGAGCCCACGCACCAGTGCAATCTGGCCTGCGAGGGTTGCGGCCGCATCCAGGAGTATCGGGATACTTTGGGGCTGTTCTTGAGTTTGGAGGAGTGCCTGGACTCGGTCTCCGAATGCGGGGCTCCGGTGGTCACCGTCACCGGCGGGGAGCCCTTAATTTATCCCCCCATCTTTGAACTGGTGCAGGAACTGGTGCACCGGAGAAAACATATTTATCTGTGCACCAACGCGGTTTTGCTGGAAAAATCCTTGCCTAAGCTGCCGCACTCCAACCGGATTACCCTCAGCGTCCATCTGGACGGCCTGGCGCCCATGCACGACCGCATTTTGGGACGAAAGGGCCTTTATGAGGTGGCCATCCAGGCCATCAAAGCGGCTAAAGCCCGGGGCTTCAGGGTCTGCACCAATACCACCATCTACAAAGAGACCAAAATCCGGGAGATCGAGAGCCTCTTTACCTATCTGGGCCAGATCGGGGTGGACGGACTGTTGGTCTCTCCGGCCTACAGTTTTGAGGGGGTCAAGCCGGAGATGTTTTTAAGCCGGGAGGAGATCCGGGAGAAGTTCACCCGTCTCACCGGCAACGGCAAGGAGTTCCGCTTTTTCAGCACTCCTTTGTATCTGAGCTTCCTCCGGGGGGAGCGGCAGTATGAGTGCAGCCCTTGGGCCAATCCCACCCGCAACCCCCACGGCTGGCGCTCTCCCTGCTACCAGATTTTGGACAAACACTACCCCACCTTCCGGGAGATGATGGAACTCACTCCTTGGGAGCGCTACGGTGTGGGCCGGGACCCCCGTTGCGCCCAATGCATGATGCATTCGGGATTTGAGCCCACCATAGTGCGCCAGGCGGGCCAATGCGCCAAAGACATGTGGGAATTGCTGCGCTGGAACCTCACCTGAACCTGGATGCAGACGCCGCCTTTGATGCAGTTTTTCGTTTTTCGTTTTCCGTTTTCCGTAAAAAGAAAGCCGACTGCCGGGCCCTGGAATTGATGAGCCGCTCCTCGACGTCCTTTCTCTGGTCCGGCCCCTTTCTGCTGCTGCTTGCCCTGGCGGTTTATCTGCCGCCCCTGTTCAAGATTCCCCTGATCCGGGCCGAGGCCATGTACGCCTTGATTCCCCTGGAGATGGTCAAATCCGGTCACTGGCTTCTGGCCACCCTGAACGCCGCCCCTTACCTGGATAAACCGCCTCTGCTTTACTGGGCAACCATCTGCGCCTACAAAATCTTGGGGACCTCCGAGTGGGTGGGGCGGGTGCCCACTCTGCTGTGCACTCTGGGGGAAATCTGGCTGACTTACCTCCTGGGCCGGCGTCTTTTCCAGCCACGCGCCGCCTGGCTGGGCGGGTTCGTTCTCCTGTCCTGTATCGGCTTCTTCGCTCTCCACCTGGAAATCCTCACGGATCACCTGGTCACCCTGTCGGTGGTCGCAGCCCTTTATTGTCTGTGGCGCTGGCAGGAGGAGCCTAAGCGGTTCTGGGCCCTGGGTTTTTATCTGGCCCTGGCCTCAGGGTTTATGAGCAAGGGCTTCATCGGCCTGGTTTTTCCCCTGTTAATCGGCGGCATCTTTCTCTGGTTCAGGGATCGCCGGGCTCTCTCCCGGCTGATTTTCAACCCCTGGGGCCTGGGCCTGCTGGCCCTGATAACGGCGCCCTGGCTGGTGGCCATGGAATACGCCTATCCGGGTTTTCTGCGGCACTATATCATTAATGAACAGGTCCTACGTTTCCTGGGAAAGCGCCACCCTCCGGACATCAACCCATTTTCCGTCACCGGGTTTTGGGTCTTTCTCGGCATCTGGTTGATGCCCTGGACCTTGCTGCTGCCCCGGGTCCTGTACCGCTTTTGGCGGGAGACGGGCCCCGGGAGCGCCGCCTTAAGGGGCGCCCGGCTGCTCCTGATTTGGGCCGGGGTGATCCTGGGCTTTTTCACCCTCTCCTCCAGCCGCATCGAATATTATTCCCTGCCCGCCTTACCGCCTTTGGCCCTGATCCTGGGTTGGGGCCTGGACCGCTTTCTGGAGTCGCCCCGGGACCGCACCCTGATCTGGTCTTTTTTCTTGATCGGCTTGCTGGGGCTGGGTCTTTTGTTGTTGATTCCCCACTTGGAGCGGCTCTGCGCGGCCAACCGCCGGGAGTTCCTGGGCATGTTCCAGTTGCTGGCGCCGGTGGCCCGGCAGGCGACTTACTGGATTCCCGGAGTAGCCCTTCTCGGCATCCTCATGGGCTGGCGGCGCCCCCAGGCCGCAGTCGCCGGGTACGGCGCCCTGGCCCTGGTGCTTTGTTATTTCACCTTGAGGACCCTGTTGCTCCTTTCCCCCCATCTCAGTGACAAAATCCCCGGGGAATATCTGCGGGCCCACGCCAGTCCCCAGGACCTGGTGATTATGGAGAGCATCGAGGAATTTGAGTATGGGGCTTCCCTCAGGTATTATGCCGCACACCCCATCCTCATGGTGCAGCGCCAAGGCTTGCCCGCGTTTCCCTATCCTGTCCCTCCTTCGAAAAACTATATAATTTCCCCGGCCCGCCTGAAAGAGCTGTGGCGCGGGCCCCGAAGGGTCTTTCTGCTGGTGGATGACGCTACGCCCCTGGAGGGCTGCCTGAAGACCTCGACCCCGGTCCTGACCATGCAGGGGAAACGCTTGTTGGTGAACCACCCTTGACAAAATTACGGGAAAGGCTTGCCCTCCAGGGAGAAATTACTTACCATAAACTAGGCATGTTGAAAAATATCCGTCCCTCTTTAGGGGAGGCTCCATGATTCCCCTAAGAGACAATATCCCTTCCGCCAGCCGGCCTTATGCCAGTTATGCCATCATCGGCGCCAATGTCCTGATCTTTCTTCTGGAGCTTGCCCGCTTATGTCTTTTTGGGCTTCTGGTTCGTCTTGCAGTTTTTCCAGGGCGCTTTTTCCATCTTCGGGGTGGGAGGAGGGGAGGGAGGCGTGGCCTGGTGGGCGCACCTGGGCGGCTTTATGGCCGGCGCGGGCTTGATCCGTCTTTTGGTCCCGGACCGGTTTAGGAATCTTCTTAGGAGAGAATACTGAACCAAGGTTACAGGTGCTTAAGCTCCGGGGGGCAAGGGGAAAAGGGAAAGAGGCGAATGATAGTTAACTGGCGAAGTAATCAAAACCTTTTCACCTTTTTCCCTCTTCCCCTTTTATACCGTTTTCGGTTTTCGGTTTTCCGTTTTCGGTTAAAAGAAATAAAGATTATCAATATGTTACATTAAAAGTTTGTTGCAGTTGAAAGCGAAAACGGTATTACCCCTGAACATTCAAGATTAAGGATAAAACATGAAGATATTCATTTCCCTGGTGGCCGTTCTGTCCCTGCTCTGCCTGGCGCCCCAGGTCTGGAGTGCTAAAACCGAGGACGAAACCAGTCTCACCCGGGACATCAAACCTAAGGCGCTTCAGTCCTATAACCGGGGTTTACGCCTGGAAAAAGAGGGGAAGTATAATGACGCCATCCAGGCTTTTCATAAGGCGTTGCAGATACAGCCCGATTATGCGGACGCCTACCACCATCTGGGCCTGTCGTATGCCATGCTGCAAGAATACGCCCCGGCGGTGGATGCCCTGAAGAAGACGGTGAGCCTCCAGCCCCGCTGGGAGGCGGCCCGGGTTAACCTGGGCGCGGCCTTGTCCAAGATGGGTCAATGGCAGGCAGCCCTGGTGGAGTTTAAGGAGGCCGTGCGTCTGCGCCCGGACCGGGCCGAGTCCCACTACCTTATGGGAGTGGCTCTGGGCAAACTGGGCCGTCATCAGCAAGCCATGAAGGCCTTTGCGGAGGCGGTCAAATTGCAGCCCGATTACGTCCAGGCCTATAATAATCTGGGCATGGCCTATATCAAACTGGGGCGCTGGCAGTCAGCCGGCGATTCCTTCAAAAAGGCCGTCAGGATCAAGAAGGACGACGGCCAGGCCCATTATGGCCTCTGCGTTTACTATATTAAAGTGGGCGACCGGGAGGCCGCGGCCAGGGAATACCAGACGCTTAAACGCCTGGACCCCAAGATGGCTCAGGTTCTGGCGGATTTGCTGCAAAAATAACCCAGGGTTTGAAGATGGGGGAGGATTGCCGTTGCCGGGCCAGGCTGGATTTTTCCCGGGAGAGGAGAGAAGGAGCCGGGGTGAGAGTAAATAACTTAAGAAGCATTATTAGATATAGCGCCTAATTTATTAAATTGATGGATAAATAGCGAAGGTAATCCCTTAGGCCGGGGAGGGGGAGAGAAGGAGTCGGACTAAAACCGCCAGCAGGCAGGCCGTCATGACCCTGGACCGGCAACCGGCCCCGGAGCTTTCTGTGAAGATTGATCATTGAAGTATGGCCCATGAATACTAAGTCCAGGAACCGCGATCTTCAAGATTTGATCCGCCTGGTGCGGTGGAACTGCCGTCTCGCCAGCGCCGGCGGGGTTTATCATTACTCTCTGTGCGGCCTGCTGTTAAGCTTGCGCCGGCTATATAAATGGGAACACGGACTTAAACCCTGGCAGGAGCCCGACCCCGACCAAGTCCTGGCCTGGGTGGCGGAGCAAGAGCGCGTCTGGGAATCCCTGGAGGACGCGCCCTGGCGAACCCTCACCTTCAACGGGGAAACCTTCGAACCCCAGGAGGTGGAAGAGGTGAACCATCGCCTCCTGCCCTTGGGGCTGGCCTATGGCGCGGGTTTGAGCCGGGGGCTCCGGCCCACCTTTTTCCTGGGGGAACTGACCGAGTTGCGGCGACAGGAGGAACTGACCATCTTTGTCCTGGGGCCGGAACTGGCCCGGGACCTGGACGGCACCCCGGCTATGTGCCAGGGCTCTTTGATTTATGCCCGGCAGGAGACCCTGGCCTTCTACCTTTGGGATCATCTGGCCGACCCGGTGCAACAGAACAACGACTTTCTGAAAATCGCCCTGGCCGGACACCGCCTGACCCTGAAGGGTTTGCTCCGGAAGCCCGGGGCCCATGAGCCCCAGTTTCAGGAATTCCTGGCCGGGGAACTGGAAGCCGTCATCCACCATGAAATCGGGGAGGCCCGGGAACCGAGCCTGCGCCAGGCCCTGCCCGCGGTCATCGCCGCCTTTCCCCAGACCCGGGCGGAACGTTGGGCCCGGGGTCTCAAAGACGCCCTGGCGGATGTGAACGAATGGGGGCGGCTTAACTACCTGATCGAAACCCGCAATCTCTCCTCCCTGGCCCTGATGATGGCCTGGCGTCCCGGTCTTTACCCCCTGCTTATGCCGGAGTTGGACTCCGCCTGCCGCCGGGTGGCCTCCCAGGGCGACTGGGAGGCCCTGGAGGAGACGCGCCTTACCATCCTGGCCCGCCTGCGCCGCACCGCCCAAGGCCTGACGGCGCTCATGGCCTCCCGGGATCCCGCCAACGCCTCCGTAACCTTAAAAGCCATCGAACAGCAATATCTGGCCCCGTTAGGGCTGTAGAACAATAAGTTCTAAAGAAAACCGGAGAGCAGGGGCTCACCCGGCCTTTTCCTTCAGCGGCCTCAATTAAGGCCGGTTGGCCGGGTGGTTGGCGGGGTCGTCATACCACCGGAAGTAGGCGGTGGCGCAGTCTTCCCCGGATTTTTTCAAGGCGTCCTTCAGATGGTCATCCAGGTCGAATTGCGTGGTTTTCACCCCCAAAGTGTCGATGTAAACCGTGCGTTGCCAATCGTCGCTGTGCAGGTGCGCGCTGTTTTGCAGGTTTAAGATCGTCTCCACCAGACGCCAGGCATAAGTGAAAAAGTCATCGATCTCATAGCGCGGTGGTTCGGCCTGATCCCGGAAGACGGCGATTTCTTTGGCCGAATCCAGGCGGAACCCCAGGGTCTCCATGTTATAGACATAAGGACTGAGGTCCTTATTGGCTTTTTCCAGGGCGATATTGTGGTCTCGGTAGTAGGACGGCTCCTTAAAAAAGGCGGTGGGCACATATTTTTTCCGGTCGAAGAGTTTGATGGGGTAGTTGTCCATGACCCCGCCGTCCACGTAGACATCCCCCCGGTCGCTGGTGCAGGCGGCGAAAAACAGGGGGATGGACATGGAGATGCGCACCGCGTCCGCGAGGCACTTCCGGGGGGTGTGCTCATAGGAAAAAACCTCGGCAAAGCCGGTGGAAAGATTGGTGCCGATAAAGTAGAGGTCTTTAAAGCCATTTTCCGACTTTTGGCGGTTCACCTCAGCAAAGGTGGCTTCGCTGTTGCCGGTTTTGCGGCGGATCAACTCGCCGATCCAATCCCGGAAAAAGTTCCCCTGGTACCAGCCGAATTCTTCTATTAACCGCTTACTGTCCCGGATCAGCCCCCAGGTATCGTCCATAAAGTTATTGAAGTCGAGGTCCCCCAGGATTTCTTCAGTTTCCGTCAGGGAATAGTTGAGCCCCAGGAGTAGGGCGTTGATGGCGCCGGCGGAGGTGCCGCCCACCCGCTCGATTTGGGACAAAATACCTTTTTCTGCCAAAATCTTCATGGCGCCCACATAGGCAATGCCTTTGACGCCGCCGCCTTCGAATACCAGGTTCCTGAAAATGTAATCCATGGGGAGGCCTCCTCAAAATTGTTCTGGATTAAGAAACTTAATTATTATTTTCAATAATTAGCAAAGGAACCAACATCGGTTAATAGCTTCTACCAAAGCCGATAGATTTTGTGTGCTAACTGTGCCGCAGTTTGATCCTGCGGAGAAAAAATTATCTGCGGAGATTTAACCCCTACCCCGGACCGGGGCTGGGGTCATTCATGAATCACCGCCAGGCAGATAAAAAAAGTTATCCAGACACCTGACTTCTTCATGGGTCGGTCTCTTAAGCGGCGGTGCAGCCCATGGCCGTACTATATTTTAGTCATAACTTCCTTCTTGCCAAAGGTTGGGAAGGATTATGCTCCCCGGCAGGGTCATCTCAATTTTTAAATATAACCATCAAAAATGCTTTGGCACCCCCTGGCAGCAGAAACCCTGGAAAGAAAAAAGTTGTCGTTGGGGGTCCTCATCCGGGAACTGGTAACTTAATAACAACGCGCCAAACTCTAGAGGTTGCATGGACCCCAGAGCATCATCACAGACTGCGTTGCTTTTTGCACCTCTCCCAGCTATAATTATTTAATTACATTAAAAATCAGGCGGCGCCTGGAGCGGGCCAAGCCTCTCCTTCGGAATTGCTATGCTCGATCCCCATCAGGAAAAAGTCCTCATCCTCGATTTCGGGTCCCAGTATACCCAGCTCATTGCCCGGCGGGTACGGGAACTCAAGGTCTACTGCGAAATCCACCCCTATATCATGACCCTCGAGGCCGTCAAAGAATTCGCGCCCCAGGCCATCATCCTTTCCGGCGGCCCCCGGAGCGTCTACGATCGGGACGCGCCCACCGTGGACCCGGAACTGTTCAGCTTAGGTATTCCCATCCTGGGCATCTGCTACGGCATCCAGTTGTTGAACCACCTGCTGGGCGGGGAAGTGGCCCCCGCGGTCTCCCGGGAATACGGGGCCAAGACCTTCAATATTACGGATAACACCGACCTCTTTGCGGGTCTGGAGCCGGCAGAAAACGTCTGGATGAGCCACGGGGACCGGGTGGAAAAGCTGGCCCCGGGCTTTGAGATCATCGGCGCCAGCGACTCCAGCCCGGTGGGCGCGGTCCGGGACCGGGGCCGGAAAATCTACGGGGTGCAGTTTCATCCGGAAGTAAAGCACACCCCCAGGGGCAAAGAAATCCTGGCCAATTTCCTTTTCCGTATCTGCGGCCTTCAGCCTTTGTGGACCATGCGCTCCTTCATCGAGGCCGCCACCCAATCCCTCCGGGAGCAGGTGGGGGAGGATCAGGTCATTTGCGCCCTCTCCGGGGGGGTGGATTCCTCGGTGACCGCGGTGCTGATGCACCGGGCCATCGGCGACAAATTGACCTGTATCTTCGTGAACAACGGCCTCCTGCGCAAAGGCGAAGCCGAGGAAGTGGCCCATCTCTTCCGCAAGCACCACCACCTGAACCTGGTGTACGTGGACGCCACCAACGAATTTTTGGAAGAACTTAAAGGGGTCACCGATCCGGAGGAGAAGCGCCGGCGCATCGGCCATGAATTCATCCGCATCTTCGCCGCGGAGGCCAAGAAGATCGGCGGGGTCAAGTACCTGGCCCAGGGCACTTTATACCCGGACGTCATCGAAAGCGTCTCTTTCAAAGGCCCGTCGGCCACCATCAAGACCCATCACAACGTGGGGGGCCTGCCCACGATCATGCCCTTGAAATTGCTGGAGCCTCTACGGGAACTGTTCAAAGACGAGGTTCGGGAAGTGGGCACGGAGTTGGGCCTGCCGGACAGCCTCATCTGGCGGCACCCCTTTCCCGGGCCGGGCCTGGCCATCCGCATCCTGGGGGAGGTCACCCCGGACAAACTGAATATTCTTCGGGAGGCGGACGCCATCGTCCAGGAGGAGATGCTGGCCGCGGGCATTTACCGCCAGGTGTGGCAGGGCTTTGCGGTGCTCCTGCCCGTCCGCACCGTGGGGGTCATGGGGGACGAACGCACCTATGAATACGTCATCGCCCTGCGCATCGTCGACTCCGTGGACGCCATGACCGCGGACTGGAGCCGCCTGCCTCACGATTTCCTGGCTAATCTGGCGAACCGCATCATCAACGAAGTAAAACGGGTGAACCGGGTGGTGCTGGATATTTCCTCCAAACCGCCCAGCACGATTGAATGGGAGTAATTTTTATGACTAATAAAAACGGCGATTTCAAAGAGTATAATGGCCTATGGACAGTTGAATTTATTTCAATGATAGGGCGTTCTGGAAAAGGTGTAGTGGTACTGAATAATAACAGACTTTTAGGAGGAGACGCCGGATATTATTATAGTGGTAATTATGAGATTGATAATAATAAGTTCTCTGGAAATTTACTTATTATTAGGTATGACCCCATGGGTATATCAGTATTTGGGGATATAGATTCTTTCAAGTTATCGTTTACTGGGGAAGTTGATAATCTTCATTTCTCGGCAGTGGCAAGCATTCCTGAAATGCCACAATTCAAGATAAGAATTGTTGGTATTAAGAAAGAAGATTTTTGACCATGAAATATGATATTGAAAATCTTTTTGAAGAATATAGTATTCGTAAAAATAATGCTAAGTTATTAATTGATGAGGTTAAGCATATAATTTATCACTCATTGGATAAAGAGAATATAAAAATTCATCATGTTTTCGATAGAATAAAGGGTTTTGATTCATTTTTAGCCAAAATAAGGAGGAAGGAACTAAGTGATCCATTTAACCAGGTTCACGATTTGATTGGTTTCAGAATCATTTGCCTATTTCTTGAAGACCTGGATATTATAGGCTATCTATTAATGAAAGAATTTGATGTATTTGATATAGAAGACAATATCTTCGAAAAAAGTCCTGAAATATTCGGATATATGGACTCACAATATAAGGCAAGACTTAGAAATGTTGGCCATAATTTTGACACAATAAATAATTATCCATTCGAGATACAAATTAGGACAATATCGCAAGACGCATGGGCTTCAATATCGCATCATCTTTTTTATAAAAAAGATATTTTTTTGCCAGCTAGTCTACAACGCGATTTTCATGCCTTGAGCGGATTATTTTATATAGCTGATACACATTTTGGATTGCTGCGAGAAGAACAGTTTAAATATTTCATAGAAGAATTGAAGAAATCTGATGAAGCCAATAAATACCAATAAATACGGGTACTTCCAAATATCTTTCCGGGACATCCTCGGGCAAGAGCGGGTCTTAAGCCACCTGCGCCCCGCCTGGAAGGTGAGGCGGTTGGCCCATGCATATCTCTTCCTGGGACCGGAGGTGGTGAAGAAGGTTTGTGGCCCGGAACCTGGCCGGAGGCTTAACTGCGATCAACCTTTTTTCCGATTCCCGAGCTGAGCCGGGGAACTTATAGGGGGAGCAAGCTTTTTTATTAATCTATATAAAAATTAATTATTTAAGAAATCATGTCCCGGGTCAAACCTAAGGGGATGATGATTTAATGGCCGCTCCTCGTAAAGACGCGCCGCCTTCGATTACCCTGTGGCCCTATACCGTGGCCCTGCTGGTATGCTGGACTGCGGCCCTGGCGCTTTTCCTGGCGTGGAGCTTAAAAAGCCACAACCAGGCGATTCAGGCTCTGGCCCTCAATACCGCCAGGATTACCTGGGAAAAAGACCTGATTTATCGCCGCTGGAGCGCCAACCACGGAGGCGTCTATGCCCCGGTTAGCAGAAAGACGCCGCCGAATCCTTATCTCCGCGATTATCCGGAACGAGATATCGTCACCCCCTCCGGCAAGCAGTTAACCCTGGTAAACCCGGCTTATATGACCAGACAGATCTATGAGCTGGCAGCCGAGGCTCTGGGAGTGCGGGGGCATATTACCAGTTTGCAGCCGATACGCCGGGAGAACGCGGCCGATGCCTGGGAGACCAGGGCTTTAAAGGCTTTTGAGCAAGGACGTAACGAAATCTCAAGTATAGAAACCATAGAAGGGCAACCCTATCTCCGCCTGATGCGCCCGTTTCGCACCGAGAAAGGTTGCCTCAAGTGTCATGCCGAGCAAGGATATAAAGAGGGAGATATCCGGGGCGGTTTGAGCGTCGCCATTCCCATGGCGCCCCTAGTGAATATCGGCAGGCAACATCAGTTCCAAATCTGGATTAGATATGTCCTGGTATGGCTGCTGGGCGTGTGCGGAATTGCCTGGGGAACGCATAAATTGAGCCATAGCCTGGCAGAACAAAGACGGGGGGCGGAAGAGCGGGAAAAACTGATCGGGGAGCTTCAGGACGCCTTGGCACAGGTCAAGGTCTTGAGAGGCATCATTCCCATATGTGTCAGATGTAAAAAAATTCGAGACGATCAAGGCTATTGGAAACAGGTTGAGACTTATATCCGGGATCATTCCGAAGCAGACTTCAGCCATAGCATTTGCCCGGAGTGTGCAAAAATTCTATACTCGGATTTAATAGAAGATAATAAGGATTGATCCAAGTAGTTATTAATCCGACTTTTTAAACGCTGCTGGCAAAGATTGATATGTTTTTAGGTATAAATCGTAATCAGCTTGCTGCCCCTGGCAGCTAAAGTAAAGAGAAATGGCAAAAGACGAGAGCAACATCGTCAGCCGGCAATCTCCCAGGTTTTTCCGGGACATTCTCGGGCAAGAGCGGGTTTTAGGCCACCTGCGCGCCGCCTGGAAGGGGGGGCGGTTGGCCCATGCCTATCTTTTCCTGGGGCCGGAAGGGGTGGGGCGGGAGTCGGTGGCCCGGGCTTTGGCTGCGGCTTTGAACTGTACGCAGCCCGCCGCGGAGTGGGACGCCTGCGGGGAGTGCCCGTCTTGTAGGCGAATGGCCGCGGGCACCCATGCGGATTTTCTGGTGATCCGGCCCACTTCCGAGCACCGCCAGCCCCAGATCAAGATCGGGCAGATCCGGGAATTCCGGCGTCTGACCGCTTATCCCCCCATGGAGGGGGGCTGGCGGGTGGCTTTGATTAAGCCCGCGGAGGACATGCAGCCGGAGGCGGCCAATGCCTTGTTGAAAACCCTGGAAGAGCCCCCGGAGCGGCATCTGCTGATCCTGGCTGCGGGCAGCGAAGCTGATCTTTTTCAGACCATCGTCTCCCGGTGCCAAACGATGTCCTTGGCGCCGCTGCCCTCGGCGCTGGTGATCCGAGAGTTGCAAGCCCGTCGGGGCTTAGGTCCGGAGGCCGCAAGTTTTCTCGCCGCCTTGAGCGGCGGCTCTTTAGGCCGGGCCCTGGCCTTGAACCCCGAGGAACTGGCGGAGCAGCGCCGCCAGGTGTTTGCCGACCTGGAGAAAATGGCCCAGGGCTCAGCCACCGCGGTCTTGGATTGGGCCAGGCGTCTGGCCAAAAATAAGCAGGAAGTGGATAATTTCCTGCTGCTGGCCCAGATGTGGTATCGGGATTTGCTGCTCCTGGAATGGGGCGCTCCTTCCAGCCTCCTGGCCCATCAGGATTGTGCCGCGGACCTGGAACGGGAACAGGCCAGGGGTAACCCGGAGAATTGGTTTGCCGCCTTGGCCGCCCTGGCTGCGGCTCACCGCCAGTTGCAGGCTAATCTCAATCCGCAGTTGACCCTGGATATCCTGGGGTTGCGACTACAGCATCAGGGTCTGGTCCATGAATCTAGCTAAAGTCTGCCTGGGGCCGGGAAGAAAATGCTGCCTGGTGGATCTGGGCTCCCTGGAACTGAAGTTGGAGGACCAGGTGGTAGTGCAACGGGACGACGGCCTGGGCCTGGGCAAGGTGACGGCTATCTTTAGGGACGTGGAAGCCAAGGTGATCCCCAGCAGTATCAAACCCCTGGTGCGGGCCGCCACCCCGGAGGATTTGGCCCAAGACGAGAGGAACCGCCAGGTGGAGGAACGGGCTTGCCGTTTCTGCCTGGAGCGCATCCAGTTCCGGCAACTTCCCATCTATCTGGTGCGGGTGGAATGCCTCTTTGACACCAGTAAAATCGTCTTTTTCTTCACCGCTCCCGGGAGGGTGGATTTCCGGGACCTGGTCAAGGACCTGGTGCAGGAATTCCGCACCCGCATTGAACTGCGCCAGATCGGGGTGCGCCACCGGGCCAAGATGGTGGGGGGCTTAGGCATTTGCGGCCGGGGTTTGTGTTGTTCTTCTTTTCTCCACGACTTCGAGCCGGTCTCCGTGCGCATGGCCAAGGAACAGCAGCTCAGCCTCAACCCCAGCAAGATTTCCGGCATCTGCGGCCGTCTGATGTGCTGCCTGACCTATGAATACTCCACTTATCAGGAGATCAGGAGACATTTACCCCGCCTGGGCAAGCGCCTGAAGCTGCCGGAAGGGGAGGGGAAAGTCATCCGCTATAACCTGATCCGCCAGACCGCTACCATAGAGATGGAAGAAGGCGGCGAGACGGAAATCCCTTTGTCGGAACTTCCGGCGCATGAGGGGAGTAAGAAATGAGGGAGCTGTCAGCTATCAGCTTTCAGCGGTCAGCTTAAAGAAGCGGTCAGCGATCAGCTTTTGTTATAATCTCTAATAATAGAACGGCTAATGGCCGTCATAGACACTGGGTCTACCAGGCTCTAAGAGGCTTTTGAAAACATTGCCATTAATTTAGACTGGCATTATGAGTAAACTGAATAATTTAGAGTTTCCGACCACTTGAGATCCTTCGCTACGCTCAGGATGACATAAAAAGCAGGTTCTCAATAACCTGTTAAGGTTTGCTTTTAGCTGAACGCGGATCGCTGAAAGCTGATAGCTTTTTCCCCGAGGTCCTGATGGATGACGGCGTAGATAAAGCTCTGGAAGCCTTAAAGTTCCATATCAAGAAAGAAATAGTGGACAACTATTTCGCGGACCGGGTCTATCTGGAGGAGGACCTGGAGCTTCTCCAGGAAGAAACTGCGGCTTTCCGGCAGGAGGTGGAGTTAGTGAGCACCCGGTTCCTGGCCTTCTACCAGGCCCTGTGGCCGGAGCCGGCCTTAAAGGCGGTCCTGGACCTCTTAGGAATGAAAGAGCCTCCCTTCTATCCGCGATTTCAGGAACTGGAGGAAGGAGTGCGCCGGGACCTGCTGCGCTCCTACCGCCGCCGGGGTTGGACCGCGGCCCGGTGCTACCGGAACCTGGTTTATGATGTCTATGAACAACTACAGGCGGATACCGCCAAGCTCCGGGAGCAATTCGAGAAGCTGAACACCCACCTGCGGCTGCTCAACGAAGACATCGACAAATTCAACCTGTCCTATGATTTCGGGCTCATCGCCGCGCAGATAGAAGCCCTGGAAGGACACCAGGAGGTTCTGTCCGGGCCTGGTCTGATGTCCGGGGAACGGGAGGAACTCTCCACCCGCATGCGCTTCAAACGCCAGAAGCTGAACCTGGAAGACCTGCCGCCGCTGCCGGTGTTGCCCCCCTTAAAGGAGATCAAGGGGAGGCTGGAGCCGGTATTGTCCAGGTATTGCCAGCTTTAACAGGTAAATAATTGTTGACCAAACTAGGCTGCAAAATCCTGCTGATCATTATTTTGGGGTTTTTCCTGGGGAGTTGCGCCCCCGAGGTGAGGTATCGGATCCAGGTCACGGGCTATAGCCAACCCAGCGCGGCGCCTTTACCCCCGCCCCCTGCAGCCTTCTATGTCATCGACAACTGGCAGGCCCAGGACCCCCCCTTGTCCCGGGAAGTCAAGGGCAAGATTGAAAAACTCCTGGGCATCAAGGGGTATATTATTACCTCTTTTGAGCAGGCCGATTACTACCTGGTCTATTCCTTCGGCCAGGGGCCGGGGCCGCCGGTCACCGTACCCATGCCCGTTTACCGGCCTCGGCGGTATCCTTATTATGGGGGGCCCTGGCAGCCTTACCGGATGGCGCCCGTACCCGGTTATGATTACGGGTCCGCCCCGTCCCCTCTTTATGACCGCTGGCTGATAGTCAATGTTATGGAGGGGCCGCGCTACCGGGATAAAAAGGAATTTCAACGCCTTTGGCAGGGAGAAGCCCGGTCCACCGGCTATTCCCCCAATATGGCAGCCACCGTCAATTATCTGTTGATGGCCCTGTTTGAAGTCTTCGGCAAGAATACCGGCCGGGGCCAGGTGGTGGAAGTGAACGAGAATGATTTCCGGGCTGAGGAATTGTTTTCGAAGTGACCCGATGGAGGTAAGCACTCAGAAACCATGGAGTGGTGGCGGCAGTTAAAAGATTTTTTTAAACAGGGGCTCTGGCAGGAGGAGGGGTGGAGCCAGTTCAGCCTGTGGCCGCGTAATCTGTTGCGCATTCTGGTGCTGGCGGCTGTGGGGCTGGTGCGAAACCGCTTCCTGGTCAGGGCCTCGGCCCTGGCCTATTCCACCGTCCTGGCCCTCATCCCCTTGTTGGCCCTGCTCTTTGCCATTCTTAAAGGGCTGGGGATTCAAAGGCTGCTGGGGCATCACCTCCTGGAGCGCCTGGCCCCCGGGTCCCAAGAGTTCGCCACCCAGATTTTCCAGTACATCGAAAACACCCGGGTGACCTCTTTGGGGGTTTTCGGGGTGGTGGTCCTGCTCCTGGCCCTGGTGGTGGTAATGACTAACGTGGAGCAGGCCTTCAACGAGACCTGGAAAGTGTCCCACACCCGGCCCCTCCGCCGCAAGCTCACGGATTACCTGAGCATCTTTATGATTTTTCCCATCCTCATGGCCGGGGCCATTTCTTTTTCCTCCGCCCTGATCGGCCATCCGGAGATCCGCCGCCTGCTGTTCGACTTTCTGCCCAGCGCCTTTTTTTATGCCACCAGCAGCCTGATCTCCCTGGGGGTTTTGTGGCTGGCCTTCACTTTTATCTATGTGGTCATGCCCAATACCCAGGTGCGCCTGGCCTCCGCGCTCCTGGGAGGAATAATCGGCGGCTCCCTTTGGCAGATGGCCCAATGGATCTTTACCATATTCCAGGGCGCGGCCACCTATTACAACGCCATCTACGGGGCGCTTTATCACCTGCTTTTCCTGGTGATTTGGATGTTTTGGAGCTGGCTCATCGTGCTCTTCGGCAATGAGGTGGCTCACGCCCACCAGTGCCTGGACCGCCTTAGCCGGGAATACCGGCGCTCGCCGTCAACCCCGGAGCCGGTGGATGAATACCTGGCCTTGGCCGGATTGACGGCCATCGGCGCCCGTTTCCTGAGGCATCAGGAACCCCTGTCCCTGGAAGAATTGAGAGGCCTTCTCCCCGGCGGCAACATACTGGCCCTCCGGGTGGCCGGGTTGCTCCAGGATTGCAAACTGGTGGTGCAGGTAGCCTCGCCCGGGGAAAATAGTTCGCCCCGTTTTCTTCCGGGCCTGCCCCTGGACCGGATCACTGTCAAAGAAGTGTTGGACCGTTTGCGGCAGGCCCGGGGCCAGGCTCTATCCCGGGCCCTGGATGAAGGATCGCATCTGGCCTCGGGCCTCAAGACCCTGTTGGAAAGCGCCCCTTCCCCCCAACAGTCCCAAACCCTGGAAGAATTAATCAACCACTGGTTTAAAGAGCCGGAGACCCCGCAGCATTAACCCCCTCCGTTCAGCAGAAATAGCGCCGTTCCTGGCGGAGTTACGCCAGTGGCGGAAAAGAGGTTATTCGATCTTAACTCGGCCTCCACTGCCTTTATCTGTGCGGGATAAAAAGGCGGGCTTTGCTTTTGAGGTTTTAGGATAAAGGCGTCTGCTGATTTCTAATCACCCGCGTTCTCTTGATCATGATCATAAGTCCCGGAGTTCCCTGCCTTCCCCGTTTTGTTCTGGAGGCGCCCCTTCTTGCCGGATTTGGGTTCCCGGTAGCCGTTGTGCTTTTTGATGAGCTCTAAATAGCGTAAGGGGTCGAAGTTCACCTGGGCGTATTGCTGATAGACTTTGCCTTGGCCCAGGTAACTGTGAATCATGCGCTTCTGGAAATCCACCCAGCCCAACTCCGATTTGAAGGCGATCTCATGGCTCATGAAATTGGCGGTCTTGCCGTCCGGCAGGTATTCGGCCACGGGATCGTTGACAAACTCGTGGGCGTGATACAGACCCAACAGGTGCCCTATTTCATGGATCAGTAAATTGGCCAGCCAATCCCGGTTCGACTGGTCATCCTTCCGGGGCTGGGGCCGGGATTCGGCTTCCTGAAAACTTTGGAAAGAAACGTGGATCACCGACAGGGGGAGATGGGCAAAGGCGCATTTGTCCCGGCAGACCTGGAGGAAGCGCAGCCGGAAAGGAGGAGCTACCTCAAAGGCCTTGAAGCTCCGGGCCAGCCATTGCTTGTGGGTTAACATCTCCACCCTGAGATGCCGGGCCGGGGCCAGAGGCCCGGGTTCGGGCCCGCCGTCCTGAATGACCAGGTTGACTCCCAGGCGGGCGTAAAAGGCCTGGACCCGGGTCCAGACCAGGGGCATCATGCGGCGGCAGGCCGAAGTCTCCGGACCCGGAGCAATAAAGGTCTCCACCACCACGGTTTTGGTGGCCTGATCCCCCGGCTCCAGATCGGCCAGGGAGTAAAGGGCCGCTTCCTCCTGGGGGGATAATTCCCGGCTGGCGGCCGGGCTGAGAAGGGCGGATAACCAAAGAAAGACCAGGAAAGTCGGCCACAGCCAGGCTAAAGGCAGAAAATTACTCCCCGGCCCCTTGATTTTTTGAATAGTTTCCGGCAGAATTAATAATTTTAGAGAGGATGTAATCATGGCCTATGTCTGTGACCTTTGCGGTAAACGCCCCGTGGTGGGGAACAACGTCAGCCACGCCAACAATCATACCAAGCGCCGTTGGAAACCCAACTTGCGCCGGGTCCGCATCCTGCAACAGGGTACCGTGCGCTATCTGAAGGTTTGTACGCGTTGTTTGCGTTCCGGTTTGGTGGTTAAACCCGCGTAAAGAAGCTGTCAGCTTTCAGCGGTCAGCTTTCAGCTAAAAAAAGCGATCAGCGGTCAGCTTTCAGCTTTCAGCTTTCTTATAAAAGATGTTAGCATCTGTTTCAGTTCAGTCGTTTCTTGGCTTAGTTGGTCGTAATCTGCATCACCTATTAACCCGAGATCATGTCTAAGGAGCAGGTGATATTCCAATTCGCTTGCTGAACCTTTGGCAATTTGCAGAAACCTGGCCAATTCTGCATCTCCATCCCTACCGCACCCTTCGGCAATATTGGCAGGGATGGAATAACCCGCCCGGCGAATCTGATACCAATTCGCATTCAAAGGACGTTGAACTGTAGGGGCGAACCTTGTGTTCGCCCGTGGCTCCGGGGCGAACACAAGGTTAGCCCCTACGTATAGTATCTTTTTGACTGCAACTCGGTATGAGAAGTCAAACCATATAATTCTTCTTTAGGAAACCCCGCCGTAACCTGGTATAACGCCAAGGTCAATTTATGGCCCTTCCGCCAAACCTTCTGTTTCCTAAAGTCTTTCATCTTTCATCTTTCATCTTTCATCTTTAATCTTTAAGCTGATAGCTGATAGCTGATCGCTGAAAGCTGACAGCTTTTCTAAGCTGACAGCTTCTTCACCCCGTCATCCGCCGCACGGAAATCACTTCTTTCAAGCGTTTCAGCAAGGAAAAGACTTTTTCCAGGTGTTCCTGGTCCGCCACCTGGATGGTGAAGTTGGCCACCCCCTTATTTTCCGCGGTGGTTTCCACGGAGGCTTTGGTAACGTTCACTTCCGCGGATTTCAACGCATTAGTGATGTCCGCCAGGAGGCCGGGCTTGTCCACGGTCACTATCCGGATATTTACCGGATAGTATTTTTTGGGCGCGCCGTCCCATTCGGCGGGGAAATGGCGGAAGGATTCGGTATTGGCCAGATAGGAGCAGTCGGCCCGGTGGATAGTCACCCCTTTGCCCCGGGTGATATAGCCGACGATGTTGTCTCCGGGTATGGGCTGGCAGCAATTGGCCAGACGCACGAGGAGATCGTCCAGGTCCTTAATCTTAATACCCCCCAGATCTTTTTCTTTTTTGGCAGGAGCCTCGATGGTCAGGACTTCTTCTTCCGGCTCCGGGGGGGGCGCGGCGGCCCGGGCCAGCCGCCCCGCCACCTGGCCGGGAGTCAACTTGCCGTGGCCGATGGCGGCCAGGAGGTCTTCGTTGCGCACAAAGGAGAGTTCCTGGGTGATTTTTTTCAATTCTTCCCCTTCTTTCAGGAGCTTGGGGAGGCTGATGCCGCTTTTCCGGAGTTCCCGATCCAGGAGTTCCTTGCCCAGGGCGATGCTTTGTTCCCGCTCCGCGGCCTTGAGTTCCTGGCGAATCTTGTTCCGGGCCTTGGGGGTGCGGACAAACTGGAGCCAATCCCGGCTGGGGCGGTGATTAGGGGAAGTGATGATCTCCACCACGTCGCCGTTGGACAGCTCGGAGCGCAGGGGGACCATGCGGCCGTTGACCTTGGCGCCGGTGCAGCGGTGGCCCACTTCGGTGTGGATGGCGTAGGCGAAGTCCACCGGCGTGGCCCCCTGGGGCAGTTCCTTGACATCGCCGGTGGGGGTGAAGACGTAGACCTCTTCGGGGTAGAGCTCCAGGCGCACCCCCTCCAGGAGTTCCTCGGGGGTTTTCAAATCTTTTTGCAGATCGACGATCTGTTTGAGCCAGGCGAAGCGCTTCCCATCTTCGTCTTTGAAGCTCCGCTTTTCTTTGTAGCTCCAATGCGCGGCAATGCCCTCTTCGGAGATGCGGTGCATCTCATGGGTGCGGATCTGCACCTCCAGGCGCTCCCCGTAACGGCCGATGACCGTGGTATGGATGGACTGGTACATGTTGGCCTTGGGCATGCCGATGTAATCCTTGAGGCGGCCCGGCACCGGCCGGAACAGGGCGTGGATTACCCCCAGGGCCTCATAGCATTCGGACACCGTATTTAAGATGATGCGGAAGGCCAGGAGGTCGTAGAGCTCATCCAGGGTGATCTGCTGGGCCTGGAGCTTGCGGTAGATGCTGTAATAGTGTTTCAGGCGGCCGCTGACCTCGCCCTCCAGCTTATGCTCCTTTAATTTTTCCCGGAGGAACTCGCAGATTTCCTCGATATACTTTTCCCGTTCCCCCTTTTTCCGGGCCAGGCCCTCCTGGATCTGCTGGTAGGCCTCGGGCTCCAGGTAAAAGAAGGCCAGGTCCTCCAGTTCCGCCTTGAGGCGGAACATCCCCAACCGTCCCGCCAGGGGGGCGTAGATGTCCAGGGTCTCCCGGGCGATGCGTTTCTGCCGGGCCGCGGGCATATAGCCCAGGGTGCGCATGTTGTGGACCCGGTCCGCCAGCTTCACCAACAGGACCCGGATGTCGTGGGACATGGAGAGGATCATCTTGCGGACGTATTCGGCCTGCTGGGTGATGCGGTCCCCGAAGATCAACTGGCCGATCTTGGTAATGCCGTTGACCACGTCCGCCACTTCCTCCCCGAAGTATTCGTCCAGGTCGTCCATGGTGCTGTCCGTGTCTTCCACGGTGTCATGGAGGAGCCCGCAGGCCACGGTCACCGGGCCTAAACCGAGTTGGGCCAGCAGGTAGGCGACTTCCAGGGGGTGGGACAGGTAAGGCAGGCCGCTGAGGCGGGTCTGTCCCTCGTGGGCCCGGGCCGAAAAAACGTAGGCCTTCTCAATCAAGGAGGTATCCACCTCGGGATGGTGCTTCAGCACCTCTTCCACGATATCGTTGAGGCGGATGATTCTGGTGGACATGCGACTCCTGATAAGTCAACCTCTGGGCCCTCTGCGCCTCTGCGGTGAAAATCTTCAACGCAGAGACGCAGAGGGCGCAGATCGCCAGATTTCAGTTTACTCGCTCATCTCCTGGCGGATATGGCCCTGGAGGTAGGGCAGCAATCCCTCCAGGGGCACCATAATGGTCTCGCCGCTGCGCCGATGGCGCACTTCCGCCATGCCTTTGGCCAACGTTTTAGGGCCGATGACCACCCTTAAGGGGATGCCCAACAGGTCGCAGTCCTTGAATTTCACCCCCGGGCGTTCGTCCCGGTCGTCGAAAAGGACCTCGATACCGGCAGCCTCCAGGGTGTTGTGGATTTCCAGGGCTTTTTCCCTGGTGGCCGCGTCATTGAGGTTAATGGGAATCAGCGCCACCTGGAAGGGGGCCAGGGCCAGGGGCCAGATCATGCCCTGGTCGTCATGCCCCTGTTCGATGGCCGCGGCCATGATGCGGCTGACGCCGATGCCGTAGCAACCCATGAAAATATATTGCTCCTGCCCGGCTTCGTCCAGGAAGGTGGCCTTCAGGGCCTGGGAATATTTGCGGCCCAGCTTGAAGATGTGCCCCACCTCGATGCCCCGGAGGATTTCCAAGGCCGCGCCGCACCGGGGACAGGGGTCCTGGGCGGTGACGGTGCGCAAATCCGCGGTCTGGGCGATATTTATATCCCTTGGGGGATTAACCCGGACCAAATGATAATCGGTTTTATTGGCCCCGGTGACCGCGGCGGCCAGGGTAGCTACGGCCTGATCGGCGTAAATGGGTAAATTCAGGCCGATGGGGCCTGCAAAGCCCACTTCCGCGGCGGTAAGTTCCTTGACCTTGCCGGCGCCGGCCAGGGTGAGGTCCATCACCCCCAGGAGGTTCTTCACTTTTACTTCGTTGACTTCGTGATCCCCCCGGATGAGGACCGCGGCAGGTCCTTTCTCGGTTTCATAAATCAAAGTTTTGATGATTTCTCCGGGAGAGACCTTGAGGAACGCGGCCACTTCCTCCACGGTGCGCACGTCGGGAGTATGGACCTCCTCAGGAGCAGCGGCCGCCGCGGCCGATCCGGGGTTGGCGGCGGCCAGCACTACTTCCGCCTTTTCCAGGTTGGCGGCATAGTCGCAGGCCAGGCAGGAGGCCAGCAGGTCTTCCCCGGTCTCCGCCAGGACCATGAATTCATGGGAGAAACTGCCGCCGATGGGGCCGGAGTCCGCCTCCACCACCTTGAAGCGCAAGCCGCAGCGCGCGAAAATGCGGTTATAGGCGGTATACATATCCTGGTAGCAAGCCTCGGCGTCGGCCTCACTTACGTGGAAGCTGTAGCCGTCCTTCATCAGGAATTCCCGGCCCCGGATCAGTCCGAAGCGGGGGCGCATCTCGTCCCGAAACTTCATCTGGATCTGGTAGAGGTTGAGGGGAAGATGCCGGTAGGATTGGACCTCCCCCCGTACCAGGTCGGTAATCACCTCTTCGTGGGTGGGCCCGAAACAATAGTCCCGGCCATGGCGGTCCTTGAACCGCAGCAATTCCTTACCGTAGATCTGCCAGCGTCCCGACTCCTGCCACAACTCCCCGGGCTGCACCGCGGGCAGCAGCACTTCCTGGGCCCCGGCCCGGTTCATCTCCTCCCGGACCACGCGCTCCACCTTGCGGAGCACCCTGAGGCCCAGGGGCAGATAATTATAGATACCCGAAGCCAGCTTGCGAATCAGGCCGGCCCGCAGCAACAACCGGTGGGAGACGGCCTCCGCCTCCGCGGGATTTTCCTTGAGAGTGGGAATGAGCAAGCGGGAATAGAACATACCTTCTCCAATCTAGCGTATTTTACCAAATTTATCTTACGACAGCAGCATCCTTAGCTCAATTAGATTTCTAAAGGAAATTGAGGGGAGGGCCGGGGGAGAAGTCAGGGGCCAGGGGTTAGGGATTAGGGACAATGCTGTTCACTTAAGCGTATCAGGACGAAGGCAAGCCATTTCTATTGTCATTGTGAGGGAGCCGGAGGCGAACTAATGATATCTAACTTCCTGGAAAAGCAGAGATTATTCACTCCGCTTCGCTCCGTTCAGAATGACATAACGTAGGGTGGGCACTGCCCACCGATTCCTAAAACCGCCTAAGTGAACCGTATTGGGATTAGGGAGTGGGGAGTGATGGCAATACTTCTGGTTTTTTATACGAGAGCGTTTCTTAACTGCTCACTGCTCACTGCTCACTGCTCACTGCTCACTGCTTACTGCTAACTGCCCTCAGCCTCTGCCTCCCAGCAAGCGATTTTCCGCCAAGATAAAGGCCTGTTCCATCAAGGTCTCCAGGTTGACAACGTCTTCCCGGTTATAGGTGAGGAGGGTGGGCAGGGCGGAGTAATCGCCCCGGCAGTGGCGGTCCCAGAGGAGCACGGCCTCATAGCCGTCCATGCCGTCCACCTCCGGGGGCCGGTGGATGCCGAATCGGGGTTCGATCTTTTTCAGGCCGCCCTTAAAGCCCAGACGGGACAGGATACAGCGCAAGTCCAGGTGCACCGGCGGGAGTTCCAGGCCCGGAAAATAGGCCCGGAGCACGGGGAGATCGAATTGGGAGCCGTTGAAGGTAACGATGAGGTCCAGATTGTTTAGGGCCTGGGGGAATTCCTCCAGGTTCTCGCCGTGGACAAATTGGCGCATGGTGTGGCCGTCATAGAGGCCCACCACCGTCACTTGCAGGCCCGGCCAGGTGTAGCCGATGGTTTCGATGTCCAGGTACGCGGTCCGTTCCCGAAAGCGGGAGAAGAGACGCCAGCGTTCGGCTACGGGCAACAGGGGGCCAAAATATCCGGGGTCATCCTCATGGGCCAGGGATTCTTCCACGCCGGCGCGCAGTTGCACCAGTCTCTCCCGGCCCAGGCCCGGCACCTCGCCTGCTGCTAAAAAATCTTCCCAGGTAAGAAAACCCTGCTGCCAGAAGCGGGCTTCGGTATGCTCTCCTACGCCGGGGAGATGGATGAAGGTGCGTTTGAGCATTGTTTAAAGATAACATCAGGAGGATATTCTGTCATCCAAAGGGGAATTTTTTGTGTCATTCGCGTTGGGGGCCAGGATGGAGGGAAGATAGTTTGGAACTGGCGCGTCGTCCGTTGGACCCGGGGACGAGGCCTCAGGTTAAGGGGACTTAATCAGCTTATGCTCCATCAGGAATTGGCAGATAAGGTCTGCGGCCAGGCGGTTGCCGGCGGCGTTCCAATGGGTGTTGTGCAGCAGATATAATTCTTCGCTCTTGCCGGCTTTTTGAAAGGGTGGGAATAAATCCAGGCAATAGACGTTATGTTCCCGGCAAAAACTGCGCAGCAGACTATTGGGGTAATCCAGGTCCAGGGAATCTTCGCTGATCTTAAATTTCCGGAAGAGTTCCTGACGCAAAGCCTGATCCACCTGGAGCTGGTCCGGGAAGATGGCCAGCAGCAGGGGAATCTTCCGGGCGTCGCACCAATGCTTGATCCGGCTGATGACCGGGGCGCCTTGCCGCCATAAGCGGTCCATGTAGGCATAGCGATTTTTCCTAAAGAAGGCGGACCTGACCTTCTCCACCTGCATAAAAGATTCCTCCGTGAAACTTCCCGGGGCTTGGGGCCCCTTTTCCTTGACCAGCCGGGCCATACGCAGATTCTCCTGATACTGGATGTACCTATGGCGTATCAGTTTGGATAATCTGAAGCCGCTGAAATTGCGATAACCCAAGATTTTTCTCTTCAGGTCATGGGGCTCGGAAAGAAGATCACCCAGGACAATGTTGAAATCATATTCCACAAAATCGTTACCCACAAAGAAACCCACTAAAACCAGATCAGGCTGGAAGCGGTCTCCAAATTTATTAAGGATATGCCAATAGAAACCCGGACCCATACCCATCATTCCGGCATTGACGACCTCGACTTGCCGTCCGCCGAGTTCCCCGAATTTTTTTTGCAGGAAAGCATGATAATTATGACCCTTGATTTCGTTCGGGAAGTTTACCGCAAAAGAATCACCCAGGCTCAGGATTCTAAAAACGCCCTGCTCCTTATTAAATACGTCCGGTTTTAAGAAGCCCCTGCTGGTAAAATCCGAAAATTCCCCCAGGATGTCCGGATTACGGCTGGCCATGAAAAAATGGGGATTAACATGCAAGCAGATCTCCAGCAACCCGGCTAAGATCAAGAAGGAGACAATCAAGGTAGCCGCATTGGCAATAAATTTGCCGATCTTGACACTGGGATTTGGGAAAAAAAGCACGCAAAGATTGGTGACAACAAGCAGGATGACTAAATATGACCAAAAAAGGGCGGGGTTAAAAAACAGTAAGATGATGGCGGAGATGATCGCCAGAATCAGATTTCTTTGCCTCACTTCCCTGTCTTCAGCAGGCCGGGAGGAGGGCAGACTAGGGGTAAGGTCATGGTTTTGAGGGGTTTTTTGGGGCACGGGGGTTGGCAGACCTTAGTGAGCGGGTTCTATTTAAATTCGGAATCCATTTTACTGGTTTAAAATTTGCCTTGTCAAACAGTAAGTAAGTTTATTCTTCCTTCAGAATCGCGGCCAGATGCGGTTGGATAGCCCGCCAGGCGGGGTAAGCCCCGGAGATGAGCCCCAAGGCCAGGACCAAGACCAGGGTTTGCCAGTAGATGCCCGGGGTCCAGTAGAGGTGGATGGTCCAGCCGAAGGCCTGCTTGTTGATGACATAGATTAATAATAAAGACAATAGGGAGCCGCAGACCGCGCCCAAAATAAAGCTCAGGAAACTGGAGAGGCCGGACTCCACCAGGACCATGCTTAAGATTTGCTTTTGGGAGGCCCCCAGGGCCTGGAGCAGGGCCAGTTCCCGCTCCCGCTCCATGATGAGCACCAAAAAAGTGGTGATGATGCCGAAAACCGCCACCACCACGGCTACCCCCTCCAGGGCGTAGGTGAGGGCAAAGGTCTCATCGAAAATCCTTAAAATCCCCTGGCGCAGTTCCTGGTGAGAGACGGTCAAGAGCCGGTAGCGGGAGCCGTATTGCGCCTGGAGCCGGGCCTGCACGGCGGGAATTTCTTTTTTATCCTTTAAATAGAGGCGCACCGCGTTCAGGTGATTGTCCGGCCAGAAGCGCCGGAACTGGCGGATATCCATCCAGACGCTGGGGCCGTCGGTGCGGTAGTCGTAGAAGACCCCGGCGATTTGCAACTTCTGGACGCCTGCGGGGGTGGGCAGTTCTAAAGCATCTCCTTCTTGATAACCGAAGGTTTCGGCTAACGGTTCGGAGATGACGATGGAGGGTTTTTCGTTTTTCGTTTTTCGTTTTCCGTGAAGATTATTCGATTCAGTCTGCTGAGCTGCCCTTGAAAATCCCCCTGAATCCCCCTTTAAGAAAGGGGGACTTTTTTCTGGTTTGGCTGATGCAGTTCTGTTCCCCCCCTTTTCTAAAGGGGGGTAGGGGGGATTTTGCTTGGCGGACCCAGGTGCTTGCGGTTGTAAGGAAGCAGCCGCGGCGGCTGGGCCATCTAATGCGGCCAGATCCCCGGACTCTCCCACTTCCTGCATTATTTTCTGCGTATCCCCTTTTCTAAACCAGAGGCCGCCGTATTTGGCCAGGACCTCGAAGCTGCCGCCGATGACCAGGATAAAGCGGTCCCGGAAAGGAATCCGCACGCAACGGTAAAGATAGATGTCCTGGATATCCGGGTCTTTTTGCAATTCCGGGATGATCTCCGGGGGCAGGTAATGGTCGTAGGCCGCAGTGGAGAAAATGGCGGGGCCGAAGAAGATGTCGCCGCTGATGGAGCGGGTCACCCAGTGGTTCACGGTCTGGCGGAAAGAGCCGATCATCACCGCCACCGCGATGAGCATCCCCAGGGCGCAGGCCAGGGCGGCGATGGAGACCGCGCTGCGGCTTAAGGAACCGGCCAGATAACGGCAGCCCAGGTCCCCGGGAAGGCCCAGGAGGCGGCGCAGCAGGGGCTGGACCGTCTCTCCCAAATGACGGGCCAGAAAAGGAGTGAACAGGGCAAAGGCCAGGAGGATGAGGAAAGCCGCGGCAAAGCTGGGCAGAGAGGGACCGTTGCCCAGACGCAAGCAGGAGAAGACTCCGGCCAGGGCCAAACCCAAAAGACCCAGTGCCGCAAAAAATGAGGCCCGGCTCTGGAGGCGCTCTTCCAGTTCCTCCCGGTACCAGACGGCCCGGACCCGGGTGCGGGCCGCCTCATTGGCGGGAATCCAGGCGGCGAGGAGAGTCGCGGCCACGGCCAGGCCCCAGGCCTGGATCAGGAGCGCCAGGGGGACCTCCACTTCTTGGGCCAGGACCGGCGTATACAGGGAGCTGAGGTTATGCGTCATCATCCCCAGGGCGGATTTGGCCAGGAGCACGCCCAGACCCAGCCCCAGGAGGCCGCCCACCGCGCCGCTGGCCAGGCCCTCGGCCAAAAAGAGGAGGAGCACCTGGCGCCGGCCCATGCCTAAAGTGCGCAGCAGGCCGATCTCCCGGCGGCGGCGCACCACCGAGAGGGTGACGGACTGGTAGATGAGAAACATGCCCACAAACAGGGCGATGGCGCTGAGCACCGTCAGGTTGAGGCGGTAGGAGGACACCATCCCCTCCATCTGCCGGGACCGGGAGCTGGGGCGCGCCAGGTCCACGCCGGGGGGCAGCTCCCGGGACAGGCGGGCGGCCCCGGCGGTCTCGTTACCAAAGAAGATCAGGTCGATATAGTCCAGTTGCCCCACCCGGTCCAGAAGCTCCTGGGCTCCGGCGATATCCATGAGCATCATCGAGCCTTCCAGGGGATAGAGACCGGCGGGGGCCCGAAAAATCCCCGCCACTTTTACGGTGTGCCGGGCCGAGCCCACCAGGAGCGGCAGGGAGTCGCCCTGCTTAAGGTGATTTTGGGCCGCCAGGGGTTCGCTCACCAGCACCGCGGCGGGCTGAGTCAGGAACCGGAGCCAGGCTTCCCGGTCCGGGCCGTATGCCCCCTTAAAGTCGTAATGGCGGAAGGGGCGTTCGGAAAAAGGGTCGATCCCCAAGAGCAGCACCGGTCCCTGAAGAGGGGTGGCAAATTCCAGGACGCTGGCCACCACCGGAGCCGCGGCCTTGACTTCGGGACGACGATGCACTTTGGCAAAGAGGGATTCATTTAGAGGCGCGCCGGGACTCTGGAGCCGCCATTGGGCCTTGCCGGCCACCGCGGTCACGCCGGCCTGGAAACTCTTCAGGGCGCTGGCCGCAGCCAGGGAGATGCTTAAGTAGACGGCAGTGCCCAGGGCGATGCCCAGGATGCCCAGGAGGGTGCGCCCCGGGTATTCGGTGAGGTGGCTCAGGGAGATGCGGAATAAAAATAGTTTCACGGTTCAAAGTTCAAGGTTCAAGGTTCAAGGTTCAAGGTTGATTGCCAAGTCTAATATTCTCCACGTAGTCGGCATTCTCCTTTAGTCTCATGTATCAATGTCCTCTAACTTTTCACGGGGGATTTCACACTTGTCTAAGGACCCTCCGCAAGAAAGGAATTCAGGGCTTTTTAAAGCCCTTTTCATTGTCAGAGGGGAATGTTTATGACTACACCAAGCAATCCGTTTAAATGTAGCATGAGTAATCTGACGATCAACCCTAAGCTATTTACTGGACAATGGTTTTTCTTCTTCCTCATACCAAGGGCATTTGCTCATAGTAGTCTCCTATAAATTGTCTAACAATTTTATCATTTGAGGCATGATAGTCATTTTATCGGTGGGGCGGGCCTCCGTGCCCGCCGAGCGTCAGGCGGCCAGGGACGGCCGCCCCACCAACTTGGAACTATTCAAGATGTTCGCTCATAAGCCGTTGGCTCTCTCAAAGCCATTAAAAGTTCAAGGCTTTCGTAGTGTTAACTTTGAACTATGAACCTTGAACTTTGAACTATTCAAGGCACTTATCGGGGAATTACCCCGTCCTGCATAGACAATACCCGGTCGGCGTACGCGGCCACTTCCGCCGCGTGGCTCACCAGAACCACGGTTTGCCCCCAATGCCGGTGGAGGCGGGCAAAGAGTTCCAGGATCTGGGCGGCGGTGGCTGAATCGAGGTTCCCCGTGGGTTCATCGGCCAGGAGCACCGCGGGCCGGTTAATCAAAGCCCGGGCAATGGCGGCGCGCTGCATCTCGCCGCCGGAGACCTGGTGGGGCTTGTGACTGCGGCGGTGGGTCAGCTCCACTTCCTGAAGCCAAAGGGCGGCTTCCTCCCGGGACTGGCTGTAAGAAATATCCTGGAGCACCCGGGGGAGGGCCACGTTTTCCTCCAGGGTCAATAAGGGCAGGAGGTTGAAGGATTGGAAGACCACCCCCACCCGGTCCCGGCGGAAGAGGGTGAGCGCCTGGTCCCCCAGCTTGGCCAGGTCCCGGCCGTCCACCACCACCTGTCCGGAAGTGGGAGGCTCCAGGGCGCCGATGATGTGCAGGAGAGTGCTTTTGCCGCAGCCGCTCTTGCCACTGATAGCCACGAATTCTCCGGCGGCAATTTCCAGGTTTATACTTCTTAAGGCCTGAATTTCTTCAGGTCCCCGGCGGTAGATTTTGCTGACTTCTACCAACTTGATCATCAAATTTCCTTGACCTTCTTAAGGGGAAGATGGGGAAAAGCACAAAGTAATCAGTGATCTGTGACCGGTTGCCAATTTTTGGGTTCTGTTTGTGGCAAAATACCTTAATCCAAGACGGATTAATGGTTACAGCCAGATGCTCTTCCTAAATCCTATTCCCTAAGCATTATAACCGGGAGCTACCTGAAGTTAAAGTTCGAGCCGGGGGGAGCCGATGCATTAGACAAATGTCAGGAATAACGGGAGGGGGGAGGGCAAAAAGAACTCACCCCTGCCTGCTCCGGGGAGAGAAATGACCATCAACAACCTAAGCCCTGCCGAAATAACTCGGTACGCCCGCCAAATGGCCCTGGATGGCTGGGGCCGGGAAGCCCAGGAGAAGCTGAAATCCTCCCGGGTGCTCATTGCCGGCGCCGGGGGATTGGCATCATCCGTAGCCCTTTATCTTTTGTCAACCGGGGTGGGCGCCATCCGCATGGTGGATCAATCCCGGGTAACTCTGTCCGACCTCAACCATCAAGTCCTCTACCGGGAACGGGATCTGGGCAAGTCCAAGGCTTCCGTGGCCGAGCGCCGACTAAAAGACCTGAACCCCTTTTCTTTGGTGGAAGGTCAGACCAAGACCATCTCGGAACATAATATTTCCCGTTTGGCCGGGAGCTGCAATCTGATAATCGACGCCATGAACAACGCGCCCGCAGGGTATCTGTTGAACCAGGCGGCCGTGAAATTCCGCCTGCCCCTGATCCACGCCTGGGTTTGGGAAATGGACGGCCGTCTTACCACCTTCTGGCCGGGACAGGGTCCCTGCCTGGCCTGCGCCTTCCCGGAGGCTTCCAACGGCCATAAACCTGCGCTCCTGGGCCCTCTGCCCGGGATCATTGGGGCCTTGCAGGCCCTGGAGGCCTTGCGCATCCTGGGCGGCATGGGTTCGGCCCTCATGGGCCGGCTCCTGATGTTTAAAGGCGATCAATTTCTCTTCCACGAAAAGCCGATAAAGGCCAATCCCCAATGCCTGGTCTGTCGGCGCCTCTACCCTTAAAAAATTCAGGGGAGCGGCCCATCCCCGGGGCCCATTGCTCCCCTGACCGGGTTTCCCCAAAAAATTCTCCCTCCCCAGCATCATGAATTTAGATTAAATATTCTCTAATAATTTTTAAAAATATTTTCCCCGGCAAAGCCTTCTAAAGGTTTCTTCCCTTTCTGCCGGGGGCCTCAAGCCCGTTAATCTTAATTTTATAAAAAATTTATGGGATGGAAGATTTCTCCATAATTTCCTAAAGTTTTTGATAACAAGCTGTAATTATTACAATAATAATCTACAGTAGGTGTTAAAGAGAATCTAAGGAGGTTCGCCTTTCCCCATCCGATTCCTAGCTTGCCGAGAGCCGCTGAGAGGCATTTTTAGGGGCACTTTAAGATTTCTTAAAAAATTTTCATCTTTTTTTAACTTTTCTTCTAAAGTTATTCCCGTCAATTTTCGAAGAGAGAGTTAAATGCTTCAAAAACCAGACAAGGATGTTGAGCTGGATTACAAGGAGGTAAGGGGTCATGTCTCTAGTAATTAACCACAATTTAATGGCAATGAATGCGGCCAGGAGCTTGAATGTCAGCTATAACAAACTGGCCACCTCCGTGCAACGCCTGTCTTCGGGCCTCAGGGTCAACAGCGCCCAGGATGACGCCGCCGGCCTGGCTGTCCGGGAAATCATGCGCACTGACATCCGGGTTCTGAACCAGGGAGTCCGGAACGCCAATGACGCCATCTCCCTGATCCAGACCGCTGACGGCGCGTTTTCGGTGATCGACGAAAAACTCACCCGGATGAAAGAGCTGGCCGAACAGGCCGCCACCGGCACCTACACCACGGCCCAGCGTCTGATCATGGACAGCGAATATCAGGCCATGGCCTCGGAAATCACCCGGATCGCCAAAGCCACGGACTTCAACGGCGTGAAGCTCCTGGACGGCAGCCTCTCCGGCACCGCCGTGGACGGCACGGAGCAGATGAAGATCCACTTCGGCACCGGCAACAGCTCCGCGGAAGATTACTATTATATCAAGATCGGCGAATCCACTGCCTCTGCTTTGGGAGTCGGGGCCGCCACAGGTTTAGACAAAGCCGGCGGCACCATCAGCACCCAGTCCGCAGCGCAGATGGCCCTGGATGCCATCGACAGCGCCATCAGGATTAAGGACAACATCCGGGCCAATCTGGGTGGCATCGCCAACCGGTTGTCCAATACCATCTCTAACTTGAGTATTCAGGCGGAAAACCTGCAATCCGCAGAATCACGGATTTCCGATGTGGACGTGGCTACGGAGATGACGGATTTCACCAGCAACCAAATCAAAGTACAGGCTGCGGTGGCCATGCTAGCTCAGGCAAACAGCCTCCCCCAATTGGCCCTTCAACTCCTGCAGGGTGGTTAATCCAGCTAGCGCTGGCACTTAAGAGGGGTCAATGAGGAGGTGAGCAATGCAGACAGATAAGGTATCCAGGAATTTGATGTTGACCATCGACCAGATCTCCCAACTTACCGGGGTGCGGAAATCAACGCTGCGTTACTGGGAAAAATCCTTCGACGATTTTCTCAAGCCGGCCCGGACCCAATCAAACCGGCGGGAGTATACCCTGGAAGATCTGGACATGATCAAGGCCATTAAACGGCTGTTGGAGGATGAACACCTGACCACCCAGGGCGTGCGCCTGAAGCTGGGAGAAATCGTCAGCCACGACAGGAAGCCAAACACCAGGGCCAAAGTCCGGTTCGGTTGAGGCAGATAGCGTCAAGAAATGGGGGGAACAGGACCTGAGGGCAGGCGGGACGCCTGCCCTGCCTGCCCTCCATCCCCACCGGGTATCAGGTCAAAAAAGCCGGGCCCCGGGCGCCATGCCGCTGGCTACCGCCACCCCTGCCGCCGTTTGGGGGGTGGGGAGCCCTTAAAGGCCCTCCTTCCTGGCGGGAAAAACCCGGTGGTCCAGGAGATGGGCCAGGTCTTTCCCCAGTGGTTGCCACCCGAAAACCGCCTGCCAGACCCGGGGACTCTCCATGCAGAGATACAGGAGGGCTCCGGGCACCGCCGCGTCAAGCCAGGCCCGCATGCGGCCATACATCTCGATCCGCAGGTCCTTAAAATAGCGGAGCTTGCTGTCCGGAGCCCGCACCATCTCGTAGGCGGCGATGCGGCTTAGAGGGAAGCGTTGCTGCAGCAACTGCCGCATGGGGGGGAGAAAACGCAGCCCCCCCAGGCTGATCCAGGCCACGGCCGCCGCGGGCACCGCAGCCCCCAACCGCTCCACCGTGCGCCGGTAGGCGTCCTCCCAACCAGGAAAATAGATCAAGGGATCAAAATGGAAGGCCAGGCGGAAACCCGCGGCCGCAGCTTGGGCTGCGGCTTGTAAGCGGGCTGTAAGCGAGGCCGAGCCACGTTCTTCCGCCCGGATGAGCTCCGAGGGATTAAGGGACCAGGCAAAGATCACCTGGGGGTTGGGACCCAAGGAGAGCAGCGGCTCCAGGCGGTGCCACTTGCTCTTGATCTCCAGCACGGCCCGGGGCCGGGAGGCAAAGAAGGGAATAAGGATCTCGTTCAGGCCCGTGAGGTCGTCCAGGGCCAGACTGTCGCCGAATTCGCCGGTTCCCAGACGCCAGACCTTAAGAGGGTCCGCGTCCAGACTTGCAGCCAACTCCGCCAGCAAATCCTCCACGTTCACAAAAATAGTAATGGCCGGGAGATTGAGGTAACCTTGGAGCACGCAGTAGGTGCAGTCAATGGGGCAATTGAGCCCCACTTGCAACACTTGGTAGCCGCAGCAGATATAGTCTTTGGTGCCGGGGCAGGGCCGCCAGAAAGGGCCTTTTTGCACCGCCAGGAGCAGGGTGGTTTTGGCTGCGGGGATCCAGGCGGCAGGCGGTTCCCCCTCCCGGGGCTTGAGGGCTTCCCGGTGGCCAATGACCTCCACCGGCACCCCGGGCAGCCGCGCCAGGATGCGCCGGGTCATCTCATAATCTTCAGCCCCGGCCTCCAAAAAAATCCGGCGTATGCGTCTGCTGGCCATGTTAAAAAAAAACCAGGGGCCAGGGGTTAGGGACAATATTGTTCACTTAAGCGAGTCGAGATGAAAGGAGGCCATGTTTCTTGTCATTCTGAGGGAGCCGGAGGCGACCGAATAATCTCTAACTTCCTGGAAAAGCAGAGATTCTTCCATCCGCTTCGCTCCGTTCAGAATGACATAATGTAGGGTGGGCACTGCCCACCGATTCCTTACCGCTTAAGTGAACCGTATTGGGGTTAGGGATCAGTAAACGTTGGTTTTTAGATACTGACCCCTGCCCCTAAACCCTGACCCCTGCTTTTCAGAAGTCCACGTACGCCCCCCGCTTCATGCTCCTTAAGTGGCATTTGTCGTTAACGGACATGATATGCCAGGTGTCCCCCATTAGGTGGAAGCGGTTGATGGCCGTGGTGTCCTGGCCGATGCGCCAGAAGTTGGAGTTGTCCAGGCCGATGAAGCGGGCGATGAGGACCTTGTTCACCGCCCGGTGGGCCGCGAGCAGGACCACCTGGCCGGGATGGCGCTCAACCACCTCCTCCACCGCGGCCCAGGCCCGGTGGAGCACTTCCTCCAGGGTCTCCCCCTTGGGAAAGCGTACCGTGTGGGGCGCGGTCTCCCATTGGCGGTAGAGGTCGGCATAGACCTCTTTGACCTCCGTTAAGGGCAGGCCTTGCCATTCTCCGTAATTAATATCCGCCAGTCCCGGCAAATCAGCCACCTGGAGGTTATGGTGCTGGCAGATCGCTTGGGCGGTGTCCCGGGCCCGGGATAAAGGAGAGCTGTAGGCCGCGTGGATGGTCTCTTTTTGCAGCCATTCCCCGGCCAACTCGGCCTCCTCCCGGCCCGTGTCGTTTAAAGGGATATCCACCGTGCCCCGGAAGATTTTATCCTTATTCCAGGGAGTCTCGCCGTGGCGTACCAGGATGATCTGAGTCATTTTTAGTTAATCCTTTCAGTTTGCCTTCGGATGATAGCCGCTCGAAGATGGCTTGGTTGAAGGCAAACGGAAAGTTCCCGAGGCCCCACTCCGGCCCGCTTTCGCCATCCTCAAGGTTAACACTCCATACCCCGATTCTATCAGGGACGAGGCTTTCTACAAGCAGCTTTTTGTCGTCCCGGGACAAAGCATTTAACTCATCCCGTAAATTCGCCAGCCATTTCTGATTATTCATGGCGAATTCCACAAACTCTTTACGGTTGGCTTTCGCCTCCTGGAGCGAGGTTATCTTTGCCAGATCATTGGAAATAGTAGCTTTGACTGTGATGATATCCTCGTTGGTTTTGAGCAGCTTCAGGCGGAAATCCTCCGGGTCAAAATCAGGGGATTCCAACAAACCCATGATCCGCTCCTTAGCCCTCTCCCTTGCTTTCAATTCGGATTGATGGTTTTTTATGGCTGCTTCAAGGTGGCTTATCTGTTCATCGTATTTGGCGGTGTTGACAAGCTCCTCCAGTTTCGAGGGATGGTATTGGCCGAGCATTTCAAACCCGCCGAAGGTGAGGGTTTGGATTATATCCGACCAGACCATATCCTCTAATTCCCCCGCCTTTATTATGGGCAGCAGACACCGCCTCCTGTTATAAGCCTCAAGCCTTTTGGAGGTGATCTTGTGATAAAGGCAGGCGTAGTAACGGGTAGAGGTTCCATCCTTGCGGATAAAGCCGTTAGTATAGGGCTTGACTGGCCCGCCGCAGTCCTTGCAGACCAGCACGTCCCTTAGCCAATGGTCTTTGCCAAAGGAGGTCCTCTTGCCTTTTGCCTTGTTGAATCCACGCTTCGCCTGGATTCTGTCCCATTCTGTTTTGGAGATGAGGGCGGGGATTTGGAAGGAGATGTGCTCCGTGGGCGGCTTCATCTCCCCGGTGCGCCGGTTTCCCTCGTATTTGTGGCGGTTGACGACATAGTTTCCGTAGTAGGCGGGGTTTTTCAGGATGTAGCTAATCGCAACCGGGCTGAAGAAGGATTTCTTGCACTTCACCCCTTCTCTCTTTAACCCCAGGGCGATGTCCAGGTAGCTCATACCCTCCTGCACATACATCTTTGCGATGCGGGAGTAAACCGCCGCCTCCTTGGGATTAACCTCTATTGCCTTTTTTTCTTTATTCCATCGGTAGCCATACGGGACCCTGCCAATGAAGGCCCCGCCGCGCTTCCACCTGGCGGTCCTGTTGCCCAACATCCGGTCCTTAATGACGTCCCGCTCGAACTCTGCGAAACCGGCCAGCATGGTCCTGAACAGCCTGCCGTGCGGCGTTGAGGTGTCGACGTTCTCCTTCAAGAAGACAAGTTTGACCTTGTGCCCTTCCAACCTGTCGTAATTGTTCAATAGCTCCGTGGCATTCCGGCCAAACCGTGACAGGTCGCAAATGACCAGGCAATCAAATCTCCCCTCCTTTGCATCTTGCAGGAGTTGAAGGAACTCCGGGCGCTTTTTGGTGGATGCCCCCGATATTCCCTCGTCCGCATAGATTCTGGTCAGTTCGTATCCATGTGCCCGACAGAATGTTGTTATTTTTTCCCTCTGGGTAGCCAGGGACTCACCTTCCTCCGCCTGGGCCGTGGTGCTGACCCGGACATATCCGACGGCCTTCTTGGGCGTTGTCATGTTTCATCCCTCCTTATCATGTTCGCCAGCTTCCCGTTCTCCTCCGGCAGAACGTCGGCGTAAAGGGCTGTCATGGCGATCTGGGCATGTCCCAACTGCTTTTGGACGTACCTGAGGTTCCCGGTGTCGTGGAGAAGATATGTTGCGTAGGTGTGCCGGGCGCAATGGATGCTATAGTGCCCCGGCAGCCCGGCTTCCTCCACGGCCCGCTTGAAGGACTTCATCAGGGTGATCGGCTGGCAGTGCCGGTTCCCCCCGCGGCCTGGGAACAGGGGGCTTTCCGGGTCCGGGCCGTGGAGGTGAAGTTTGATGTAAGATTTCAGGTGCCTCACCAATTCCTTGTCCAGATAAACGGTGCGCCTCTTCCCGCCCTTCCCCCTCTGGACCGTGAGGTATGGGTTCTCGGCCTTTAGCGCCAGGTCCCCCACCTTCAAGGCCGCTATCTCGGCGACCCGCAGGCCGGAGAACAAGGCCAGGTCCACCAGCATATATCTGACCGGCCAGGTGGAGCGGCCCTTGGCCTCGTCAAGCTCTGCCTTATCCCGGCAGGTCTTGAGGAGCTTTGCCCGCTCCTGCCGGTCAAAGAACTTGTCCCGGCCTATCTCGTAATGCGGGCTTCCCATGTTTTCCCACCTCCTTATTTTATAGCCTACATTGATTATATTATAGGCTATATAGAAGGTAAAGAAAAATCTTTATAGTTTCCTATTATTTTCTATAAAATATCATTCATCCCCTGGCGGCAATGGCCCCGTCCAATTCGTTGCCGAACCCGGCCCGGCGTCGGCCACCTGGCGCTGGGCCGCCCTCTGCCCCAACAGGTACCGCCGGAGCCTCATCCCAGGGCTCGCTTCAAGTATCTTCCCAGTGGGGGCAGGGGGCAGGCCCTTGGGTTTCTCCGGCATATCAACCGGCTCAGGCTCCGGGGTGGGGGAAGGTATGGGGTCGGGCTCTGCAACGCCGCCCAAGCCGGAATACGGCGTTGCAGGCGGTAATTTCGGCTTGGGCAGGGGTGGGGCCGGAGCAGTAGCCAGCCCCTTGAACATCTCGGCGACATGGGCCAGATGATCCGGTATCTCCCCGCCCATCATCTTTGTCTGGATATAGCTCATGACCAGGAGTTCTTCAAAAGAGAGTTTCTTCAGCCGCTCTTTGTGCTCGGCCTCCCGTTCCTCTTGGAAGCGGTCCTGGCTGTTTTCCAGTTCCAAAAGCCTGGCCTGATGGAGATAGGCACTGATCTTCGCTAAAAGCTCGATGGTGCTTCGCTGTTCCCCCAGGGCCTTGAGGGCCAGGGTGTCACCGGAGACGGACTCCTTGGCGTAGTTGCGGGAGAATATTTTCTCGGCCCGGTCAATGATCTTATCGATGCGGGCCAACAGGTCCATGTTTTCGGCCAGCCCCTTGCGCTCCCACGCCTGGGTCAACTGCCGGGACAAGTGGTTCTCCCGGTGATAGCCCACGCTATGGACGGGGACACCATATTCAGAGGCTATCTTAGTTTTGGATTTTCCCTGGACAATTTCACGGTCAATAGCTAACCTATCTGGATGATTACATATTTGACAGACCTGGGGCATGATGTTTTCCTCCTCTTAGCCCTTCCTGATCTCATCCTGGATGGCCATGCACATCCTGAACGAATAATCGCCGCACTCACGGGTCAGGTATGGGGTGTAGTCATACTGTTGTTCCGTTTTCGGGGTGGGGGATGTTTTTGGGGTGGGCCTCCTAATGGTTTCCCCCTCCCCTAATGTACTAATACCCCTATTACCCCTAATACCTTCGGTCCCATTTGGAGGGGGAGTATTAGGAGAATTAGGGGTATTAATAGTATTAGGACTATTAGGGGTATTAGTAGGTATCCTATACTTCCCATACCCCACCTTCTCAACCCTCCCCATTTTGGTCATCCTGAACAGCATCTCCCTCACGCTGTTCCCGGACTTCCCCACGGCGGCGGCGATGTCCTTGGGCGAAGCCTCCCCCATCTCGGAGATGGCTTGGGCGATGGCGTTCTGGTCCTGGGTTAGCTCGAAATGCTGGGCATCCCCCAGGAAGCGCCATGTGCAGTCGTCTTTCACGAACTCCAGGGCGGTCTTGGACTCCTCAATGTCCCGGCCAGTGGCCCAGAGCACGCCGTCCGCCTCTTCGCTGCCTCTGACCAGGGCGAACAGGTTATCGCTCGCCCCGGCCAGGGCGGTTGACCCCAGGAAAGCCTCGAAGGGGGAATCATATTGCCGCCAGCCCTTGGCGAGGTGATGGAGAACCAAAACGCAGATCCCGTGGCTGTCGGCGAAGTCCTTCACCGGCCCCACGTCCTCATAGGTCAGGTTGTAGCTGTTTTCCTCCTGGGGCTTCCTGGGCCTGGAGAACTTCCGCCAGACGTCGATCACCACCAATTTGAGGCCGGGGCGCTCTTTTGCGAAGTCTTCCAGCATCTCCAGGCCGCCCTGGTGGATTCGGGGCCAGGACCCCTTGGGCCGGAGGTGCAGGTTCTCCAGGCCGGGGAGGTCATGCCTCCCACCCAGGCATTTGCTCAGTCTTCCCTGCAATTTGTTTTCTGCAAGCTCGAAATCAAGGTAAATGGCCTCCCCCTTCTCCACGTCATACCGATCAAGGAATTTCCATCCGGTTGCGATGGACAGGGCCAGGTTGAGGGCGAGAAAGGATTTTCCGACCTTGGGCGGCCCGCACAGGGGGGAGAATCCCTCAGGCAGGAGGTCCCTGACAATCCACCTGGGTTCGGCGAACCTGGCCTGCAAAAGCTCCTTGCCGGTGTAGCCGGGGCCAAGCGCCTGTTGGACGGCGGTGATAACCTTGAATTTTTCCACCGCCTGGGTTGCCATGTCGATGTTGCCGCCCTCCAGGTGGTGTCCAAGGTCTTCCTTGAGGATGGTCAAGGCCCGTTTTTTGAAATACTTCCGGGTCGAGTCCAGCATGTAGGGGATGTTGAAATCCCCCTCCCCCTCTACAAACTCATTGCTTATGGAGTTGATGAATTGGACTATGAGGTCTGCCTCAGAATCCCCCAGGCTGGCCCTCTGCAAATGGAAAATGTCCGATATGTGGCTTAGGGGCGGCTCTTTCCCGAATCGGTTGAAGTAATCCAGAGCCCAGCCAATGACAGTGACCGCGAACGGGGCCGTCATGAGCCTCGGATTGTAGTCTGGGATTATTCCTTTGATGAACTCGGCTGAGACGATGAAGCCGGTGGTGATTTTCCGCTCGATGGCGGAGTCACTGGCTTGTAACGTGAAGGTGGTCATGGTTCCTCTCCTTTTTTCCCCCCTCCCCGGAAAACCACTGCGGAAGGCGACCAGGAGAGGTTGGCCGCCTTGTCGGGACGCGTTCCCTATCCGCAGCATCTTTTATTGTCATATTATAGCCAAATCCATAATTTTCCCTTTGTCCGCCATTTGAAACCTGAACCCGCCAGAACTCGGCCAAGCCCGCAAGGAGGCCCTTGCCGTTGATCCGCCCCTCCAGGTAAGCGTCAAGAATTTCAATTATCACCTGATAGTCCACTGGCCTTCCTGGGGCGGCCCCTTCCCCGCCTTGCCGGTGCCCCTTCCCGAAGCTCCGCGACTTTTTCGTGATATTCTCCTGCGGTGATCTTGCCCGCTCGGAAGTCCATGGCCGCCACGCGAAGATCACGAAGATACTGTCTATGTCCTTCATCCAATTGCATAAGACCCTCCCGGTGAAAAGTTGGCCCTGGCCCCTAGCGGCCCGCCTCCAGTAGCGGGCTGAATGCCGGGGGCCAAGGCCGGTTTTGGGCTGCGGCGGTTCCCAGGACGGTCGGTCTGGGGTTAAGAGGCGGTTGCTTAGGCCGCCCGCAAGGAGGATCCGCCAACAGGCCCTTTGCTGCGCAAGCCCAAGCACAAACCTTATTCCTCCTTCGGTCGCGGCGGCATCGGGACGAATAGCAGCGGGGTCCTCAATATCATCTGGGCCTTTTCCGCCCACAGCTTCCGGCTGCCCTCGCTGGCCTCAAGGTCGATCTCGTTCTTGTGGGCCTCGTCGTAGGCTTGGCGTGTTGCAGCCCGCCATGGCTTGACCACGTCTGCGTAATAATTCGGGAGCCGCATTTTGTGATATGGCGATGTTGGACAATCAATCAAAAAATTTCCGTCTTTTTCGTCCCAGCGGACCGGCTGGCCGTCGACAGCCCTTGGCGGGTCCGCGCCCTGGGTAGATCCCATTGGGCCATGGAGAAGCACAAGGGCCTCGTCCTCCTTCCTCTTCCCCTCCAGGCGCTTGTTGATGGCCTTGAGGAGCCAATCAATCTCCTCCATCCTGATGTCCAAGACCGCCTGCGCCTGAAGCTCCTCCCGGATCAGTTCGGGGGTTCGCTGCATGTCGGAGGCGGGCCGTCCCGCCCTCCTGGCCATGGCCACCATGTCCTTGTGCTTCTGCCCCACGGCGGCCAAGGCTTCCTGGGCGACCAGCAGGTGGCTGTTGACCACGCGGCCGGTCTTCAGGTCCTCGAACCGGCCGTCCTTGTCCCCTTGCCACTCCCGGAGCAGTTGCCTCAGGCCCGCCTCATCTTGAAGGAGGCAAGTATGGTTCATGTCATTGCCACGCTGGTTCAGGATCGGGCTAGCCCCTTTTTTGGCATCGAACTTCCTGTCGTAGGGAGGGTGAAGGCCGCATTTGTATCTGCGTCTGCTCATGGGGGAACCTCCTTACAGTTTCACTTCGGGGGGGAATACGGCCTCGCTGGCATAGCCCTGGGCCTGGCCCTGCTCCTGCCGCTTGTACCCATACTTGCGCCGAAGTTCCTGGATTTCCGGGGGCACCGCATCGACCCCTTCCCACTGGGCCAGGGCCTGCAAATCGTCTTGCTGCTGCTTGGTCGCCAGGACTTCCGGCGGGAAAACCGCTTCGCTCGTAAAATCCATGATCTCACCTCCATCATTATTTTGATTTGTTCTTATTCCGCAGCCGGCCGTTACGCTGCACGCCCCACGCTGGCCCTCCGGCAAGATCGCCAGATGGTCAGGCGTCATTGAAATGGCGCAGGCGTCGAAGGGCTCGCCGCCCCACCTCCCGAATGTCTGGGTTTCATCGCTGAAAACCCCCACGGACACTTCCCGCAATCTTTTGATCTCGTCTATCCTTGGGTGATCCCGGGGGATTTGCAGGGTGGCCCGGATTCCCTTCCTGGCCTCGTCATAATACGGTTTGACGACCCGCCCGATCTCGTGGGCAGCCCGGATTTCCCGTGAGTGGGTAATCGAGACCGGCTTGCCATTGACCATTGGATGACTCAGGGCCAGAGGCACGCCCTCCCACTTGTGGGCGTTTCGGCGTAGGATGTGGCTGGCCCAGAATATCGCACCGGCGCTGCCACGATGGACGCCCTGAACAAGAAGGGTGCATGGGGCCTCCCAGAAGGCGCCATTCAATTTCCAAACATCACCGATATAAGCCTGGAGGTATTTCATCGTTCCGGCCCCCATTCTTTTTGCATGGCCTCCTCCAGTGTGTCCCGGATCACCCTTGAAAGCGACTGGCCCCTGCTCTTGGCCGAAGCCACCAGTTTGACATGGGTCATCACCGGCAATTTCACCCCCACAATCGGGCCGTGAAGCTCCCTGGGCCTGCCTTTCGGTCGTGACATTGTTTGAACCTCCTGAAAAGAAAAAGGGCCGGTCCCCCGCTGTGGGTGACCGGCCCCGGTTCTTCCGATAGCCGCTGATGCTATGACTTCTAAGGGTTCGTATATGGCCCGGGTCTTCCCGTGGCCCGATTTCTTTTATTTAATTATAAATATTCCCGGCCCAAACACCTAAAAATTCTTTAGGGTCCGGGCGATTATTTTTGACAATGCCCTCCTATTGTGCAATGAAGTGCACAATAGGAGGATACTATGAAGGATTTTGCTGAGCAAATTAGGGATTTGGCGACGCAATTAAAGAATAAAAGGGATTATGTCTCAACAGAAGAGGCAACCAAGACTTCAATGGTTATGCCTTTCCTCCAAGTCTTAGGGTATGATGTTTTTGAGCCTACGGAGGTTATCCCGGAATATACAGCTGATTATCATGGCTTAAAGAAAGATGAGAAAATTGATTATGTTTTGGCTATCAATAAAGAGCCACGTATATTAATCGAAGTTAAAAATGTTAGATCAATATTGCCCGAAAAATCTAGTCAGCTTATTAAATATTTTCACGCAATGAGAAAGAAATATCCTGTTAAATTTGCGATATTAACCAATGGTATTCAATATAAGTTCTTTTCTGATTTTGACCAGACAAATATAATGGATGAGTTCCCGTTCTTAACAGTCAACATCGATGCAGATATTAGGGAATCACATATAATTGAACTAAAGAAATTTCATAAGGAATTATTTAATGAAGGAATAATATCTCTGGATGCTTGGAAACTAAAATATACATCGGTACTAAAACTATACTTCCAGAAGCAATTTAAAGAGCCGGAAGATGAATTTATTAAGTTCCTTATAAAGGAAGCTATACCTTTCAAGATTGTGGCTACTAAAACATCTATAGAAAAATTTTCACCGATTGTTTTAGATGCCTTTCGCCAATATGTTAATGAAGTTGTTACCGATAGATCGAAGGCACTCTTGAAAGAGGCAACAAAGGCTGAAGCAGGTGTTACAAACGGTGGTTTGTCGGAGACGCAAAAATTACATCACCGCTTTTGGACGCAACTTTTTGCATATTCCAGAACCAAAACCGACCTCCATTCCAAGATAACCCCCGGCCAAGATTCCTGGCACGGCACGGGAGCGGGTACAGGCGGCCTTGGGTACAACTATGTCATTTTCCAGCACAAGACCCGAGTCGAGCTATACATTGGAAAGAGCAAACAAGATGAAAACAAGGAAATCTTCGATAAGCTGATGGCGAGCAAGGCGGAAATTGAGCAGACCTTTGGCGGACCCTTGGAATGGGAAAGATTAGATGGAAAGACATCCTGCCGCATCAAGAAAGATTTGCCCCAGGGCGGCTACCGTGACGACGAGCAGACCTGGCCCAAGGTCCATGAGGCCATGGTGGACGCCATGATCCGCCTGCACAAGGCCCTAAGCCCGCACATACAATACTTGAAGAAGTGAGCCGATGAACAGGGGCGGTAGATGAAAATAAAATTGTGACTGAGTATTGATTCTGCCCATATCAAAAACTTTTTAGATGGAGGCGGTATGATGCTAAAAAAGTTGTTTTTATTGATGCTTCTTGGCTGCTTTTTGACAACCCAAGGTTGCCTGGCGGCGGCGGTGGGCTATACGGGTTATGCTGTTAGCAAATCCAAAAGCGAAGCTGCGGATAAAGAGGCGGAATCAAGGTTGGTGGATTCCTACACTCGTTATAAGTCTGATGCAGAAAAAGCAAACATAGAACGACAGAAAATGGGCCAGAAACCGGAGCCCATCAAGAGCTTTGCAGAATGGAAGCTGGCCTATAATATCCCCTCCCCGGCCCCCGAGCCCAAGGCCGCGAAGCCAGAGAAAGAAAAAGAGGAATCGGCTTCCAAATAAGTTAGGCCATTTTCCCTTTTGTCAGGCGGCCTCCGGGCCGCTTTTCTTTGCCTCCTAAGCCGCTTTCCCCAGCAGTGACGAGAATTTTATTAGATTAAAATAGTCTGGGTCATCAGTCTCCTCCTGCAGGGGTGGTTGGGATAAATTTTGCAGATAGACGGAGCCAAAACTTCTGCCGGAGCGGCTACGCCCCGGCCAGGAGAGCTTAGTCTATCATAAACCCTTAAATTTTTGTTATCATAGGTCGGCGTTGTTTGTTAAATATGCATTAATTATACGGGTTGGCAAGGCGGTTAGGGGAGAGAATCAAGGTCCAGGAAGACCATGGCTCCTCCCTGTCCCGGTAATATCAGCCGCAATTAGGGGTTTGAATGGAAAGTTTCATCTTCGGGGCCATGGCGGTGGTTCTCCTGCTTTTCAGCGCTTTGCTGCTGGCGGGGAGCCGGGCCTTGGTCCGGAGAAAAGCAGAAATCGTCACTACTGAGTCGGCCCGGTGGCCCCCGGTGGCCCTCATGGTGCCGGTGACCGGGGCCGCGGCCAATCTCCGGGACAACTTGCGCTCTCTGCTCACCCAAGATTACCCGGATTATCAGGTGATCTTCAGCACCAAAGACCTGGCTGACCCGGCCACCCCGGTAATCGCCGCCTTGATCCCCGAGTATCCCCGGGCCTGTCTGCTGGTCAGCGGCCCCGCGGTGAGCTGCGGCCAGAAGAACCATAATCTCCTGGCCGGGGTTCGGGCCGCGGGGGAGTCTACGGAAATTTTCGCCTTTTGCGACGCCACCCGCCAGGCCCCGCCCAACTGGCTCAAAGGCCTGGTGCTGCCCATCGCCCAGGGACGGGAAGTGGTGGTCAGCGGTTACCACCACGTGCTGCCCCAGGATCAGGGGCTTGCCGTTTGGGGGCGGGCCGTCACCGTCTTGTTCCTCTATCTCACTAAAGGCATATCCCGGCTCAACCAGACCTGGGGCGGGGCCACGGCCATCAGCCGCCGGGTCTTCCAGGACCTGGAGGTGGCCCGGCTTTGGTCCCACAACGTGGTGGACGACGTCTCCCTGGCGGCTTTGCTCCAGGCAAAGGGCCTGCGGGTGGGACTGGCCTTAGGTGACAGCCTCATTACCCCCATAGCCCATGATACCCTGGCTAGCTGGCGGGACTGGCTCATCCGCCAGTGGATCTATCTGAAATTTTGCCTCCCCGGGGCCTGGGTGGCCCTGGGTCTGGTGTTTTACCTGCTGGCGGGCCTGGTGCTCTTCTCCGGGCTGAACCTGGTTGCGGCTCTCCTGGGGGTTTCCTGGCTTCCCTTATGGCCCGGGGTCCTTTTTTTGGCCGGGCTCGCCGGCCTGGCCGTGTTTCTTAAAACCCTGCACCCCCAACCTCCGTCCCTGGGCCTGTGGCTGCCGGCGTTTTTCGCGGCCATTTTTATGGGGGCCTGGTGCCATCTATTAAACTGGGGGGAACGGGAGATTCACTGGCGGGGGATTAGCTACCGCGTCGGCTGGAAGGGCCGGGTGGTAGGAATAAAGAAAAGTAGCCAGTAGCCAATGGTCAGTGATCAGTGAATAACAAGGGAACCATTCTGATCACTGGTCACTGTTTCTCTGTGCCTCTGTGGTTAAATTTTTTTTCCGGTTATCTGTCGCCCAGGAATCTGATAAAGGCTTTTAGATAGGTGGGGTCGTAGATCTGGCTTCTTTTCCAGTCGTCGCACATGGTCCGTAAAGTTTCCTGGGGAGGATGGGCCAGCCGCCAGGGACGGTTTGCAGTCATGGCCTCGAAGGTGTCGATGATGCGGAGAATCCGGGCCCAGGTGTGGATGGAGCTCAGGGGCAAATTGTTGGGGTAACCGGACCCGTCGCCGTTTTCATGGTGCTGGGCCACCATCATCAGGGAATCATGGCCGATACTGCCGAAATTCTTGAGAAGCCTGAAGCCGTGGGTGGGATGCATCTGGATCAATTCCCTTTCCTCCCGGGTCAAGGGGCCCTTCTTTTTTGAGACCTCCAGAGGGACCTCGGTGAAACCGATGTCGTGGAGCAGCGCCCCCAAGCCAAAGGCCCTGGTCTTATCCGGGTCCCAGCGCAGATAAGAGACAAAGGCGAGGCACAACAGGCAGACATTGAGACTATGGTGGTAACGATCGTAATCGTAGCGGCGGATATCTAAGATAAACCCTAGATTGATTTTTTCCTGGAGGAGCAGATGCAACAGGCCATCGATGCATTTAAGGGAGAGGGCTAGCTGCTCGTCACGCCGGGTTTGGGAAGAGGCAAAGAAATTCTTGGTCCATATCTGCAATACCTCATAGCTGAGCAGGGCTTTCTCCAGATTGCTGCGATGGGGGGACTCCAGGGTCTCCTCCAGGCAGCGCTCCAGGTACTTGAGCACCGCGTCCACCTCCCCGGCGGAAAAGTAGACGTTGGAGATCCGACTCTGCTGCAATTTTTGGCGCAACTCCGGGAGGATGACATGGCCCCGGGGACAGCAGAGGATAAAACGGGGCTGCAGGTTTTTTTTCAGCTTGGCCTTTAAATAGATAGCAAAAGGGGCTTCGCCTGCTGCGGGCAACTGCTTCAGGGGAAGGGGCGCGAAACCCTGTGGGTGGTCCTCCCCGGAAGTCGTGAAGATTTCGCTAAGACGGAAGGGAACAAGATTCCCCGACAGGGAGGCGATTATCCCATTTGTCTCCTTCTTCCCGGTATTCATCTTTGTCCCCAGTACGGCAGGCCACTGGTGGGAAAGGGTTCAGGCCGTCACCTTACCTTCCTCATAATACCTTCGAAATTATTTGTTAAATCCGGGTTGATCAGAGGTTAATTTGTCATGAAAAAAGATAAGTGCTGGCATTGCCAGGAAAATTTTCGGCGCGCCCCAGATTAATCGCTTTTATGTCCCGTTGAGGAGCGGATAAGGGACAATGACAACCAAAAAGAGATTTAAAAGACAAGGCCCAGAGGGGAGTTATCGCGGTTGCCAAAAGTTTCTTCCTTTTGTTACCTCTACGCGAAGGTTATGCCAATTAACATTTAAAAGGCATCAAAATGTGGGGGCGAACCTTGGGTTCGCCCTGATTGCCGCCGGGCGAACACCAGGTTCGCCCCTACGAAAAATTGTCGTTTGATTTCGAATTGGTATTAGGTGAAAGATTGCCATAAGAGACCGTTGCGAAAATCCCTCTTCTGTCATTCTGAACGGAGCGTAGCGGAGGGAAGAATCTCGCTTCTGGCAGCACAGCTTTTCCAGGCCTGCCGATGATTACACCCAATTTGGGAATCCTGGGCGTCAAAATACGAGATCCTTCGCTTCACTCAGGATGACAAGAAATGGTCATTCAGGATAACAGAACATGGCACTTTCGCAGAGTTCGCAACCATCAAGAGAGGGTGCAAGTTGGGGCGACAGGGATGGGCCTGGCGAGACGGCTTGTTAATCCAAATAACTTGGTCATTTGACGCCGAACTACAGGCAAGCGGGTGTCGATGGGGAGTCAGCCGCAGGTAAAAGATCTTTATCCCTCTTGAGAGTCTTGCCGCCACCAATACCAGGCTAAAAGAAGCAAGGGGGCCAAGGCCAGGAATTCGGCAAACCCCCGGATCAAAAAGGGCCGGGTGAGAAAATATGCCGCCAGCCCTAAGAGCGAAGCTCCGGCCAGATGGATAAAGGGTTCCCGGGGGATGAGGCGCAGTTGCCGCTGGCAATAAGAGATGGTGAGCAAGGCCACCGCCACCTTGGTGATGATGATGGCCAGAGCCGCTCCCAAGAGGGTGAACGCGGGAACCAGCAGGCTGCAGGCCGCCAGGTTGATTGCCAGGCCGCTGAGAAAAAAGACGAGGAGCAGCCTCTCCCGGCGCATGCTGACCATTAGCAGGGCCGCCAGGTTATGGAGAAAGCCGCAGATAATATTGGCCACCAGGATCTTTTGGAGCCAGATCGCGTCCTGGTAATTAGGGCCGTAAACCAGGGGAATCAGGCGGTCGCTTTCCACGGCCAGAAAGAACATCAGGGCCAGGGCTGCGGCCAGGAGCCAGCGCGCGGTGTTTTGGGCCAGGCGGGAGACCTGGGCCTTATCCGTGTCCCAAAGTTTGACAAACAAGGGGAAAAGGACGCTTTGCAACAGGAGGTTGGACACCACCCCGGAAAGGCCGTCCACCATCGTGTTGGTGGCGCTGTATTGGGCCACCCCGGCGATCCCCCCATAACGCTGGAGGAAAAAGAGGTTGGCCTTGTTATAGGTGATGGCGGCGATTTCCATGAGCGCGAAGACCAGACCCCGCTGGGTAATGGACCAGATCCCCTTAAAAGAAGGCCAGCGCAAAGCCAGGCGCCGGGTAATCAGATAGGCGCCCGTGGCTATAAAGACCAGGGTTTCGATGAGCTTAAAGAAGGCAACGATCAGGGGCGCGGCGCCCAGGAGCAGGGTGATAAGGCCGTAACCCAGGCCCACCGCCGCGCCCACGGCCTTGATCCTCCCTTCCAGGTCCTGGCGGCCCTCCACCTGGAAGGTCACGAAAAAAGTGGAAGCCAGGGCCTCCAGGGCCACTCCCATGCCGATCGCCAGCATCACCTGCCGTAATCCCGGAGCATAACCCTGCCAGAGGACAAAGACCAGGGTGCCCCCGAAGGCCCCCACCAGCAGGACTCCTTTGAGGAGTAGCACCTGGCCCAGAGCCTCGCCTTGCTTCTCCTTATCGGAGAGGAGGGAGACCAGGGGCAGGTTGAGGCCGAACTCGCCCACCAGCAGGAGGATGGCCCCCAGGCTGATGGCCAGCATGAATTCCCCGTAAGTAGAGGCGCTGCGCCGGGCCAGGAGGATAAAAAAAACGAGGCTCAAAGCCTCCCGGAGCCAGCGGGCGCTGAGGAGGTAGCCGAATTTAGGCAAGATGCGGTGAGAAGACGGCTCAGATTGGGGCTGGGCTTGATTGGCGTCGGCAGGCATCATGAAGAATTTTTCAGTTTTCAGTTTCTAGTGACACAAAAAATTAGGTTAAGGCGCCACGGCGGCACAAAAATTAAAAGACGACTTTCATTTATACTAGATGGTGTTGCAGTCACCAAGGAAAAGTTCGGTGATGCCGGGAGATCGGGGGAGGGTAGGGGGTGGATCAGTAGACTATCGGCAAACTTTCATTCTTTAACTAAAGGTTGAAAACCAAAGACTAAAAACTGTATCAATCCACCCGCAGGGCCAAAGTCAAGCCATCCTTTTCCGGGGAATGTTGGGGCAGCCACGACAAAAGATGCACCACCCGCCAACCGCTTTGGCTGAAGATCTCCCGGTTGAAGGGAGCGGCTCCGGCAAAGCCCACGTTGTCGGCGAGGAGCAGCCCCCCCACCTTGAGCAGGCGGCGGCAGTGGGCCAGGGCCGGAAGATAGCTCTCTTTGTCAATGTCCAGGAAGATCAGGTCAAAGGTCTCAGGCATTGCCGCCATCAGGTCCAGGGCCTGGCCCACCCGCACCTCGATGCTCTCTGCCAGTCCCGCCCGGGCAAAATTAGCCCGGGCGCGCTGGGCCATGGCCTCGTTAATCTCCAGGCTGACCACCCTACCCCCCGGAGGCAGGGCCCGGGCCAGATAAATGGCGGAATAACCGGAGGCCGTGCCTAATTCCAGGACGTTATTGGCCCCGGACACCCGGACCAAAATATACAACAACTCTCCCACCACCGGGCCGACGATGGGGATGGTCTCCCGGGCCGCTTCCTCTTCCAGTTCCACTAATAGGGCGTCCCGGGGCGGGATGAAGCCGCGGAAATAATTTTCCAGGTCAGGGATCATGGGGGACATAAGGTCTCCTGAAGTGGCAGGAAATCAAAAAATTCACCGCAGAGACGCAGAGGACACAGAGATTCGCAGAGAAAGGAGCTTTCTTTTTGGCGCTGAAGCGTCAAAAAGAAAATTTCTTTTCCTCTGTGAGCCTCTGCGCTCTCTGCGTCTCTGTGGTGAATTTTTTCTTTAAGCGGAAATCCGCTGCAGCAAACTCGCCTTGATGCGGTCGAATTCCTCAGGGCTGATCACCCCGGAATCCCGGAGGCGCACAAACTCTTCCAGTTCTTCCCGAAGGCGTTCCGGTTGGAGGGGAGGGGCTTCTTCCACCGGGGTCACCAGGTGCTCCGGCGCGGCCAGGGCCAGGGGCGGCGCGGCCAGGGCCGGGGGCAGGGTCTCCAGGCCCTGCTGCCCCCGGTAGCGGAGGGTGACGACGCCGTTTAACAGGGAAACTTCCACGTCTTTGCCGTCTTTGGCGGCTTCCCGCATGATGTCGTGGAGATTGCTGGCCTGGTTGGCCATTTTGGCCTTGATACTGTTCCATTTGCGCACCAGACGCCAGATGGCGAAGGCGCAGAGAAGGGCGAACCCGGCGAAGATATAGACATTAAAGCCCAGGATGCCGGTGAGCCACACCAGGGCGACGATGAGGACGAAGGGCACCGCGATCAGGAAGATCAGCAGGCTGTAAAATTGCGAGAGATTGCTCCAGGTGGAGACCGCCGGGTCCGGAGGCGCGGGTTTGAATTTGGAAAAAAACTTACCCATGATAATACCGGTTTTTCGTTTTTCGTTTTTCGTTTTTAGTGAAAGACATACTTATCCATCTATCCATGTTTTCAATGGAGGAAATCATAGGTTTTGGCTCTGCTGCTAACCTTTATCGATAATTATAACGGAAAACGAAAAACGGAAAACGGAAAACCGCTTTAAACCGCGTTAAAGAAGGCCTGGTAGGCCTTAAAAGTCATGTACAGATCGGCCTTGGACGCCACCTCGAAAGGCGAATGCATGGACAACAGCGGGGTGCCGCAATCGATTATCTCCAGGCCATGTTCCGCCAGGTACTTGGAAATGGTGCCGCCGCCGCCTTCGTCCACTTTGCCCAATTGGTTCGCCTGCCAGATGACGCCGTATTCCTGGAAGATCTGGCGAATCCAGGCGACGTACTCGGCATTGGCTTCACTGGCTGAGTATTTTCCGCCGTGGCCGCTGTATTTATGGAACGCCACCCCGTAGCCCAGGCGGGCGGCGTTGCGTTTTTCGTGGACCTCGGGGTAGTCCGGGTCCAGGGCGCCGGTGACGTCTCCGGAAATGGCCCGGGAGGCCATGAGCACCCGGCGCCGGGCCTGGGGGCTTTCCCCGGCCCGCTCCAACAGGGACTCCACCACTTCTTCCAGGAGGCAGCACTTAGCGGCGGTGTTGCCTTCGGAGCCGATCTCCTCCTTGTCATAAAACAGGGCCAGGGAGGTGTACTCCGGCTCCTGGGTCTCCAGGATGGCCTTTAGGGCCGCATAGGCGCAGCAGCGGTCGTCCTGGCCGTAGCCGCCCACCAGGCTGCGGTCCCAACCCAGGTCCCGGGCGGGACCCGCGGGCACCACCTCCAGTTCGGCGCTAACGAAATCCTCTTCACTGATGCCGTAATGTTCCTCCAGGTGCTTCAGGAGGTAGAGCTTGAAGCGTTCCTTGGTTTCCTTATCCCCCAGGGGCAGGGAGCCCACCAGGACATTGAGCTTTTCCCCCTCAAAGGCGTCGCTGAGCTTTTTGTCCATTTGCAGCTTCCGGGCCAGATGAGGCAGGAGGTCGCAGACGGTGAAGACCGGGTCGCCCGGGTCCTCACCGATGGTCAGCTCCACTTTGGCGCCGTCGGCTTTGAGGATAACGCCGTGGATGGCCAGGGGCCGGGCCAGCCACTGATACTTCTTGATCCCCCCGTAATATTGGGTCTTCAAGAAGACCAGGTCCGTATCTTCGTACACCGGATAATGCTTCAGGTCCAGGCGGGGGGAATCGATGTGCACGCCCACCAGGCGCAGGCCCGCGCTTAAGGGCCGGCGGCCGGCCACGGTCAGGACCATGGTCTTGCCCCGGAAGTTGTAATAGGTTTTGGGTCCGGGGGCGCCCGCGGTCAAGTCCACGAAACCCCGGGCCCGGGCCCGGGCTTCGATCTCCGCCACCGCTTCCCGCTCGGTCTTGGCCCGGTCCAAAAAAGTCTTATAGCGCTCCCCATAAGCCATGATGGCTTCCAGGGTAGCCGGGTCCGCCTGGTCCCATACCAGGCGGGGAGAGACCATTAAGCGGTCGCGCAATGCTTTCAGGTCGTTTTTTTCCTGCTCTGCCATTACTTCAACCTCCAAAGTAAGCTATCAGCTATCAGCCTTCAGCTTTCAGCTAAAAAATGAAAAAATGAAAAAACCGAAACTTGATTACCTGGAGTTGAGGATTCTGATCACGGGTATTTATTTATTAGCTGATAGCTGAATGCTGATAGCTTACGTCCTCGCTCTCCGGCGTCATGGGCTTATTCTGAAGTCGTACCGGTTGCTAGTAATTAACATGAATCCTTCTCCGAGACAACCGGAGGGGCGCAAATACTGTAGCTTTGGGCAGGACGGAGCTTGACTTGGGGGAGAAAAGTTAATAAATTTAAGGTTGTATTTGCTGAAATGCGAGAGTGGCGGAATCAGGCAGACGCACTGGATTTAGGATCCAGCGGGATACCGTGGGGGTTCGAGTCCCCCCTCTCGCACTCCGGGGCTCCGGAGTTGGGGAACAGGGGGAATGATCCTGCCTGTAAATAATCATGGTTAGTGAGACTAGAAGATGCCCGAAAGTGCGGTAAAGGTGGATGTGGAAGATCTGGGCGCAGTCAGGCGCAAACTGATTATCGAGGTGCCCGCGGCCGAGGTGGCCCAAGAGGTGGACCGGGCGTACCGGAAGTTGGGGAAACAGGCCAAAGTTAAAGGATTCCGTCCGGGAAAAGTGCCCCGGGCCGTCCTGGAGCTTTATTACCATAAACAAGTGGAGCAAGAGGTCTCCGAGGGGCTGATGCGCCGTTCCCTGGGGGAGGCCCTGAAAGAGAAATCTCTGGAGCCTGTGAGCTTGAATTGGCCGGACGCCTTGCCGCCGGTGGTGGCCGGGGAAGATTTCCGTTTCAGCATAGAGATGGAGGTGCCCCCGGAGTTTACGGCGGAAAATTATCAAGGTTTAACCCTGGAGGCCCCGCCGGAAGAGGATCTTGACGCCCTGGTGGAGAGGCGCCTGGAAGATATCCGGGAAAATAACGCCATCCTCCAGCCCCTGGCGGAAACCAGGGCCATTGAGGAGGGCGACTACGTGGCCCTGGATTATCAAGGCTATTTCGCCGGCAAGGCCCTGGCTGAAGCCAAGCAGGAGAATATGCTGCTGGAAGTGGGCGCGGGCCGGTTCAGCCCGGACTTTGAAAAACATTTGCTGGGACTGGCTCCGGAAACGGAGACCCGCTTCACCGTGGACCTGCCCCAGGATTATTTCAACCCCCTGTTGGCCGGCAAGACGGTGGACTTCGAAGTGAAAATTCATGGCATCAAAGAAAAGGTGGTGCCGGACCTTGATGATATATTTGCCCAGAGCCTGGAAGGCAACTTTCAGACTATGGCCGACTTGCGGGAGGCCATCCGAGAGGATATTATAAAGGTAAAGGAAAGAGAGCGGCAAGGTCGACTGGAGAATCAGGTCCTGGACCAGTTGCTGGCCGCGCATACGTTTGAGGCGCCTCCCTCCATGATCCTCCAGGAGCAGGAAGGAATGCTCCGGGAGCAAATGCAGAGGATGGCCCAGCATGGACTCAACCTGGCGGGACTGAACCAGGAGAAGATATTGGAGAGCCTCAAGCCCGCGGCGGAACGGCGGGTGCGGAGCAATCTCCTGCTAAAGCGCATCGCCGTCCAGGAAGGCATCACGGTAGATGAAGCCGAGGTGGAGGAAGGGCTGCAACGGGTGGCCGTCGGCACCGGCCGGGAAGTAGAGCAGGTGCGGCAGTTATACCGGGAGAGCGATCTTTTCGGAATCTTACGCCGCCAGTTGCGGGATGAAAAGACCTTAAAATTTTTGTTGGAACAGGCGCAAATAGTTCCGGCTCCGGAGGCCGAGTCCTCCGAGGTCCAGGAGAAAAAATAGCATGCCCTTGATTCCCATAGTGGTGGAGCAGTCCAGCCGCGGTGAGCGGGCTTATGACATTTATTCCCGCCTCCTTCGGGAGCGGATTATTTTTTTGGGCACAACCATCAACGATGAGGTGGCAAACCTGGTCATCGCCCAGATGTTGTTTCTGGAAGCGGAAGACCCGGATCGGGAGATCCATCTGTACATCAATTCTCCGGGAGGCATGGTGACCGCGGGACTGGGCATCTATGACACCATGCAGTTCGTCAAGCCGCCGGTAACCACCCTGTGTATGGGCCAGGCCTCCAGTATGGGAGCCCTGCTGCTGGCCGCGGGTGCGCCGGGCAAACGCTCGTCCCTGCCCCATTCCCGCATTTTGATTCACCAGCCCCTGGGAGGATTTCAAGGGCAGGCCACGGACGTGGATATTCAGGCCCGGGAGATCTTAAGGCTCCGGGAAGAGTTGAACGAGATCCTGGCCCGGCACACGGGGCAACCCATTGAGCGGATCAACCAGGATACGGAGCGGGATTTTTATATGTCCGGGGAACAGGCCAAAGAATACGGCCTGGTGGACGAAGTAATCGCGGAGCGCGAAATGGGGAAACCCCCGCTGACTCCCGCTTAGAGGGGGAAAATTATCTCCCTCATGAAACTGAGCCGGGGTGCCGATATAAAATTCGGAACCCAAAGACGGCAAGAGAAACGCAAAAACCAAATCCGGAAAGGCCGGGTTTGGGGAGGAAATTGATATGAGTAAACGGGGGACCGACAAAAGCACCGATCTTTTGTGTTCCTTTTGCGGTAAGAGCCAGAGTGAGGTAAAGAAACTCATTGCTGGACCTGGCGTCTATATCTGCGATGAATGCATCGAACTGTGCAACGACATCATCGCCGAGGAATATGAGAAAGATGAAGCCAAACATTCCCGCCTGGCGATTCCGGAGCCCGCGGGCATCAAGAAACAGATAGACGAATACGTCATCGGCCAGGAGCGGGCCAAAAAGATCCTGTCCGTGGCCGTCTACAACCACTATAAGCGCATCAACTCCGGGGTGGAGTTGAACGGAGTGGAGCTCCAGAAGAGCAACATCCTGCTGGTGGGCCCCACTGGGTCCGGCAAAACCCTGTTGGCCCAGACCCTGGCCCGGATTCTCAACGTGCCTTTCACCATCGCCGACGCCACCACCTTGACCGAGGCGGGGTACGTGGGCGAAGACGTGGAAAACATCATCTTGAACCTGCTGCAGTCCGCGGATTATGACGTGGAAAAGGCCTCCCGGGGCATCGTCTACATTGACGAAGTGGACAAGATCGCCCGGAAGACTGACAGCCCCTCCATCACCCGGGACGTCTCCGGCGAGGGGGTGCAGCAGGCCCTGCTGAAGATCATCGAAGGCACCATGGCCTCGGTGCCCCCCAAGGGAGGCCGCAAACACCCGCAACAGGAATTCATCAAGGTGGACACCACCAACATCCTGTTCGTCTGCGGCGGCGCTTTCAACGGCCTGGAGGACATCATCGGCGCCCGGGTGGGCCGCAAGGCCATGGGCTTCGGGGCCGACATCCAGAGCCGCCACCAGCGGCCTTTGGGCGAGGTGCTGGCCAAGGTGCAGCCCCAGGACCTCCTGAAGTTCGGCCTCATCCCCGAGTTCGTGGGCCGGCTGCCGGTGATCGCCACCCTGGATGAATTGGACGAAGACGCCCTGGTGAGAATCCTCAAGGAGCCCAAAAACGCCCTGGTGAAGCAATACCAGAAGCTTTTGGAGATGGACCGGGTGGTCTTGAATTTTACGGACGGAGCCCTGGTGGCCGTGGCCAAAGAAGCCATGAAACGCAAATCCGGGGCCCGGGGCTTAAGGGCTATCCTGGAGCGGGCCATGCTGGACTTGATGTACGATCTGCCGTCCCAGAAGAACGTCCAGGAATGCCTGATCAACGAAGATTTTATCATCAAACACGCTGCGCCCATTCTAAAATACGAACCTACGGAAGAGGTCGCATGGGATAAACCAGGGAGGGTAGTCCAGCAATGATCTTTCGTTTAAACAGAACGCGCAATACGGGGGAAGGGGATAAGAGAAACATGATCACCGTGCCCATGCTGCCTTTGCGGGATATTGTGGTTTTCCCCCACATGGTGGTCCCCCTGTTCATCGGCCGGGAACGGTCCATTTCGGCATTGGAATATGCCATGGGCCAGGAGAAGTACATTCTCCTGTGCACCCAGAAGGACCCCCGGCGGGATGAACCCCGGGATACGGATATCTTCCGGGTGGGCACCCTGGCCGCCATTCTGCAACTCCTGCGCCTGCCCGACGGCACGGTGAAAGTGCTCATCGAAGGTAAGGAGCGGGCCAAGATTAAACAATATCAGGCCAATCCCCACTTCTTCCAGGTGGAAGCCGAAGAACTGGGGGATACCTGGTCCCATAACCCCGAGATCGAGGCCATGCGCCGGGCCACCATTGTCAGCTTTGAGACTTATGCCAAGCTGAACAAGAAGGTGCCCCAGGAAGTGGTGCAGACCGTGGGCGGACTGGATGACCCGGGCCGTATGTCGGACACCGTGGCCGGGCATCTGGCGGTGAAGACCGAGGAAAAGCAGGCCCTCCTGGAAACCCAGGATGCCGGCCGCCGTCTGGAGAAGGTTCTGGCTCTGATCAACCGGGAAAACGAAATCCTCCAGATCGAAACCCGCATTAAAAACCGGGTCAAGAAGCAGATGGAAAAGACCCAGCGGGAGTACTACTTAAACGAGCAGATGCGGGCCATCCAGAAGGAGATGGGAGAAAAAGAGGATTTCAAAGGGGAAATCCAGGAACTGGAAAGGCGCATCCGCAAGAAGAAGATGAGCGCCGAGGCCGTGGCCAAGGTCAAGCATGAACTGAAGAAACTCAAGCTCATGAGCCCCATGTCCGCGGAAGCCACGGTGGTTCGGAATTACATCGACTGGATCCTGTCTTTGCCCTGGTATGAAAAGACCCGGGACAAGCACGACCTGGAAGAGGCGGAGCGCATCCTGAATGAAGACCACTACGGCCTGGAGAAACCCAAGGAGCGGATTCTGGAGCACCTGGCGGTCCAGAGCCTGGTGAAGAAGATGAAGGGCCCCATCCTCTGTCTGGTGGGTCCTCCGGGGGTGGGCAAGACCTCCCTGGCCAAATCCGTGGCCCGGGCCCTGGGCCGAAACTTCGTGCGCCTCTCCCTGGGCGGGGTGCGGGACGAAGCCGAGATTAGGGGCCACCGCCGCACCTATATCGGCGCGCTGCCGGGCAAGATCATCCAGTCCCTGAAAAAGGCCAAGAGCAACAACCCCATCTTCTGCCTGGATGAAGTGGACAAAATGAGCACGGATTTCCGGGGCGATCCCTCCGCGGCCTTGCTGGAGGTCCTGGACCCGGAGCAGAACTTCGCCTTCAACGACCATTACCTGGACATGGACTACGACCTCTCCGAGGTAATGTTCATCACCACCGCCAACAACCTGTACTCCATCCCGGCGCCGCTCCAGGACCGCATGGAAATCATCCGGCTGCCGGGCTACACCGAAGTGGAGAAGCTGCTCATCGCCCAGCAGTTTCTGATTCCCAAGCAATGTACGGCCAACGGCCTCACCCAGGAGAACATCTCCTTCTCCGAAAACGCCATCCTCACCCTTATCCGGCAATATACCCGGGAGGCGGGGGTGCGGAACCTGGAGCGGGAAATTGCTTCCATCACCCGGAAAGTAGCCCGGGAAGTGGCGGCCAAGGGCAAGGATCACCAGGTCAAGGTGAGCAGTCAGGCGGTGCCCAAATATCTGGGCGTGCCCCGCTTCCGCTTCGGCCGCACCGAAGAGAAGGATGAAGTGGGTCTGACCACCGGCTTGGCCTGGACGGAGTTCGGCGGCGAACTCCTGCAGACGGAAGTGGTGATCCTCCCCGGGCGGGGCAAGCTGATGATCACCGGCAAATTAGGGGAAGTCATGCAGGAATCGGCCCAGGCCGCCTTGAGCTACGTGCGCTCCAAGGCCGCACGCCTGGGACTGTCCCCGGATTTTTACCGCAAGATTGACATCCACGTGCACGTGCCCGAAGGCGCCATCCCCAAAGACGGACCGTCGGCCGGAATCACCATCGGCACCTGTATCGTCTCGGCGCTGCTGAAGATTCCCGTGAAGAGGGACGTGGCCATGACCGGGGAGATCACCCTGAGGGGGCGGGTGTTGCCCATCGGCGGCCTGAAAGAAAAGATCATCGCCGCCCACCGCCACCAGATCAAGACGGTGCTCATTCCCCGGGACAATGAAAAGGATATTAAGGAGATTCCGGCCCGTATCCTCAAGGCGGTGGAACTGGTGCCCGTGGACCACATGGACGAGGTCTTGAAGATGGCCCTGGCGGTGGACGATCCGGAGAGCCTTTTCCAGGCCCCGCCGCCGCCGGCGCCCCCGGAGCCGGCCTTCCTGCCCCCGGGGGAGGGTGAGTCTGCCACCACGGAGATTCGCCCCCACTGAGTACCAAAATAGGGTTTAGGGACAATACGGTTCACTTAAGCGGTTTTAGGAATCGGTGGGCAGTGCCCACCCTACGTTATGTCATTCTGAACGGAGCGAAGCGGAGTGAATAATCTCTGCTTTTCCAGGAAGTTAGATATCATTAGTTCGCCTTCGGCTCCCTCACAGTGACAATAGAAATGGCTTGCCTTCGTCCTGATACGCTTAAGTGAACAGCATTGTCCCTAATCCCTATCTTTTCCCTCTTGACAGCGGGGCCGCCATAGGCGAATATTACCGGGGCGGGCGGATAGCTCAGCTGGGAGAGCATCGGCCTTACAAGCCGGGGGTCACAGGTTCGAGCCCTGTTCCGCCTACCAGTTTTTTAGTTCCGAGTTCCAGGTTCCAAGTTCCAAGTTTTGCTCCAAGGTTCAAAGTTGATGGCACTGTAAAAAGTCGAAAATATCCAAAATCGCCATTTTAAGTGGTTGATTTTATTAAGAGCGATTAGCCAAAAATCGCCATTTTTTGACTTTTTACGAATCCATCAAAGTTGAAAGTTCGAGGTTTTTGCCCTAATTTATCAGAGACGGTTCCTCAAACCTGGAACTTTGAACTTGGAACTTTGAACTCATAAATTCCGGGGGCGTAGTTCAGTTGGTTAGAACGCCGGCCTGTCACGCCGGAGGTCGCGAGTTCGAGTCTCGTCGTCCCCGCCAAGGAATTTCAAGGGGTTGGGCTAAAAAGCAGACCCCTCTTCTTTTTCTTCAAAATTCATTCCCCATACTATTCTCCAGCAGAGACACAAAGGACACAGAGTTTCACAGAGAAAGGATATTTTTTAGTTTTGGCGCTGGAAGCGCCAAAACTAAAAAAAACCTTCATCCCCTGTGTAACTCTGTGCTCTCTGTGTCTCTGCGGTAATCTACTTCTCTGCCAGCGGCAGGCGCACGGTAAAGATCGTGCCCTGCTGGGGGCGGCTGTCGACTTCGATCTTTCCCCGGTGGCGTTGGGCGATCATGAAGACCTTGGTGAGACCCATGCCCGCGCCGGTCATTTTAGTGGTGAAGAAAGGGTGGTAGATATTGGAAAAATCCTCCAGAGGGATGCCCCGGCCGTTATCTGCTATTTGGACCACGGCCATATCGTCTTCCGGAAAGGTATGGACCTTGAGAGTGCCCCCTTGGGGCATGGCCTCCACGGAGTTGCGCAAAACCTGGAAAAACATTTCGGTTAGGGACGCCGCGTCCCCCTGAATCTTAAGATGTCGGCAGGGACCGGCTTCCAGGAGAAACGCAGAGAGGTCCGCGGCTTCTTGCAGGCGGTCCAGGGCGGCGTGGAGGACGTGTTCCAGAGGCAGTTCCTGGAAATGATTGCTGGAGACCCGCACGTACTGGAGGTATTCATCAATATCCCGGACCATGTCCTCCATTCGCTGCACGTTGTCCCGGATGGCGGGCAGGTACATCCGGCCCGGGTCCTCCGGAGACATCTGGCGCTCCAGGCGCCGCACCATCCCTCCCACCGCCATCAGGGGATTGCGAATTTCATGGGCCATGCCCGCGGCGATCTGGCCCAGGGCCACCAGGCGTTCGCTCTCTTCCGCCCGCAGTTCTAATTCCTCCTGGGCCGTGAGGTCCCTAAAGACCAGAATGGTTTCCAGCTCCCCCCCCGGCAGGCGGTGCACCGAACCCCGGAAGAATACGGGAAAGGGGGAACGGTCTATCCGGCTGAGGAGAAAGCGTCCTTCGTAGAAGCCGGTTTCCAGGACCCGGGTCACGGTTTCCGCCAGGGTGCGGAGACCATCGCCGGTGAAATTGATGCCTTCCAGGGCGTGGGTGGCCAGAGAACCAGCAGGCAATTGGCAAAGATTCCGGGCCACCTGGTTGGCCGCCAGCACCCTGCCGTCAGCGTCGGTGGTAATAATGCCTTCATCCAGATGGTCCAGGATCCTGGCCAGGTAGGCTTCACTCTCCAGGATGCGGCTTCGGAAACGTTCATTTTCCCGGCGCAGACGCTGCCGCTGCTCATAGCTGCGGACCCAATCCACCAGTATCGGCGCGGGCAGGTCCTCCGGCAGGACTCCTCCCGCTCCCAGGCCCAGCACCTCTGTCTGGGATTCCTGGGTCAGGGGCCCTAAGACCAGGGGGATCAGGGAGGGATTCATTTTACGGATCAGGCGCAGGCCCTCCAGCAGACCCATGCCTTTAAGGCGGGGGTCCAGGAGGAGCAGGGCCAGCCTCTCGTCATCCAACTGGTCCATGACCTGGGTCCAATTCCGGGCCCGACGCACCTGTAAGCCGCCGGCGGTGAGGGTAGCCGCAAATTTATGGGTGGCCGGAGTGCTGCCGGCCACCATCACGTACCGCCTGGGGTCTTTGCCGGCGCCGTTAGCCCGCTTGTCGTCCTGACCCAGGAAGGGCCTGGCCCTGATTTTATAATCCGCAAATGGCATAGTAATTATTTTATGAGTTTTCAGCCGGATACCACGGCCAGGGGCCGCTCTCCCCAAGAATCTTTGTTCTTTCCGGGCCGGTTCTCCACTCAATTCACCCCTTCCTGGGTGAGCGCCTTAAAGAAGTCATCCAGACGCCACTCCGGTCCCAGCAGGTGGACGCCGGGGCCTGGAAGCGGAGTGCCCGCGGCCTGGTGGGGCTGATGGGAGAATAGGAGTAAACGGCCCCGGAGGGATTTGGTCCGCATCTGCCGCCAGAGAGAAAGGGCTTCCCCAGGATCGTCTCCTTCCCAGAAGAGGAGGTCGAAGTCATCCCCCGGGACCTGGGGCCAATCTTTAAGGGGCAGCACCCGGGTCCCATGGGCAAAGGCCTCAAAAAACAAGGCGCCAGGACCGGGGTCCGGGTCTTCCACCAGCAGGACCACTTCCCGGTTTTGCAGCAGGTCCACCAGGGTATTGAGCTTCGTGTGTTGGGCCTTCTCCAGTTGCAACTCCTCCACAAAATCAAAGAAGGCCTGGGGCAGATCCGCCAGTTGCGCAGCCAGCTCCTCCCGGGAGAGATTTACACCCTTCAGGAGATCCTTAGGCAGCGGTCCCAGGCGGTAGTTGCCCCCTTCCCCCAGGTTCAGGAGTTTGGCCATTTGGTTCCCCAGGTACAGGGAGCGGCTCAGGAGGAGGAGGGGAGGATCGACGTTGGCCAACCGGGGCTCATGGTGCAAGGCCACGGCCTGGCGAAAAATCTCCGGGAGCTGCCATTTCTCCAGCATCCAGGCCCCCACGGTGGCATGGGGCACGGTGAGGTACTCAATCTCCACTTCCAAGGGGTCCCGGCCCTCGACCTGCACCGCTTTGATGGCCGCCAGAAAGCGCTCCGGGAAGAGTTCGGTCCACAGGGCCTTGGCGATGTCATGGATCAGGCCGGCGATGAGAGCCTCTTCGGGAGAGGGATAGCCTGCGGCCGACGCCACCAGGGAGGTGGCCACCCCGCAGGCCTGGGAATGGTGCCACAAGGCCCCCCGCCCGAAGGGAAGCCCGGAGTAGCGGTAGAGTCCTTCGGACAGGGAAATGGCCATGGCCAGGTTTTTAATTTTGTCCAGGCCCAGGAGAGAGACAGCTTGGGACACGGTGCCCACCGGGGTGTTCATCCCGTAGTAGGCGGAATTGATGATCTTCAGAACCTTGGCGGTGAGGGCCTGGTCCTTGAGAATAGTCTCCGACACCCGGCTCAAGGAGGCGTAAGGGTCATTGATGGTCTTCAAAATGGCGTTGACCACGTTGGGCAGCGGCAGGATATCCTGAATGCGCGCCACTAAGGAGCGCACCAACTCCGCCTCCAACGGTTCAAAGCCATTTTTTCTTTTTGCCGCCCCGGCCTTCATCCGCACCTCACCACCTTAAAATTTCTTGGCACTCTTACTGTTATTCGGATTTCCGTTACAAATACTCAAATGAATATTTTAAGGAGCTGATTCTGGCGGGAAACTAATGGTCTGACGCCATGGCGCAAGAGAGGCGCCGGCATCGGGTTGAATCTGGCGTTAAAACCTCCTGCTTGTTATACTTTCTAAAGCGATTTCACCTCGGGAGGCGCTATCTTTATTTTGAACCTTGAACCTTGCACTATTATAGGCCGGCTGCTGAAAGCTGATCGCTGACCGCTGACCGCTTTTGCCATCATGACCATCCCCAAGATCGCCACCGCCGAGTTTTTACTCAGCGTCCATCACCTAAGGCAGCTGCCCCCGGGGGAGCGACCGGAAGTGGCCTTTCTAGGCCGCTCCAACGTGGGGAAGTCCTCCCTGATTAACGCGTTATTGGGCCGGAAGAAGCTGGTGCGCACCAGCAGCAAACCCGGCTGCACCCGGGCCCTGAATTTCTTTCTCATCAACCACCGCTGGTATTTCGTGGATCTCCCCGGGTTCGGCTATGCCGCGGTTTCCAAGAGCCTGAAAGCGGAGTGGGGCGCTTTGGCCATGGATTATCTCACCCAGCGGCAGAACCTGGCCGCGGTGGTCCTGTTGCAGGACAGCCGCCGCCTGCCGGGTCCGGAGGAACTTTACCTCTGGGAGCTTTTCCAGTCCCAGGGGACCCCGGTGATTCCGGTGCTGACCAAAGCGGATAAACTGAAGCAAGGCCAGCGGGCCCGGCAACTCAAAAATATCGCCGCCGTCCTGGCCCCCCTGGGAATAACCGGAGAAGGTTTCCTGTGGTTCTCAGCCGTCACCCAAGAAGGCCGGGCAAAGCTGTGGGGGCGGCTGCTGCAATACCTAAGTGGGCCGTAATTTGCAAGGAATTTAGCAAGGGTCAATCTGATAAAAAGCCCCCGAATACTCGCAGCCATAAAGGACATATTGCACAGGAGCGTAACTGGTAATCACAAAGGCCAGACCCGTGACGGCATTGTCAAAGCCGTTGCCCACCAGGGTGGCCTTCCCGGCGCCCGCATCCAAGGTGGCCAGACTGAAGAGGTAGCCGTCCTTGTCAACGTTATAGGAAGCAACGCTGCCGGATAAGTGATTATTTGGGTCGAAGTCCAGGTCACCGCTGAAAAAATCTCTCTAACGGTGCCCTTCTCAAGACCGATTCTTTTTAAAGATGATAAAATACCACAATGTAGTACCATAATTTTTCCTTAAAACGTATCTTTATCATAGACTTAAGCCTTGCAGTTACGAACACTTTTTCTTACCACAAATATGCCGGCAATCGGCGTCCCGAGGTTTTCTAAAATGGTGTCGCGCCGGAGGGGAGGCGGACCCGAAGCAGAGCACCCTCCCCGTTTTCTTCTTGACAGAGGGGTTTTTTTTCTTATGATGGATTTAGTGTAAGCATACAGGCGCCCTCCGGGGCTTAAAAGGGAAGTCGGTTTTAAGCCGGCGCGGTCCCGCCGCTGTAACCGGGGACGAAACCTGCACTCAGCCACTATCCTTTGCTAAAAGGACGGGAAGGCGCGGGGAGTAGAAAGATCCGGAAGCCAGAAGACCTGCCTGTAAGCAGCCTGCTTTCCCAACGAGGCATTTGGGGGGGTAGTGGCTGCGGAGAAATGGCAAATCTCCCCAGCCTAACCAGGGATCAAGTAAGCTGGGTGCAATCCTTGGGTCCACACGGACTCAAGGTTTTTTTTTGTCCGCGTGGATCATGCCTCGGGGGGCAGTGGCCTCCCTCATCTCATAATCAAGGAGGGCATGATGACACAAGGAGTAATCATTTATTTGGTGGGCGGTGGGGCATCGCCCGAGGTGGTGAAACCAGGGACTCATTATCAGGGACTGAGGCAGCCAAGCGGCCCCCTGGAAGTGGTGGTCTCCCAGCAGGGAATCCTGGAACTGGATGACGCCTGGCACTTCCTGTTAAGCCGGGGCTGCGACCCCATCCATCTCCTGGTAACCCGGACGGAGCAGGACCGCCTGCACCCTCTCTATCCATTGGTGCGCCTTACGGATATATCCAGAGTGGCGGCTGATTCTTCAGGATTTAGCCGGCAGGGAGGGACTTTACATTGAAAAAGATAGCTTATTGCTGCGGCTGTTTCTCCCTGCTGACGCTGCTAATCGGAGTATCCCCCCTCCGGGGTGAGGAAGCGGCCAAGCAGGACGTTCAGATATTGGACGAAGTGGTAATCACCGCCACCGGCACCGAAGTGCCGTTGAAAGAAACCAGCACCTCCACCACGGTCATCACCAAGAAGCAGATGGAAGCCCGGCAGGATCCCCGGGTGGAAGAGTATCTCCGGGATGTCCCCGGGGCCGTCATCATGCAAACCGGCAGTCGGGGCGGAAGCACCTCCCTTTTCTTAAGGGGCGGCAACAGCAACATGAACCTGATCATGCTCAACGGCTTGCGGCTCAATGATACCGGCGGGGCCTTTGACTTCAATAAATTAACGGTGGACAACGTGCAGCGGGTGGAGGTGGTGCGGGGGCCCATGAGCTCTTTGTATGGCAACGACGCCATGACCGGGGTGGTTAACGTCATCACCCGCCAGGGCCGCGGGCCGGCCAGGCTCACCGCCACCAGCCTCTGGGGGGGCCACGCCGAAGGCCATAGCCAAAACAACCTCATCAGTGAACAGCGGGTCAGCCTGGAGGGGTCCTGGAAGAAGTTTTCCTATTCCATGGCCTACGGCCGCTATTATGATAGCGGCATTTTGCCCTTCAATAACCGTTTCGGCAGCAATGTGGTGAACTCCCGCTTCGACCTGGAACCCTCGGATCAACTGAAATTCACCCTGACCAATTACTATGTGGACACCTATTTTGGTTTCCCCACCAGCAGCGGGGACCGGTTTGATGCCAAATGTTTCGGCGGCAGCGGCCTGGATCCCCACCAAAACCAAAAAGCCTCCACCCTGTTGACCGGTTTGTCGGCAAATTATAGGCCCTTTTCCTGGTGGGAGCATGAACTGCTGCTGGGATTCCTCAATCTTGATTCCCGGTATAACAATCCGGCTGACCCTTACTATGTAGATTATCAGACTACCGACTATTATAGCCGGGATCTGGAGAAACAGTGGACCGCCAATTACCGGTCGAATTTTATCTTCGGCTCCAAAGAGCGCCTGGGTTCCACCACCACTTTAGGGGTGGAGATGCGGCATGCCCAGTATAAAGGTTGGAGCTATGGCTATGACTATAATATCTTTGATTATAGCGTATCCATGAATAAGGCTCGCCGGGGCAGTTACACCTGGTACCTCCAGGAACAGGTGGCGGCCTGGGACCGCCTGTTCCTTACCCTAGGCGGCAGTCTCGAAGACAACCGCTCCTTCCAAAAGCTGGAATTCTGTCCCCGGGCCTCCGCGGCCCTGCGTTTCCCGGAAACCGACACCACTCTGCGGGCCGCGGGCGGCAAGGCGGTGAAGGCGCCGTCCTTCACGGAGACCAATTCTCTTAATCCATTTTATCTCGGCAACCCCAGACTTCTACCGGAAAAAAATGTCAGTTGGGAGGTGGGGTTTGACCAATGGCTGTGGCAGAACCGGGTGCAATGCGGCTTCACTTATTTTGAAAACAAGTTCACCGACTTGATCCAGTGGACCCAGACCAGTTGGACCTCCGGCACCTATAATAATATCGCTTCGGCTCGCACCAAGGGCGTGGAACTCTATTTGCTGGCCAAGCCCTGGAAAGGATTGACCCTGCGCACGGCCTATACCTATCTCACCCAACTCAAGGTGCTGGATGACGGGGGCTTGGTGAGCATCAATATCATCACCGGCCAAAATCTGTTGCGCCGTCCCCGGCAGTCCTGGAATTTCGATATAAACTATGTCTACGGCCCCCTGGAAGTGAATTTCCATGGTCTATACCTGGGCGCCCGGGCTGACCGGCGGCCTTCCAATGACGCCCCTTACTATGCCAGCCGGGTGAACAACGGCGGCTTTTTTACCGCCGATCTGGCGGCCTACTACACGATCATTAACAAGTGGGGCTATGTTAACCGCGTGCAACTTATGGCTCGCGGCATGAATCTCTTCGATAAAAAATATGAAGAGGTGTTTGGCTATTCCTCTCCCCGGTTTCAAATTATCGGGGGTCTCAGACTGGAGATATAATTCCGGCGCCGGCTAAAAGGCGCCCAGGAGATTGTCTATGCAACTGCGGGTTTCCTCGATGCGCATCTGCTTAGGTCTTATGGTCTGCTGGCTGCTCCTGCCGTGGGGAGCCGCCGCGGAAGTCACGGTCACCGATGTCTACCAGCGACCCCTAACCATCACCCAGCCCCCCCGGCGGGTCGTTTCCCTGGTCCCCGGGGTCACCGACATGCTTCTGGCTTTGGGGCTGGGAGAGTCCTTGCAGGGAGTGACCTACTTCGACCGCGTCCCTGAGGCTTCGGGGAAACCTGCGGTGGTGGGGGGTTTTTTCCACCCTCTGCCCCAGGTAATCTCCCAATGTCAACCTGATTGTATTTTCGTGGCCGATATCCATAAAGAAGTGCAAAAACGTTTCCAGGACGCGGGCATACCGGTGATCCAACTGCAAGCCCACACGGTCCAGGATATTTACGCCAACCTGCGCCTCTTGGGGGCCATGTTTCACCGGGAGAAACAGGCGGCGGAGCTAGGTGAGCGTATCCAGGGGCAACTGGAGCTTATCCGCCAAAAAGTGGTCCATATTCCTGCGGCCCGGCGGCTGCGGGTGATAAGGCTGATGAGTAGCCGGCAGATGCTGGTCCCCGGTGATGACTCCTTCCAGAACGACTATATCCGTCAGGCCGGGGGTATTCCTCCCTCCCTGGGCAAAAAGGGGGCCGTAGTTCCCATTACCCCCTCGGAATGGCAACAATTCAACCCCCAGGTGATTTTCATCTGCGGCCACGATACGCAGCAGGTCGAAAAGCTGCTGCGGCAACCGGGCCGGCAAGAAGTGGAGGCGGTGCGCCGGGGGAAAATCCTTTCCTTTCCCTGTGAGCTGACCTGCCGGGCCTCGGTGCATGCCGGGGACTTCGTATCCTGGCTGGCCGCCAGTCTATACCTGAAGGATTTTGCCGACCCCAAAAACCGGGTGCGGCCCGATCAGGTGCTGGCCAGTGAACCGCTGGCCCTGGAAATCCCCTATGTGCGCCAGGCCCGGGTGACCCGCAGCCGCATCCTGGACTTTGAGCATAAGTCGCTGCTCCTCGACTTTAAGGCCCCGGTGGCCGTCATTTCCACCCTGGAGGGCCCCCGCCAGGGCATCCGCACCGTGGGCAACCACTACACCCCTCCGCCTTGCTGGGGCATCGCCCACTACCTGGGTCTGCAAAAAGACCGGGCCCAGGTCTTCCGGGTTTTAACAAAGAACGAAAAAGATACCAGTTTCCTGTTCACCGGGGCCGATATGGCCAACCTCTCCGTGCAGCAGTCGAATTTTAAAGACTTGAAGGTCTACGCCCTGGTTACCGCCGGGGTAAAAGGCAACGCCCTGCGCCTTTCCCAGGATGAGGGCCGGTTCTATGAACCAGGAACCATCAATATCATCCTTTTGACCAACTACCGCTTATCCCCCCGGGCCATGAGCCGGGCCCTGATCGCCGCCACCGAAGCCAAGACGGCCGCGCTCCAGGACCTGGATATTCGCAGCTCCGAGCACCCCCTGGCCTACCAGGCCACGGGGACCGGCACGGATAATATCATTGTCGTGGGCGGCCGGGGCCGGGTTCTGGAGATGACCGGCGGACATTCCAAGATGGGGGAATTGATCGGCCGGGCCGTCTACCAGGGAGTCCGGGAAGCGGTGTCCAAACAAAACGGCATCACCGCCGGCCGTTCCCTCTGGCCGCGGCTGCAGGAACGCCGGCTGGGGCTGTACGATCTGGTGGCGAGCCTGCCTCAGGCCTCCCGGGGGCAGGTCTTGGCTTTATGGGAAACCGTGCTGCTGGAGAAGCGTTACGCCGCCTTTATGGAAACGGCTTTGGTTTTGAGCGATGCGGCAACCCGGGGACAGGTGGGCGATTTGACCGCGTTTGCAGATTATTGCAAAACGGTGGCCCAGGATTTGGCCGGAAAGCCGCTGACCCAGTGGCAGACCGTGTCTTTTCCGGAAAAACTGCCGCGGCCCTTGCAATTAGCCAGTGAGGCGTTTATTAATGGATTAACCGCGCAGGCGCCATCTCAGGGCAAACCTTAAGCGCCCCACCGCCGCGGCAGGTGAGAAGAAGGAGGAGGAGAACGCCGGATTAAGAGCTGACGGCCACTAACGACATACCCAAGCGTTTTTCCAAGTCCTGAATTTTGGCTAATTGTGCCGGAGTGATCTCGGTGGCCTTAAGGTCGTAGCAAGAAAAGGCCAACAACCGCATACCCAGGTCTTGTTCCAGGGCATTAATGTCCTTAAGAGCATCCGGACCCAGATTGGGGGAAAGACTGCATAACATGATGATTCCCTCCAATAGCCTTTTCTCCGTTAATAACCATTCCCACCAAGCGTGTCAAGAGGGGCTGCGGTTCATCCTCCCGGAATAGGATTAAGTCCGAAAAATCTGTAAGTTTCCCTGTCCTATTTTGCAGGTCTGGCCAGAAAGAAAAACGATGCCCAAGGATCACTGGAGAAAAACCCTTTTGATCGTCTGCCTGGGACTGCTGTCGGTCTTTAGTCCGGCTCACGCCTCCAGGGGAATCCAGGTCGACCAAGTGGGACGCCGGGTAAACGTCCCGGCTGCTCCCCAGCGCCTGGTGACCATGGCCGCCAGTCTCACCGAGATGGTCTTCGCCCTGGGATTGGGCCACCGGGTGGTGGGGGTGGAGCAGTTCAGCGATTATCCCCCCGAGGCCCGGGACCTGCCCAAAATCGGTTCCTTTAAATACCCTGACGTGGAAAGGATCGTGGCCTTGCGCCCCGACCTTGTTCTGGCCATTAAGGACGGCAATCCCCCCCACGTGCTGGGTCGTCTCCGGGATTTGGGGATTCGGGTCCATGCCGTTGACCCCCGCAATTTGCCGGAGGTGATCGCCACCATCGAGTCATTGGGCCTGCTTTTGGGCGCACCCGCTAAAGCCGAAGAACTGGCGGCCGGGCTCCGACGCCGCCAGCAACGCATCAAAGAGCTCGTGACCCGGACGGCCCGCCGTCCCCGGGTTTTTTTCCAAATCGGCATCTCCCCCATCGTCTCCGCGGGGTCCCACACCTTTCTCGATGAATTGATCACCACCGCCGGAGGGCTGAACCTGGCCGCGGGCAAAGTGCCCTATCCCCGCTTTTCCCAAGAGCAAATTTTGGCGCTGCGGCCGGAAGTCATCATCATCACTTCCATGGCCCGGGGCGGAGCCTTTGAGAAAGTCAAGGCCGGCTGGGAGAGCTGGGAGACCCTGCCCGCGGCCCGCAATCACCGCATCTTCCTGGTGGATTCCGACATCATGGATCGCCCCTCGCCCCGGCTGTGGGACGGCCTGGAGATGCTCTTTCGCCTGATCCACCCTGAATTGGCGGGAGAGCTGCCATGAGCTTAGGCGGTTTTTCCCTGGCACGGCGTCTGCTGTGGGTGGTGCTTCTGGGGGTCCTGCTGTTGGCCGTCAGCCTGGGCCTGGGGATGTCCCTGGGCTCCACCCCGGCGGGCTGGCGGCAGAACCTGGCCGCGCTCCTGGGCTGGGGCGGCCCGGAGAACATCCTCACCACCATCATCTGGCGCCTGCGGTTGCCCCGGGTGCTCCTGGCGGGACTGGTGGGGGCCTCCTTATCCCTGGGGGGGCTGGTGTTCCAGGCCCTGCTCCGCAATCCCCTGGCCGATCCTTACATCCTGGGGGTCTCCGGGGGGTCCGCGGTGGGGGCCATCCTGGGGCTGCTAATCGGCTTGGCGCCCTTTCCGGGAGTGGCCCTCCTGGCCTTTCTGGGGAGTATGAGCACCCTGCTGCTGGTCTTGCTGATTACCGCCGGAGCCTCGGGGGCCAGGAAAGGTTCCCTGCTGCTCTCCGGGGTCATGGTGAACGCCTTTTGCTCCGCGGTGATCATGTTCCTGTTGTCCATCACCCAGGACTCGAGGCTGCACAACATGCTCTACTGGCTCATGGGTGACCTGTCCATGTCCGCGCCGGGACAGGTAACGGTGTTAACCTATGTGCTGCTGCCCTGTTTCCTGGCGGTTTTCTGCCTGGCCCGGCCCCTGAATTTACTCCTGTTGGGGGAAGAGACGGCTATGCATCTGGGCCTGAACGTGGCCCTGGCCTCCCGGGTCCTGCTCCTCCTCACCTCCCTGATGGTCTCCCTGGTGGTTTGCCAGTCCGGGCTGGTGGGATTCGTGGGCCTGGTGGTGCCCCATCTCTTCCGGCTGCTGCTGGGGCCGGACCACCGGCTCCTCATTCCCGCCTGCCTGCTGGGCGGCAGTAGTTTTTTGATATTGTGCGACCTGGCGGCCCGGGTCTTGCCCTCCCAGGGGGAGATGCCCGTGGGGGTGATCACCGCCCTGGTGGGCGCGCCCTTGTTTATCTTTTTGTTGATGAGGTCCAGGTGATGTCCCCCGCGGTCCTGATCGAACATCTCCAGGTATCCTTCGGTCCCCGGCCGGTTTTGCAGGATCTGTCCCTGGAAGTGGCGGAAGGCGCGTTTTTCATCATCATCGGCCCCAACAGCGCCGGGAAAACCACTCTGCTCAAAACCATGGCCGGCTCGGTGAAACCCCAACAGGGGCGGGTGGAGGTCTGGGGCGCGGCTGTGGACCGCTATGCCAAAAGAGACCTGGCCCGGCTGGTGGCGGTGGTGCCCCAGCGCGTCCCCACCGATATCCCCTTTACCGTCCAGGAAGTGGTGCTCATGGGGCGGTCCCCCCATATCGGCTGGCTGGGTCTGGAAAAGCCCATGGACCTGGAGCTGGCCGCGGAGGCCATGAAGACCACCGACATCACCCACCTGGCCCGGCGTCCCTTGCAGCAACTCAGCGGCGGGGAGTTGCAACGGGTCATCATCGCCCGGGCCCTCTGCCAGCAACCGCGCCTGTTGTTGCTGGACGAACCCACCGCGGCCCTGGATCCGGCCCATCAGGTGAACATCATGGATTTGATGGCGCGCTTAAAGGAAGATCGGGGTCTGACGATTGTCATGGTTTCCCATGACCTGAACCTGGCCGCCATGTATGGGGATCAATTGCTGCTGCTGAAAGAGGGGAGGCGCATCAGCTCAGGCTCCCCTAAAGAAGTGCTGACCTATGAGCAACTGGAGCGGGCTTACGGCTGCGCCCTCCTGGTGGATGAAAACCCCCTGGGCAAAGTGCCCCGGGTCAATTTGGTGCCCCGGAGATTTCTCCAGCCTTAAGGCTGGTGACGCTTTTAAATCCGGTCAGCACACAAGACCAAGATTAATACGCCTGAGCAAACTGAAGACGACGAGGATCACCGGCCTAATCATTCCTGACCGCGATTAACGCCAGGCCGCGATTCTCCTAAATAATTAAGCCGGCAAAATCCCTGGCGGTCTGAAGACCAGGAAAGAGCGTCCCGGCCTTGCCTTATCTCTGGTTCCTTATGTGCAACAGACAAGGCGGGTCATCATCGTTAATCAAGTATGGTTTATTCCAGAAGGAGCATGACTGGCGGCACGTGCTTGGGTCTGGTAACGGTGCTCCGGGGAACAATCACCAGGACCGTATCCAGGTAGCCTGCTATCCCAGAGTTTCCCGGATCATAGATAAACTCCAAAGTGGTGGAAGTGCCCGTGGCCACTTGGGTGGAAGAAACCTCGCTAAAATACCACACCGCATTCCAGTCGGAAGGGTCGACACTGATACTGGGAATTTGAGTCCCGTTCCAATAAGCCCATAAGTAGTTTTTACCATTTTCCGCCCCACCCTCCCGCCAAAAACTCACCTGGTAGGATTGGCCGGGGATGGTGGCGAAGGTTTGGGAAATCTTGCATTGCCCCTTTGATCTAGTCCCGCACATATAAACGGACCAGCTCCCGTCATGATGCTGATAATTGCAGACGGCCAAATCTGTGATATGGGCTTCATGGGTCCAGCCGGTGAAATCGCCGGTCTCGAAACTGCTGTTAGTCAGCAGATTATCCACCAGGTTCACCTCAATATCGTCCAGGTTCAAATCGGCAGGATTATCCCCGGTGCCACAGACAAACTTAATTTCGCCGGTAAAAGCTTTGGCGAGGCGGATGGCAGAAATCTTCTGATAGTGCGAACCCCAAAAATCATTAATGTTATAAATTACCCCGCCGTCCCAATACACCTTGAAATTGTTGCCATAAAACGGACCGCCCGCCATCCAAAAGCTCACCTCATAGTATTTCCCGGGGAGGGTGTTTACGGCCTGGGAAAGCACACATTTCCCCCACCCATTGAATAGCGCCGACCATTTCCCCCCATGGGGATATTCTTGCGATACATTGAACCACATGTTTTCATGGTACCAGTGGGTGAAATTGCCGGTCTCGAAGCCGCCGTTAATCACCAAATTGGCCGCGGCCGGCTGCACCTTGAGCAGAGAAATCAAGAAGATCAGGACGATTATTAATCGGCGCATGTCTCTATTCCTCCATGAAAAACCGTGCCTCGTTTTGGAGGCCCGGCCAGCGGGCAAATGATCTGAGATGGTGACACAGCCCTGGCAATCACAGTTACGAAAATGGTTTCGAGACTTCCCAATTCGGGTGCCATCTCAATAAGGCGCCTGCTGGTTTTGGGAAATCACCCATGATAAGCAAAAATAGCACAAATTTTCCTTTAAATGTATCTTTTCCCCAAAATTATAAGCAAGGTCTCAAGTCTGTGCCCTTTTTATACCGAGTTGCAGTCAAAAAGATACTATACGTAGGGGCGAACCTTGTGTTCGCCCTGGAGCCACGGGCGAACACAAGGTTCGCCCCTACAGTTCAACGTCCTTTGAATGCGAATTGGTATTAAATTGAGGCGCGCAACTTTTTTTCCTATACGGATTACGAATATAATTTTATTAACCCACGTAATCGTTATGGTTAGTTGATAAATTGGCGGGATAAGCCTTGAATATCAGAAATTGCTTTAGCGCAAAAGCGCTCGAGGAGGATTGGCCCATGGCAGGAAAATTGACGGACGCGGGTTCTGGGCAAGCACTCCAGGATTTCTTGGCCTCCCAGAGGTTTGCAGTGCTGGCCACCACGGAAAACGGCCAGCCTTATTTGAGTCTCATGGCCTTTGCCGCCACTGATGATCTGCAGTATCTACTGGTAGCCACTTTGCGGAAGACCCGGAAATACCGCAATCTCGAGGCCGATCCCCGGGTGGCCCTGCTGGTGGATAACCGGGAAAACCAACCCTCTGATACGGAACAGTCCCAGGCCGTCACTGCCTTAGGGCGGGCCGAAGAAGTAGCTGCCAGCGAAAGAAATCAGTTTTTGCCCATATATCTAACCAAGCACCCGCACTTGGAGGAATTTGTCAGCTCGCCGGTATGCGCCTTGATCAGAATCAAGGTGGACAGGTATTTTCTAGTGAGCAATTTCCAAGAAGTAAGAGAAGTCTTACCCGGGCCGGAGAATAATTAGCAGTGTAAGGGGGATTTCATACCAATTCGCATTCAAAGGACGTTGAACTGTGGCGAACCTTGTGTTCGCCCGTGGCTCCGGGGCGAACACAAGGTTCGCCCCTACGTATAGTATCTTTTTGACTGCAACTCGGTATCAGATCATCGCCAGGACCTAAGGGTATTTTTCCATATAGGCCGTCACGTTAAATTTTGCTTTACAGCCCTTAAAGCTCATATAGGGGATTTTGCCGAAGACTTGGCGCTCCCCCCAGGCCCGGTCGTGCACCCCCCCTAAGCTCCAGGCAATGCCGGTGTAGCCGTTGGGGTCCCGGCCGTCCAGCTCATAGCGGTTATTGAGATAGATGGCGATGTTTAGGGCTTCTTCCGGGGAAGCGCTCCACTCCAGGATTTTCTTTGGATCATGAAGGCGTAATGCCGCAAGGTGGCCCCTAAAAACCGGGGAGCCAGACAGAAAACCACCACCACTGGTTCTTGTTGCTGCCTGGCTTTTTCCCGGGCAAACAATAAAGCCCAGTGATCCCGGGGGCGCTGGTCGCGGCTCAGCCAATAGACCACCGGACCTTTTTTAAGGTCTCCCGCCTGCAAAAATCTTATACGCTTTGGGTTCATGACTGCCATCTCAGATTTTTTTGAGGTTGTCGGGTGGCGGCATTGATTTTCCCGGTTGTCTTCAACCCAGAATAAGATCCTCCAGCCTTCTTTTGGGGACGTGGTGCACTCTCTGGGCGTCCCGATAGTATTTGATGCTCTCGCCGGGAGCCGCTTCCTCCAGGACCACCTGTTCCTTGGGTTTCCCCAAAGCAATAACCAGGAGAATGTCGAACCTAACAGCAATTTTCAGCGCTTCCCGCAAGCGGTCGCGCTTAATGCTGCCGATCATGCAGCCCCCCAGCCCCTTTTCCCGGGCTCCCAGGAGTATGCTCTGGGCGGCGATACCGTGGTCGCAGCCGAAGTTCTGGGTAATTTCCTTATCCCCCAAAATAACGATATAGGCTGCGGGCCGTTCCCCTTCCGCCGGGCCGGGCCAATCCTTCAAGTAACCGGCCCAGGCCAGGCAGGGAAAGATGGCCGCGTTTTCCGCGGGCGCGTGGGCCAGGATATACTTCAAGGGCTGGAGGTTGGCCCCGGACGCGGACAACCGGGCCAGGTTCACCAGCCACTTCAGGATGTCCCAAGACACGGCTTCATCCTCATGAAAACGCCGAAAGCTGCGGTTGCCGCGGATCAGGTCTTCGATCATGATTGCCTCCTGAATTATGAGTTCAAGGTTCAAAGTTCAAGGTTGCGATCTCTGCGAAAGCGCCTTTCTTTGTCATCCTGAGCGGAGCGAAGGATCTCGTATTTCTGCGTTTAGGATTGCCAATCAGGGAGTAGTCATCAGCACGGCCTTGGAAAGCTGTGCCACAAAAAAGCGAGATTCACTTCGCTCCGTTCAGAATGACAGTAGAGTAACTTTCGCAGAGCGCTCAACCTTGAACTCAATCACTCCGCGGCGACAGCCGGAAGGTCCCCTCCGGGGTCAAAGTGGCGGTGATGCCGTGGTCCTTGAGGAACTGGGTCAAGGGCCGGCCCAGGACAAATTCCGTGGCCGCGGGGCTCATTTCCCATTCCTCCTGGAGCATCCGGCGCAGGTAGTGGTCGAAATGCAGGGCGTCGAACAAGGCTTCGTCGGCGGCCTCCGGTTCGGCCTCCAGATTTTTCAAGGCCTTGGCTACCCGGTCCAGGCCGCAGCGCTTCTGGTGGGCGGTGACCAGGTCCCAGACCTCCGGGACCCCGGCTAGCAGGGCCTCCCGGTTGAGAAAGGCCGCGGCCTCCGGCACCGGCGAATCTTCCCCCCAACACTCCTGGCGGCGGCACTGTTCCGGCCGGTCGTCGTAAATGCGGCAGGCGTTGGTGGCGGCCTGATAAAACCAGCACTGGCGGCTGCCCGGCACCTCCCGGATCTTCAGGCGCTCTTCCCGGAGGGTTTCTGGTTGTCCTTCCCGGTTGGCGCCCTGCTCGCCGGGCCGCAAGGTGTAGACCTCGTTCCAGGTAAGAATGTTCCGTTGGAACAAGGCCAAGTCCGGGGCCAGCAGGGTAGGGCTGGAGAGTTCGCAGCATTCCCCGCAGCGCACGCAGGTCGCCCAGCCGGCCCATAACACGTGCTTGGCCTCATTAATGAGGTTTTTCCAGGCCGCGGCCCGGGCCTCCACGTCCATGTTGTTCCACTCCCGGTACATTTCCGGAAAATTGGCCTTTTCTTCGATCTCCCGCTTTACCTTTTGGTACCGCCTGCTTGTTTTGGCGGCATTCAGAATTTCTTCGAGATATTCCTGCCACAAAGAGGCCATCACCTCTTTGGGGCCTTTGGACAGGGCCTCTAAGGGGTCCTGGCGGATTTTGCCTAAGAATTTCTTTGTTTTCATGTGTATTCCTTCCTATTAGTTCAAAGTTGAGACCTCTGCGAAAGTCGCCCAAGGGTCAGAATTCAAAAGAATTTATCCCCTCTCCCCTCGGGGGGAGAGGGTTAGGGTGAGGGGGGCGTCTTGGGCAACTACTGGCAATCAGGCCAAAAGACGCGGCCCCCCCCCCCCCCCCCCCCCCCCCCCCCCGCGGGGGGGGT
>JBMORF010000042.1:1280-105054 GCA_049322315.1 Thermodesulfobacteriota bacterium | reverse complement strand
CCTTGTGTTCGCCCCGGAGCCACGGGCGAACACAAGGTTCGCCCCTACAGTTCAACGTCCTTTGAATGCGAATTGGTATAAGAGGAGAGAACTTTTGGCAAATTCTATAAATTCCAAAGAATTCCTATTACTTTCAGATCACAACTTTGAACCTAAACTTTGAACTTTTTCAGGCAGAATTACAAAAAAGGCCGGCTCAGGGCGAGCCGGCCTTTTCTTTAGGTATGGGTCAAAGCTTACTTAATGAGCAAGGGCACCAACAGCAGGGCCACGATGTTCACCACCTTGATCATGGGGTTGATGGCCGGGCCGGCGGTGTCTTTGTAGGGGTCGCCCACGGTGTCGCCGGTGACCGCGGCTTTATGGGCATCGGAGCCCTTACCGCCGTAGAGGCCGTCTTCGATGGCCTTCTTGGCGTTATCCCAGGCGCCGCCGCCGGAGGTCATGGCAATGGCCAGGAACAAGCCGGTGACGATGGAGCCGATGAGCATGCCGCCCAGGGCTACGGGACCCAGACCCGGACAGAAGCCCACGGCGATGGGGGAGAGCACCGGGATCAGGGCCGGTACCATCATCTGGCGCAGAGCGGACTTGGTGACGATGTCCACGCAGGTGCCGTATTCGGGTTTAGCGGTGCCTTCCATGATGCCCGGGATTTCCCGGAATTGGCGCCGCACTTCTTCCACCACGCCGCCCGCGGCCTTACCCACGGCCTCCATGCACAGCGCGCCGAAGTAGTAGGGCAGCAGACCGCCGATGAACAGGCCCGCCAGGACCCGGGGATCGGAGAGGTCGAAGCTCAAGGCGCCGGGGAAGGACCGGGAGTACTCGGCGAAGAGCACCAACGCGGCCAGAGCCGCGGAGCCGATGGCGTAACCCTTGGTCACCGCCTTGGTGGTGTTGCCCACCGCATCCAACGGATCGGTGATGTTGCGGATGTCTTCGGGGAGTTCCGCCATCTCGGCGATGCCGCCGGCGTTATCGGTGATGGGCCCGTAAGAGTCAATGGCCACCACGATGCCGGTCATGGAGAGCATGGCCACTGCGGTCAAAGCAATGGCGTAGAGCCCGGTGCCGGGGTGGGCCAGGCCACCGCCCAGGGAGAAGGCCGCCAGGATGGCGCAGACGATGACGATAACCGGCGCGCCGGTGGACTTCATGGAGATGGCCAGACCCTGGATGACGTTGGTGCCGTGGCCGGTGGTGGAGGCCAGGGCGATGGATTTCACCGGGGTGAAGCTCTTGGAGGTGAAGTACTCGGTGATGCCCACGATCAGACCGGTGAGGAGCACGCCGATGACCGCCAGCAAAAAGATGTTAAAGGGGGGAATCACAAAACCTGCCGCGCCCTTGGCAGCCGCCTTGGCGGCCACGCCGGTCATGAATTTGCCGGCCAGGGGATAGAAGGCGACAATGGCCAGGACCGCGGCCACGATGAGGCCCTTATAGAGGGCGCCCATGACGTAGGCGGATTTGCCCAAACGGACGAAATAGGTGCCGATGACCGAGGCGATGATGGACACGCCGCCCACCACCAAGGGGAAGAGGATGGCCGCAGAGCCGGCGCCGTAGATGGTGTAGGCCAACAGCATGGCGGCCACCATGGTGACGACATAGGTCTCATAAAGGTCAGCGGCCATGCCCGCGCAGTCACCCACGTTGTCGCCCACGTTGTCAGCGATGACCGCGGGGTTCCGGGGATCGTCCTCGGGGATGCCGGCTTCCACTTTACCCACCAGGTCGGCGCCCACGTCCGCAGCCTTGGTGTAGATGCCGCCGCCCAACCGGGCAAAGACGGATACCAGGGAGCAGCCGAAGCCCAGACCCACCAGGGCGTGCATAGCTGCATGGGGATCAATGTTCATGAGGAACTTGTAGTAACCGGCCACGGACAGCAGGGCCAGGCCCACTACCAAGAGACCCGTGACCGAACCGCCCCGGAAGGCCACTTTCAGGGCGTGGGCCATGCTGGTGAAGGCCGCCTGGGCGGTGCGCACGTTGCTCCGCACCGACACGTACATGCCCACATAACCGGCGAAAGCCGAACCGATGGCGCCGACGGCGAAGCCCACGGCCACCCATTTGCCCAAGCCAAAAAAGAGCAGGACAAATACTACCGCACCCACCATGGCTACGGTCTTGTACTGCCGATTCAAGAAGGCGTTGGCCCCTTCCCGCACCGCCGCGGAGATTTCCTGCATCCGCTCGCTACCCGCATCCTGTTTCAGAACCCAGGTGGTGGTGAACAGACCATAGGCGACGCCCACCGCGCCGCACAACAAGGCAAAGCTCATAATATCCATCCGCTACCCTCCTATAAGTAATAATTCCCTAAGGTTTTAGGTCCTTAATGCCTGTTTTAAGCCTACCCGAAAAAACCTATCACCTCCCTACCCTATTTTTCAGCACCTGGAAAACCTAGCTATAGTCGAATGACAATTCATACCTCAGTTCACCCCGACTGTAAAGGAAAAATTTCACAAGTCTAGCCCCGATAATAAAACTTTCCACCAGGTGAGACAGTCTCTCCCATCTGAGCTAATAAGCTCATATTTTCAAAGAGATAAGACTGTTATGTCCTTAACGCAAGACTTAATAAAAATATCCCCCGGCCCAAGGAATTAATGGGAATCCGGTTTTTCCGGGATTTCTTCCGGCCCCGGCAGGGAGGCCGGGGAACCGGCGGCCATCTTTTTATCCTCCAGTGCCCGCCTCACTTCAGGAGGTATTTTGCCGTCCACCAGGAACACCCCGTAGCGTTCCGCCAGGGTCAGCAGGTACTGGTATTCCAGGGCCTTTTTCTCCAGGCGGTAGCGCAGCAGCAGGCGCAGAGGAAAATAGAGCAAAGCCAGGGCCACCAGGGCGATGAGCAGGTAGGCGCCTCCCAGGCCCAGGACTTTCACGGCCCCGGGGACCCAGGTCAAGCCGAACGCCCCCCAGATGATAAGCAAAACGGCCGCCAGCGCCAGCAGCCCCCAAAAGAAGCGGCGCCGCGCCTTGTTCCTGACGGCGGCCCGGTCCGGGTCCGCGGCGCCTCCCTGCCGGGAAATGATCTCAAAGCTCCTGACGATCACCCCGAAAAGAAAAACCAGGACGATGGGCGCCGCGAACGCGGCCACCAGGTATTCTTTCCAGGGAAAGGGGATCACCTTCACCTGGCCGGTGAACATCCCCTCATCCATCTGCCAGATGAGGGTGAAGACCAGGATCAGGACCTCCACCAGGGTGCAGATCACCAGGAAGTTATTGAAGATATAGCGCTTTTCCAGGGGATCGTAGAAATTGAAATAACGCATTGATTTAGTTCACAGTTCGAAGTTCAAGGTTAAGACTGCGATTCCTTTTGACTTTTGTAACTCAGGCATGGACCACGGGACAGCTCAAAGTTCAAAATACTGATTCCTGATCACTGACTACTGACTACTGACTACTGGCTACTGACTACTGGCTACTGACTACTGGCTACTGTCCTCGCTTCCCACCAATACAGCCCCCCGGCCCAGGCCAGGAGGACCAGGTCTTCCAGTATGGGAACCAGCCCCACCTGCCTTTGGAAAAAGAGGCCGCAGCCGCAGTCGATATCCAGCCCCCGGGCCAGGGTCACCAGCATGATCACCAGGAAAGAGGCCATCAGCAGGGCGATGATCAACAGACAGGACCGGCGTTTGAACCCCGCCACCAGCAGGCCCCCGGCGATCAGTTCCACCCACGGCAGCACCGCGGCCGCCACTCCCGCCAGCCACCCGGGGCCTATCCGGTAAGCCAGCACCGCCTCGGCGAATTCATAAACCTGATAATGCTTCTGCAAGCCGGCATAAAAAAAGAGGCCCCCCAGGACCATGCCTAGGACGCGGGGCAAGAGCCGGTTATAGCGTTTTTCGTTTGGCGTTTTTCGTTTTTCGTTAAAAGAATTAAGAAGATTATACATAAGTTACATAGAAGGTTAATATCAACAGCAAGAGACAATGGTATCTCCCGTGTCTTTATGATAACTGCTTACTTCTTCGCTTTCTCCCAGGTTTAGTTTCCACTGCAACAATTTTATTAATAACTTATTGATAAAGCTGATCTTTCAACGAAAAACGCAAAACGCCAAACGGTATCATTTACTCGTATCCGCGGGGTAACCCGCATCGTCCCAGGCCCGGAATCCCCCCAGAAAGACCGCCACCCGGGTGAAGCCCAAATCCTGCAGTTTCTCCGCCACTTTCAAAGCCAGGTCGCAATGGACCTCGCCGCAATATACCACGATGCTCCGGTCTTTGGCGAAATTGGCCACCGCCTGCTTATCCCCGTTCTGGAGCTTGGAGGGGGGGAGATTCACCGCGCCGGCGACGTGCAGCTCTGCGTACTCCTCCGGCTTGCGGGCGTCGATAAACAGAGTCCGGCCTGCATTAAAAAGCTGATAAGCCTGGACCAGATTAATGGTCTTGACGCCTTGAAACTCCTTATCCCGGCGCTGGGTCCGCATCTTCTCCAACTGCCCGGCCAGATCGCCTGTGACCGAGAGGCTCACCAGGCCCCAGTGCTTGACCAGGCCAAACCCCAAAGCCAGGATCAGCAAAAAGCCGGCCCAGGCCAGGTCCTCCCGGGAAAAAAAGCGTGCTTTCAAATCCTTCTCTCTCTATTCATCGGCCTTGATATCCGCGGTGGGGTATTTCTTGCCCCCGTAAAAAAACGGCAAGGGCAGGAATCCTTCTTCCTCCTTCAGGTGGCCCCCCTCCCGGGTATGGTGAAAATAGCGCCACACCCGGCCCTCTTTCAAGTCCGCCAGGAAGGTCTGCTTGCCGTCGGTCACTACCTGGTAGCGGCCCCCGGCGCCCGGAGCCACCCCTTTCAAGGCCAGGGGGGACTTGCTCTCCGGTTCCGTGGTCTTGGCGGCCTGTTCCTTCACCGCCTCTTCCACCTGGAGGCTTACTTCCTTCTTCAGAAAAGGCCCGTAGAACCAGAAAATCGTGGCTGCGGCAAACCCCACCAGCAAGGCCACGATGATGCTCCAACCTTTACTGCGACTATTAGCCACCCGTCACCCCCTTTGCTTTGATGTCTCTACGGTGTGTAGAGATAAATAATCCGGCGGCCGCGGCTCCTGCTCTCTTACCCGCCGGGTCCCCTCCTTGCAGAGAGGAAAGTCGTCTGCTATCTAAAAGTGCATATTGTAAGAAATTATCATCTAAAAACGTCCGGCTTTAAAAAAATTTTGTTAATATCTATTTTGTCCTAGATCCCCAGCATCCGGCAACCAATATTGTTGTCCTTAAAAAGGAGCATATTCCTTGGCCGCCCCTGCTCTTTTACACCTCGAAGCCATTGCCTTCGACCTGGGCAACGTCCTGGTGGCAGTGGACCATCTCCGCTTCTGCCGCGGCTTCGCGGCTTTGACGAGCCTGACTCCCGAGGAAGTTTACGCCGTGGTCTTCGACTCCGATTTGGAACCCGGCTACGACACCGGCCGCCTCTCCTCCCAGGAATTTCACCAACGGCTCCTGGCCCGCTTCGGCCTCACCCTCCCCTACCCCCGGTTTGCCGCACTCTGGAATGATATCTTTGCGCCCCTGGAGGATATGGAGGAAACCGTGGCGCACCTGGCCCAGCGCTATCCCCTCTATTTACTTTCTAATACCAATCCTTTGCACTTTCAATATATCCAGGAGAATTACCCCTTGCTCCGCCATTTCCGGCGCTGCCTCCTCTCCTATGAGGTGGGCAGCCGTAAACCCGAGCCCGGCATCTTCCAGACCCTGATCCGCACGATGGGCCGGGAACCTGGGCGCTGCCTCTTCCTGGACGACAAACTGCCCTTCGTGGAGGCGGCCCGGACCCACGGCCTGGTAGCCTGGCACTTCACCACCCCCGAGGATTTCCACCGGAAGCTCGATGAATACGGTCTCTGGTAGCGTAAAGTCTCGTTTTCCGTTTACCGTTTTCCGTATTGCCAATTGTAAGGTCATTAAAAAAACACGGAAAACGGAAAACAGAAAACGGGCACCTAAAACGGCTTGCCGATGGCCTTGTCCAGTTGGGCCTCCGCCACCCGGTAATCATAAAGGGCCTTGACATACCTCAAGTCCGCCTGGAAATACTGCACCTGGGCGTCGGTGACTTCGATGATGGACCCCACCCCCACCTGGTAGCGCCCCTGGGCCAGGCGATAATTCTCCCGGGCCGCTTCCAGGGCCTTCTTGGTGGCCCGGATCAGTTCCCAGGCCGAATTAACGTCCAGGTAGGACTGCTCCACTTCTTTGCCAATATCCTGGCTCAAGACCTCGGTATTGGCCTGCGTGGCCCGGATATTGGCATTGGCGGTCCTGACGTTATGGTAAGCCAATAGACCGTCAAACAAAGGCACGGTTAACCCCGCGCCCACCCACCAGGATTTGTTTTCCAGGGATTCGGCGCCGAAAGGAGCATCGACGCCCGACCAGCCATACGCCGCCAGAGAGCTCAAGGTCGGGAACCAACCGGCCTTGGCCACCCGCAACGCCGCTTGATTGAAATCCAACTGATAGCGGTTCTTGACGATTTCGGGCCGCTGGCGCATGGCCTGAGCCTTCAATTCGGTCAGGGAACGGGGCCGGCGAGTTACTTCGATGACGTCTTCCACCCCGTGAAAAGGCCAGATCTTCAGGCCCAAGGCGGTCATCAGGGTGACGTGGGTTAGACCCACCGTGTTTTTGGCCCGGATGAGGCTGGCTTCCGCATCAAAGAGGTTGGCTTCCGCCTTGGTAACGTCGATCTTGGCCTTTAACCCCACCTCATAAAAGCCCCGGGCCTGTTTCACCAGTTCCTGGTTCTGGCGCACCGTCTCTTCGGTGACCTTCCGGGCCCGCATGGCCGCCAAATAGCCGAAATACGCGGTCCGGGCGTCCAGCACCACTTTTTGGCGGTTGCCGGCGTAATCTTCCTGGGTCTGTTTGTATGTGGCCCGGGATTGGTCTATCTGCCCCAGGGTCTTGCCGAAATCATAGATCAATTGGCTGGCGGAGACCCGATTGATATAATAATCCGAGGTCCCGAGGCCTCCTCCCCCCAAGCCGGGAACACTGGTGTTTCCGGCCCCGGAGGTGGCCGGGAAGGCATTCCCCCAATAGAAATTGTTGGTAAAGGCCACCTGGGGCAGGTACGCGGCCCGGGAGGAGCCGATCTGGTATTTGGCCGCAGTCACCCTCTCCTTGGACTCTTTGAGAGAGGGGTGTTCCTTCAGAGCGATCTCGATGGCCTGCTTCAGGGTCAGCCGTCCCCCGAATTCTTCACCTGCCGCCGCCCCCGGCCCCAGGACCGGGAAGGCCGCCAGGAACAGGAAAACCACCAGCCTTTTCTTTAAGTTACCAGTCACTTAAAAACTCCTTGGCTGTCTTCTGGTTACCAGGCTGAGAAAAGCCGAATCCCGCCTCACAGAACCGGCTTGCGCCGATGCCAATCCGTGGCCTGCTCCAAGGCATAAGCCGCTTGCAGCAGCACCGCCTCCCCAAAGGGCGGCCCCATGAGCTGCAAGCCGATGGGGAGTCCGGTACCGCTGAAGCCACAAGGCACCGAAATCCCCGGCACCCCCGCCAGGTTGGCGGAGATGGTGAAGATGTCCGACAGGTACATGGTCAGGGGGTCGTCTAGCTTCTCCCCCAGGCGGAACGCCGGGGTGGGGGAAACCGGGGTGGCCACCAGGTCGCACTCCTGAAAAGCCCGGTCAAAATCCCCCCGGATCAGGGCCCGCACCTGGGAGGCCTTGCGGTAGTAGGCGTCGTAATACCCCGCGGACAGGGCGTAGGTCCCCAGCATGATGCGCCGCCGCACTTCCGCGCCGAACCCTTTAGTACGGGTGGCCCCGTACATCTCCAGGAGGTTCCTGCCCTCGACCCGGAGGCCGTATTTCACCCCGTCGTAGCGGGCCAGGTTCGAAGAAGCTTCAGCCACCGCCACCACGTAATAAACGGCCACGGCGTATTCGGTATGGGGCAGGCTCACCTCCACCAGCACCGCGCCCAGCCCCTCCAGGGTCTTGAGAGCTGCCTGCACCGCTGCGGCCACCTCCGGGTCCAGCCCCTCGCCGAAGTATTCCTTAGGCACCCCGATCTTCAGCCCCTTGATCTCCCGCCCCAATCCTGCCAGGTAATCGGGCACGGCCTGGTCCACGGACGTGGAGTCCCGGTGATCGTAACCGGCAATGCAGTTGAGCAGCAAAGCCGCGTCCCGCACCTCTTTGGTCAGGGGGCCGATCTGGTCCAGGGAGGAGGCATAGGCCACCAGCCCGTAACGGGAAACCAGGCCATAGGTGGGCTTTAACCCCACCACCCCGCAGTGGCAGGCGGGCTGGCGGATGGAGCCCCCGGTGTCCGAGCCCAGGGAGCCAAGGCACAAATCCGCGGCCACCGCCGCGGCGGAGCCGCCGCTGGAGCCCCCGGGAATATACTCCCGGTTCCAGGGGTTGCAAGTGGTGCCAAAGGCCGAGTTTTCCGTGGACGAACCCATGGCGAACTCGTCCATGTTCACCTTCCCCAGGAAGACCGCGCCCGCGCTCCTTAACCGGGCGCAGACCGTGGCGTCGAAGGGCGGGACAAAATTCTCCAGAATCTTCGAACCGCAGGTGGTGCGCAACCCTTTAGTGACGAGCACGTCTTTCAGAGCCAGGGGAACGCCGGTCAAAGGCGCGCCTTCACCCCCGGCAATCCGGGCTTCCGCGGCCTTAGCCTGGGCCCGGGCCCCGTCTGCGTCCACGGTGAGGTAGCTATTGAGCTGCCCGTCCACGGAGGCGATGCGCGCCAAAAGCTGCTCCGTCACCTCCACCGGCGACACCTCCCGCCGGGCCAGCAGCGGGGCCAACTCACTGATGCTTAAGCTGTATAAAGAATCCGTCATGAACCTTTACCTAATATTGAGTCCCAGAATTAAAAGGCGTTAATTCATAAGGATAAAGACTGAATGGGCCATAATTCCCCCCCTTTTTTAAAGGGGGGTCAGGGGGGATTTTGGGCAACCAGTTGAAAATCCCCCTAAATCCCCCTTTAAAAAAGGGGGACTTAAAAATCCGCTGTTTAAAGCGCCTTCCTCAATCACCGAAAACTGAAAACCGAAAACCGAAAACTGTCTTTAAATAACCCGCGGCACCACAAAGTTCCCCTCTTCTCTCGAGGGCGCGTTCTCCAGGGCCTCGTCTCGGGGCAACCCCGCCCTGGCCTCATCCTCCCTAAAGGCGTTAAAGACCGGGACCGCGTGGGCCATGGGCGTCACGCCTGCCGTGTCCAACTCCTGCAATTTTTCCACGTAGGCCAGAATATCGTTGAGCTGCCGGGTGAACAGCTCCACCTCCTGAGGCTCCAGGCTGAGCCGGGCCAGGTCGGCCACGTGCAGCACTTCTTCCCGGGTTAAGGCCATGCTTTTCTCTCCTGAAGGCGCCCCACAAATCCGGGGCCGCAGATACTTAACTGTTGATTATATAACCTTGGCCGGAGGAAGGACAAGGCAGAACCTGAGATAAATTTCCCGGCCAAGGAGCAACCGGCCTTCTGCGAATTACTTTTTCCCCTTAACTTTTTTCTAACCCCGATCTCTTCCTAAATAGTTCAAGGTTCAAGGTTCGAGGTTGTGACCTCTGGGAAAGAGCCTCTTCTGTCATTCTGAACGGAGCGGAGCGCAGTGAAGAATCTCGTCTTTGGCAGCACAGCTCTTCCAGGCCATGCCAATGATTACACCCAATTTGGAAATCTCGAGCGTAAAAAAACGAGATCGCTTCGCAGCGCTCAGGATGACAAAAAAAGTGGTTTTTACAGAGGTCGCAACCTTGAATTTGGCGCCTCTTCTGCCCCCGTTCCCCACCCGAGGGATAATTGCCGGGATAATTATTCCTGCCTTGCAGGTTTTTTGGGGTTATGGTAGCAAATATTGCCATTATTGATTATATTAGCCTTATGGAGGGGATGACATCGCCGTGACGCAGAGTTCCCAAGAGGTTCCGGACATTTACCATCTGCAGGAAGTGGCTCGCCAGGTCCGCCTGGACATCGTGGAAATGCTTTTTAAGGCCGGCTCCGGCCACCTGGGAGGGTCCCTCTCCGCCACCGATATCATGGTGGCCCTGTTTTTCGGGCGGATGCGCTGCAATCCCCAGGACCCCTGTTGGCTCCAACGCGACCGTTTCGTGCTCTCCAAGGGCCACGCCGCGCCCGTCTACTACGCTATCCTCTCCAGGCTGGGGTACTTCCCCCGGGAAGAGCTTTTCACCCTGCGCCAGTTCGGCAGCTCCCTCCAGGGACACCCGGATTCCGCCTGCACCCCCGGTGTGGAAGTGCCCACCGGCTCCCTGGGCCAGGGATTGTCCATCGCCAACGGCATGGCCCTGGCGGCCCGCCTCAACGGCGGCGGCACCCGGATCTACGCCTTGCTGGGAGACGGCGAGGTCCAGGAGGGGCAGATCTGGGAAGCGGCCATGAGCGCCGCCCATTACCGCCTGGACAACCTGACGGCCATCCTGGACCGGAACCGCCTGCAGATCGACGGCCACACCGCCGACGTCATGAGTATCGAACCCCTGGCCGATAAATGGAGGGCCTTCGGCTGGCACACCCTGGAGGTGGACGGCCACAGCATCCCGGACATCCTGGCCGCGCTTCAGGATACCGGTAAGGGGAAGGACCGCCCCTCCATGATCGTCGCCCACACGGTGAAGGGCAAGGGGGTCTCCATTTTCGAGAACCAGGCCAAATATCACGGCGTGGCCCCCACCAAAGAGGAATACGAGCAGGCCGTGAAGGAGTTGCAGGCGGCATAAAGACTGTTTTCTGTTATCTGTTTTCTGTTATTAGGATTAAGCGCTGGAAGTACCGGTCCGAACAGTTTGAACAAAAAACTTTGATGCCCTGGTAAAAAGTCGGAATTTCTAAAAACCAGCGTTTTAAGTGGCTGATTTTATTGAAAGCAATGAGGGGAAATCAGCATTTTTTTGACTTTTTACAGTGCTATCAACTTTGAACCTTGAACTTTGAACCTTGAACTCTACTAAATCAGGAGTTGATTTGGCTGCCCCAGAAAGCACTCGGGTCGAATACGGTAAGGCCCTGCTGCAACTAGGACAAGAAAATCAGGATATCGTCGCCTTGGACGCGGACCTCTCCGGGTCCACCCAGACGAAGCATTTTGCCAAGGCCTTCCCTGAGCGCTTCTTCAACATGGGCGTGGCCGAGCAGGACCTGCTGGGCACCGCCGCGGGCCTGGCCCTGGGGGGTAAGATTCCCTTTGCCAGCACCTTTGCCATGTTCGCCACCGGCCGGGCCTGGGAGCAGATCAGGCAGTCCATTGCCTACGCCAAGCTTAATGTCAAAATTGTGGCAAGCCATGGCGGCATTAGTGTCGGGGAAGACGGCGGCTCCCACCAGGCGGTGGAAGATTTGGCCCTGATGCGCATCCTCCCTAACATGGTGGTGCTGGTCCCCGCGGACGGCCCCGAAACCCGGGCCATGGTCCGTTGGGCCGCCTCCTACCAGGGGCCGGTTTATATCCGCACCGGGCGCATGCCGTTCCCGGTGATTTACGAAGAAAACCACTCCTTCGAGCTGGGCCGGAGCGATATCCTCCGGGAGGGAGAGGACGTCACCCTGGCGGGTGTCGGCCTGATGGTCCATCATTGTCTGGAGGCTGCGGAACTGCTGGCCGCAGACGGCGTCTTTGCCCGGGTTCTCAACCTCTCCTGCCTGAAACCCCTGGACTGGCAGTTGGTGGTGGACTCCGCCCGGCTGACCGGAGCCGTGGTCACCGCCGAAGAACACCTGGCCACCGGGGGCTTGGGCAGCGCCGTGAGCGAAGTGCTGGCCGAACACTGCCCCGTGCCCTTGCAACGCATCGGCCTTCGGGACATCTTCGGCACCTCCGGCAAGCCGGATATTCTGCTTCAACATTACGGCTTGATGCCCGGGGATATTAAAGGCGCGGCCTTAAAGGCCCTGGCCCGCAAAAACGGAGGATAGCCCTTTGCCGGGGGCTAAAGATTAGGCCCTATTTTCCCGGCGTCGTATTTTTTAAAGATTTTGCCTAATTTTTAGGCGAATAATGGAATGTAACTTGCAATAATTCACGGATGAATTGAGTATTCCGGAAACCTGCATGGAAGGGTCACTAGCGTGAAACTTTTCAGCATCGGCCAATCCCTCAACAGCCGCGGCTTTTTCCGGTACCGGGCCTTGCCGCTCCTTTTGGTGTTTATTTTAGGAGTTTCCGGGGCCCAGCCGGTTATGGCCGCCTCCGCCCAGGACTACGAAGCCCTGCGGCTGATTACGGAAGCCTTCAACGAAATATCCCAAAAATTCGTCTGGAAAAAGAGTGAGGAAGAGATAGTCTACGGTTCTCTCCGGGGTCTGATGAATTCCCTGGACCCTGATTCCTCCTTTCTCACTCCCAAGGAATATCAGCAGCTTCTGAGCGGCCAAAAGGCTCCCCCCGCGGAAGCCGGCTTGGACCTGATTTACAAGGATAACCTCCTCACCGTCATCTCGGTGATGGATGACGGCCCGGCTTGGCGGGCCGGGCTGCGGCCGGGGGATCATATCCTCAAGATCGACGGCCACCTGGTGCGCAATCTTACTACCCAGGAGGCCATCCGGCGCTTCCAGGGGAAGCCGGGGACCACCTTCAAACTCCAGGTTTTGCGTAACGGCCTCGTTAAACCACTGAATATGAATCTGACCCTGGAACCCCTGGCTCCCGGGCAAGTGACCTCGAAAATCATCCAAGATGCTTACGCTTATATCCGTATTCCCTACTTTACCCGGGAAACTCCGGGAGAGTTGCTCACGACCTTGAAAACCTTGCAGCGGCATCAGCCGGCCCTTAAGGGCCTGATTCTGGATCTGCGCAATAATACCCGGGGCTCTCTGGAACTGGCGGTGCGCGCCGCTTCCCCCTTCCTGGGAAATAGAGAGGTGTTCACCACCCGGGGCCGCCCCCCGGAGCCGAACCAGACTTATAGCGGCCGGTCCCGGGATGAGATCACTAATTTAAACCTGCCCCTGGTGGTGCTCGTCGATGGGGGCACGGGCCGGGGCGCGGAAGCCTTGGCCGGGGCCCTCCGGGACCAGTGCCATGCCGTTCTCTTGGGGGCTAAAACCGTGGGGCTTTGCGGCGTCACCAAAACGATCCCTCTCCGGGACGGCTCCGCCCTGATGATGACCGTGGCCCAGTGTTATACCCCCAAAGGCCAGAAAATCCAGGGCAAGGGTTTGACGCCTAAGGTTGAAGGTAAAAAGCCCAAGGCCGCTTCCGGGGTCACCACTCCGGCCAAGCTCCCGCCGGAAAACGACCCCTGGGTGATCCAGGCCCTGGAGATTTTACGCCAGAAAAAGACCCAGAAATTGGCGGAAAAGGTGGTACGGCCATGAATGCTTGCCGGAGACGTGGGAGAAAGCTTTCGACCTCCAGAAAAATAATGGGCGTCTTCCCGGGCCTGTTCCTGATTTTATTCCTCTGTGGGATTTTCTTCCTGGGACCGTCTCTTAAGGCGACCGCGGATTCCCGGGAACCTTCCCTGCAACTGGCGTCCCTGTCGCCGCACGCCTCTCCGCCCCAGGACGCCAAAATCCGGGTCCTGGCCCAGGCCCTGGCCCTGGTGGAAGACCAGTATGTGGAAAAGAAGCCCCTCAAGGATCTGGTTTACGGCTCCATCCAGGGGGCGGTGAGTATCCTGGATTCCCACTCCTCCTTCATGACCCCGGAAGAATACCGGGAGCTGCAGATCGAAACCAAGGGCAAATTCAGCGGCATCGGCATCGAAATTACCCTGAAAGACCGCATCCTCACGGTGGTCTCCCCCATTGAGGGCACCCCGGCCTATCGCATGGGCCTTCAGGCCGGGGATCAGATCGTCAAGATTAACGGCACCCCCACGAAAAATATCTCCCTCACCGAGGCGGTGAAGCTGATCCGGGGCCCCCAAGGCACCAAGGTGACCTTGACCATCAACCGGGAAGGTTTTACCCACCCCAAAGACTTCGTAATTACCCGGGCGACTATTCCCATACGCAGCGTCAAAGCCCGGATCATCGACGGCGGCATCGGCTATATAAAGCTGGCCAATTTTCAGGACCAGACCGACCGGGACTTACAGAACTACCTGAAACAGATGGGAAAACGCCTTACTCCTTTTAACGGGCTGATCCTGGACCTGCGCAATGATCCCGGGGGCCTGCTGGAACAGGCGGTGCGGGTGGCGGACGAATTCCTGAAATCCGGGCTGATCGTCTACACCGAAGGCCGCACCCCCCAGCAGAGCATGCGCTTTTATGCCCATCCCCGGGGCAAGGTAGAGATCCCTATACCCCTGGTGGTCATTATTAACGAGGGCAGCGCCTCGGCCTCCGAAATCGTGGCCGGCGCCCTCAAGGACCAGAAACGGGCCTTCCTCATCGGCACCAAGAGCTTCGGCAAAGGTTCGGTGCAGACCATCATCCCCTTAGAAGACGGCTCGGCCCTGCGCCTGACCACGGCCCTCTATTACACTCCCAGCGGCACCACCATCCAGGACAAGGGGATTATGCCGGATGAAGTGGTCAAGGAGCCGGAAATTCCCCCGGGCAAGTCCCTGGCCAAAGTCCGGGAGGAGACCCTGAAGAAGCATATGCGTAAAGAAGGGCTGACTGATAAACCCTGGTCCCAACCCGTGACCGAGGCGGAACTGAAACAAGACCCGCAATTGCAGCGGGCCGTGGATCTGATCCGTAACTGGCCCCCCAGAAAGCTGGCCCAGAAGGCTAAATAACGTTTTCCGTTTTCCGTTAAAACCGGAGCAAGGCTCTAAGACAGTTTGAGGGGGAATGATTAACTCATTCCCCCTTTTGTTAGAGGGGTAAGGGCGTTTTTTCATTTAGCTGTTCATCTTCGCCATCCCTTTCTTCACTAATCCCCCTCAACCCATTATTAATACCAAGTTGCGGTCAAAGAAGTAATATTAAGCTGTCATTCTGAACGGAGCGGAGCGGAGTGAAGAATCTCGTCTTTGGCAGCACAGCTTATCCAGGCCTTGCCGATGATTACAACCAGTTCAGAAATTCCGGGCGCAAAAATACGAGATCCTTGCTCCGCTCAGGATGACACCGTTACTTTTTTGGCCGGAACTTGGTATTAATCCCTTAAGTAAATAAGAACCTCCTTTAATACAGACCCTTGGAATTAATATGTCCACTTCTTCTCACGGAAAACGGAAAACGGAAAACGGAAAACCGGCGGGACCGCAGGCCCTGTCGTTAGTGGCCATCATCGGCCGGGCCAACGTGGGGAAATCCACCCTCTTTAACCGCCTCACCCGTTCCGCACAGGCCCTGGTGGCGGATTTTCCCGGGGTCACCCGGGACCGTCTCTATGGCCGGGTGGATTGGGAAGACCATTCTTTCCTGCTGGTGGACACCGGCGGTCTGGTGGGGGGGGAAGAGGCCCTGGGGGAACTGGTGCGCCGCCAGGCCGAGGCCGCGGTGGCCGAAGCCGACGTCCTGCTCCTGGTGATGGACGGCAAAGAAGGCCCCCAGGGCGGGGACGCCGAAGTCATCGACTATCTGCGCCGCACCGGCAAGCCTTTCCTCCTGGTGGTGAATAAAATCGACCACCCGGGGAGGGAGGAGATTCTGCCGGAATTCTACCGCTTCGGCGTCGATCCCCTCTTCCCCGTGGCCGCGGCTCACGGTTTGGGCATCAACGCCCTGCTCGCCGCGTTGGTGCTGCTCCTGCCCTGCGTCGGCGAGGCCGCCGAAGCCGCTCCCGGCATCCGGGTGGCCATCCTGGGCCGCCCCAACGTGGGCAAATCCTCCCTGGTCAACCGCTTCCTGGGGGAAGAGCGTCTCATGGTGAGTCCCTTGCCCGGCACCACCCGGGACGTAGTGGACACCACCATTCATTGGCAGGAACAGGACTACGTCCTGGTGGACACCGCGGGCCTGCGCCGCCCCAGCCTGGTGGCCGCGGGACTGGAAAGGCAGATGGTCCTCAAGGCCATCAAAGCCCTCTCCCGAGCAGAGGTGGCCTTGCTGCTCCTGGACGCCCAGGAAGGGGTGACCCAGCAGGACCTGCGCATCGCCAATCTCATCAATGACCAGGGCAAGGGCTGCCTTATCCTGGTCAACAAGTGGGATCTGGTAAAAGGCGACCCCCAAAAGGCTAAAAAAACCCTGGAGCGGGTGGCCGCGGACCTGGAGTTCATGGCTTACGTGCCGGTGCTGCCGGTTTCCGTCAAAACCGGCCACAATCTGTCAAAAATCTTTCCCCTGGTCAACACCATCGATTCCCAGAGCCGCCGCCGGGCCCCCACCCGGGAACTCAATCTCCTCCTCAAGGAAATCACGGAACGGGTGCCCCCCTCCCGCTATCGGGACCGCCCGGTAAAATTCTATTATCTCACCCAGGCGGAAGTCCAACCCCCCACCTTCATCGCCTTTGTCAACCAACCCGCAGGCGTCAAGGACTCCTACCGCCGCTATCTGGTGAAGCAACTCCGGGAAAGGCTGGGCCTCACCTACGCCCCCCTGCGCCTCTTTCTCAAGGGCCGGCAGCGCCGTTAACAGATCACCACCGAGGCACAAAGGACAAAGCAAAGTGGTCAGTGATCAGTGGCCAGTGGTCAGTGGTCAGTGGTCAGTGGTCAGTGAAAAACTAAGGTAGTTAATTACCGACCACTGGCCACTGACTTCTGGTCACTGGTTTTTCCCGGTGAAATGACGTCTTTTTGTGTCTTTGTGGTGAAATTTAGAGAATAGTGCCCCACCCCCTTAGCATTTCCGGCCAGGGCTGGGGCACCAGTTGCTTGGTCGACTAGGTTTAGGCCTTTACTAGGCGCAGTCTGGGGCGGCCGCCGGGTTGGCGTTCCGGTTTGTGCAGGTTGCCTCTTTTCAGCGCGTTTTTGACCCGGATCCCGTTAATCAAAAAGTAGGCGATCACCGCCCGTTCCCAGGCGGGTGAGACCTCCAATTCCTCCATGCGGGATTTGAAATGATTAAGAAGTTCGGTAAGATCCGGTTCATCGTAGGCCAGTACGCGGTCGGCTAAACGTTCGATGGCTTCAGCGATCATATATCTTTCATCTTCCCTGAAACGATTTTCTTTTCCACCGCGCACCGTAGAACACCTGGAACAAAAAGTCAAGAAAAAGTGCACTTGTTAAAGCTTCTTGAAAATTTTGTGGGGCACAACCTTTCAGGGCTGCCTTAAGGTAATCGGCGTCCCCGCCAATAGACCTAAAATTTATTAAAGTTCCAATCTTTCCTCTTCTTTTCATAACCGGTTTTACGGGCTTAAATGGTGGCGTCTTCACTCTTCCAGCAGCAGCAACTCCAGGATATGCCCCATCCTCCGGCCGGGTGCATTGGTAAAAGCGAATTTGGTCACAAAGGCGTTCTGACACCCGTTGTTGTCCGGGTAGGGTTGCGCTGGGTTATGAACCGGAATATCCTTAGAAGAGGTGATACCTGACAAGACCACGTAGGGGCCGGTGGGATCGACGGCCAGTCCGTAGGTGCGGTCATCCTCTTACCCGCCCAGAAGCGTCGAGTACCGCAGGTTGCCGTCCTTATCGAATACCGTCACGAAGTAATCTGAGTTGCCAACGTGATGCGGCTGAAAACCATTTTTGGTGGGGAACGGTCCATGTGCGCCCGAAGTGGTGAGGCCGGAGACCGCCACGCCGCCGTCCGGCATGGCCGCCACCCCAATGCCCATATTATGAGCATCGCCCCCCAGGTAGGTGCACCAGAGCAGAACGCCCCCAGGGTCGTACTTCGCCACAAATGCCGACAACGCGCTATTTAGCGCGGGGCTCGGTTGGAAGGCGTTTTTCACGGGCAGGTCGGTGACTTCAGTGCCGCCGGTGACGTAGATATTGCCCTGAGCGTCACAGGCGGCATTCTGGGCGAAGGTACGGGGAGTGCCGCCGGAAACCGCGGTCTTGCCCCCCAGGTAGGTGGAGAAAACCAGGTAGGGTTTGTTCGCAGCCGTTTGCGCCTGGGCGGAGGAGTCATAGCCGAGGCCGAGAATGGCGGTGAGCAGCAGCGCCAGACAAACGACAGGACCACGACTAGTTCGCCGCATCATGACTGGACTCCCTTTTCTGACAAATGAATGTTCGCAGCACCCGCACCTTTCAGAATAAAGTATCTCTCCCTTGGTCGAGCTTGAGCTTTGGCCGCCCTCGTCAGAAAACGGTTTCGGCGCCCCTCTCCCCGAGTTTCAGCCAGACAAGGTCACCTCTATTGCCGGGAGATTATTTGCTGGAAGGCAAGATAGCATAATTACACCAAAAGAAAATTTCCCCGAAATTACTTCTATATCTAACCTTCGGAACCGGGATATCTCGCCCCGGTGGAGCTTGAGCGCCTCCAGCCGGCGCCGCCGGATCGTGATGAGCCCCCAAAAAAGCCGTGGCCAGGGACAAATGACAGCGCCGGCCACGGCTTGCAACCTTTGCTCCCGCTTTGAGCGAGCGTCTGCTTAACCAGCCTCCAGGGCGGCGAGCACCTGGCGCAAACGCCGCACTTCCGCCTGCAAAATCTCTTCCCCTTGGGCGGCGCTGGCTTTAGAAGGGTCCCCCCAGACCCCTCCGGGCCAAAAACGCCGTTTCTCCCTTACCAGAAGATATTTGGGAAACTTGGGCCATTCCGCCGGGGCCGTGCCTTTAACCAGGTGGGGGTGGCTGGCCAGCATCAGCGCGGTCTCCACCTCTCCGGCGTGGGCGTCCCCCTTGGTGGCCACCAGGTGCGGCTTCTCCCCCAGGACCTCCCGGAGCAGGTCCAGGATGTTGACCACCGCCACCCGAACCTCGGGCAGTTCCGCCAACAAGGTCTCCCCCGCCTCCAGGAGCGCGGCCATGTGCGTGCCCCCGGCATGGCCGCTGAGGATGACCAGGTTAGTAAAACCCTGGCGGCAGAACTCCCGGCCCAGGTCCTTAAACAAGGCCCTCAGGGTGTCTCCGGAAATGCTCACCGTGCCCGGATGCTCCCGGGTGGAGCGGCAGACCCCGTAAAACACCGGCGGCGCCACCAGGGCCCCGGTCTCTTGCGCCACCCGCCGGGCCAACTCCAGGGCATGGAAAGCATCCGTCCCCAGGGGCAGGTGCGGTCCGTGCTCCTCCACCGACCCCACGGGCAGGAGCACCGTGCGGCTCTTCTCCCGGGCCGCCTCAATCTCAGGCATGGTCAAATCTTGCCAGTCAACCATGGTATGATTAGATTAAAATGCATGAATTTTTATACTAAATTATAGCGCGGCCCCCGCCGCCAAGGCAAGCAGGAGGAGATTCCCCATGGAGCCAGACCCCGTCTTTTCCCTGCTCTCCTGGAAAAATTTCCGGCTGAGAAACCGCCTGGGGGTGGCCCCCATGACCCGCATGTCCTCGGTTAAGGACAGCCTTCCCCGGCAGGACGTCCTGGAGTTCCTGGCGCGCCGGGCCCAAAACGGCGCGGCCCTGGTTTATACCGAGGCCCTCGTCACCGATTACGAAAGCGCCCAGGGTTATCCCGGCCAGTCCCGGCTCCTCACCCAGAGGCAAATCAACGCCATGATGCCTACGGCGGTTCGGTGGCCAACCGCTACCGTTTCGCCCACGAAATCATCCAGGCGGTGGCCCCGGTCATCCCCCCGGACAAATTATTGACCTTCAGGATTTCCGACTGGGGGGTGGTGGATCTGGACGTTTCCCTCTTTCAGACCCAAGAGGAATACCAACAGATCATTAGCTTCTTGTCCCAGGAACCCCTGGACGCCATTTCCGTGTCCACTTATGATTTTCAAAATAAAGCCTTCGGCACGAACCGCAATATGGCCCAACTCACCCGGGAGGTAACTTCTCTGCCGATCATGATCTGCGGCAAGATCTACGACCGGCCCACCGCGGAGCTGGCCCTAAAGGACGCGGATATCGTCCTCAGCGCCAAATCCCTGCTCCTCAATCCCGATTGGATCCAGGACGTGCGCCAGGGCAAACCACTGACCCCCTACCCTTCGGCTGCGGCCAACATCGCCTATACCACCACGCCTCTGTCCTGAAAAGTTGTCAGTGGCCAGTGGCCAGTAAAAAACTAAGAAATGCCCTTGACTTACCCCCTCTCCCCCCGCCCAGGTGGTATCCTGCCTCCCTGGGGTTAACCGGCGGGGGGAGAGGGCCGGGGTGAGGGGGGACCAGAATTTTCATGCTTTACGGGTGGGCCATATGGCCCATGAGGAACTGTTATGAAAAGTTTGCGTGTCTGGCAGCCCCAGGTTTCAGCCTGCGCTTCACTCCGATGAGAGGTAAGATTCGAATCCAAAAACTACTGTCCAGGTCAAGACAACTCTAACCCAACCGCGACTTTATGCAGCTTTTTGTCCAGGGTCCAGATGGGGGTTTTGGTTAACAGAGCCGAAGCCAGTAAGTGCATATCGATATATCCCAGGCCTTTTCCCATGAGGCTATGTTTGCCGATAAACTGCATTACTTCTTCATGATCTGCGGGGATCGCCCGGGGAAGCGCCTGCAGATGAACCAGAATTTGAGATCTATTCCGGAGATTGCCGCAGGCAAGTTCGCCAATAATGAAGGGGTGGCAAACTGCTCCGCCTTCACGCAGCAGCGTCTCCAGACCGATATTTCCATGGCGCAGATGCGCCACCCAAACTGAGGTGTCCACCAGGACCATGTCAGTTTTCTTCCCACCTGCGGCGGGGAATGGCCGCCAAATTCTTTTCGGTTCCCCCCAAGGCGGCCAGCCTTTTGGCGCTTTCCCTGGATATCAGGGCTTCCAGGCCCAGTCTGACCAGAGCGGTTTTCTCCTTGACGCCGGTCAACTCCGCGGCCCGGGCCAGCAATTCATCTTCTATGTTCAGTGTGGTTCGCATAAATCCCGCCTTTAATGATATGCATTAAATAATATGTATTAATATGCATAATTAATACATCTGTCAATAAGAATGTTTGATCGCTTCTAGCCCCTTGCCTGCGAGCCAGACGATTTTTCCCACTGTCCAAAAAAAAACCCTTGACTAAGTTTTTTCCAGCGAGGTATAAAAGCGGGAGTTTTGTTAAAAAAAGCACAAGGAGATAGGGCATTGGAAATCCCTGCAGCCTTGAGCGACTTTTCCTTCGTTCTGGTCTTCCTGCTGGCCGCGGCCCTTTTTGCCATGGGTCCCCTCATCATCGCTTTCCTGATCGCGCCCAAGAGTTTTGGCGCCACCCGGGACGCGGTCTACGAATGCGGCATGCCGGCCATCGGCAGCGCCTGGATCCAGGTAGCCGTCATCTACTACCTCTTCGCCTTGCTCTTTTTGGCCTTTGACGTGGACGTGCTCTTCCTCTTCCCGGTGCTGCTGGCCTACGGCAAAGGCTATGTCTGGCGGGACTTAATCGAAATCACCATTTTCATAGGCATTCTCTCCCTGGTGATCGTCTATGCCTGGTGCAGGGGGGTTTTCAGTTGGAAACGAAAACAGGTGAACCCTTAATCCATATCGGCCTCTTGGAAGAGGCCCTGAACCTGGCCCGGGCCAACTCTTTATGGCCCATTACCTTTGGTTTGGCCTGCTGCGCCATTGAAATGATGGCCGCGGGCGCCTCCAGGTTCGATTTGGACCGCTTCGGGGCCGGGATCTTTCGACCCTCCCCCCGGCAGTCGGATTTGATGATCGTCGCCGGCACCATCTCCAAGAAGATGGCCCCCGCGGTGGTCCGGCTCTGGGAACAGATGCCCGCGCCCAAGTGGGTGATCGCCATGGGCAACTGCGCCATCTCCGGCGGTCCTTTCTATTATGAGAATCAATACGCCATTGTGCCCGGAGCCGACCTGATCATCCCCGTGGACGTCTACGTGCCCGGCTGTCCGCCCCGGCCCGAGGGCCTCATCGAAGGCATCCTGCTCCTGGAAGAAAAGATCACCAAACGGGGCCGGTTAAGGAAGTTCCGCGATGTTAATAGATAATATCACCCAGGCCCTGTCGTCTTTGAATCTGGAGCAGGTGGCTCCCGGAGACTACGCCAAGACCGGCTATCACCTGGAGGTCACCGCCACCCCGGAACAGATGCCGGCGGTGGCCCAGGTTCTGCTCAACGAGGGCTGCTTCCTGGAGTCCCTCACCGCGGTGCATACTTCCAGGGAAGCCTTCACCCTGGTCTATCACTTCGCCAATTTTTATGAATTGTGCCGCACTGCGGTCCACGCCGTTCTCCCCGATGGCGCCGATGCCCCCACCATCAGCCAGGTCTTTCCCGGGGCTGACTGGTACGAGCGGGAGGTCTTCGACCTGTACGGCATCAAATTCGCCGGCCATCCCAACCTGAAGCGCCTGCTGCTTCCCGAGGATGCCGATATTCACCCCTTGCGGAAAGAGTTTCCCGCCGAGGCGGAAGTTAAAGCGGAATCCCCCCAATGATCACCTCAGGAATCGAAGAAAAGACTTTTGTCCTCAATCTGGGTCCCCAGCATCCCAGCACCCACGGGGTCCTGCGGGTCCTGCTGGAAATGGACGGGGAATACATCGCCAGTGCGGAACCGGTCATCGGCTACGGCCACCGGGCCCACGAGCACATGGCCGAAAACCGCAACTATCAGCAGTTTCTGCCCAACATGGGCCGGGTGGACTACCTCCATGCATTGGCCTTTAACCACGGCTACTGCATGGCCGTGGAAAAGCTGTTGGGCCTGGAGGTGCCGGAGCGGGCCGAGTACATCCGGGTAATCACCAATGAACTCAACCGCCTTACCTCCCACCTGCTGTGGTTCGGCGCCTATCTCATGGACCTGGGGGCCTTCACCCCCTTCCTCTATTGCTTCGATGACCGGGAACACATCCTGGACCTCCTGGATAGCATCACCGGCTCCCGGCTCACCTATTGCTTCTACCGCTTCGGCGGCGTGCCCCGGGACCTCGACGATGATTTCATCTCCGGCACCCGGGCCTTCATCCACCGCCTCCGCAGCCGCTGGGTGGACTATGACAACCTGGTGACCAAGAACGTCATTTTTATCCACCGCACCAAAGGGGTGGGCATCTTCACCAAAGAGCAGTGCCAGCTTTACGGCATCACCGGCCCCAGCTTAAGGGGCAGCGGCATCCCTTACGACATCCGCAAGAGCGAGCCCTACTCCGCCTATCCCCAGTTTAATTTTGAGATTCCCATCGGCGAAAACGGCGATATCTACGACCGTTACATCGTCCGCCTCCGGGAGATGGAGCAGAGCTGCCGCATCATTGAACAGGCCCTGAACAAGCTCCCCAAGGGTCCCATCATGGCCGAGAAGGTGCCCAAGCGCATCAAGCCCCCGGTGGGCGAGGTCTACACCGCGGTGGAGACGGCCCGGGGTGAATTCGGCACCTACATCGTCAGCGAAGGAGATGTGAAACCCTACCGGATTAAATTAAGGGTGCCGTCCTTTGCCAACTTGAGCCTGATGGTGGAAAGCTTCAAAGACAACCTGGTGGCCGACGTGGTGGCCATCCTCGGTTCCATAGACGTGGTCATTCCGGAAATCGACCGGTAAGAACCTTCTGCGAGCTATTTATGGACGTGCTAACGCATACTTTGGGAAGTGAAGGGGTCAGGATGATCGTGGGCTTGATCGGGGTCATCGCCCTGGTCTCGGTGAACGCCTTGTTCCTCATCTGGATGGAGCGAAAAGTCGCAGCCCATATGCAGCTTCGGCCCGGCCCCATGGAAGTGGGACCTCACGGCGCCATCCAGACCGTGGCCGACGCGGTGAAACTCATGGGTAAAGAGCTCATTACCCCGGAAGAGGTGGATAAGCCCATTTATTATCTGGCCCCCATCGTCGTCTTTCTGCCGGTGCTCCTTACCTTCCTGGTGATCCCCTTCTCCCAAACCATGATCATCAAAGACCTGAACGTGGGGATCCTCCTCATCCTGGCCTTCTCCAGCCTCTCCGTCCTGGCCATCCTCATGGCCGGCTGGTCCTCCAAGAACAAGTATTCGGTCTTCGGAGCCATCCGCTCCGTCGCCCAAAATATCGCCTATGAAATCCCCCTGCTGATCACGGTGATGAGCGTCATCCTCATGGTGGGCTCCTTTAAGCTCACGGATATCGTCGTCGCCCAGAGCCGTTATTGGTTCATTTTAGTGCAGCCCCTGGCTTTTATCCTTTATATCATTTGCGCCACCGCGGAAACCAATCGGACACCCTTCGATCTCCCTGAAGCTGAATCCGAGTTGGTAGCCGGATTTCATACGGAATACAGCGGCATGCGCTTCGCCCTCTTCTTTCTCGCGGAATACACCAACATGTTCATTGTTTCCGCGGTGGCCACTGTCCTCTTCCTGGGGGGGTGGCATGGCCCCATCCTCCCCGGGGTGATCTGGTTCCTGCTCAAGGTTTACGCCCTCATCTTCCTGATCATGTGGTTCCGTTGGACCTTTCCCCGGGTGCGTTTCGACCAGTTGGTCACCTTTGCCTGGAAGATCCTGATTCCCTTGTCTTTTGTCAATCTGCTGCTTACCGCCCTGGCATTGAAAATTTTTTGAGGAACCGTGCCTGTAATAAAGGTTGAATCGCAATGATTAATTACTTCAAAGAGATTCTGGTGGGTTTCTGGAGCCTGCTGGCGGGCATGGCGGTCACCATCCGCTATTTCACCAAACCCATCGTCACCGTCCAATACCCCCGGGAAAAGATCCAGATGAGCCCGGCTTACCGGGGTTATCCCCAGCTCATCATCGATCCCGAGACCCAGACCCATCGCTGCATCGCTTGTGAGATGTGCGCCCGCATCTGTCCCTCCCAGCTCATAACCGTGGAAGGGATTAAATTCCCGGGCGAAAAGCAGAAAAGAGCCACCAAGTACATCCACGAGCATTATTACTGCAGCCTCTGCGGCCTGTGCACCGAGGTCTGCCCCACTTCGGCCCTGGAATACTCCGATGAGTACCGCCTGGCGGGTTATCACCGGGAAGACGCGGTTCTGGACCACTTAGTCATCCTGCAGTTGCGGCAGACGGCTGCCGGCCTGCCCGTCACTCCCATCCCCAGCCCGGAGGAAATCGCCGCCGCGGCCGCGGCCGAGGCCGCCGCCAAAGAGGCCAAGGCCAAGGCTGCTGCCGAGGCGAAAAAGGCCAAGGCCGGTGAGGAGGTGAAAGAATGAACTTCCTCGGCTCCTTTCTCACCCCCCAGGGAGTAGCCACCGCCGCCTTTTTTATGGTAGTGGCGATGACCCTCGTGGGCGCTTTGATCGCCGTGGCCGCCCGCAACATCTTCCACAACGTCCTGGGATTGGTTCTGGCCTTGATCGGGGTAGCCGGGCTGTTCCTCTATCTCAACAGCCCCTTTGTGGCCCTGATGGAAATCCTCATCTACGTGGGAGCCATCTGTATCGCCATATGTTTTGCCATCATGCTCTCCGAGCCCATGTACCTGCCCCGCCCCCCCCGGAGTATCAAAAAGATCCTGGGCGGGGTGGCCGGCGCGGGCCTGGTCTTCGCCTTTTTGTTCCTTTTAACCAAGAAGACCACCTGGGTTCCCGCGGCTAAAAGAAGCACGGACTGGTCCGTTACTACCATCGGGCATTATTTGCTCACCAATTATGCCCTGATCTTTGAAGTCGTCTCTTTACTCTTGTTAGTGGCCATGCTGGGCGCCATCGTCATCGCCCGGGGCGGCCGCGGCAGCTCTTAATTTCGAGGTCCATGATGCTGGTGTTTAATCAACTGGAAACCTACCTCTACCTGGCCCTGGTGCTCTTTGCCATCGGCCTGTACGGGGTGCTGGCGCGGCGCTCCCTGATCGCCATCCTGATCTCCGTGGAGTTGATCCTCAACGCCGCCAGCATCAATTTTATGGCCTTCAACCGCTTCCTGGCCCCCCACCCCGCGGTGGGCCAGGTCATTACCTTGTTCATCATGGCCGTGGCCGCCGCCGAGGCCGCCATCGCCTTGAGCATCATCGTGGCCGTGTACCGGAAGCTCAAGAGTATCAACATCGAGCACGCCACGGAGCTTAGGGGTTAATCATGGGCTCCTGCGATCCCATCTTCCTGTCCTGTTTATTGATAGTCGCCCTGCCGCTGCTGGCCTTCGCGGTAATCATGATTTTCACCTGGAGAAGGGACAAACTCTCCCTGGCCATTTCCCTGACCTGCTCCACCATTCCCCTGATTCTGGCCTGGTACCTGTTCTATAAGCTATACCACACCGTCACTCTGGCCAAACCCATCATTACCCAGATCAATTGGCTGGTCTCCGATGCGGTCATCGTCCCCTTCGGTTTTCTCCTGGACCCGGTGAGCCTTTTGATGTTGTGCATCGTCGCCACCATCGCCTGGCTCATCCAGGTTTACTCCATCGGCTACATGGAGGGGGACCCGGGGTTCGCCCGCTATTACGCCGACCTCTCGCTCTTCGGTATGTCCATGTTGAGCCTGGTCTCGGCCAGCGGCATGCTCCAGCTCTTCATCTCCTGGGAACTGGTGGGTCTGTCCTCATATCTCTTGATCGGCTTCTGGTACGAGAAGTTTTCCGCCTCCGAAGCCGGGAAGAAGGCCTTCGTGGTCACCCGCTTCGGGGACATCGGCTTTTTCATGGGTCTGGTCTTCCTTACCTTCTTTATGAAGGACCTCAATATCCCGGGGTTGGGTATTTTTGATATCAACGGCGCCGCCATGACCCATAAATTAACGGAAGCCCAGGTCACCCTCTGCGCCCTGCTGATCTTCTGCGGCGTGGCCGGTAAGAGCGCCCAGTTCCCCATCCACGTCTGGCTGCCGGACGCCATGGAAGGTCCCACGCCGGTTTCCGCCCTGCTCCATTCCGCCACCATGGTGGCTGCGGGCGTCTACCTCATCACCCGGCTCTTCCCCTTATTTGCCGCCTCCGCCACCGCCATGAGCGTGGTGCTCATCATCTCCACCATCACCCTGCTCCTCTCCTCCACCATCGGTATGGTGGCCAAGGACATCAAGCAGGTCTGGGCTTATTCCACGGTGAGCCAGCTGGGGTTTATGGCCATGGGGCTGTCGGCCGCGGCCCTGGGCGGCAGCACCATGTTCGCCGGTTACTACCACCTCACCACCCATGCGGCCTTTAAGGCCCTCCTCTTTCTCTGCGCCGGCGTCTTCATCCACCACTTCGGCACCAATGACTTTTTCGTCATGAGCAAAGACGGCGGCCGCAAACTTATGATCCCCATGGTCACCGTCACCATCGGCGCCCTGGCCCTGGCGGGGATCTTCCCCTTTGCCGGCTTCTTCAGCAAGGAAGCCATCATGGCCCAGTTGTGGCACCTGCCCAATAAGCTGTGGGTCGGCCTGGGACTCTTCGGCGCCTTCCTCACGGCCTACTATACCTTCCGGGTGATCTTCGTCATGCTCTTTCCCCGCAAAGACGATGATCCGGTCTGGCAGGAGTATTACGTGCGGGAAACGGGCGGCCACGGGCACGGCGCCCACGATGATGACCACGGCCACGGCGGCCATAATGGGAATCACGGGGTGCCCTGGGTCATGGCCTTCCCCCTGATAGTGCTGGCCGGGTTCGCCTGCGTGCTGGGATTCCTGCAGACTCCCCTGGAGAAGTTTCTCCTGGGGGCCTCCCATCCCCACGAGATGAACTACTTGCTCCTGGTGCTGGCCGTGGGTAGCGCCCTGTCCGGCATCGGCCTGGCCTGGCTCGACTGGGGTGCTTCCGGGGCTAAATGGCAGGGCTTCATCCGCAAGGTCCCGGCTCTGGAGAATTTTTTCATCCAGAAATGGTATATGGACCATTTCTGGCGCTGGTTCCTGAACCGCATTATTTACGGCACCTTTTCCAGTTTATTCACTTACAACGACCGGCGGGTGGTGGACGGCGGCGTCGATGCGGTGGCTTTCTCCACCATCGGCAGCGGCCGCTTGTTGTCTTTCCTCCAGACCGCCTTCGTGCAATTGAATCTGCTCTTCATGGTCCTGGTCCTGGCCGGGGTCGGAATTTATCTCTTAATGGGTCGCTGATATGACCGAACATGCTGCCACTTTTCCGGTATTGACCTGCATGCTGCTGGCGCCGCCGGTGGGTCTGGTCATCCTCCTGCTGCTCCAGGATCACCAGAAGTTCCTCATCCGGGCCGTCTCCCTGGTGTCCGCAGGTATCTCCCTGGCCCTGGCCATTTATGTCTTTGTGGCCTATGACAAGAGCCTGGGGGGCCTGCAGTTCGTCGAAAAGCACGAGATGGTGAAGACCTTCGGGATCACCTACTTCGTGGGCGTGGAAGGCCTGAACGCGCCGTTGCTGCTGCTCACCGGCATCGTCATCTTTACCGGCGTGCTCACCATGTGGGAGCTGGAGGAACGGACCAAGGAATACTTCATCTGGATGCTGGCCCTGGTCACCGGGGTCTTCGGCGTCTTCATGTCCTATGACATGTTCATGTTCTTCCTCTTCTATGAGATCGCCGTGGTCCCCATGTACATCCTCATTCTGGTCTGGGGCTCCACCCGCAAAGAATACGCGGCCATGAAGCTCACCCTCTATCTGATGGCGGGCAGCGGCTTCATCATCCCCGGCATCCTCATGCTTTTCGCCGCTTCCGGTCTCAACACCTTTAACATGGTGGCCCTCCACGCGGTCAAATTCTCACCCTGGGTCCAGAAGGTGGCCTTCCTCCTCCTGTTCCTGGGTTTCGGGGTCTTGGCGGCGGTTTGGCCGTTCCACACATGGTCTCCCGTGGGCCACGTGGCTGCCCCCACCGCCGTAAGTATGCTTCACGCGGGCGTGCTCATGAAGCTGGGTTCCTTTGCGGTTCTCCGGGTGGCCATGTACCTCTGCCCGGAGGGCTTCCATTATTGGGCCCAGCTCATGGCGCTGCTGGCCACTGTGGGGATTGTTTACGGGGTCTTCGTGGGCCTGGCCCAGACCGACTTGAAGTACGTTATCGGTTACTCATCCGTGTCCCACATGGGCATCGTCTGCCTGGGGCTGGCCACCGGCACGGTGGACGGCCTCAACGGCTCCGTCTTCCAGATGTTCGCCCACGGCATTATGACCGCCCTCTTCTTCTCCTCGGTGGGCTATATTTATGACCGCACCCATACCCGGGATATCCACGAATTGGGCGGCTTCTCCAAGATCATGCCCGTGGCTTCGGCCTTCTTCATCACCGCGGCGCTGTGCGGCGCGGGAGTGCCGGGCATGGCCAGTTTCTGGGCGGAGCTTCTGGTCTTCATTGCCACCGTCAAGGTTTACCCGGTGCAGGGTCTCTTAGCCATCGCCGCCCTGGTGGTGGGCGCCCTCTTCGCCCTGCGGGTCGTGCAAACCACCTTCTTTAATGCCCCGAACCCCAAGTTCGAACACTTTGAGGACGTCAGTCCCTTCTTGGGTCTACCCCGGATGATGCTCATCGCCACCCTGCTCTTTTTCGGAATCTTCCCCCAGACCATGGTGGGCCTGATTAAAACCGCGGTAATCCCCTTCCTCCAGGGAATGTAAAAGATGAACGTGATGCTCTTCGGACCGGAACTCTACTACTTGGGCACGGCCCTGGTCTTCTTCCTCCTCACCTTGAAACGCCAGCCGGAGCCTAAGGCCGATTACCAGATCGCCCTGGCCCTGGCTGCCGGGGGGCTGGTGGTCACCGCCCTATGTCTCTGCCAGCAGGGGGAGCTCTTCTTCAAGGCCTACCGGGTGGATCTCTTCAGCCAGATCTTTAAATTCGCCCTGGCCCTGGCCTTCTTTCTGGTGTTGACCATCTGTCACAATATCCCCCAGATCGCCGAACGTGACCAGGCCGAGTTTTATCTCTTTCTCACCACCACCACCATCGGTATGATGCTCCTGGTCAGTTCCGTGGAACTCCTCACCATCTACGTGGCCCTGGAGCTTTCATCTTATTCTCTCTATATCCTGGTCCCCTTGCGGCGGGGCGACGGCATCGACGTGGAAGCGGGCATCAAGTATCTCCTCATCGGCGCGGTCTCTTCCGGGGTGATGCTCTTCGGCTTGAGCTATCTCTTCGGGGCCACGGGCAGCACCTATCTCGCCGATATTCTACCGAAGCTGCCCCAACTGGCCGCCAGCCCCATCGGCCTTTTAGGTCTGCTCCTGGCCCTGGCGGGCTTCTTCTTCAAGCTCTCCGTCTTCCCTTTCCACTTCTGGGCTCCTGACGTTTACCAGGGCGCCGCCAACCAGGTGACCACTTTCATCGCCACCGCCTCCAAGGCCGCGGCCGTGGCCCTGCTGCTGCGCCTGGCGGTTCTGGGGGCCGGCTATGGTTACAGCTTTACCAAGGCCCTGGTCATCCTCTCCATCATCTCCATGACCCTGGGTAATTTGGTAGCCATCATCCAGCGGGATTTCAAACGCCTGCTGGCCTACTCCTCCATCGCCCACGCCGGTTACTTCCTCGTCGGTATTCTCACCCTCAAGGAAGCCGGCTACATTGCCGCCATCTATTATGCCCTGGCCTACCTGGTGATGAATTTCACCGTCTTCATGGTCATCTCCGAAGTGGCCAAAGACGGCCGGGATTTAAAGATTCAGGAACTGGCCGGATTGTGGCGCCGCAGCCCCTTGTTGAGCTTAAGCCTCATCGTCGGCCTCTTTGCCCTGGCGGGCGTGCCGCCCTCCATCGGCTTCACCGGCAAGCTCCTGCTCTTCACCTCCGCCATGAGCCAGGGTTATTTCTGGCTGGTGTTGATCGGCGCGGTGAACGGCACCATCTCCCTGTACTACTATCTCCGGGTCATCTATTGCTCCTATTTCACCGATGACCCCAGCCTGGGGCCCATTACCATCTCCACCCCTACCCGTATCCTGAATTACGCGCTGATCGTTATCGTCCTGGGCTTCGGCGTCTTCCCCGACCGCATCGTCGAACTGGCCAAGGCCGCGGTGAAGACGGTGCTTTAAAAAGATTTACCGCAGAGGCGCAGAGAACACAGAGATTCACAGAGAATAAAAGAAGGAGGGTGGGCCAACGGCCCACCCTCCTTAATTATTTTTCTCTGCGTAACTCCGCGCCCTCTGCGCCTCTGCGGTAAATCTTTTCTACCCGCCGAACAGGCTATGCAGTTTCATCAGCAGCCCCAGGTCTCCCTCCACTTTAAATTTCCCGGTCATATACGCCGTGGCTCCGTTCATCTCGCGCCTGGTAATGGCCAACCACACGTCCGCGGGGGTCTTGACGATCACGTCGGGTTTCGGGGCGGGGCCTTCCTGGAAGGTGGCCGCGCCGTTTTCTATCCGCACGTGGGCGGTGAAATTCTCGTCACCACCCACCTCAAACTGGTAGGTGACGGACATGCCCGCGGCTGCTTCCCGGTTCAAGGCCCCGGGCATGGCCTCCATCATCTGCCTTACCGTTTGCGGCGGGCCTGGATTGCCAGGATTGCCGGGATTGGCGGCTGCGGCCTGGGGAACTTCCTCTATCTGCGCGGCTTCCTCTCTGCCGCTTCTCTGGCGCGCCATCAAGCCCTTAAGCCAGGCCTCCCGCATCTCCTGGCTGCCGGTGGCCGGAGAGCGGCTCTGGCCGATAAAGGTCTCGAAACTATCCAGAATCCCCAATTTCTGCCAGTGCTCGTAGTCCGCCTTCATAAATTCCCGGTTTTCTTTAATCAGACCGCCCATAAAATGCCAGTAATCCAAATCCCGGTCCGTGGGGGGATAGCGCCGCCCTGCTTTTACCGCCCGGGCCAGATCCCGGGCCAGGTCGGCGGCCCGGGCCGCCACTGCCTCCTTCCCCCAAAAGCCCCCGGGGCCCACGCCGACGGCGGTGAGTTCCCCCACGGCAAAGGCCCCGTAGACCCTCAACACGTGGGTTAGGTAATGGGCCACTTCGGTTTCCCCCCAACCCGCGGAGACGCTCACCGCCAAGCCCGGTTTCCAGGTCCCCCGGGGGCGGTGCCCGTAACCCAGGGACCTATCCAGAAAAGTCTTCATCTGCGCAGTCACGTGCCGGAAGTACACCGGCGAAGCCAGAATCACCGCGTCCGCATCCAACAGTTTCTTCACCACTCCTTTGTGGTCGTCCCGGATCCAGCAGGCGCCCTTCTCGATACAGACCCCGCAGCCGGTGCAGTATTCGATCTGCTGCTGGTTCAAGAAGATTTCTTCCAGACCAAACCCCTCCCCCGCCAAATGCTCTTTCAGCATGGCGATTAGCTGCGAGGTATTGCCAAAACCCTCATGGGGAGAGCCGTTGAGGGCCACTACCTGATATTGATAAGACATGCCGACTTCCTCCTTTTGATCGATCATGGATATTGCCATTCCTGTTGTGCCTTCTCCACGGGCCGGTGGCCCTGGGGCCTACCCTGTCTTATTATTCTCTGTGCCTTGGTGGTAAATCTTTTTCATCCCCCCGCGGCCCGGATCTGCATCAGGTCGATATGGTGCGAGTTCAGCCAGCGGTAGATGGTCTTGCTGCACACCCTAAGCCGCCGGGAGAGGGCGGAAATATTGCCCCCTTCCGCCAACAGGAGTTCCTCCAGTTGGGCCCGGTCCGGCCGGGCCGGGAGTTCGGTGACCCGGGGATTTACCAGAGGCAGGCCCGGGTCCGATCTCTGGAAGGTAAAATACAGGTCATGTTCCCGGATCACCCCCCCGGTGCCAAAAAGCACCGCCCGGGTGATGACGTTTTTAAGTTCCCGGACGTTTCCCGGCCAGTGGTGTTGCAACAGACGCCGGGCCGCCGCCGGGGTCAAACTCGCCCGCTGGGGCCGCCCTTGGGGTGGGGCCGCGTCCCGGGCAAAATGGGCAGCCAGGAGCAAAACGTCCTCCCCCCGTTCCCGCAAAGGCGGCAATTGGATGAGGAGCACGGCCAGACGGTCGTATAAATCCTGGCGAAACCGGCCCTGGGAGATGAGACCCGGGAGGTCCTGATTGCTGGCGGCCACCAGGCGCACGTCCACCTGCACCGGCGCATCGGCTCCCACCGGCTCGATCTCCCCTTGCTCCACGGCCCGGAGCAGGCGGGGTTGGACGGACAGAGGCAGGTCCCCCACTTCATCCAGGAAAAGGGTGCCCCCATGGGCCATCTTGAATTTACCGGAGCGGGTGCGGCGGGCGTCAGTGAAAGAACCCTGTAAATGGCCGAAAAGCTCGCTGCCGGCCAGGGGTTCCAGGTAGGTAGCGCAATTGGTCCGCAAAAAAGGCCGGCTGCGGCGGGGACTCAGCTGCCAGAGGGCTTCGGCCACCAATTCTTTACCCGTTCCCGGCTCCCCCACCAACAATACCGGCAACTCGGAACGGGCAAAAAGGGGCAGGTTGGCCAGGATTTTTTGCAAAGGAGGATAGTGGGTGATGATGCGGTCGGCAGGCTGAATCCGCTCGGGACTTAGCAGTGCTGCCTTCCCGGAGACCACCTGGCAATCGTTTCCCACCATGAACCCAGCTCCTCCTTGAAGTTGCGAAGCATCAGGCGGACCTTGAGATAAAAATGGAGGTCAGGCCGAGGAAGATGGGCACATCATCTCCCCGGCAATAGTTTACAAAATATATTGCTAAAATAATAATAAAAGATAAAATATATTGTCAACATATTTTTTTTAATATCAGTGTAGACCCCTAATTATTATCCCCCTTTTCCTTTGCCGTTTAGAAATCTGCCAAAATCTCCTCGGCCCGGACCCGTACCTCGGAAAAAGGACTGGTTAGCGCCAAAACCCGCAACCTCCCTTTAAAGCCTTGCTGTTCCACCCGGCTGCGAGAGCCGGCCTGGCCGGCCATGGCTCCTAAGGCCCCCGCCACCACCTCCGCCTCCGGATAATCCAGCAGCCGGTTTAAGGCCCCCCACTCCTCCGGCAAGCCATATTCCTGTAAAAATTTCTTTACAGTTTCCGCAAATTTTCTGGTGCCGTGATGCGCCTCCAATTCCTGGAGGGCCTTTTGATACTCGGGCCGGCCCCGCTTCCCCTTAAAAAAGGCCTCGGCCTCCCGCAAAGCCTGCAACCGCACCTTCTCCGCCTGCTTCTTGGGCAGCCGCTGTTTCTTAGGAGCCCCAGGCTGCTGGCGGTCCCGCCGCTGGTCGATCTCCCGCCAGGTAAGGCGCTGCCGGTCGTCGTCGTCTTTTGGTGCCATTTTATTTTCCTTTAAGTGCTATTTCTCGTTTCGTTTTCCGTTTTCCGTGAAAGACAAAAACCTAGAAATAAGAGGTTGAATAAATCCAATACAACCGGTTGGAAATAAAATCATCGGGAAATTAACCGCCTTTAAAGACAGCTTTCCCAGTTATGATCAGATCGGGGTCTCTTTTTACGGAAAACGGTAAACGGAAAACGGAAAACGATTCTTAAAAGATCCAATGGGGATGCCGGGCCGTCACCCCTGCCAGATATTCCCAGATCCACTCCTTGATGGCCGGGGCCAGGTAGAAATGGGGCCAGAGGAGATTGTCCTCAAACGTCACCACCCCTTCCTCCAGGGCTTGCCGGTGGATGGGCAACCCGGGATGGATGCGGACTCCCACCGTCAGGTTGACCATCTCCGGCTGGTATTGCTCCAGCAAGGCCACGCTCTCTTTCACCGTCTCCGGGGTTTCTCCGGGGCTCCCCATCATCAAAAAGCAGGAATAGGGCAGGCCCTCTTCCTGGAGCAGCTTCAGAGTGAGTTCCACTTTTTCTTTGTCATAACCTTTCCCCAGGTTGGACAGCATCACATCGGAGCCGCTTTCGTTTCCCACCTGCACCATCTTGCCCCCGGCCCGGCGGATCATCCGGAAAAGCTCCCGGTCGGGGAAGGCGGGATTGATGAGACAGCCCCACTCCAGAGGCAGGCGCAGGTCCTCGACGGCCTGGCACAACCGGCGGGCGTAGTCCAGCGGGTGGTTGAAGATATTATCCACGAAATAAAAGCGGGTCAAGCCCCATCTCTCGTGCCAGTCCTTAAGCCAGGCCGCCGCCTGCTCCGGGGGCCAGGCCCGGATATGGCGGCCTTCAAGCCGGGGGGTGGCGCAGTAGGTGCACCGCATGGGACAGCCCCGCCGGCTCTGCACCGGAATCATCCCCGGGAGTTTGGCGTTGCCCCGGGCCTCCTCATAGAGCCGGGGAGTGAAATACTCCAGGGCCGGCGTCGCCAGCGCCGCCAGATTCTCCACCCGCTGGGGCGGATTAAGCCGCCAGGCGTCCCCTTGCCGCCACACCAGGCCCGGGGTCTCCTCCACCTCTGGGGTGCCCCAGGCCCGGAGGAAAGCCGGCAAGGCTTCCTCCCCTTCCCCCACCAGCCCCCAGTCGGCCTCCAGGTATGCCATCATCTCCTGGGGGACGATGCTGAAGCCAGCGCCCCCCACCATGATGGGCGCGGAGCTGAGGCTCCGAAGCAGATTTACCAACTCTTTAAATTCCGGGAAATACAGAATGGGATTGCGCATGTCCTGGTTGTCCAGGTTTCTGAGGGACAGGGCCAAGAGTTCCGGTTGCCACGCCGCCACCAGCCGGCGGACCTCGTCCAGGGGGTCGGCGGCAAACATGAAATCCAGGACCTTAACTTCATGCTCCGGCGCCACCGCGGCCACCACCGACGCCAGCCCCAGGGGCAGGGGCGGGGCAATGAGGTCCAACTGGTTGGGAGAGATGAAGAGGATGCGCATGCTTTATCGCTTATATTGAAAGTTCAAAGTTCGAAGTTCAAAGTTCAAAGTTGATGGATTCGTAAAAAGTCAAAAAATGGCGATTTTTGGCTAATCGCTCTTGATAAAATCAACCACTTAAAATGGCGATTGTGGATATTTTCGACTTTTTACAGTGGCATCAAGGTTCAAAGTTAAAACACTGGTGAGTACCTTTTCTGTCATTCTGAACGGAGCGAAGCGGAGTGAAGAATCTCGTATTTCCCCCCCTTTTCTAAAGGGGGGTTAGGGGGGATTTTGTAAGCCTCCGAAAATCCCCCTAAATCCCCCTTTAAAAAAGGGGGGCTTAAAAGCTCGTTACTCAGGAGGCCACCGCAGAACCGGATGATCACCTTCAACAGGTAGCGGCGTCGGCAAAATAATGCTTCCTATCCCGTCCCCACCACCTATTCCACAGCCTCTACCTTGAATAAATTCCATAACAGTAACGGCGGAGACGCAAGCGTCTATCATGTCCTTGGGTCCATAAGCAAATTCAGAAAAGTTGCTGCTTACTTCCGGTGAAGTACGACTATTAAGAAGGCAATAAGATGCCGCAGGAAAGACTTCAAACGAGCCTTGTCTATTTTCCAAACAAGAAAAAAGAGCAAATCCCAAAAGCATCCAGGCCGGGCAATTCTCTCTAATGGCAGTCCATTGAGGATTTGCAAGGTCTAATACTTTTAGAACTACTTCACAATGTCTGCCATACCCTTTCTCACTGCTTACTCTTTGCCTCCATGTTTGCCTTCCTCTGTCCCCAAAATGGTTCCGTGGACTTCCCAGGGGATGCCTGGGAGAATCGATACCAACAGCAACTAACCCATTATCTTTCTTCTCTATTTTGGTAATTACTCTGACTAAATCTCTGCAGATACTCTTGGTGGAATCCCCTTCTAACCATCCTTGGTCGATGGATTTTCGGCCAGTATCTAAGACTAAATAGGCACATCGTTTTCTTGTCTGAACATCAACCCCCATGAAGAATCTAAACTCTCACCTATGCATTTTAACTCTTTTTTCTAATCGGAAGCCGCTCCATGAAACCGATTCTGCGCCGCCTTCAATCCCTCCCGGACCAGGGTATCCACCGCCTGGGCGGCCCGCTCCACCAGGGCGGCCACGGTTTCCTCCTCCTCCCGGGTGAAAGGGGCAAGTACGAAATTTTCCCCGGACATCAGCAGCGGCGGGCGGCCGATGCCCAGCTTCACCCGGAGGAACTCCTCGGTGTCCAGGGCGTTAATGATGGAGAGCACTCCCCGGTGGCCTCCGGGGCCTCCCCGGTCCACGATTTTGAGGCGTCCCAGGGGCACGTCCAGATCGTCATGGAGCACCACCAGGGCGGCGGGCGTCAGTTTAAAGTAGGCCAAAAGCCGGGTGACCGCGCGGCCGCTCAGGTTCATGTAGGTGGCGGGTTGGGCCAGGACCACGGTCTCCCCCCCTACCCTCCCCTGGCCCCAGGTGGCGTCCAGGGTGCTCCGGGTCATGGGAATCCCCCAATCTTCGGCCAGGGCCGCGGCCACGATAAACCCCAGGTTGTGCCTGGTCCAGGCGTACTGGGGGCCCGGATTTCCCAAGCCCACCACTAAATGCCGGTTTTCTGTTTTCCGTTTTCCGTTTTCTGATATGTTTCCCATAAGTTCCACGAGGCAGGCAATAAATTGACACACACTTTCAGGGGCTTATGTCATTGGAGGATAGATGACTTGCAAAGAAAACAGAAAACGGAAAACGGAAAACGGAAAACGGTCTTTAAACGAACAGCGAACTCACCGAATCCTGGTTATGAATCCGCTTAATGGCTTCTCCCAAAAGCGGCGCCACGGACAGCACCTGGATCTTTTCCATGGTCGCGGCTTCCGGGGTCAGGGGAATACTGTCGGTCACCGCCAGGCTTTGGAGGAGGGACCCTTGCAGGTTGCTCACCGCGTTCCGGGCCATCACCGGGTGGGTAATGCAGGCGTGCACCCCCCGGGCCCCGTGGCGGATCAGCAATTCCGCGGCCATGGTCACCGTGGAGCCGGTGGTGATCATATCGTCCAGGATGATGGCCTCTTTGCCCCAGACGTTGCCGATGAGGGTCATGGCCTTGATGGTCGGCCCTTCCCGGCGTTTGTCGATGATGGCCAGGTTGGTATGCAACCTCTTGGCAAAAGCCCGGGCCCGCTCCACCCCGCCCGCATCCGGGGAGACCATAATCACGTCGGGGCCGAAGCGTTGACGGATATAATCCAGGACCACCGGCGCCGCAAAGAGGTGGTCCACGGGGATATTAAAAAACCCCTGGATCTGGCCGGAATGCAGGTCCATGGTGAGCAGCCGGTTGGCTCCCGCGGCCGTGATCAAATCCGCCACCAGCTTGGCGGAAATGGGCACCCGGGGCGCGGTCTTGCGGTCTTGCCGGGCATAGGCGTAATAAGGCATCACCGCGGTGATACAGGCGGCCGAAGCCCTTTTCAGGGCGTCCACCATGAGCAGGAGTTCCAGCAGGTGTTCATTGCTGGGCACGGACAGGGGTTGCACCACATAAACGTCCTGGCCCCTGACGTTCTCCCGGAATTCCACCATCAGCTCCCCATCGGAGAACTGTCCCACCACCGCTTCCCCCAGGGGCACTCCCAAATGCTGGCAGATTTTTTCCGCCAGGGGCCGGTTGGCGTTGCCCGTGAAAATCTTCAAACCATCCATGCCTGCTCCCCCCCAAGAGCGTCCGTCTCTTCACCGGTTAGTCCCCGGGCCAGGGCCATCCAACCCTTAAAAGCGCCCCGCATCTCTTGTCCGGCCTGCCGGGCCGCCGCCAAAGTGGGGAATAGCCCGAAAAGAGTGGGGCCGCTGCCGGACATCCCCCGGGCCAGGGCTCCCAAACGCCCCAAAGTCTTCAACCAGTCTTGCAACTGGGGATGTTGCTTCACCGTGACGCTCTCCAGATCGTTATGGACCCAGGTTCCCGGTTGTTCCGGGTTCCAGTCCCTTTCCCCCAGAATCTTATACCCTTTTAAGGCCCTCAGGTCCAGACTTTCATAGACCCAACGGGTAGAAACCCGCACCCCAGGGTTGAGCAGCAGGTACCAGTAGGCGGGCAGGGCCACCGGCGTCAGTTCGGTGCCGATGCCCCGGGCCACCGCCGGGCCCGCTCCCAGGAAAAAAGGCACGTCTGCGCCCAACTTGCCGGCCAGGTCATGGAGCAACCCGGCCTTTAGGGGTTCACCCGCCAGAGCGTTCAGAGCCAGCAAGGCCCCGGCCGCGTCGCTGCTGCCGCCTCCCAGGCCCGCGGCCACGGGAATCCTTTTCTTTAGACCAAAATGCACCCCCAGACGGCGGCCGGTGGCCCGCTGGAACTCCAGGGCCGCCTGCCAGATCAGATTCCCCGGTCCCCGGGGTATCTCCGGCTGATCACAATCCAGGAAGATGCCCGGGGGGGTGGTACTGACGGTCAATTCATCCGCCAGACTCAGGGGCTGCATGATGGAGAGCAAATCATGGTAGCCGTCGGCCCGCCGTCCCAAAACCCGAAGATAGAGATTGACTTTGGCGGGGCAAAAAACCCGGAGATTCCCGGTATCGGGAGGGGCAGTCAGTTTGCGCAAAGGTCTGGTCATGCCTGGGAAAGGTACTTTGTCTGGGGATTCAGAGGAACGAGGAACGAGGCCCTTGGATTTTAGCTATCAGCTTTCAGCTATTCTAATGCCGCGGTCAATACAGACATCGGCAAATTAAGTAACCCTGGTTATGTGCAAAATCGCTAATGTCTCTTTTTTAGCTGACCGCTGAAAGCTGATAGCTGACAGCTTTTTTATCCCACCTCCTTGATATAACGCATCCGCAGGTCATAAAGGAGGTGGTCGAACAGGTCCTCTTCCTCCCTGGAGAGGTTGTTCCGGGTCTTTTCCCGGAGCAGCCCCAACAGATCAATGGTCTGCTTGGCCAAGGACAGATTCCTGTCGCCCTTGCCGGTGGCCGGGTCCGCCACGGCTCCCAGGTGCACGAAGGCCGACGTGCTCAGCGAAAAGAGAAAGGAAGAAAAGGTGATCTCCGGCAGGGGCACTTCCGGGCCGGGTTTAGCGTCCCGAATCTCTTCCGGGGCCGCCTCTTCCTCCGTGGCCGCCGTTTCTCCGGCCTCTTCTTCTTCCCGGACCGCGGCCTTCTCTTCTTCGCTCATCTGATGGAAACGCCGATCCTTGACCGTGTAGCCTTTGTCCTCTGTATCGGACATGCTTGCCTCCTCATCCTGGAGTAGGCTTGTAGTTACAGCCCTGCACTAGCGATTCAGAGGGAGGGCCATTGGCTTTGGCTTGCCGGCCCGTCAACCCCCTCCCTCATCAACTCTCTGACAAAAACTTACAACTCCAACTGGATGGCCATGGCCACGTGTTCCAGGGCCCGCACGTCCTTCAGGCATTCCGGCGTCACCGGCGTGTCGGTGGTCAGCAGGATGATGTTTTGCCCCCGCTCCCTTTCTTGGCCCACGGTCATCCGGGCGATATTGATGTTGTGTTTGCCGATGGTGGTGCCGATGGCCCCGATCACCCCGGGACGGTCCGTATTGTAGATGAACAGCAAATGTCCTTCCGGCACCGCCTCCAGCCGGAACTTGTTGATCCGCACCAGCCGCGGCTCATATTTCCCGAAGATGGTCCCCGCCACCGAGTTCTCCTCGTTCCCGGCCCGCACGGTGAGGCGGATCAGCGTGGCGAAATCCTCCGCCGACGCCACCATCTCTTCGCTCACGTGGATTCCCCGGGACGCAGCCATGGCTGGACTGTTCACATAATTCACCTCGTCGTGCATCACCGGGTAGAGCAGCCCTTTAAGCAGGGAGTGGGTCAGAGGCTTGGTGTCCAGCTTGGAGACTTCCCCGATATAAGCAATACTCACCGCGGAAATAGCCCCTTCCGTCGTCTGCGCCTGGAAGGCCCCCAGGGCCTCCGCCAGGGTGAGGTAGGGCTTCAGCTTGGCCATGCTCTCCTGGCTCACCGAGGGCGCGTTCACCGCGTTCTTGATGGTGCCGTACAGCAGCAGCTCCACGATCTGCTCGCACACCGCCACCGCCACGTTGGCCTGGGCCTCTTCCGTGGACGCGCCCAAGTGCGGGGTGCAGATCACGTTGGGCAACTCCCTTAAGGGAAAATCCGCGCCCGGCGGCTCCGTCTCATAGACGTCCAGGGCTGCGGCCGCCACCTTGCCCTCTTTCAGGGCCGCCAGCAGGGCTTCTTCATCGATCAGCCCCCCCCGGGCGCAGTTGATGATGCGCACCCCGGGTTTCATCTTCTTGAAGGCCTTCTTATTCAGAATCTTGGCCGTATCCTTGGTCTTGGGCGTATGCAGCGTAATAAAATCTGCCCGGGCCAGGAGATCGTCCAGGGACACCAGGTCCACTCCCAGGTTGGCCGCCGCTTCCTTGGTGATGAAGGGGTCGTAACCCAGCACCCGCATCTTCAGCCCCAGGGCCCGGTCCGCCACGATGGAGCCGATGCGCCCTAAGCCGATGACCCCCAGGGTCTTGTTGAACAATTCCGTCCCCTGGAACTTCTTCTTCTCCCACTTCCCTTCCCGCATGGACTGGGCCGCCTGGGCCACGTTCCGGGACAGGGCCATCATCAGGGACAGCGCGTGTTCCGCGGTGGTGATGGTGTTCCCCCCGGGGGTGTTCATCACCACCACGCCTCTTTTGGAGGCCTCCGGGATGTCCACGTTGTCCAGGCCCGTGCCGGCCCGCCCCACCACTTTGAGGCGCGGCGCGCCCGCCATCAGTTCTGCGGTCACCTTGGTGGCGCTGCGGATCACCAGCGCGTCCGCGTCTTTGATGGCTTCCTTCAACTCCTCCGGTTTCATACCCGGCTTATTCACCACCTCGATATTGGGCTGGGCCTCCAAAACCGCCACCCCCGCCTCGTGCAAATTATCGCTGATCAGGACCTTCATACCGCCGCCTCCTTGGCCAAAACCTCTTGCGCGGCTTTCAGCCCCACGCCCGGCTGCACTTTATACCCCAGGGCCGTCAGCACCTCTTCCAGGCCGCCGATGGTGCCCAGCAGGTCCACGGTGTCGATGAAACCCATATGCGCAATGCGGAAAATCTTGCCCTTGGCCTCCGCCTGGCCCCCGGCGATCCAGATGCCTTTCTTCCTGAGCTCCGCCACCACCTTCTGGCCGTCCACCCCCGCGGGCGCCAGCACCGCGGTCAGCACCGTGGACGGATAATCCTTGGAGTAAAGCTCCAGGCCCATGGCCTTCATGGCCGCCTTGCAGGCCGCAGACAGCCGCGCGTTGTGCGCGTAAATTTTCTCCAGCCCCACCTGCTTGATCTTCCCCAGCACTTCCTTGAGGCCCAGGATCAACGACACCGGCGAAGTATAGGGCGTCTGGTTCTTCTCTGCGGATTTGAGCGCCTTGGAGAAGTTGAAGTAATACTTGGGCAGTTTCGATTCCTTCACGAACCCCCAGGCCTTAGGCGAAAGCGCCGCAAACGCCAGCCCCGGCGGCAGCATCATCGCCTTTTGCGAGCCCGCCACCAGGACGTCGATGCCCCATTTATCCATGGGTATGGAGTAGCCCCCCAGGGCGCTGATGGCGTCCACCACCAGGATGGTGCCGGGTCTTTTTGTCGTGACCTCTGCCAGTTCCTTAATCGGATGCGATACTCCCGTGGAGGTCTCATTGGCCTGGACCAAGACCGCCTTGATGGCCGGGTTGGCGTCCAGCATCTTCGCCACTTCCTTGGGGTCCACCGCGTGGCCCCAGGTCACCGCCAGGCGCTCCACCTTCACGCCGTAGACGTTGCACAGCTCCGTCCAGCGTTCGCCGAACTTGCCGCCGTCCACCACCAACGCCGTGTCCCCGGCGCTCAGGGTGTTGGCCACCGCCCCTTCCATGGCCCCGGTGCCCGTGGCTGCGAAGATCAGCACTTCCTGTTCCGTCTCGAAAAGATATTTCAGGTCCGCCCGCACCTCCCCCAGAATCTCCATGAACAACGGCGACCGGTGGTGAATAATGGGCTGCGCCATGGCCAGATTGGTCTCCGGCGCCACCGGCGTGGGACCCGGAGTCATCAGATACATTTTCATCGCTTTTCCCTTACCTTAACAACCTCGGTACCTGCCCGAGGGGATTTTTTCAGCCTGTGGCCCAGGCCTTCCAGCCTGTGCCGGTGGCCTAGGCTTTCCCTTGTGGCACAGGCTTTCCAGCCTGCGCTCCTCTGCCCTGGTAGCCCAGGCTTTCCAGCCTGTCCTGGTGGCACATGCTTTCCAGCCTGCGCTGGTGGCGCAGGCTTTCTAGCCTGCGCTCCTCTAATTCAACCCCCGGCGCCTGCCCCAGGGGATTTTATCTCAAGTTCTGCTCCTGCGGCCACCAATCCAATTAATAACCTATTAATAATTGACAATTTTTTTACCAAAAACCAAAAACTAAAAACTGTATTACCCTTGCCCCGGCCCAACTCCGGCCCAGGGCCCAACCTCGCCGCCTTCACGAGGGGATTTTACAAAACTATAAGAATTAATAATTTTATTCCCCTCCCCGCCCCCTGTCAAGATTTCTGTCCAGGGATAGTGAAATTTCGCACGAACCTTAAACTAATCGACAAGTCTCTATACGGGCAAAAATGGAAGGATGAAAATTTGTGGAAGAAGTGGAAAAGACGGGATAGTTACTATTATGGGGAAAATGAGTAGGAGGCTATCAATCCGGACAGACGCTACCTTTCTCCCTCGTTCCCAAGCTCCAGCTTGGGAACGCACTTGCCGCAAAGCTCCTGCTTTGCCTTACCAATCAAGCTCATCAATCTCCAACATCCCCGCTTCCCCTAAATAATAATTCCTCGCACTCGAATACAACCAATCCTCCGGCCTTGACACCAACCCTGCCTTCACCGGATTGTCATGGATATACTCCACCTTCTGCGCCAGCATCTCCCCCGAACTCACCAACTGCGGATGAAACCCCTCCTGCCACACTTGGTGCCTACTCTCTTGCTTATGCCTGGCCTTGAAAAACTTAAACTGATTCAGCAGCCAGTCTTTGCCCTCCGACTTTGCCAACTCAATTATGCCACGCGCGGTATAGCTCTTAAACTCCTTAATCGTTTCCCCCAACCGCTCCCCCTCAGCCACCAAATGCAGATGGTTGTCCATAATCACATAAGCATAAATCTTCAACCCCTTCCGCTCCCGGCAATACTTCAAGGAATCAATAACGATTCCAAAATAAGGCTGCCGGGTAAAAACCGGCAGCCATTCAATAATGGTGCAGGTCAGAAAATAAGGATAGGAATTATCAATTATCCGGTAGCGCGTTCTCATAGCCAGCTAAGACAAAGCAGAGCTTTGCGGGCAATTCCGTTCCCAAGCCGGAGCTTGGGAACGAGAGGATGAGAGGATATTTTCCTTTAATATATCCTTTCCAACTAATCAATCTGAAACTTTAATAGAATCTTTAATAAATTGATTTTTGTTGTCCTTCCCAAACCCTACCTTATCCTCCCTCCCAAGCTCCACTTTACTCTCGTTCCCAAGCTCTGCTTGGGAACGCAATTGCCCGCAAAGCTCCAGCTTTGCCTTACGTTCTCGTTCCCACGCGGAGGTTTAGGAAGGGGGGAAACAATTACTTTTCCAACAAAATCTGTGCTATTATACCCCCTGCGATTAATTTTTGTAACAATCGTGCGGTAGGAGGAGAATTTGATGGATTACAATAATGAAATTATTCCCCTGGATAGCCTGCTGCTGGACACTGAGAATGCTAGACACGGAGCCCTAGATGATCAGAATGCCGTGTTGAAATGGATGGTCTCGGGAAGGGACCGAGAAAAAGTTATGAACCTTGCGCAGTCGATATCTGTGCATGGTTTCATACCTATCGAACTCCCGATGGTTATACCCGCAGGTGGCACTCAGAAAAAGCTTTACATTGTCGTGGAGGGTAATCGTCGAATATCAGCTCTCAAGATGCTTCGTGATCCGGATAAATGCCCCGATGAACGTGCAAGGAAAAAGTTCCGCAATTTACAACAAGACATTCAACCATCATTGCCATCGCAGATAGAGTGTGCCATCTTCCCTGATCTTTACGCGGCAGCTCCTTTGATAAAACTTCGCCACTTAGGGGAGCAAGGCGGAGCCGGTATTTCCCCTTGGGGTGCTAAGGAATCTGAATATTTCGCTAAGAGGATTGGGGGTGCCGGCCGGTATGATCCTGCAACGAAACTCTTAGATTATGTAACAAAGAAAGGGCTTATCAGCCAAGAGGAATCCAACTCAATTCCGATTACCAACGTCACTCGCTTAATTAACAGTCCGGTTGTGCGAGGTGAAATTGGTTTGGATCTTAATAAGAAAGAACTGACCAGGATTGCGGACGAGGATTATTTCGACAAAGCGGTTAGTGATATGCTTCGAGCGCTTGCCTCTGGTGGATGGACTGTCTCAGACCTGAAGACCATAAAGCAACGGAAAGGCTTTATCGACCAGATCAAACTGGACCAAGGGTGGGGGGATTATGAGGTCAGAGACAAAGCGCCACTCATACCAGATGCACCCCAAGCAGGAACGGAGAAGAGAGAAGAAAAGCCTGAGAGGAAAAAGCAAAGTTTAAGAGATTCACTATCCCGCAATACCCCCATATCAAGCGGTTTCGGCATGAAAATCGAAAACAAACGAATGCGCGCAATCTTCAAAGAGTTGAAAACCATTGATATTGAGCATCTTTATATCAATGCTGGATCAGTGTTAACCAGGGTCTTTATTGAGGGATGCATCGACCTGTATTTGAAGAAGAATAACATTCAACTACCTAAAAATCAGAGATATCTGGCAGATAAAGGGCGGGCAGTAAGGAAGCATCTGATATCGGCTAATGTAGGAGATACAAAGATAAAGGATGACCTCAAGGGGTTAGAAGTATTCTATTCCGATGCAGCCAGCATCGGATCAGCCAATACCTTCAACGCGGTAGTTCATAGCACCCAGTTTTCCCTTACCCCAAGGGAGCTAAAGATGATTTGGGACCGACTCGAGCCAGGCCTGCCTTGGTTTGTGGGGCACATATAAGAAAAGCTGGGTTTTATAGGCTTGCGACTTACTCTCGGGGGAGACTATGTCCACCACATCTACACCCTTGCGGTATCCAGGCGGGAAAAGTCGTTTGGCACGCTTCTTCAGCTTTCTACTGAGGCAGAACAAGATAAGTGACTGCACCTATATAGAACCGTTTGCCGGAGGGGCAGGTGCCGGAATTAACCTCTTGCGGAAGGAGTACGTCCGGGTACTATACCTTAATGACATTGATCCAGGTGTGTATGCCTTCTGGTATTCCCTCCTCAATCACACGGAGGACCTTTGCAGTCTAGTGGCAGAGGTCCCACTGACAATGGAAGAATGGCATAGTCAGAAGGAGATTCTACGCAACCCAACAGCGGCCTCACCAATCGGTTTGGGGTTTGCGGTCCTATTCTTGAATCGGACCAATCGTTCTGGGATCATAACAGGCGGAGTTATTGGAGGGCAGAAGCAAACTGGAAAATGGAAAATTGATGCACGCTTCAACCGTGCTGGGTTGATTGAGAAGATTAGACGAATTGCTGGCTACAGGCACCGCATTCAGCTTTTCTGTATGGATGCACGCGACTTTTTATCCAATGTCGTGGCGGCCTGCCAAGAGCGTGCCTTTATTTATCTTGACCCTCCATACTACCGCAAAGGTCAGGCCCTCTACGAGAATAACTATCGACATGATGACCACTTGGCCCTTGCCCAAGCCCTTAAAACGATTGGAGGAAAGCCGTGGGTAGTTTCCTACAATAACGTACCCCAAATTCGAGAGGCCTATGATGGTTTACCTCATCTTACCTATGGCCTCAACTATAGCGCCTCAGAACGCTATGAAGGAAAGGAGATTATGTTTTTTGGACCCACGATTACACAGCCGCTTCTCAAAAACCCATTGAGCGTTAAACATTATGCGTAGGAATTTAGCGACTGACCGTATTTCTTAAACTTAAACAAATTTTGTCCCAACTAGTCTTGTACTACCCATTCTTCCCCCATCCCCCTAAATCCGTGTCAATCATCCCATCCTTTCTGGCCTTCTCCCTCTTTTCCTCTAAATTTCCCTGGGGAGCAAAATTTAATGGGATCAGGTGGGACCAGGCGCATCTCGCCTTCTCCGCCGCGGCGGCTGGGTGGCACTAAGCGGTATGGTAGCGGCACAGTGCTGCAACTTAGGGGCGGTTTATCCGGGAAATACCTGGAAAATAGCGGGATTAAGCGGCTCCCTACCCCCTGTTGCGGCACTGAATTAAACGCCATTGGCCCCCAGGTTCCCACGTTGCGGCACAATTACATCCCTCATGCCCTTGCTGGTGTTAATCAAGGCGGCAGCCTTTTGGGAACCGGTATTTTCTCCCCCTTTTTTAAAGGGGGCGGGGGGGATTTGGCTAACCTATTTAAAATCCCCCTAAATCCCCCTTTAAGAAAGGGGGACTTAAAGGAATTCTTCTCGCCGCGCCGGATTGGGGCCTGGGGCGGGTTTATCTTCATAAGGAGGCCGATATCTTTGGCCTCAAAGGATAATGAAAATTAGGGAGGGAAGCATGAGAAAGATTCGTTTGGCCGTGGTGGCCATCAGCATTTTGACTCTGACCCTGGCCGGAAGTGTGTTCGCCCAGCAGGGCTTGGGACGGCAAGGCGGGAAAGGCGGGAAAGGCCGCTTCTATAATCCCCAAACCGTGGAAACCATCACCGGCCAGGTGGTGTCCGTGAAATCCACTGGCCGCGGCCGCTATCAAGGCGTGCATCTCACGGTCAAGACCGACAAAGAAACCATCGCCGTGAGCCTGGGTCCCAAAAAGTATCTCGACCAACAGCAAATGACCTTCGCCCCTAATGATACCCTGGAGATCACCGGCTCCCGGGTCACCTCGGGCGGCCAGCCGGCCATCATCGCCGCCACCGTGAAGAAGGGCAGCCAGGTCCTCACCTTAAGGGACGCCAACGGCATCCCCGCCTGGGCCGGCCAGGGCCGCCGCCGGCAATAGGCTTTCTGCCCGGTGTTAAGTAATCTCCCTCAAACCTTAACCCATAACCCTTAGCAGGAGGCCGGACGTCAACTGCTGGCGGTCCGGCCTCCCCCCTGGCGCCGGCAAAAAACTGGCTACTGGCTACTGGCTACTCCCCAAAAAAGGGGAAGGGCCGTCACCAGCCCTTCCCCCCTTAAAAGGATTAACCTTTAGGCTTACTGCTTCTTTTTGCCGAAAATCTCCGGGGGTTTCTGGGTGCTGCCCCCCGCCCCCGGGAAGACCGGGGCCTGGTAGGCCTTCTGGTTGTGCTTGATGAGGTCGTCGGCTTTTTCCATGAAGTGGACAAAGCGCTTCTTGCACTCGTAGAAGCCGTGCCACCAGGTGTAGTCCGGGGCCATCATGGCCGCGCCCATCCGGGCCCGGCGCCCCTCATGGTGCCAGAGTTCGTAGTATTCGAAGTAGAGGGGCTCCCTAAAGAAGGCCTTGGGGTCCATCAGCTTTTTGGCGTAAAGCTCATCCAACTTTTTCTTCATGGGCTTGAAGTAAACGTCATTATAGGTCTTGACCACATCGTCCAGCTTGACATAGTGGTCATCCACCCAGGCGTCGCCGTGGCACTGGAGGCAGATTTCTTTCATCTTCTGGCGCTCCACCTGCCAGTTGGTCTTGGCCGGGAAGGGCTGGAAATCCTCGGGGCGGATGGTCAAGGGCGCCTGGAGTTCCCAGGAGAGCCGCTCGGTGACGTCGTGGGTGGTCAAGACCTTGCCCGCGCCGGACATATGGCAGGAAGCGCAGGTGGGGCCCCGGTAGTCCACTCCCGGGGTCCAGGCGCCGGGCGCGGCCTCCCAGTTGTATTCGTGGCCGAAGGCGTCGTAGATGTCGCCGTGCTTGGACTCCTTATAGATTTCGATCTGGGGATGGTCCGGCCCCAGGTGACAGGAGCCGCAGGCCTCCGGCTTCCGGGCGTCCATCACCGCAAAACGGTGCCGGGTGTGGCAACTGCTGCAACTCCCCAGGCTGCCGTCCAGATTGACCCGGCCCACCCCCACGTTGGGCCAGGTCAGGGGGTCCAGCTTGCCGTTCTTCATCTTCAGCACGGTGCCGTGACAATGGTAGCAGCCCGTGGCCCGCTGGATATCGCTGTTCAAACCGGCGTTGAGCCAGGGATCGATCTTCCAGATAATCTCCATGGTATGGGCATGCTTGCTCTTGTCGTATTGGGCCACTTCATCCGGGTGGCAGCGGGAGCAATCCTTGGGAGTAACCACTGCGGCCACCGGCGTCCGGTATTGGGCCTTGCCCCAGGGATTATCGGCCCGTTGATACTGCTTAAAATGCTCCTGGCTCACGTCCGGTTCGGAAGGCTCGGCCTGGTGGCAGTCCAGGCAGGTGATATTGGCGCTGGCGTGGCGGCTCCGGGCCCAATCCACAAAAAGCCCCGGAGTTTCCTGCTTGTGGCATTCCAGGCAGGCCACCGCCTCCTGGGACATGCTGCGCTCGATGCGGAATTCCTTAACCTTGGGGAGATTGACCGCACCCGCCTGCTTCTGGGCTTTGGCCGCCATCCCCGGCGCCGGCAACAAGGCCAGTACCCCCACCACTGACAACAGGATCATTGTCTTCCGTTTCACCGCCTTAACCTCCTGGCCCGCCGATGGGAAAATCCGAGCCTCCCGGGGCCGTCATTCTGCCTGGCATACCCGGTAATCATAGTAGGCTTTAGTATTGTGGACCAGGTTCCGATGGCAGTGGAAACAGCTTTTCTCATAACCCGGCCGGGGATAAAGGACAGTGCGGTGGGCCAGCATGGCCCCCCGCTTATAAGGCAGGTAAAGCAGATTGCGGTGGCACTTCAGGCACTGGTCGTTTTTGATGGAAGCGTAGGCTTTTTGGCGATTCTTCTCATGATCGTAGGCGCCCCCCAGGACATGGGCGACGACGTCTTTTACCCCATGGAGGGTTTTGGCGTAGAAGAAATCGTAGGTATCTTGGGGCGCGGGGAGGTGGCAGTCCATGCAATCCGCCACAAAACCCTCCCGGTTATTGGTGTGGCTGGAAGTGCGCCAGGTATTGTAAGCATATTCAATTTCATGGCAGGAGGCGCAGAACTGCGGGGTGGAGGTGCGGACCATGGTGTAATAGGTGAGGCTGAAAAGGGGGAATGCCAGGATGATACCGACAATGACATAGAGAACCGGCTTAAGGAATTTCTTCATGGGAACCAGGCCTCACCATGATGACTGCGGGTTCTTAACCGGTTTGCCGCTGAGGCAACATGAAATCAGTTTAGCTAAATATAAGAGGAAAAAAATGGAAGGGAAGTGCTCTGGCGCATTTTTATGTGTAAATTAATTTTTTTCCGGAACATTGTCCCTCACAGAGAGCCGAAATAGCCACTCGACCCCTGATTTGACAAACTTTGGGGAAGCGGCTAAGATTCCTCGTTAAACCAAGAAACCCGGAGGTCCTGATGAGCGAGAGACGCTATCCCACGCCCGCTGACATCACAGAATGCCTGACCTATCCCGCCCAGGTGGTGGAAACCGCGGCCGGTCCCATGGAATACGCCGAGCGGGGTGAGGGCTTGCCTTTACTCGCGGTGCACGGCGGTCCCGGCGGCTATGACCAGGGGCTGGGATTGGGAGAATTCTTCCGGGTCAACGGTTTTAAGATCATCGCTCCTTCCCGGCCCGGGTACCTGGGGACTCCCATCGCCACCGGACGCACCCCGGAAGAACAGGCCGATGCCCTGGCCGCGCTCCTGGACGCCCTGAATATCGGGAAATGTCCGGTCATTGGCGCTTCCGCGGGCGGCCCCCCCAGCTATCTCCTGGCGGCCCGGCACCCGGATAGGGTCACTTGTCTTGTAGAAATCGATTCCGTCTGTCTGGAATATAAACCCGAAGTCAGCCCCCTGGAGGAGAAGCTTTTCTTAAGCAAAACCGGCATCTGGCTGCTGCGTTTCTTTATGGACCATTTCCCGGAGTCCACGGTTCAAAACTTTCTGAAAACCGAAAGCGCTTTGAACCGCCAGGAAATCACCGCCAGGGCCAAGGAAATCCTCCAGGACGAAGGCAAGTTCGCCATGCTCAAGCTGCTTATGGCCACCATGAGCGAACGTTTTCAGGAACGCCAGGATGGCGTCCACAACGACCTGGCGCAGATGGCGGTCATCACCCAACTAAACCTGGCTCCCATCAGCTGCCCGACCCTCATCCTCCACGGCGCCGCGGACAAAGACGTGCCCCCCAGACACGGGGAGTTCGCCAAGGCTACTATTGCCAATGCTGAACTTTATTGGATCGACGGCGGCTCTCACACCGGCTTCTGGACGGCTGCCGGAGCCCAGGCCGCCCAGGATTACGCCCTCAACTGGCTACAGGCCAAGATACCGGCCTGAGCCGGGCCTTGAGTTTGACAACAGCCGGGAAAGCGGTTAAAATCCCCCAATTACAGCTTAGGAAGTCTTACTTGGCAGGAACCTGGAAATTCGAGATTCTGCGCCAGGAGGCCCGCTCCCGGCGTCTGATTGTGGACGGTCACATCCTTCCTCCTTATCCCCGGCCCTATCACGATCCTCTGGTCTTTTACCTGGTATTGGGGCCTGATTTTCTTTCCCTGGAAATCAGCCGGGACTTTGACGGCGACAACTTTCTTGCCTTTCTGGCCGGTCTTTGGGGTCCGCCGGAGGAGGGACCCAGGATCCAGGTGGGGGGCCGCCAGGATGAAGAAGAAGGGGCCCTGTTACTGGTGGAATACCATTTCCTGCCCGATCTGAGACCGGAGATGATCCGGCGTTTGAGCAACATTTTTGATTACCCTTTGACCGGCGCGGCGGCCGTTACTCCCGGCGTTGCGGAGGAACCATGATCCATTTGACTGAATACGATCCCCGGCTGGAAGGTATCTGGTGGGTTCAGGAAACGGGTATGAGCTGCAATGTTTACGTCCTGGATGAAGGCCGCACCATGATTGACGCCGGTAATTATTATGGCCTGCTCCACGAACTGAGCGATGAGTTCGACATTTCCCGCATGGAGCGCCTCTTTCTCACCCATTGCCATTTCGACCACATAGGCGGCATGGGGGAACTCTTTGACTGGTGCAACCCCCAGGTTCTGGCCCACAGGGACACTCTGGGCCGCATCAATTTCCAGAGCGTCCCCCTCATGAAAATCATGGAAAAGGCCGGCCGGATAGATAAGGTGGTGCTGCTCCGGGGCGGCGAGAAGTTCGAGGCCGGCCCCCACCTCCTGGAAGTGATCTCCACCCCCGGTCATACCGGGGGGGACATCTGCCTTTACGAGCACCACAACCGGATTCTCTTTTGCGGGGACCTGGTCTTTGTCTCCCCGCCCACGGAAAACATTCTGGCGGACGCCGACCAGAAGCTGGGAGATATGAAGGACCTCATCGCCTCCCTGGGTCGCCTCCTCCCCTACCCGGTGGATTTCCTCTTGTCGGGCCACGGCATGCCAGCTCTTAACGACGGCGGCGCCTGGGTGCTCAACGCCTATCTGGAGACCCGAAAAAGCCGGGAAGATGACAAGATCAAACCTTACCTGGACGCGGCCCGCATCCTGGGGGACTCGGGCCAGCCGGACCGGGCCCTGGAATGCTACAATATGGCCCTGATGGCGGACCCGGCCAATTTCGAGGCCCTGGTTTATAAAGGCGCCACCCTCACCGAACTGCAGCATTACCATGAGGCCCTGGAGTGCTTTGACAAGATCCTCAAAGTCGCCCCCAACCTGGAAGAGGCGGTGATGGGCAAAGGCTTCGCCCTCCTAGGTCTGGGGCGCACCCAAGAGGCCCTGGTCCTTCCCGGCTTTGCGGAGCGCTTGCGGGAGATGAGGTAGAGCAGGGGTCAGGCGCCAGGGGCTATTAGCGATCAGTGATCAGTGACCAGTGACCAGAAAAAAATTGAATATATTGGCAATTGGTAACTATTACTAGATAGGTGAAGAGATAGTTTAATGAACATGGAAATAGTGCTGGACAACTGGGAGAAAGGGCGGCGGGTGTCCCAGGTGGAAGGACGGGCCCGGACTGCCGCCGGACCGGCCGCAGCTGAAGAAGCGGAATTTACCCTGACACTTTACGCCGATCAAATTTCCCTGAACATCCCTGCGTCAGCCGGGGGCCGGGAGTTCATCGCCCGGCTGACCGAGGTCCTGGGCCCTCCAAAACTGGAGCCCACCGTCAAATGCAGTTGTTCCTGGGGTGACGGCGTTATGGGGGCCATGTACCTGGTTCTCTGGGACTTGTCCCCGGAAAAGGCCCCCCAGATACTGGAAGAGCTGCACAACTTTTTGGAAGGCTCCCCCGGCCGCTGAAGAGCCAGCGGCCAAAATCCCCCGCCAAAAGGCAATTTACTTAATTCCGGCGGCTCTCTGCTTGTTGTTGGCTTATGGGCTGAGTCAGGACAATCCAGGGCAGGCAAAGGGGCTGCGCTGGAGAGGCATAGGAAAAGCCGGTGGGTAAATAAGCCCCAAAAGGGCAGTGCGCGCAGAGTTTGCCTTCGGTGCCGCAGGCGGCGATTAAATGCTCCGAGTCATGCACCTTCAGCAGCAGCTCTCCCTGCATCTTCTGGACATCTCCCAGTTGCGGCCGCTCGATCTCTGCGATCATTTGCCGAAGCACTTGGGACATCTCCACTAATAAGAGGGGCAGTTCTTGCTCAAACTTCTGCAACCGTTCTAAAAAATCACTGGTCTGCAAACCGTAATACGTCATGGTGTTTCCACTCCATTCCTGGGGCTGATGCTTCCGGGAAAGCGGATATGGGACATCATCCCGGCGCCTAAGTATATTTTATATAGAGTATTCATCCACTTATTCGGTTTGGGAATATAATCCAGCGGGGGCCGCCGACCTTCGCTCCATTCTATCAGAAATTGGGTGAAGATGATCCATTGCATCAACTCTTCCGGTTCGTCCAGTAGGGACGGGAAATAACGAAACTCGATGGTCTTCCGATACCAGTAGGAATGAAGATTGAGCCCATGATAGCGGGTGGGATGGATCTTGCGGTTCCGAGGCAATTGCGGGTCGTTGCGATTCTCCGGAGAATACCAGAGTTGCTGCACCAGGGCGCTCCGACGCCGGCTATCGTTTCTATACCAATCATAAAGGTCGATCTCCAGGGGGCGGCAGGCCTCCGCGTGACGGCGTTCCTCCGGGAGCAGATGGTAGATGTAACCTTCAAAAATGGAGACTATTCTTAACAACTGGAAGAGCTGGCGGTCACCGAACTTTTCAGTATCCACCCCGTGGTGTATATGAAAGCCACAAGTTTCGTTGACCTGTATCTCCGGGAATTCTTTCAGCAGCAGCAGGGCATCGTATACTTGGGCGAGCCCTTTAAGCCCTGATAAAATAGGGCTCACCAGCTCGCTGCCTCCCGCGCCTTTGATGCTTTCGTCCAATACGAAGGACCAGGCTTCATAACGGGGCTCATCCGGGGAAAAGCCGTTCAAGGTGAAGCCGTGGCGTTCGAATACCCCGGGCAGTAAGGTGCCATCAGCAGCGCGGCTGGTTATTTTATAAGGCGGAATCACATCCCGGTCACCCACGGAAATGGAATATTTCAACCCGAAGGTCTCAATCTCCACCCCGAAGGGCCGGTTAGTGAAATATTGGAGCATCGGGTAGCGGACCCTCAGGCGTCGCTCCCATTCCTCGGGGTCAAGTCCTCTTCCGTTCCCCACCCTTTGCTCCCTCAAAGGCTGCCCGTTCCACTAGGACTTTCAGCCTCACGAGATAGGAATCTCCTGAGACAAATTACTGAAAATTCCCCGACTAAGCAAGAATTATCAGCCTTCCTGGCCCCCGCCATCTACTTATCTTTCCACCTTGGATAGCGATCCCAGGGGCAATTGACTGAATAGGGAATCTCTGGCAGAAGGGGGAGGTGCTGGAGGTGACCAAACGGCTCACCCCCAACTTCGGGGCAATATTTCCCCTGCCGGGAACCGGCAATGGCTGGAGGGACATTGCCGCACGGGTAAATAAAGATGGGCGGCAATATCTCATTTTAGGTTCTGGAAAACCGGCTTGCCAAAACTAGTGCTGGAATTTGACCTCAAAAACCCGCTTGGCCACTACAAAAGTGCCTTCGTAATACGGTTGGCGCAGGTCGGTGATGGTTACTCCCAGACGGCGGTTGGAGGCATGGATCATTTTCCCTTCTCCCAGATAGATGCCGGCGTGGCCGATGTGGCGGCCTCCCCGGCGGAAGAAGAGCAGATCCCCGGGCAATAGTTTGGAGAAATCCATGTTGTGGGTGACGACCTTGCCCACCTGGGCCTGGTCACTACTGGAGCGGGGCAGATCGATTTTAAAGCCGTGATAGATATACTGTACAAATCCGGAGCAATCCGTGGCGGAGCCGGTGGCCAAAGACCCGCCCCGGCGGTAAGGAGTATGCCGGTAGGAGCGAGCCAGGGTAAGAATCAGTTCGGAAAAATTCCAAGGCTCAAAGCGGTTGTAATTCCGCTCCGAACTGGCAACCTTCTCTGCCGGAGGCGGCGAGACTTTCCGGGAAAGAGGCCCCTTGTTTTTCTTCGGAGCTAAAGGTTCCAAGAGAAAGCGGCCATCCCGCTGGGGGATAACCTTCATTAAAGGAGGAGTCTCCGAGACGCCGGAAACCGAAGGGGGCGAGGGACGCTGGCTGATCCCGGCCACATCGGCCTCCACCGGCCTACTGGCTTTCCTACTGGACCTACTGTACCTGCTGGACCGGCTCCTCCGGGCCGTCTTTTCCGTCCTGCTGGAACGCTTACTCCGGGAGGCGAGTTTCTTTCTCTTACTGGATTTCTTGGTTTGGGCTTTTTGGGTTTTGGATATGGAGCTTTTCTTCTTAGTTCCCTTGGTGGGAACTGACTGGGCTAAACCGGGAGAAAAAATCAAAGCCAAGGTCAATACCGCGGCCATTATTATCTTATTCGCCATCCAGAACCTCCTTGGTTTAGGGATAATCCTGAAGGGAACCGAAGCACCGGAGCTTCAATCACCTGGTCGCAATATCCGCTTCTTCCTAACAAAGAGCAACCACTTGGGGGTTGAGCATTTTTACCTCGCAGTATGAGGAAAAATCCTCTCCCCAATTAGGTATATAGACTCATGCAAATTTCCGGCACTTTAATACAATCTTCTAGGGGTGTCAATCCTTTTTTTCTTAAACTTGAGCCTGGTTGTAAATCAGCAGAATAAGCCACTAATATTATTTAATATTTTTAACCCCAACCACAGGACCTCCCCAGAAGAGGATTAGGGCGCCACAGACTGGACCCCAAAGGAGAGGTTTACGTCTTTCGGGGGCCTGCTAACTTACCGGGAGGTTGGGGTAACGGAAGAATGCGGCATGCAGGGGCCTACACTCGGCCCCTGCACCTTTTGATGGACAGATCAGCTTGAGGCAGCTTTCTTTTTCTGGGATTTGGGTAGCTTTTCCGGGCGGCCCACCATCTCGATGATGGACAAAGGCGCCCCATCCCCCAGGCGCAGACCCAAAGGGATGATCCGGGTATAGCCACCGGGCCGTTCCAGGTACCGCTCCCGGAGTTCCCCGAAAAGCTTGGCCACCACCTTTTTCGAACGGACCAGGGCCAGGGATTGACGCCGGGCGTGTAAATCTCCCCGTTTGGCCAGGGTAATGATCTGTTCCGCCCATTGGCGCACTTCTTTAGCCTTGGCCCGGGTGGTTTCCACCCGTTCATGTTCCAGCAGCGAGGTCACCAGATTGCGCATCATGGCCTGACGATGTTCGGTGGTCCGGGCCAGACGCCGCCCGGCTTTCAAATGCCTCATGACAGAACCTCTTCTTTCCTCTCGGACCCCTGTTCCGGGGGCACAAAGTTTTCCAACTTCATCCCCAAGTGCAAGCCCATCTCCGTGAGGATTTCTTTGATTTCATTTAAAGACTTGCGTCCAAAATTCTTGGTCTTCAGCATCTCCTGCTCGGTCTTTTGCACCAGTTCCCCGATGAAACGGATGTTGGCGTTCCGGAGGCAGTTGGCGGCCCGCACGGACAGCTCCAGTTCGTTGACGCTGCGGTACAGGTTCTCGTTGAGGGCCGGCGTCTCTTCCATGGGCCTTTCCTCAACCCCTTCCGCTTCTTCTTCGAAGTTGATAAACAGGCTCAGCTGTTCTTTCAGAATCTTGGCCCCATACGCCACCGCGTTCTCCGGGGTAATACTGCCGTCGGTCCAGACCTCCAGGGTCAGCTTGTCGTAATCAGTCCGCTGCCCCACCCGGGCCTGGGTTACCACGTAATTTACCTTGCGGATGGGAGAAAAACTGGCGTCCAAAGGGATGTAGCCCACGGGCTGGTCTTCTTCCTTATGGGCCTCCCCGGGGACATAACCTTTGCCGGTTTTGACCGTCATTTCCAGGCTAAGTTCCCCGTCCGCCGACAGGTTGGCAATATGGTGCTCCGGGTTCAGAATTTCCACGGTGCCGTCGGTAATAATATCCCCGGCCTTCACTTCCCCTTTGCCCCGGGCTTCCAGACGCAGGTTCTTGGCGCCGTCGGCAAGCAACTTCAGGCGTACCTGCTTCAGATTCAGAAGGATCTCGGTCACATCTTCAAACACCCCCGGGAGCGCGGAAAATTCGTGGTAAACGTCCTTGATGCGCACCGCGGTGATGGCCGCACCCCTCAAGGAAGAAAGCAAAACCCGCCGCAAGGCGTTTCCCAGGGTGGTGCCGAACCCTCTTTCCAGGGGCTCACAGGCAAACTTCCCATAAAAGCGGCTATGGGACTCTGTATCCACTTCCAGCCTTTTAGGCTTGATTAACTCTGTCCAATTCTTGTGGATCATGGCTCCTCAGATGATAATACTGATGGAATTTGGTGGCCGGAGGCTGCTAATCCTCCCCGGAAAACTTCCTTCTCCGGCATAGCTCAAACCCCCTAAAGGGGCGCCGGGCCCAAGGATCATGATTCTATTTGGAATATAACTCCACGATAAGATGTTCTTGGATGGGCATGGTGATGTCCTCCCGGGTGGGCAGCATAACGATCCTTCCCAGGGCCTCATCTTTGCTGAGATCGACCCAGGCGGGCAACCCCCGGCGAGCCACGGCTTCCAGGGCATCACGAATCAACGGCTTATTACGGCTCTTTTCCACCACCTGGACGACATCGCCTTTCTTCACCAGAAAAGAAGGAATACTCACCTTGCCGCCGTTTACCGCAATCAGGCCATGCCGCACCATCAACCGGGCCTGGGCCCGGGAGTTGGCAAACCCCAGCCGGTAAACGACATTGTCCAAACGCCGCTCTAAAAGAACTAGCAAGTTGGTCCCGGTAACCCCTTTCTGCCGTTCGGCTTTCTCAAAATAGCCTCTAAACTGTTTTTCCAATACTCCGTAAATACGTTTGACTTTTTGTTTTTCCCTAAGCTGCGAGCCGTAATCGGACAATTTTCCCCGGCGCTGGCCGTGCTGGCCCGGGGGATAGTGGCGTCGTTCAATGGCGCATTTGTCCGTATAACAGCGGTCTCCCTTGAGGTAGAGCTGTAAACCTTCCCGGCGGCACAACCGGCAACTAGGTCCCAGGTATCTGGCCAATTTCTATCTCCTTTTACACTACACCCGCCGCCGTTTCGGCGGACGGCAACCATTGTGGGGAATGGGGCTGACATCCCGGATCAGGTTAACGCTTAAGCCCGCGGCCTGGAGCGCCCTCAAGGCCGCTTCCCGGCCGGCGCCAGGTCCTTTCACATAGACATCCACGCTGCGCATGCCATGCTCCAGGGCCTTTTTGGCCGCGTCCTGAGCCGCCAATTGGGCCGCAAACGGCGTGCCCTTCCGGGAACCCTTGAAGCCCTGTACGCCCGCGGAGGACCAGGAGACCACATTGCCTCCGGGATCGGTAATGGTTATCAAAGTATTATTGAAGGTAGCCTTGATATGGGCCACGCCCACGGGTATATTCTTCCGTTCTCTTTTCTTCTTGCTGCGCGACGGTGCTCGGGCCATCACCCCTCCTTAAGACTTCTTCCTTTTACCCACCACACTGCGCCGCGGGCCTTTGCGGGTGCGGGCGTTGGTATGGGTGCGCTGACCCCGCACGGGCAGACTGCGCCGGTGTCTTAAGCCCCGGTAGCAGCCCAGATCCATGAGGCGCTTAATATTCATGGAGACTTCCCGCCGCAGGTCCCCCTCCACTTTCAGGGTGGAGTCAATTACCTGGCGGATGCGGGTGATTTCTCCATCGTTTAAATCCCCGGTCTTCACCGCGCCGTCCACTCCGGCTTCCTTCAGGACCCGGGTGGCGGTGGTGCGCCCAATACCGAAAATATAAGTGAGGGCGATCTCAATCCTTTTATTACGGGGCAAATCGATGCCCGCGATTCTGGCCAAGTCCCTTCCTCCCTTTAGCCCTGCCGCTGCTTATGTTTGGGATTCTCGCAGATCACCCGCACTACCCGTTTGCGGCGGATAATCTTGCATTTGGCGCAAATCCGTTTAACCGAGGGCCTTACTTTCATGGCTCCACCCTATCTGACTCGATAGACGATCCGCCCCCGGTTCAAATCATAAGGGGACAGTTCCACGATCACCTTGTCCCCGGGGAGGATCTTGATGTAATGCATCCGCATCTTTCCGGAAATATGGGCCAACACCCGATGGCCGTTGGCCAGCTCTACCCGGAACATGGCATTGGGGAGAGGCTCGATGACCACCCCTTCGACTTCGATGGCGTCTTCTTTAGGCATCTATCGTGTCTTTATAGTTAATTCAATCATTTATTATAACCTAATGGCCAGCGAGAAACAAGAATCCCTTTCTCTCGTTTTCCGTTTTTCGTTCTCCGTTTTTCGTCAAATAAATTAATATCTTCATTAAGTTACATATATCATTAGTAACATCTGCAAGTGAAAATGATATTTACTTCCATAACCTAATTGAAAACCACCCTTTTTAACGGAAAACGCCAAACGCAAAACGGTTATTAAAGGCGGCTTAAGACCAGCACCCCGTTATCCGTCAGGGCCACCGTGTGCTCAAAATGTGCCGCCAGGCTGCCGTCTTGGGTGACTGCGGTCCAACCGTCCGCCAAAATCCGCACCCTCCAGGAACCGCTGGAGGTCATGGGCTCGATGGCCATGGTCATGCCTGCCTGCAATACCGGCCCCCGGCCCGGGGGGCCGAAGTTGGGGATCTGGGGGTCTTCGTGCAAGGAACGGCCGATGCCGTGCCCCACAAATTCCCGGATCACCGCAAACCCCTGGCTCTCCACCACGGTTTGCACCGCGTGGGAAATATCGCTCAGCCGCGCCCCCACCTTTACCTGGGCAATGGCCGCGTCCAGGGACTCCCGGGTGGCCTCCAGCAACTTCCGGGCCTCAGGCGCCACCTCCCCCACCGGCAAGGTGAGGGCCGCGTCCCCGTAAAAACCATCATGGCGCACGCCGAAATCCAGGCTCACCAGGTCCCCGTCCTGAAGACGCCTGGCCCCCGGAATGCCGTGGACCACCTCTTCGTTCACGGAGACGCAGACGGAGGCGGGATAGCCCCGATAGCCCTTAAAGGCCGGTTCCACCCGGCGACGGCGGCAACCCTCCTCCGCCACTTCGTCCAGTTCCCTGGTCTCCACCCCGGGGCGAACCCGTTCTTTCACTTCCTCCAGGATTTCCGCCACCATACGGTTGGCTTTCTCCATCCTGGCGATTTCCCGGGGCGATTTCAGCAAAATCATAAATACAGGGGTCAGGGGTCAGGGGCCAGGGGATATTATGGGAGACTTTACCCTCTGACCTTGGTCCCTGTTTCTTTAAAGTATTGTTAAAACCGGCCAGAGTCCGAATCCCGCAGTCTTGCTGATCTCTAGCCCCTGACCCCTAAAGCGCTAGCCGGTGACGATGCCCACAATCTTGTTGAAGATATCGTCAATGGAGCCGACGCCGGCAATGGGCCGCACCAGCCCTTTGGCCTTATAATAGCCGATCAAGGGCGCGGTAGCCTGGTTGTAAGTGGCCAGGCGATTGCGCACCGTGGCTTCGTTGTCGTCATCCCGCTGATAGAGCTCAGCGCCGCATTTATCGCACACCCCTTCCTTTTGGGGAGGAGTGAACTTGATATGGAACATCTGGCCGCAGTCGGCGTTCTTGCAGGTGCGCCGCCCGGTGAGGCGGGTCACCAGGGCTTCTTCGTCCACGTCGATGGAGACCACGTGGTCGATCTTGGAACCCAGGCCCACCAACACTTTATCCAGGGCCTCGGCCTGGGGCACAGTGCGGGGGAAACCGTCCAGGATAAAACCTTTTGTGCAATCCGGCTGCGCCAGACGGTCTTTGATGATGCCGATGACCACCTCATCAGGAACCAATTGGCCGGCGTCCATGTATTCTTTGGCCTTGCGGCCCATTTCCGTGCCTTCCTTCACCGCGGCCCGGAGGATATCGCCGGTGGAAATCTGGGGAATCTGGAATTTATCAATCAGCTTTTTGGCTTGGGTGCCTTTGCCCGCTCCCGGGCCACCTAACAGAATCAGATTCATAGCTTCCTCCTTCATAAGATCAGCGCCGTACCCGGCCCATACGCTTTTTCATGAACCCGTCGTAATGGCGGGTGAGCATATGCGATTCTATCTGGGCCATGGTGTCCATGGCCACCCCCACCACAATCAGCAAGGCCGTGCCTCCGAAGTAGAAAGGCACATTGAACTTCTGGATCAGGATGGAAGGCAGCACGCACACTGCGGACACGTAGATGGCCCCTCCCAAGGTGATGCGGGTGAGGATCCGGTCGATATAGTCAGCCGTGGGTTTACCCGGGCGCAATCCCGGAATAAAGCCGCCCCATTTCTTTAAGTTATCCGCCACATCCGCCGGGTTGAAAGTCACCGCGGTGTAAAAATAGCAGAAAAAGATAATCAGGCCGACATAGACGATATCATGGGACAGGTTGCCCGGAGAGAGGGACTCTGCGCCCCACTTAATCCATTCGTTCTTCACGAAACTGGCCACGGTGGCCGGGAACATCAGGAGCGATGACGCGAAAATAGGGGGTATGACCCCGGCAGTATTGACCTTCAAGGGCAAATGGGTGGATTGGCCCCCATACATGCGCCGCCCCACCAACCTCTTGGCGTATTGCACCTGGATGCGGCGCTGGCCCCGCTCCACAAAGACGATGAAGGCCACCACCGCAATCATCGCCACCACGATGATCAGCATGAGGATGGGCATTATTTCCCCGGTCTTCATCAACTCAAAGGTCTGAATGATGGCGGAAGGCAGCCTGGCCACAATCCCCGCAAAGATGATCAACGAGATACCGTTGCCGATGCCCCGTTCGGTGATCATCTCCCCCAGCCACATAATGAAGGCGGTGCCCGAAGTTAAAGTCAAAACCGTCATCAGCCGGAAGGCCCAGCCGGGGTGGAGCACCACCGGCATGGAACCGCCGCCGCCGGTCATGCCCTCTAAACCGACACTGATACCTAAGCCCTGGATGGCGGCGATGGCCACCGTCCCGTAACGGGTATATTGCTTGATCTTTTTGCTGCCGGCCTCACCTTCTTTATACAGCCTCTCCAGGGCCGGAATAACCACCTTCAGAAGTTCGATAATAATGGCGGCGCTGATGTACGGCATGATCCCTAAGGCAAAGACGCTCAGGCGTTCCAGCGCGCCCCCGGAAAACATGTCGAACAGGCCGAAAATGGTGCCCCGCTGCCGGGCGAAGAAGGCCATCAGGGCGTCGGGGTCGATGCCCGGAGTGGGTATATGGCAACCCAGGCGATAGACCGCCAGCATCAGGAGCGTGAAGATAATCCGCTTCTTCAGCTCCGGGATCTTGGCGATATTGGCCAGTCCTGCCACTTACAGGACCTCCACCCGGCCGCCCGCGGCCTCGACCCGGGCTTTGGCCTGGGCGCTCACGGCCTGTACTTTCACCACCAGGGCCACTTTTACTTCCCCCTGGCCTAAAAGCTTGATCCGCTGACATTGGGGCTTCACCAACCCAGCCCGGCTCAGGATTTCTTCATCCACCACCGTGTCCGCGGCGAAACGGTTTAGGTCCCGGACGTTGACGATGCTCCAGGGTTTCCGGAAGATATTGTTAAAGCCCCGCTTGGGCAGGCGCCGGGTCAGGGGCATCTGGCCCCCCTCGAAACCGGGTTTGGTGCCCCCGCCGGACCGGGAATTCTGGCCTTTGTGGCCCCGGGCCGCAGTTTTGCCCCAACCGGAACCCGGACCCCGGCCCACCCGTTTCTTGCTATGCTTAGACCCCGGAGAGGGCTGCAATTCTGACAGTCGCATCTGCTATTCTCCTTCCGGGACTTCCCGCACGTTCAGCAAGTGGCGCACCTGGCGGACCATGCCGGCAATGGCCGGGGTCTCCTGGTGGCGCACGGTCTTATTGAGCCGGGTCAGGCCCAGGGTCTTCACCGTCTGCCGGTGTGCCGGCGGCCGGCCGATGGGACTTTTGATTAAAGTTATTTCCAAGATCATGGTGTTTCCTTAACGGCTTTCAGCTTAATTTAAAGCTTTCAGCTTTCAGCTTTCAGCAAAAAATCTTTAAGCTGACTGCTGATAGCTATCAGCCAACCATCTCCGCCAGCGGCCGGTTGCGCCGCAGGGCCACCTCTTCGGGGCTGGAGAGTTGCAGCAAGGCGTCCATGGTGGCTTTGACGGCATTGTGGGGATTGTGGGAGCCCAGGCACTTGGTTAAAATGTTCTTGATGCCCGCCACTTCCACCACCGCGCGCACGGGTCCGCCGGCGATCACCCCGGTGCCGGCCGCGGCCGGTTTCAGCAAGACCTTGCCGGAGCCGAACTCTCCCACCACGGCATAGGGGATGGTGTCGTTGAGAATGGGGATCTGCACCATTTCCTTTTTGGCCTTTTCCACGGCCTTGCGGATGGCCTCCGGCACCTCGTGGGCCTTGCCCAGACCGGCGCCCACCTTGCCCATGCCGTCCCCCACCACCACAATGGCGCTGAAGCGGAAGCGGCGCCCGCCTTTGACCACCTTAGCGACACGGTTGATGCTCACCACTTTATCGGTTAACTGAATTTCCTGCGCTTCGGGCTCGAACAAGCTTACCTCCGGAAAAATCAGTAATCAGTAATAAGTGATCAGTAATAAGTGATCAGTAATAAGTGGCCTTTCTTGTTTTTTACTTATCACTTATTACTTATTACTTCTTACTATCTAAAAAATTAATCCGTGTTCCCGGCAACTCTCGGCCACCGCCTTGACCCGGCCGTGATAGAGGAAACCGTTGCGATCGAAAACCACCTGGGAGATGCCTTTCTCGGTGGCCTTGGCCGCCAGTAGCTTTCCCACTTCCTTGGCGGTTTCGCTCTTCTTCAGGCCGCTCAACTTCTCCCGGATTTCCTTGCTCAAAGTGGAGGCGGCCACCAGGGTGTGCCCCTGGAGGTCGTCCACAATCTGGGCGTAGATGTGCTTGGCGCTCCGGAAGACGGACAAACGGGGGCGTTCCCCGCTGCCGCCGATTTTCTTGCGGATGCGCCGTTTGCGGCTGAGGCGTGCGGTCATTCTGCGGTTCATCTCGATCTCCTTTAGCGCCCGCCGGCCTTGCCCACTTTGCGCCGCAGCACTTCGCCCAGGTTCTTGATCCCCTTGCCTTTATAGGCGTCAGGGGGCCTGATGCCGCGGATTACGGCCACGGTTTGCCCCAACAGTTCTTTGTCAAACCCTTTCAACTCGATGCGGTTGGCCTTCTCCACCTGGGCGCTGATCCCCTTGGGCAACGGGAACTCCACCGGCTTGGAATAGCCCACGCTGAAGACCAGAGTCTCGCCCTTGGCTTCCACCTTGTAGCCGGTGCCCGACAGCTCCAGCACCCGGGTAAAACCCTGGGAGGCGCCGGTAACCATATTGTCCACCAGGGTCCGGGCCAAGCCCCAATAGGACCGGGTCAGCCGGGAATCGTCCTGAGGCTGCACCAGGATTTGGTCTTTGCCGATCTCCAGGTTCACCCGGGGGGGCATCACCTGGTCCAGTTTACCCTGGGGGCCGGTGACCGTCACTTTGCCCCCTGCCACTTGCACCTTTACCCCCTGGGGCAAAGGTATAGGTTTTTTGCCGATGCGGCTCATAGTCTTAAACCCTTACCAGATCTCGCAGAGCACTTCGCCGCCCACCTGCATCTTCCGGGCCTGACGATCGGTGCACACGCCTTTGGAGGTGGAGATCACCGCCACTCCCAACCCGCCCTGGACCTTGGGCAGTTCCTCGGCGCCGGCATAGACCCGCCGGCCCGGTTTGCTGATCCTTTTCAGTCCCTGGATGAGCGGCATTTGCTGGTCGCTATATTTGAGGTACACCCTAAGGATGCCCTGGCGATTATCTTTGATCACCTTGTAATTCTTAATGAAACCCTCATCTTTCAAGATGCGGGCCAGACTGATCTTCATACGGGAAGCCGGTATGTCCACCTTGTCGAACCGGGCGTGGCCGGCATTGCGAATCCGGGTCAACATATCGGCAATGGGGTCGGTCATGCTCATTTTTCAAGCCCTCGGTTCTACCAGCTGGATTTGATGACCCCGGGGATTTCCCCCTTCAGGGCCATGTTACGGAAACAGATGCGGCAGATGCCGAACCGCCGCAAATAGGCCCGGGGCCGACCACATACCGGACAGCGATTATATTTCTGCACCGGAAACTTCGGGGTGCGCTTCGCCTTGGCGATTAATGATTTTTTGGCCATCCTCTATCTCCGGAAAGGTAACCCTAATAAATTCAACAAGTATTTACCCTCTTCGTCCGTGGGGGCAGTGGTGATGATGCTGATATTCATGCCCTTGACCTTGTCGATCTTGTCATAGTCGATCTCCGGGAAGATGATCTGCTCTTTGATACCCAGGGTGTAATTGCCCCGGCCGTCGAAGGCCTTATCCGACACTCCCCGGAAGTCCCGCACCCGGGGCAGCACCACGTTCACCAGTTTGTCGAAGAAGTGGTACATGCGATCCCGGCGGATAGTCACCATGCAGCCGATGGGCATGCCCTCCCGGAGCTTGAACGCGGCGATGGAGCGCCGGGCCCGGGTCACCACGGCTTTCTGCCCGGTAATGGTGGCCAACTCCTGGCTGGCGGACTCCAGCAGTTTGATATTCTGGATTGCTTCCCCCAACCCCATGTTGATGACGATCTTCTGCAACCGGGGCACCTGCATGGAGCTCCGGTAACGGAACTCCTGCATCATCTTGGGCACGCATTCCTGCCGGTAATATTCCCAGAGACGGGCCGGGATCTTTTCCGCCTGGGGCCGGGGCCCAGCCTTGGCTTCGGCCTTGGCCTTTCCTTTGGCCGCGGCCTTCCCCTGAGCTTCGCTCTCGCCCTTGGCCTTGCCCTTGGTTTTCTCTTTTTTAGGTTTTTCTTGTTCAGCCATCTATCAGTTCCTTGCACTTCATGCAGACTCGGGCTTTTTTCCCTTCCGCGGTCTTGGTAAGACGGAAACGGGTGGCGGTGGCGCATTTGGGGCAGATGAGCATCACTTTGGAAACCACCAGCGGCGCTTCTTTCTCCACGATCCCCCCCTGTCCGGTGGTGGGGCTGGGCCGGGTGTGGCGCTTAATCAGGTTGACTTTTTCCACCAGCACCTGGTTCTTTTCCCTCAGGACTTTCAAGACCTTGCCGGTCTTGCCCTTTTCCTTGCCGCTGGTCACTTCCACCAGATCATTCTTTTTCAGGCGGATGCGCACGGGTTCGGGCTTCGGTTTCGCCGCTCTGGGCATTACAGCACCTCCGGGGCCAGGGAGATGATCTTCATAAACCGCTTGGCCCGTAGTTCCCGAGCCACCGGCCCGAAAATGCGGGTGCCGATGGGGTCGCCCTGGGGGTTGATCAGTACCGCGGAGTTGTCGTCAAATTTTATATAGGAGCCGTCAGGCCGAGGGGTCTCTTTGGCGGTGCGCACCACCACCGCCCGCATGACGTCGCCTTTTTTCACCTTGGAGTGGGGCAGAGCCTCTTTCACGGAGACCACGATGATGTCCCCTACCCGGGCATAGCGCCGTCTGGTGCCGCCCAGCACCCGGATGCAGTTGACCCTTTTCGCTCCGGAATTGTCCGCCACCGTTAAATTGGTATGAACCTGGATCATGGTTATCTTCCTTAAGGCGCTCCTAACTTACTGGGCCTTTTCCAGGATTTGCTTGATGCGCCAGTTTTTATCCCTGCTCAAGGGCCGGGTTTCTTCGATGAGCACCTTATCCCCCACCTGGCAGGCGTTGGCCGCGTCATGGGCCTTGATCTTCACCCGCCGGCGCACGATTTTATGGTAAAGGGGATGGGGAACCAGGCGCTTTACTTCCACCACCACGGTCTTATCCATCTTGTCGCTGACCACCACCCCGATCCTGGTCTTGCGTATGCCCCGCTTTTTTTCCATATTTTCAACCTTAATTGTCAATTGCCAGTCTTTGTCTTCGGTCTTTGCTTTTTATCGTTTTGCGTTTTGCGTTTTTCGTAAAAGCTTTTTCTGATTACTGGCCACTGGCCACTGACTACTGGCTACTGCTTTTCGCCGGTCTTTTCCCGGAGCATGGTCTTGAGCCGGGCCAGGTCTCTTCTGGCCTGCCCCAACCGGGCGGTGTTACCCAACTGCTGGCTGCTGTGCTGGAAGTTCAGGTTGAAGAGCTCTTCCGAAGTCTCCTTCAGCTTGGCCTGCAATTCTTCCAGGGTCAGGTCCCTCAAGTCCGCGGCCTTCATCACTGGGCCTCCGCGGTAGTGAAGGTTTCGACCCGTTCCACGAATTTCACCGCCAGGGGGAGCTTGTGCATGGCCAGGCGCAGGGCTTCTTTGGCCACTTCCCGGGGCACTCCCGCCATCTCGTAGAGGATAAGCCCGGGGCGGATGACCGCCACCCAACCTTCGGGGCTGCCTTTGCCTTTGCCCATGCGGGTTTCCGCCGGCTTCTTGGTGAAGGGTTTATCCGGGAAGATGCGGATCCACACCTGCCCGCCCCGTTTCACGTGGCGGGTGATGGCGATCCGGGCCGCTTCGATCTGCTGGGCCGTGATCCAGCCGCATTCCTGGGCCTGAATGCCGTAATCGCCGAAGGCCAGGAAATTGCCCCGGGAGGCTTTGCCCCGCCGGCGCCCTTTCATCACCTTGCGATGTTTTACTCGTTTCGGTGCAAGCATTGCTCTATCCTTAGTTCCCCCCCCATTTTCTAAAGGGAGGTCGGGGGGATTTTAAAATCCCCCTAAATCCCCCTTTAAAAAGGGGGACTTGATAATTCAGAAGCCCATCCGCTCTTCCGCACTCAGCACTTCGCCGTGGAAGATCCAGGTCTTCACCCCGATCACGCCGTAGGTGGTGCGGGCTTCGGCGAAACCGTAATCAATGAAGGCCCGCAAAGTATGCAGGGGCACCCTACCCTCCCGGTACCACTCCTGCCGGGCGATTTCCGCGCCGGCCAGGCGGCCTTTGCAGCGGATCTTGATGCCCTTGGCCCCGAACTTCAGGGCCTGGCCCACCGACTTCTTCATGGCCCGGCGGAATGAGACCCGGCGCTCCAGTTGCTGGGCGATGTTTTCCGCCACCAACTGGGCGTTGATCTCCGGTTTCCGGACTTCCTGGACGTCGATGATCAACTCCCGGCCCACCACTTTTTGCAGACGGCGGCGCAGGTCTTCGATCTTTTTGCCTTTCTGGCCGATGACCATTCCCGGCCGGGAGGTATGAATCTTGATGGTCACCTTGTTGGCCGCCCGCTTGATATCCAACCCGGCTATGCCCGACCCTTTAAGCTCCCGGTCGGCCCTGATGAACTCCCGAATCCTGCGGTCCTCCAGGACCAAAGACGAATAATCTTTCCTGGCAAACCATATGGAATCCCATTTGCGATAGATCCCCAGGCGGAAACCGATGGGATGTACTTTCTGGCCCAAGCTGCCTCCTAAAACCGTTTTCCGTTTTTCGTTTTCTGTTTTTCGTTAAAAGAAACAAGTTATCAAGAAGTAATGTTCAGAACCCGTGATTATTTCTTTTTCGGCTGTGGCGTTTTTGCCTTCCCTGTCTTTTCGTCCAGGACCACGGTGATATGGCTGCTCCGTTTCAGGATGCGGTTGACCCGGCCCATGGCCCGGGGCATGAAACGCTTGAGAACCGGGCCGCCATCCACCTGGATGCCTTTAATGAACAGGGTGTCCACGTCCACCTGGGACCGCTGCTCGGCGTTGGCCACCGCGGCTTCCAGTACCTTACGCAATACCCGGGCCCCCCGCTGGGGCAGAAACCGGAGCAATGCCATGGCTTCATCCGCTTTTTTGCCGGAAATCTCCCGGGCCACCAGACGCACCTTGGACGGGGAGATGCGGATAAACCGGGCGCGCGCCTTGATCTCCATTATCTCTTACCCACTTTCGTCTTGCGATCCCCGGCATGGCCCCCGAAGTGGCGGGTGGGGGCAAACTCTCCCAGCTTGTGACCCACCATGTTCTCGGTCACATAAACCGGGATGAACTTCTTGCCGTTATGGACCGCCAGGGTCAAGCCGATGAAATCCGGGGTGATGGTGGAACGCCGGGACCAGGTCTTGATCACCCGGCGGTCCTGGGCCTCCTTGGCCGCCAAAACCTTGGCCTGGAGGCTGTCCTGCACATAAGGTCCCTTTTTCAGTGAACGGGCCACGGTTTCTCCCTCTATTTCCGCGTCCGGTGTTTAATGATGTAGCGGTCGCTGTCTTTGGGTTTCCGGGTCTTGTACCCCTTGGTGGGCACGCCCCAGGGAGTGACCGGGTGGCGGCCGCCGGAGCTTCTCCCTTCACCGCCGCCCATGGGATGGTCCACGGGGTTCATGGCCACGCCCCGCACATGGGGGCGTTTGCCCTGCCAGCGCTTGCGTCCGGCCTTGCCCAGGGAGATGTTCTCCTGTTCGGCGTTCCCCAACTGGCCGATGGTGGCCCGGCAGTCCATGGGTACGACCCGCACTTCGCCTGACGGCAGCTTTAGATGAGCCTGATTGCCTTCTTTGGCCATCAACTGGATGGCGGCGCCTGCGGCCCGGGCCATTTGCCCGCCCTTCCCCGGTTTCAGCTCCACGTTGTGGACCAGGGAGCCGGCGGGGATATTCCGCAAAGGCAAGGCATTACCCGGTTTGATGTCCGCTTCCACCGAAGAGACCACCATGTCCCCCACCTGCAGCTCCTGGGGGGCCAGGATGTAGCGCTTCTCCCCGTCCAGGTAATGGAGCAGGGCGATGCGCACCGTGCGGTTGGGGTCGTATTCGATGGAGGCCACTTTGGCCGGCACTTCCAGCTTATTGCGTTTGAAATCGATCACCCGGTAGCGCCGTTTGTGCCCTCCGCCCCGGTGGCGGGTGGTGACCCGGCCGTAATTATTCCGTCCCCCCTTCTTTTTCAGGGGCCTGAGCAGACTTTTCTCCGGTTCGCTGCGGGTAATTTCCGCAAAATCCGAAGACGTCTGGAACCGGCGCCCCGGGGAGGTTGGTTTTCGGGATATGATTGCCATTTTTTAACCCTAAAGCTTTATTCTCTTGTCCCCAAACTCAGCTTGGAAACCAGGAAAGCGTTACTGGCCACTGACTACTGGCCACTGGTCACTGTCTTCACATGCCCTCAAATCCGGAGATCTTCTCCCCCGGGGCCAGGGTGACGATGGCTTTCTTCCAATCCGGGCGCACCCCTTCGGTCCGGCCCAACCGCTTCTTTTTGCCCTGCATGCGGATGGTGTTCACCGCCAGGACCTTGACCTTGAAAATATCTTCCACGGCCTTGCGGATCTCGATCTTGTTGGCCTTAAGGGCCACCTTGAAGGTCACCTTGTTCCCCATCTCTTTCAACTGGTGGGTCTTTTCCGTGATGATGGAACCTTTAATCAGGTTATGGTACGCCTTCATGGGGCCAACCTCTCTTCGATCTGGGCCAGGGCGGGCTTGAGCATCACCAGGTGCTCATAACGCAGGATGTCATAGACGTTCAGCCCCGCGGGCAGCATCACCTGCACATAAGGCACGTTCCGGGCCGAGAGTTCCAGGGCCTGGTGGGCCTCCGGCGCGATGATCAGGACCTTAGCGATCTCAAAATTGCGCAGGACCTGGACAAAATCCTTGGTCTTGGGAGTGGTGTGGGGGTATTCGTCCAGCACCAGCAGTTGCCCGGCCTGGAGCTTGCTGCTCAAGGCCATCTTCAGGGCCAGGCGGCGCACCTTTTTGGGCAGGGTATAGGCGTAGCTCCGGGGTTTGGGGCCGAAGACGGCGCCGCCCCCCCGCCAGATGGGCGAGCGGTTGCTGCCCACCCGGGCCCGGCCGGTGCCTTTCTGCCGCCAGGGTTTTTTGCCGCCGCCCCGGACTTCTCCCCGGCTCTTGGTGGAGGCGCTGCCCGCCCGGCGGCAGGCCCGCTGCCAGGTCACCACTTCGTGGAGCACATGGCCCCGGACCGGCACTCCGAAAATCTCCTCCTGGAGTTCCACCTCTCCCACTTTTTCGTTTTGAATATTGAGTACGTCTACTATCGGCATAGCATCACCCGGCCTTCCGGATCAGCACCAGGCCCTGCCTGGGGCCGGGCACCGCGCCCTTGATCAGCAGCAGGTTTTCCTCCGGGCGCACATCCACCACTTCCAGGTTCCTGGTGGTCACCCGGGCGTTGCCCATCTGCCCGGGAAGTTTTTTACCCTTAATGACCCGAGAGGGATAAGCGCTGCAACCGATGGACCCCGGGGCCCGGTGGGACATGGAGCCGTGGGTCCTGGGGCCCACAGCAAAGTTCCAGCGTTTCACCGTACCGGTAAAACCATGGCCTTTGCTGGTGCCGATGACGTCCACTCTATCGCCGATGGCGAACTGTTCCACCGTGATTTCCTGTCCGGTCTCATATTCCCCGGACGCGTCCAGACGGAACTCCCGGAGGTAACGAAAACTGCTCTTGGACCCGTGCTTCTCGAAATGGCCCCTGAGGGGCTTGTTGACCTTGCCCAGGGTGCGCCGTTCAAAGCCTAATTGCAAGGCCTCGTAGCCGTCCTTGGCGCCGCTCTTCACCTGGGAGATAAAGCAGGGGCCGGCTTCGATCACCGTCACCGCCACCGCCAGCCCGTCCGGGTCGAAGATGCGGGTCATCCCCAATTTTTTCCCAATAATGCCGCCAGGCATTGTTCTCTCCGTTTTTCGTTTTCCGTTTTTCGTTTTCCGTTGGTCTAAAAATCAACCGAAAAAGCAAAAGGGAAAACTATACTTTAATCTCTACGTCCACCCCTGCGGCCAGGTCCAGCTTGCTGATGGCGTCCATGGTCTGTTGGGTGGGCTCCAGGATATCCATCAGCCGCTTATAGGTGCGGATCTCGAACTGCTCCCGGGACTTCTTGTCGATATGGGGGGAGCGCAGCACGCAATACTTGTTGATCTCCGTGGGCAGCGGTATCGGACCAGCCACCCGGGCGCCGGTGCTCCGGGCGGTCTCCACGATCTCCACCACCGATTTATCCAGCAGCTTGTGGTCGTAAGATCGCAACCTGATGCGAATCTTGGGCGTAATCATTTAAGCCGTCCTATTCCAAGATTTCGCTCACCACGCCGGCGCCGACGGTGCGGCCCCCTTCCCGGATGGCGAAGCGCAGTTCCTTTTCCAAAGCTACGGGCGTGATCAGGTGCACCACCATGGAGACGTTGTCCCCGGGCATCACCATCTCCACCCCCTCAGGCAGCGTCACCACCCCGGTGACGTCCGTGGTGCGCAGATAAAACTGGGGCCGGTATCCCGAGAAAAACGGCGTGTGCCGCCCCCCTTCCTCTTTGGTGAGGATGTAGACCTCGGCCTTGAACTTGGTGTGGGGCGTTATCGACCCGGGCTGGGCCACCACCTGCCCCCTTTCCACTTCGTCCTTCTTGATGCCCCGCAAGAGCAGACCCACGTTATCCCCGGCCTGCCCCTGGTCCAGGGTTTTGCGGAACATCTCCACTCCGGTGCACACGGTTTTCTGCGTGGGCGCAAAGCCGACGATCTCCACTTCGTCCCCCACCTTCACCAGGCCCCGCTCCATCCGGCCCGTGACCACCGTGCCCCGACCGGAGATGGTGAAGACGTCCTCGATGGGCATCAAAAACGGCTTGTCAATGGCCCGCACCGGCTCCGGAATGTAGTTGTCCAACGCGTCCATCAGCTCGAAGATGGGTTTCACTTCCTCGGTGTTGAAATCATCCTGCTCCAGGGCCTTTAAGGCCGAACCCTTGATGATGGGAATGTCGTCCCCGGGAAAGTCATATTTGGATAACAGCTCCCGGAGTTCCAGTTCCACCAGTTCGATCAGGTCCGGGTCGTCCACCAGGTCCACTTTGTTCAAAAAGACCACGATGAAGGGCACCCCCACCTGCCGGGCCAAGAGGATGTGCTCCCGGGTCTGGGGCATGGGCCCGTCGTCCGCGCCCACCACCAGGATGGCCCCGTCCATCTGGGCCGCTCCGGTGATCATGTTCTTGATATAGTCCGCGTGTCCCGGACAGTCTACGTGGGCGTAATGCCGGTTATCCGTCTCGTATTCCACGTGGGCCAAGGCGATGGTGATGCCCCGCTCTTTTTCCTCCGGGGCCTTGTCGATCTGGTCGAAGGGCACGAACTGCGCCAGACCCCTCTTGGCTAAATGCTTGGTAATGGCCGCAGTCAGGGTCGTTTTCCCGTGGTCGATATGTCCAATCGTCCCTACGTTCACATGCGGCTTCTTACGCTCAAATTTCTTCTTGGCCATTAGGACTTCCTCCTGAACTTAAAGGGGTCATGCCCGGGCTTGACGCCGGCCCAAAATATCCTCCGCCAGGTTGGCGGCAAGAGGCTCATAATGATCGAACTGCATGGTGAAGGTGGCCCGGCCCTGGGTGGCGCTCCGGAGCACGGTGGCATAGCCGAACATGGTAGCCAGGGGCACCTGGGCCTGGATTATCTGGGTCGCCCCCCGGGTCTCCATACCGGTGACCCGGCCCCGGCGGGCATTGACTTCGCCCATCACTTCGCCCACAAATTCTTCCGGGGCCACCACTTCCAGCGACATGATGGGCTCCAGCAGTACGGGTTTGGCCTTCCTGGCGGCCTCTTTGAAACCCATGGACCCGGCGATGTGAAAAGCCCGCTCCGATGAATCCACTTCATGGAAAGAGCCGTCCACCAGGGCCACCTCCAGGTCCACCAGGGGATAGCCCATGATGCCGGTAGCCGCGGCTTCCTTGACGCCTTTTTCCACCGCGGGAATATATTCCCGGGGCACCACCCCGCCGATGATTTTATTCTCGAAGACTACGCCGCTCCCGGGCTCCAGGGGCTTGAGTTCCAGGACCACGTGGCCATATTGGCCCCGGCCCCCGGTCTGGCGCACAAATTTGCCTTCCTGGGTGGCGGCCCGGGTGATGGTCTCCCGGTAGGCCACCTGGGGTTTGCCCACCCGGGCGTCCACCTTGAACTCCCGCATCAGCCGGTCGACGATGATCTCCAGGTGCAGTTCCCCCATTCCGGAGATGATGGTCTGGGCGGTTTCGGTGTCGGTGTGCAATCTAAACGAGGGATCTTCCGCGGCGATTTTGGCCAGGGCCTGTCCCAGGCGGTCCTGGTCCGCCTTGGTCTTGGGCTCGATAGCGATGTCGATCACCGGCTGCGGGATGTGCAGGGCCTCCAGCACCACCGGTTTCCGCTCATCCGCCAGGGTGTCCCCGGTGGTGGTGTTCTTCAGCCCCACCGCCGCGACGATATCCCCGGCATAGGCCGCGTCGATTTCTTCCCGTTTATTGGCATGCATCTTTAAAAGGCGGCCGATGCGTTCTTTGACGCCCTTGGTGCTGTTCAAGACCGCGGACCCGGAGGACAGTACCCCGGAGTAGACCCGCAAAAAGGTGAGGTGGCCGATAAAAGGATCGGACAGGAGCTTGAAGGCCAGGGCCGCCAAGGGGGCGTCATCCGCGGCCGGTCGCTCCACCACCTGCCCTTGGGCATCCAACCCCCGGATGGCCGGAATATCCACCGGCGCGGGCAGGTAATCCAAGACCGCGTCCAAGACCGGCTGGATACCTTTATTCTTGAAGGCCGAACCACAAAGCACCGGCACCGCCTGCAGGCTGATGGTGGCCCGCCGCAAGGCCGCGCGCAAATCCTCCGTGGGCACCGGCTCGTCTGACAAATAAAGCTCCATGATCCCTTCGTCCAACTCCCCCAGGGCCTCCACCAGCCGACTCCGGTATTCCTGGGCCAACTCCTGGTAATCAGCGGGGATCTCCTCCACTGCGAAGTTGGTCCCCAAAGCCGCCTCATCGTAGACCAGGGCCTGCATGGCCATCAGGTCGATGATGCCCCGAAAGCGCTCTTCCTCCCCCAAAGGCAGTTGCACCAGCACCGGATTGGCTTTCAGGCGCTCTTTCATCATCTTTTCGCACCGGAAGAGATCGGCTCCCACCCGGTCCATCTTGTTGACGAAGGCCAGCCGGGGGACGCCGTAGCGGTCGGCCTGGCGCCACACCGTCTCGGATTGGGGCTCCACTCCGGCCACCGCGTCGAAGACCGCCACCACCCCGTCCAACACTCGTAGCGAGCGCTCCACCTCGATGGTGAAATCCACGTGCCCCGGGGTGTCGATGATATTGATGCGATGGTCCCGCCAGTAACAGGTGGTGGCCGCGGAGGTGATGGTGATACCCCGTTCCTGTTCCTGGGCCATCCAATCCATCACGGCTTGGCCTTCATGGACCTCTCCCATCTTGTGAGTCACCCCGGTATAGTAAAGGATGCGCTCTGTCGTGGTGGTCTTGCCGGCGTCGATGTGGGCCATAAACCCAATATTCCGTACCCGGGTTAGGGGAGTTTTACGAGACAAATCAATTTACCAACGATAATGCGCGAAAGCCCTGTTGGCCTCCGCCATCTTATGCGTATCTTCCCTTTTCTTGATAGTCGCGCCGCGGTTTTGGGCCGCGTCCAACAATTCCCCGGCTAATTTAGCCCCCATGGACTTTTCGCTCCGGGCCTGGGAATAAGCGATGAGCCAGCGGATGGCCAGGGAGATGCGCCGGTCGGCCCGCACTTCGATGGGCACCTGGTAGGTCGCGCCCCCCACCCGCCGGGATTTCACCTCGATCAGGGGTTTGACGTTATCCATGGCCTGGTGGAAGACCTTCAGGGGCTCTTCCTGGGCTTTTTGGCCGACGATGTCCAAAGCCTGATAAAAGATGCGCTGGGCCACGGATTTTTTCCCCTGCTTCATCAAACCATTGATGAACCGGCTCACCAGCATATCGTTATATTTCAGATCCGGCAAAACGCCTCTTTTGACCACTCCGCCTTTTCTTGGCATCTTAAATACCCGTTTTCCGTTTTTCGTTTTCCGTTTTCCGTTCTGACCCGTTTTCCTTACGGAAAACGGAAAACGGGAAACGGAAAACTGTCTTTATTTAGGTCTCTTAGCCCCGTATTTAGACCGGCCCCGGCGGCGGTCCTGGACTCCCGAGGCATCCAGGGTGCCCCGTACTACGTGGTAACGCACTCCGGGCAGATCCTTCACCCGGCCGCCCCGGATGAGGACCACGGAGTGTTCCTGGAGGTTATGCCCCACCCCCGGGATGTAGGTGGTCACCTCGATACCATTGGTGAGACGCACCCGGGCCACTTTCCGCAAGGCCGAGTTGGGTTTCTTGGGAGTGGTGGTATAGACCCGGACACATACCCCCCGCTTCTGAGGGCAGCTCTGTAAAGCCGGGGAAGCTGTGCGTTTACGGCTCCTTTCCCGGCCTTTGCGAATCAACTGACTGATGGTGGGCATAGCCTCTCCTACCGTCCCCGCATGCGGGGGTACTCAAAAATAATTATTTTAGAAAATTTTCACCGTATCTGTCAATCATTTATTGCCCGGAAAGAGATGTAGTTTCCGCCACCGCCTCCGGCAGCGCTTCCACCGGCGGCGGCAGTTCCTCTTCTTCTTCCCCGACGACCAGCATATCCAGGTCCCGGTATTGATCCAGGCCGGTGCCCGCGGGGATCAGACGCCCCATGATCACATTTTCTTTAAGGCCCCGGAGGTAATCGATCTTGCCCAGGACCGCGGCGTCGGCCAGCACCTTGGTGGTCTCCTGGAAGGAAGCCGCCGAGATCCAGCTCTCCGTGGTCAAAGAGGCCTTGGTGATCCCCAGGAGCATGGGTTCACCGGTGGCCGGCTTCCGGCCCTGGGCCTCCATCTCTTCGTTCTTCTCTTCGAAGACCCACTTTTCCACCTGCTCGCCGATGAGGAAGTCGGTGTCCCCGGGGTCCACCACCTTGATGCGCCTCAGCATCTGCCGGACGATGACTTCGATGTGTTTGTCGTTGATCTTCACGCCCTGGAGTCGGTAGACCTCCTGGACCTCGTCCACCAGGTAGCGGGCCAGTTCCTTGAGGCCGCTGATGTTCAAGATATCGTGGGGATTGGCCGAGCCGTCCATCAAGGCTTCTCCGGCCCGGACAAAATCCCCTTCCTGCACGGCCACGTGTTTGCCCTTGGGAATCAAATATTCCTTGGGTTTGCCCACTTCCGGGGTGACCACGATTTTGCGTTTGCCCTTGATGTGGCGGCCAAAGGAGACCACGCCGCTGATTTCGCTGATGATGGCCGTCTCTTTGGGCTTGCGTACCTCGAAAAGCTCCGCCACCCGGGGCAGACCGCCGGTGATGTCCTTGGTCTTGGTAGTCTCCCGGGGAATCTTGGCGATGACGTCGCCGGGGGAGACCTCATCCCCTTCCGCCACCATAAGGATGGCGCCCACGGGCATAAAGTAGCGGGCGGAGGCCGGAGTGCCCGGAATCCGGGCGGTCTGGCCGCTCTCATCCTTGATGGAAATACGGGGTTTGAGTTCCTGGTCCCGGGACTCGACAATGAGGCGGGAGGCCTTTTGGGTCACCGGGTCCACCCGTTCCTGGACCGTGATGTTGTCCAGGATGTCCCCGAACTTGATGCGGCCCCCCACTTCCGTGAGTATGGCATTGGTGAAGGGGTCCCATTCCGCCAGGATCTGGCCCGGCTCCACCTCTTGGCCCTCTTTCACCTTGATGTGGGCGCCGTAGGTCAAAGGATAGCGTTCCCGTTCGATCCCTTTTTCGCTCAACAGGACCAGTTCCGCCAGGCGGCTTAAGTTCACCAGTTCCCCGTAACGGTCCACTACGGACTTCATATTGTCGAAACGCACCCGGCCTTTGCCCCGGGCCACGTGGTAGCTCTGTTCCACCCGCCGGGAGGCGGTGCCGCCGATGTGGAAGGTGCGCATGGTCAACTGGGTGCCGGGCTCGCCGATGCTTTGGGCCGCCAGGATGCCGATGGCTTCGCCGATGGACACCGAGGTGCCGTGGCCCAAATCCCGGCCGTAGCATTTGGCGCACACCCCCCACCGGGCCTCGCAGGTGAGGACCGAGCGGATCTGCACTTTCTCCAGCCCCGCGTCTTCGATGCGGGCGGCCGCGTCTTCATCGATCTCTTCGTTGGCTTCCACCAACACGTCCCCGGTATGGGGGTCCATAATGTCTTCCAGGGCCACCCGGCCCAGGACCCGGTCCCCCACCCGCTCGATGATCTCACCGCCTTCCACCAGGGGCGTGACGAAGATGCCGTCGATGGTGCCGCAGTCTTCTTCGGTGATCACTGCGTCCTGGGCCACGTCCACCAGGCGCCGGGTCAGGTAACCGGAGTTGGCGGTTTTTAAGGCGGTATCCGCCAGGCCTTTCCGGGCGCCGTGCGTGGAGCTGAAGTACTGGAGCACGGTGAGGCCTTCCCGGAAGTTGGCGGTGATGGGAGTCTCGATGATCTCGCCTGAGGGTTTGGCCATCAGGCCCCGCATGCCAGCCAACTGCCGCATCTGGTCCTTGCTGCCCCGGGCGCCGGAATCGGCCATCATGAAGACCGGGTTAAAGCTGGAAATCTCTTCCTGGTGTACCTCTTTGGTTTCCGGGTCTTCCACGGAGATCACTTCCCGGGCCATTTCCGCCATCATTTCCGCGGCGATTTCGTCCGTGGCCTTGGCCCAGATGTCCACCACCTTGTTGTATTTTTCCCCTTCGGTGATCAGACCTTCCTGGTACTGTTCCTCCACCTGATTCACTTCGGTCTGGGACTCTTTGAGGATCTCCGGTTTCCGATGGGGCACGATCATATCGGTGATACCGATGGAAATGCCGGCCTTGGTAGCGTACCGGTAGCCCAGGTCCTTCAAGCGGTCCGCCAGGAGCACCGTGCTCTTGATGCCGCATTTGCGGTAGCAGGCGGCGATGAGTTTGCGAATCTCCTTCTTAGTCATGGTGCCGTTCACCAGATCAAAGGCAATACCCTCGGGGATAATCTCGCTGAGGAGCACCCGGCCCACCGTGGTCTGGTAAATCTTGCCTCTGATGCGCACCGGAATCCGGGCCTGGAGATGCGCCTCTCCCTGGTCGTAGGCCACCCGCACCTCTTCGGGGGAGGCATAAGGAATGGGCTTTTCTCCATCCCGGGCCACCCGTTCCCCTTTGACCAGGGGCTTTTCCCGGGTCAGGTAATAAAGTCCCAGGACGATATCCTGGGTGGGCACGATGATAGGGTCCCCGTTGGCAGGCGACAGAATGTTGTTGGTGGCCATCATCAGGGCCCGGGCCTCGATCTGGGCTTCAATGGACAAGGGCACGTGCACCGCCATCTGGTCGCCGTCAAAATCAGCGTTGAACGCGGTGCAGACCAGGGGATGGAGTTGAATGGCCTTGCCCTCAATGAGCAGGGGCTCAAAGGCCTGAATGCCTAAGCGGTGCAGCGTCGGGGCCCGGTTGAGCATCACCGGGTGTTCCCGCACCACTTCGTCCAGGATGTCCCAGACCTCCGGGGTCTCCCGGTCCACCAGGCGCTTGGCCACTTTGATGGTGGTGGCATGTCCCTGGGCCACCAGGCGGTGGAAGATAAAGGGTTTGAACAGCTCCAGGGCCATCTGTTTGGGCAGGCCGCACTGGTGCAGCCGGAGTTCCGGGCCGATGACGATGACCGAGCGCCCGGAGTAGTCCACCCGTTTGCCCAACAGGTTCTGGCGGAAGCGCCCCTGCTTGCCCTTGAGCATGTCGGACAGGGATTTTAAGGCCCGCTTGTTGGGACCGGTAATGGTGCGGCCCCGGCGGCCGTTTTCAAAGAGGACGTCCACCGCCTCCTGGAGCATGCGCTTTTCATTGCGGATGATAATGTCGGGCGCGTTCAGTTCCAACAGCCTTTTCAGGCGGTTGTTCCGGTTGATCACCCGGCGGTAGAGATCGTTCAGGTCCGAGGTGGCGAAGCGGCCGCCGTCCAGATGCACCAGGGGTCTGAGATCCGGGGGCAGGACCGGGATCACCTCCATGACCATCCACTCCGGCCGCTGGCCGGAATCCCTAAAGGCGTCGATGATCTTCAGGCGTTTGCCCAATTTTTTCCGCTTGGCGTCGGAGCTGGTCTTGGCCATCTCCAGGCGCACTTCCGCGGACAGGGATTCCAGGTCCACGGCCCGGAGCATGCCCCGGACCGCCTCCGCACCCATCCCCGCCACAAAGCGGTCCCCGTATTCCTCCCGGCATTGCCGGTATTTTTCTTCGGACAAGAGAGACCCTTTGACCAAGGGCGTATCCCCGCCGTCCACCACCACAAAAGCCTCGAAATAGAGGATCTTTTCCAGCTCTTTTAGAGTAAGGTCCAACAAATTGCCGATCTTACTGGGGAGGCTTTTTAAAAACCAGATGTGGACCACCGGGCAGGCCAATTCAATGTGGCCCATGCGTTCCCGGCGCACCTTGCTCTGGATGACCTCCACTCCGCATTTTTCACAGGTAATGCCCCGGTGCTTCATGCGCTTGTACTTGCCGCAGTTGCACTCATAATCCTTGGCGGGGCCGAAGATCTTGGCGCAAAACAACCCGTCGCGCTCCGGCTTGAAAGTGCGATAGTTGATGGTCTCCGGCTTTTTCACTTCCCCGTAGGACCAGGAGCGGATCATATCGGGGGAAGCCAGAGCCAGACGCACCGCCTCGATGCTGATCGGGTCTTCAGGACGGGCAAACAGGCTGTTCAAATCCTCCAAAGCCACTTCCCGCATTTTTTCCATAAATCTTTATTCCTTTGTGGTGTCCTTTTTCAGGAGTTCCACGTTCAAGGCTAAGCTTTTCAGTTCCCGCACCAGGACGTTGAATGATTCCGGCAGTCCCGCTTCCAGGTCGTATTCCCCTTTGAAGACCTTCTCATACATGCGGGTGCGGCCAGCCACGTCATCTGATTTCACGGTGAGGAATTCCTGGAGGGTGTAGGCCGCGCCATAGGCTTCCAGGGCCCAGACCTCCATTTCTCCCAGACGCTGGCCGCCGAATTGGGCCTTGCCGCCTAGGGGCTGCTGGGTCACCAACGAATAGGGGCCGATGGACCGGGCGTGGATCTTGTCCGCCACCAGGTGGTGGAGCTTCATCATGTACATCACCCCCACCGTCACCTCCCGGTCGAAAGGCTCGCCGCTGCGGCCGTCATACAAGCGGGATTGGCCGCCCATAGGCAACCCCGCTTCATCCAGGCAGGCCTGTACCTCCTGTTCGGTGGCCCCGTCGAATACCGGTGAGGCCATGGGGATGCCGTCCTTAAAATACTTTTCCCAGAAAGGACGCAGTTCCTCAAAGGAGAGGGCGTCGATCTCCGCTTCCAGGGCCGGTTCGGTAAAGATCCGCTTCATCCGGGCCTTGATGGCGTCCAGGCTGTAAAACCGGTCGATCATCTCCGCCACCCGTTTGGCCAGGATGTGGGAGGCCCAACCCAAATGGGTCTCCATCACCTGCCCCACGTTCATGCGGGAGGGAACCCCCAGGGGGTTGAGGACGATGTCCACCGGGGTGCCGTCGGCAAAATAGGGCATGTCCTCTTCCGGCAGGATCCGGGAGACCACGCCTTTATTGCCGTGGCGGCCGGCCATCTTGTCGCCCACCGCCAGCTTGCGCTTCATGGCCACGAAAGCCTTGACTTTTTTAATCACGCCCGGAGGCAGTTCGTCCACCTTGCGGAGGCGTCCCAACTTGGCCTCGAAGACCATGTTCACCAGGTGCAATTGTTCCTGGTAACGATCCAGGAGCGTATCCACCTGATCCTCCAAGCCGGTTTCCTGGAAAGAGATGTGTCGCCAGAACTCCAGGGGTTTTTTCGCCACCATATCCGGGGACACCTCGGCCCCCCTATCCAGGATGGTGGTCCCTTGCCGCTCGTCGTCCAGGGTTTCTTCCACCTTTTTACCCGCCACCAGTTCCACCATCTTCTGGCGATAGCTCTGGGTGATGATGGCGATTTCGTCGGCCTGGTCCTTCTGGAGTTTGGCCACCGCCTCATCCTCGATGGAGCGGCTGCGGTCGTCTTTTTCCACGCCTTTCCGGGAGAAGACCCGGGCGTCGATCACCACGCCTTCGATTCCCGGGGGCACCCTGAGGGAAGTGTCTTTCACGTCCCCGGCTTTCTCCCCGAAGATGGCCCGGAGCAGTTTCTCCTCAGGGGTGAGTTGGGTCTCCCCTTTGGGGGTGATTTTGCCCACCAGGATGTCGCCGGGCCGCACTTCGGCGCCGATGCGGATAATGCCGCTGTCATCCAGGTTGCGCAGGGCTTCTTCCCCTACGTTGGGGATATCCCGGGTGATTTCTTCTTTGCCCAGTTTGGTGTCCCGGGCCATAACTTCGAATTCTTCGATGTGGATGGAGGTGAAGACGTCTTCCTTCATCAGGCGTTCGCTGACCAGGATGGAATCTTCGAAGTTGTAGCCACCCCAGGGCATGAAGGCCACCACCACGTTTTTGCCCAGGGCCAATTCCCCGGTGGCCGTGGCCGGGCCGTCGGCGATAATCTGGCCTTTCTCCACCAAGTCCCCTTGATCGACAATGGGCCGCTGGTTGAAACAGGTATTCTGGTTGGTGCGCTGGAACTTCACCAGTTTGTAGATATCCACCGGCGAGCCGTTGCCCCCCTTGGCCGGCTCCGCCGCCCGGATGACGATGCGGCTGGAGTCCACGTCCTCCACTACGCCGCTGCGCCGGGCCACCACCGTGACCCCGGAATCCCGGGCCACCACCCCCTCCATGCCCGTGCCCACGATGGGGGCGCTGCTGGTCAAGAGCGGCACCGCCTGGCGCTGCATGTTGGAGCCCATCAAGGCCCGGTTGGCGTCGTCGTGCTCCAGGAAGGGAATCAAGGAGGCGGCCACCGAGACCAACTGGTTGGGAGAGACGTCCATGTAATTGACCCGGGAGGGATCAACGATGAGGACTTCGCCTCCCTGCCTGGCCTCCACCGTCTCCGACAGGAACCGTCCTTCCTGGTCAATGAGGGCATTGGCCTGGGCGATAATGCTGTCCCCTTCTTCCAGGGCGCTCAAGTATCTGACTTCCCGGGTGACCCGGCCGTTTTCCACCACCCGGTAAGGGGTCTCGATGAAGCCGAACTCGTTGACCCGGGCGAAGGTGCTCAGAGAAACGATGAGACCGATGTTGGGACCTTCCGGGGTTTCAATGGGACAGATGCGGCCGTAGTGCGTGGGATGCACGTCCCGGACTTCAAACCCGGCCCGCTCCCGGGTCAGACCTCCGGGCCCCAGGGCGGACAGCCGCCGCTTGTGGGTGATCTCGGAAAGCGGGTTGGTCTGGTCCATAAACTGGGACAACTGCGAGGTCCCGAAAAATTCCTTGATCACCGCCTGCACCGGCTTGGCGTTGATCAAATCGTGGGGCATCAAAGTATCCAAATCCTGGATGGCCATGCGTTCCTTGATGGCCCGCTCCATGCGCACCAGTCCCACCCGGAACTGGTTCTCCAAGAGCTCGCCCACGGCCCGGACCCGGCGGTTTCCCAGGTGGTCGATGTCATCCACCGGTCCTTCCCGGTCCTTCTGGGTAATGAGTTCCCGAACCGCCAGGAGAATGTCTTCAGGCACCAGGGTGGTTTGGGTCAAGGGGAGGGACTGGCCCGGCTCTCTCAGCTTCAGATTGAGCTTCAGGCGGCCCACCGGAGAGAGGTCGTAGTATTCGGGGTTAAAAAAGAGGTTCTGGAAAAAACTGCCCGCCACCTCGGGGTTAGGCCGGTTGCTGGGGCGCAGCCGCCGGTAAATCTCCAGGATGGCCTCCCCCATGTTGGCGGTCTTGTCCGCCACCAGGGTATTGCGAAGGCAAGGGCTGACGTTGACTCCGTCGATGTACAGGAGGTCCAGTTCCTTCACGCCCCGTTCCTGGAGCAGCTCCACCTTCTCCGGAGAGAGCACTTCGTTGCACTGCACCAGGGCGTCCCCGGTCTCCGGGTCCAGGATGTCATGGGCCACCACTTTGCCCGCCAGGTCTCCGGGGGAGCCGTAGAGGTACTCCACCTTGGCCTTTTTCAGCTTTTGAATCACCGCCGGGGTGATCCGCTTCATTTTCTTATGGATCACGTCCCCGGTCTGGGGGTCCAGAATGTCGTCCGTGGCGGTTTTGTCCACCAGGAGTTCGGGGATGAACTTGCGGCGGACCGTTTCCGCCTCCAGATAGATTTTTTCCGTTTTATAGAAGAAGTTAAGGAGTTGTTCGGTAGTGTAGCCCAGGGCTTTCAGCAGGATGGTGGCCGGAAACTTGCGCCGCCGGTCGATGCGCACGTAAAGGATATCTTTGGGGTCGAACTCGAAGTCGATCCAGGACCCCCGCAAAGGAATGAGTCGGGCGGAATAGATGATCTTGCCGCTGGAGTGGATCTTGGCCCGGTCATGGTCGATGAACAGACCCGGAGAGCGGTGCAACTGGCTCACCACCACCCTTTCGGTGCCGTTGATGATAAAAGTGCCGTGCTCGGTCATCAGGGGCAAGGTGCCGAAGTAGATTTCCTGCTCCTTGATGTCCCGGATGGCCTGGGCCTTGGAATCGGGGCCCACCTCATAGACCACCAGGCGCACCCGGATCTTCATGGGCACTTCAAAGGTCATGCCCCGCTGCAGGCACTCGTCCACGTCGTACTTGGGATCTCCCAGACTATAATCCACGAACTCCAGGGAACAAGCGCCGCTGAAGTCCCGGATGGGAAAGACGCTTCTAAACACCCCCTGGAGCCCAAACTCCTGGCGCTCGGCAGGGAACAGGTCTTTTTGCAAGAAGCGGTGGTAGGACTCCTTCTGCATCTCAATGAGATTGGAGATCTCTACAATCCGCTCGATCTTGCCGAAACCTTTGCGATACACCCTTAAAGGCGATAATGCTTTGGCCATGCGTACTCCTTGAAAAAATGGCCGAAACTCAAGGGACTACTTCACTTCGATGGTGGCCCCCTGGGCTTCCAACTTCTTCTTGACTTCCTCGGCTTCCGCCTTGGAAATCGCTTCCTTCAGCACTGTGGGGGCGTTCTCCACCGCCTCCTTGGCCTCTTTCAGGCCCAGGTTGGTGACGGCCCGCACTTCCTTAATCACCTGGATCTTGTTGGGACCGCAGGCGGTCAGGACCACGTCGAATTCGGTCTTTTCTTCTTCCGCCGGCGCGGCCGCCGCGGCAGGCGCAGCCACCGCCGCCACCGCCATGGGCGCGGCCGCGGATACCCCGAACTTGTCTTCCAACTCCTTAATGAGCTGGGAGAGCTCCAATACCGTCATGTTCGCCAGGTAATCAACTACCTCAGCACGGGAGATAGACATCTTTAATCCTCCTTATCCTCATACGCATCTAGATTCTTGATGGCATTCTTTAACCGCAACCCTTAAGGTTGCGCGGTTTTCACTTTTCTTTGGCCCCATGCCCACTTGCAGCCCGGAATTAGTCCCCTGCCGGTTCTTTTTCCGGTCCGGGCTCCGCCGCAGGCGCGGCCGCTTCCGGCTCAGTCTCCGCTACCGGCGCAGACTCTTCTGGAGCAGCCTCCGCCGCAAGCGCGGCCGCTTCCGCTTCGGTTCCAGCCGCCGCGGCCGTTTCCGGCTCGGCCTCGGGCGCAGGCGCGGCCTCAGCCGGCTCGGCTTCGGCCTTTTTATCCTTGAGGGCCACCAGGACGTTCAGCAGATTCCGGATTACGCCGGCCAACACGGTCACCAGAGCCGTGGGCACTCCCTGGAGCACTCCCAGGAACTGGGCCAACAAGACCTCCCGGTCCGGGAGCTTGGAGAGAGCGTCCAACTCCTGGGCCGTCAACACCTGCCCGGACAGGACCCCGGCCTTGAGTTTAAATTTGGGCTTTTCCTGGGCGAATTTGATGAGGACTTTGGCCAGGGACACCGGGTCCCCATAACCGAAGGTCACCGCGTTGGGCCCCACAAAATGGGAGCTTAACGGGGCCAGGGGGGAATCCCCGGCGGCGGCCCGCTCCAAGAGGGTGTTCTTCACCACCCGCAGTTCGCCGTCAGCCTCCCGGATCTGCCGCCGTAGGCGGGTCATCTCTTCCACTGGCAGTCCGGTGAAATCCGCCAGAATATTAAATTGCGAGCGTCCGATTCTCTCCTGGAGATCCTGGACGATTTCGGCTTTCATTAACTTGCGCACCCCGTCCTCCTCTAAAGCAGACGTACCAGGTTCTTGACATCCCCGGGATCCACCGGGATGCCCGGCCCCATGGTGGTGGACAGATGGATGCCCTTCAGATAAGTCCCTTTGCTGGTGGCGGGCTTCAGGCGCAACAGGGTGTCCATCAAGGCCGCCAGGTTCTGCAGGAGCTTTTCGGCCCCGAAAGAGACCTTGCCCACCGGCGCATGCACCACCCCGGCCCGGTCCACCCGGAAATCCACTTTGCCGCCTTTGAGTTCGTTCACCGCCTTGGCCACGTCAAAGGTCACGGTCCCCACCTTGACATTGGGCATCAGCCCCCGGGGACCCAAGATTTTACCGATCTTTCCTACCTGGCCCATGATGTCCGGAGTGGCCACGGCCTTATCGAAGTCCAACCAGCCGCCCTGAATTTTGGCGATCAAATCCTCGGCCCCGGCGTAATCGGCGCCGGCATCCAGAGCTTCCTTTTCCTTTTCCCCTTTGGCGAAGACCAGGACCCTGACGGTTTTGCCCAACCCGTGGGGCAGGACCACCGCACCCCGAACCATCTGGTCCGCGTGCCGGGGGTTGACGCCTAAGGCCACTGCGGTTTCCACGGTCTCGTCAAACTTGGTGCTGGCCGTTTCTACAGCCAGGCCCACCGCCTCGGGGTAGGGGTAGCGGTGGCCTGGGGTTACCTTGGCGGCCACCTCCCGATATCGCTTGCCATGTTTGGCCATCGGTGTCTCCCTTGTTATTGAGTTGCCAGTAGCCAGTAGTCAGTTGCCAGTTTTCGGTTTTCGGTTTTCGGTGAAGAGATTTAATAAAATCTTTTTCCACTCATTACTTATTACTTATTACTTATTACTTATTACTGATTACTGATCACTGGCTACTGGCTACTATTCCACTATCTCGATGCCCATGGACCGGGCGGTGCCGGCGATGCTGTTCATGGCCATGTCCACGTCCACGGTGTTCAAATCCGGCATCTTCTGTTTGGCGATCTCCGCCAGTTGGGCCTTGGTGATGGACCCCGCCTTTTCCCGGCCGGGTTCCTTGGCGCCCTTGGCCAACTGGGCCGCCTGCTTGACCAACACCGACGCCGGCGGCGTCTTGGTGACAAAAGTGAAGGAACGGTCGGCATACACCGTGATCAACACCGGAATGATGGTCCCTTCCTGCCCCGAGGTCTTGGCGTTATAGCTTTTGCAGAATTCCATGATGTTCACCCCGTGCTGGCCCAAGGCCGGGCCGATGGGTGGCGACGGATTGGCCTGCCCCGCGGGGATTTGGAGTTTGATTTGGGCGATTACCTTCTTTGCCATTTATTAGCTCCTGAGCTATTAGCTATTCGCTTTTCGCTATCAGCTATAAGCTATCAGCTATCAGCTATAAGCTATAAGCGAACAGCTAATAGCTTAAATCTTTTCAATCTGCGTAAACTCCAACTCCACCGGCGTGGGCCGGCCGAAGACGCTGATCATCACCCGCACCCGGCCCCGGTCCGGCCGCACCTCGTCCACCACCCCGGTGAAATTGGCAAAAGGCCCATCCGTGACCTGCACCTTATCCCCGGTCTCAAACCTGATCTTGGGCTTGGGCCGGAGCACCCCTTCCTGCATCTGGGCAATGATCTTGGCGGCTTCTTCTTCGGGAATGGCCACCGGCTCGTCCTTGCTGCCCACAAACCCGGTGACCTTGGGGGTATCCTTCACTAAATGCCAGGAGTCGTCGGTGAGTTCCATGCGCACCAGCACATACCCGGGATAAAACTTGCGGTGGGAGAGCTTGCGTTCCCCTTTGACCATCTCCTCCACGGTTTCTGTGGGCACCAGCACCTCGGAGATCAGGTGCTCCAGGCCCCGGGACTTGGCCCGCTCCTTGATGGCCTCCTTCACCTTCTGTTCGAAACCGGAATAGGTGTGGATGATGTACCACTTCTGCTGCACTTATTAACCCTTGCCTCAGTGAATGATGGTTTTTACCAGCCGGGAGAGGCCGAAGTCCACCAGCCCCAAAAAAATGGAAATCAGGATCACCAGAATCAGGACCACCCCGGTGCCGCCCAAGGTTTCCTTGCGATTCGGCCAACTTACCTTCTTCAGTTCCTGCCAGGCCTCCTTGACAAACTGCACACTTTGGTTCCAGTACTGGCGGACCGGAGGCAACTTGCTGGTCCAGGGGGGTTTGTGCTTGGCCCCCTTCAGTTTGATCACCTGGCCCTTGCCGGTGGCGCTTTCTTTGGAGCCAGCTTTCCCCTTCGTGGTTTTGCTCTTTTTCATGATGCGGGTCTCACTCCCTGGCACCCGGCCCCGGCGCAATCTCCCATCTCTTTTTCCGGCCAGGTGGGCCTACCCGAGACAACCTGCTTATATTCCTTCATTTTTACCTTAATGTTCACCGGTGGTGATTTCAAGGGGGGGGAGAGTAGCGATACGGGCAACAGCGACTTACCCGCAAAGACCCACGCTGGTCAACCATCTTTACTCCATAATTGGCAGGCCAGGAGGGATTCGAACCCCCAACATCCGGTTTTGGAGACCGGCGCTCTAACCGTTCGAGCTACTGGCCTGTTCTTTCCCCTTACTTGGTCTCCCGATGCAGGGTATGGGTCCGGCAAAACGCACAATATTTCTTGAAGTTCAGCCGGTCGGGTGTCCGCCGCTTATTCTTGGTGGTCGTGTAATTCCGGCGCTTACATTCGGTACAGGATAAAGTAATGATGTCTCTCATAAGCTATTCCAAGATTTCGCTCACCACGCCGGCGCCGACGGTGCGGCCCCCTTCCCGGATGGCGAAGCGCAGTTCCTTTTCCAAAGCTACGGGCGTAATCAGGTGCACCACCATGGAGACGTTGTCCCCGGGCATCACCATCTCCACCCCCTCAGGCAGCGTCACCACCCCGGTGACGTCCGTGGTGCGCAGATAAAACTGGGGCCGGTATCCCGAGAAAAACGGCGTGTGCCGCCCCCCTTCCTCTTTGGTGAGGATGTAGACCTCGGCCTTGAACTTGGTGTGGGGCGTTATCGACCCGGGCTGGGCCACCACCTGCCCCCTTTCCACTTCGTCCTTCTTGATGCCCCGCAAGAGCAGACCCACGTTATCCCCGGCCTGCCCCTGGTCCAGGGTTTTGCGGAACATCTCCACTCCGGTGCACACGGTTTTCTGCGTGGGCGCAAAGCCGACGATCTCCACTTCGTCCCCCACCTTCACCAGGCCCCGCTCCATCCGGCCCGTGACCACCGTGCCCCGACCGGAGATGGTGAAGACGTCCTCGATGGGCATCAAAAACGGCTTGTCAATGGCCCGCACCGGCTCCGGAATGTAGTTGTCCAACGCGTCCATCAGCTCGAAGATGGGTTTCACTTCCTCGGTGTTGAAATCATCCTGCTCCAGGGCCTTTAAGGCCGAACCCTTGATGATGGGAATGTCGTCCCCGGGAAAGTCATATTTGGATAACAGCTCCCGGAGTTCCAGTTCCACCAGTTCGATCAGGTCCGGGTCGTCCACCAGGTCCACTTTGTTCAAAAAGACCACGATGAAGGGCACCCCCACCTGCCGGGCCAAGAGGATGTGCTCCCGGGTCTGGGGCATGGGCCCGTCGTCCGCGCCCACCACCAGGATGGCCCCGTCCATCTGGGCCGCTCCGGTGATCATGTTCTTGATATAGTCCGCGTGTCCCGGACAGTCTACGTGGGCGTAATGCCGGTTATCCGTCTCGTATTCCACGTGGGCCAAGGCGATGGTGATGCCCCGCTCTTTTTCCTCCGGGGCCTTGTCGATCTGGTCGAAGGGCACGAACTGCGCCAGACCCCTCTTGGCTAAATGCTTGGTAATGGCCGCAGTCAGGGTCGTTTTCCCGTGGTCGATATGCCCAATCGTCCCTACGTTCACATGCGGCTTCTTACGCTCAAATTTCTTCTTGGCCATCTCTCTTTCTCCGCCTCAGTGTTAACTTAAACTCGGCGCCCGCCCCGGGGCTGGCTAAAACTACCTTTGCGGCAATCGCCTCTTAAAGAGGTTCCCTTCGGATTTTAATCAATTTGGCGCTCCCAGGCGGCCGCCCGGGGTTCACCTTTATCACCTTAAATAGGTGGAGCCCACGACCGGGATCGAACCGGTGAACCTCTTCCTTACCAAGGAAGTGCTCTACCTACTGAGCTACGTGGGCCCGGTATTGGAGCGGGAAACGGGACTCGAACCCGCAACCCTCAGCTTGGAAGGCTGATGCTCTGGCCATTGAGCTATTCCCGCTGTTTCCCGCATCTTTCCTTCAAAATATGGTGGAGAGGGGAGGATTCGAACCTCCGAAGGCTGCGCCAACGGGTTTACAGCCCGTCCCCTTTGGCCACTCGGGAACCTCTCCAGACTGAAAACATATATCCCCGCTGGAGCTGGCGATGGGACTCGAACCCGCAACCTGCTGATTACAAATCAGCCGCTCTACCATTGAGCTACGCCAGCCTCGGCACGCCATTTGTTCAACGCGCAAATGCCCAAATTTTAACTTTATAAGTGTATTGGAGCTGAAAACGATTGTCAATGTTTTTTCAAAAAAATCTCCTGCCTCGACCCCTTTCCTTTCGTTTGACAGAACCAGAGCTTACTGGCATATTTTCTTGAAGAAAGGAGACCGCCATGGACCCCGCCCTCTCCCGCCTCTTCCGCCAACTCCCGGCAGTTGATGAATTGTTGCGCCATCCCCGCCTAGAACCTTGGGTGGACCGCCTGCCCCGGCCCTGGGCCGCGGCCGCGGTGCGCCGGGTTCTGGAGGAGCAGCGGCAGTCCTGGCGCTCATGCCCCCCCGGGGACCTTCCCCCCCGGTTGGACGAGGCCGCTTTTTTCCAGGAACTCCAGCAGGCCCTGGATAAGGCCGGCCAGTCCGCCATCCGGCAGGTGGTCAACGCCACCGGGGTGATTATCCACACCAACCTGGGACGCTCTCTTTTGGCCGTGGAGGCCCTGGAACAAATTTTGGAAGTGGCGGCCCATTACTCCACCCTGGAGTACGATCTGGTCAAAGGAGAACGGGGCTCCCGCCACGATCACCTGGAGGGCCTGCTCAAGGAACTCACCGGCTGCGAGGCCGCCCTGGTGGTGAATAACAATGCCGGGGCAGTGCTGTTGGCCCTGAATACTCTGGCCCAGGGCCGGGAGGTGATCATCTCCCGGGGCCAATTAATCGAAATCGGCGGCTCCTTCCGCATGCCGGAGATCATGGCCGCCAGCGGCGCCGTCATGCGGGAAGTGGGCACCACCAACAAGACCCACCTGAAGGATTATGAAAACGCCATCACCTCCGAGACCGCGGCCCTGCTCAAGGTTCACCCCAGCAATTTCCGCATCATGGGTTTTACCGCCGAGGTGTCTCTTCCGGAGATGGTGGCCCTGGCCCGGCGCTACCACCTCCTGACCCTGGAGGACCTGGGCAGCGGCTGTCTGGTGGACTTGAGCCGCTACGGGTTGGAGAGAGAACCCACCGTCCAGGAGACCCTGGCCGCGGGGGCGGATCTGGTGACCTTCAGCGGCGATAAACTCCTGGGGGGTCCCCAGGCCGGATTTGCCCTGGGCTCCCGGGAGGCGGTGGCCCGCTTGCGCCAGAATCCCCTGACCCGGGCCCTGCGTCCGGATAAACTGACCCTGGCCGGGATGGAAGCCACCCTCCGCCTCTACCTGGAAGAACCCCTGGCCATGGCCGCCATTCCCACCCTGGAGATGATTACCCGGCCCCTGGCGGAGGTGGAGCGCCAGGCCCGCAACCTGGCCCGCACCCTAAAACGGCGTTGGGGAGCCAACATCAAAGTGGAGATCCGCCCCAGCGAAGGCCGGGTGGGCGGCGGTTCCCTCCCCGGAGCCATCCTGCCCAGCCGGGCCCTGGCCCTGGAAATACCTCCCCTGGCCCCCCATGAATTGGAGGCGCGCCTGCGCCAGACCCATCCTCCCGTCATCGCCCGTCTGGAACACGGGGCTTTGCTTTTGGATTTGCGCACCGTCCAGACTGATGAGCATCCCGCCCTCCTGGCCGCCTTGGGGGAGGTGATCGATCTTTGCCAACCGGGTTCCCGGGAGGGATGAAGGCCGCCACCCGGAAATCGGTGGGGCAAATTAAGCGGGAATCCTCCAGGGAGTTTAAGGGGACGGCCTAGAACTACCCCTGCCCCCAAAACCAGGGCGCCGGCAAGGCGGCTAATATTTCCTCGAAGGCCGAATTTTTTGAGGCGCCCAAAATCGAAGGGCGAACCAAGGTTCGCCCTCATGTTTAACACCTTTTGGCTGAGAATTGGTAAAAGAGGGCAGTCTTATCCTCGGTCTGATTGGAGCAGTTCCTTCCAACCGACGGTTTAAGACCACCCCTGATTAAGGAAAGTGCTGGCAGTGCTGAGAGATTGCTCCTGAAGCAGGGTTTGGCCGTGAAAAAGCGCGGGGACCCGGACCACCGCGCTCTTCACCTTCTTAACGGCACTATTTGGCTCCCGGACACTACCTGGGAACCTATGGCCGACTTAGATCCTAACCCTAAACCTTTTTCCTCGCCCCCCCCACAGCGGCTTGGGATGTAATTCCTTTCTAGATTCAGGCCTTCCTGGACAATGGTCAGGCGGGTGACCCGGCTTGAAAGCTTTCGCCATCCGGCCACCCCCTCCCAATTACCGTTTTCTGCCGGGGTGCTGCGCCAGAAGCAGCAGGCTGGATTGTTCCCTGCCAGTTATTTTACTAAATCTTTCAGCTGTTTTCCCGGTTTGAACTTTACTACCCGGGTAGCTGGAATCTTAATGGGTTTGCCGGTCTGAGGATTCCGTCCTTCCCGGGCCTTACGTTGGGACACCACAAAGGTGCCGAATCCGGCCAAGGCCAAACGTCCTTGTTTCTTCAAGGTATCGGAAACAGTCCGAATTAAAGAATTTATGGCCTTCTCCGCATCAACCTTCCTTAGTTGGGCCTCTCCCGCCACTTGCGCGATCAATTCTGCTTTAGTCATGCTTTGGTCTCCATTTCTCCTGCTTTGCGGTTAATTACTTATCCCGTTCCACCCAACCATGACTGCATCAGCAAATGGTATCCCTTTGGCCCATCCCCCCTTTCGTTTTCTGTTCTTAATCTACCGGGCTTTCCGGAACAGTCCACCGTTCTGCCGGAATCCCGCGGGCTGGCGGTACCTTGATAGCATAGATTCCCCGGCCATGACAACAAATTTTTAACAAATTGTTTCCCTCAGACCCGGTAAATCCCTGGACAGAAGGGGAACAGCTAGAAATGCCGACTGGATTATCTTGGGATTACCAAGAATTAGCCAAATGGAACCGATTTCCCCATGAGGAAGAAAAAATTCTCCGGGTGGCGCTAACGGGCCACCTGCCGCAGCAAACCTAAGGCCAGAGCCCCGAAACTCAAGTGGGGTAAGGCGACGGCCCACAGAAGAGGCCAGCCTCCGGCTTCGCCGAAGGACGTGCAGAACCCGAAAAAAAGCCAATATCCGAACATCAATCCCAGGCCCACGGTGACCGTGGCCGGCAGGTTGATGCTCTCCCCCCGTAAAGTCAGGGCCAGTCCCAGGACCACCAGGATTAGGGGAGTAAAGAACACGGAGAGGCGCCGGTAGAGATCCATCCGGTAGGAAGTGGATTTGTAGCCGTCCCGCTCCAGGCGCTTAACAAAACGGTAAAGTTCCGGCAGATCCATCTCGGTCACCTTTTTCTCCAGCCCGGCGAAGTCTTGGGGCCGTTCGGTGAGCATAACGTCCCGTTCCTTAAAACTTTCTCCGAATTGCTCTCCCTGGGAATCGAACGTCTGAATGACACCATTATAGAAACGCCAGTGGTCGCCCTGCCATTGGGCCCGGGCCGCGGCCATGATCTGGATCAGATTGAATTGTTTGTCAAATAGATAGATCTTGACCCCTTCCAGGGTTTGCACATCTTTGCGGAATAAAAGGATATTATAGATTGCCTGGTCCCCTTTGTACCAGAAATGCTGCATACTCAGGAGACTGGGGGGAGGCTTCTTTTGCACCTCGGTCTCCCAAAAATAATAGAGCCTCCCCTGGCTCCAGGGCACCAGGTAGAGCTTCAAGGACAGGAGCAGCACCCCCGCCAATAAGGCGATGATTAATACCGGCCTGGTTAAGCGCAAAATATCCAACCCCGAGGTGCGGATGGCCATGGTTTCATGGCTCCGGGACATCAACCCGAAGGTCAGCATGATGCCCAGCAGCAGGGCTGGAGGCAGCACTTCCGTTACCGCGAAGGGCACTTTGAGGAGAAAATACTCCAGGAGATCGCCTATCCCCAGTTGGGCCCGCACCAGGCGGTCGATCTTCTCAAAAAAATCCACCACCAGAAAGACGGAGATAAAGGTAGCCAGGCTGAGACCGCTGAGTTTGAGGAATTCCCGGGCCACATAGGCTTCCAGGATCCGGGGCCGCATCGCGGGGAAGGAGTTCATTATCCTGTCATATACCAGAAAAAGAAGGGGAGGATAAGGGATTTTGGTCTCTCGTTTTTCGTTTTGCGTTTTTCGTTTTGCGCATTTTTTATAAGAATATTTGGCCCAGGGAATAACTTTTAATATTAAAATTTCGTAATACTTTTATAACGAAAAACCAAAACGCAAAACGTTCTTGCCATGCGTCTCGGCTTTCACCTCTCCATCGCCGGGTCCTTGTTGCGGGCCATCAAGAAGGCCCAAGTCTTGGGCTGCCAGGCCTTACAGATCTTTATCCAGAATCCCCGGGCCTGGAAGTGGCGGGACATCCCCGGAAAAGAGATAGACGCCTTCGTGGCCGCGCGGCGCCAAGGGGGCCTCGGGCCTTTGGCCGTCCACCTCACCTACCTGCCCAATCTGGCCTCCGTGGACCCGGCCCTCCAGCAAAAATCCGGGGAACGTCTGGCCCAGGAACTGGCCCTGGCCCGGGACCTGAAAGCCGATTACCTCATCTGCCACCCGGGCCACGCCCCCCAAGCCCCGGAGAGTTTGGCCCGGGTGGCCCGGGTCCTGGCGGCTGCGGTGGACCAGATACCCCCGCCGCCCCTGGTGCTCCTGGAGAATACCGCGGGCCAGGGCCAGGAGTTGGGGTGGAACCCGGAGCAACTGGGGTTGATCATGCGCCTGGCTGAGGTGCCCCTGGGCTTTTGTCTCGATACCTCCCATGCCTTCGCCGCGGGCTATGACCTGCGCCACCCCGGAGGCGTAGCCCGCCTCCTGGCGGCAACCGCCCGGGGGCCGGGACTGGAGAGCCTCAAAATCATCCACCTCAACGACTCCCTGGTCCCCCTGGGCTCCCGCCGGGACCGCCACACCCACCTGGGCCAGGGGACCATCGGCCTGGAAGGATTTCGCCAACTCCTCTCCCACCCCTGGCTTAGCCCCGAAGCGGCCATCATGGAGACCCCGAAGCGCCATCAAGCCGATGAATGGCGCAATTTGCTGGCCGCAAGGAGCTTGATTTCAACAAAAATGTTAGTGGGGTCAGGATAGGGAGAATTAAGCGGTAATCTATCAGGGGTCAGCTTTAGCGATAAGCTGCAAGATGATTAATTATCTAAATTTAATAAGAAATTCATTGAGGTAGAAACTGCAACCGGTCTGAATTCAATAATGGTCAGGGAATGGGGCGGGAAATTAAAACTCTGGGGGACCGGGACATACCTTACAGGCGAGGATGGTTTCACCACTTCTCCTGCTTCATTATGGTCGCCGGGGTGCGCGGAGGTAAGTTTGGTGACCATGGAGCACTTCGGTGCATATGATAAATTGTTAAGCTGGATGGTGGCGGTAATGGCGGCATTAGGGAAGCTGTCCAGGGACCGGTTGATGACCACCAGGGTTAGGAGCTTCCCGTTCTTGGTGAGGGCGCCCAGGGCCTCCAGGCACGGCACCGCGGGGTTTGTCCGCATATTGCCCACCCTCTCATCGATGGAAAAAGTGGGAGCGGCTAACACCTCGGTTTTCACCAGTTTTCGCGAGGCCAAGTGCTGTCTGAGCATTTTCAGGGCATGGTATTGGGGCCGGATAGTGCGCGATCCGCTATTCGTATAGACAGAGGGCCATTGGTAACTTATGGCCGCGGTCTTATTCCCGCTGTGCAGGTCCCAGGCCGCAGCTCCGTAGAGCCGCAATTGGGTGGCGCCTTTGATGAGGAACATGAGCAGATCGGCCTGATATAAGGCCGCGGCCAGGCTGGAATGGTTCTGTGCTTCCCCGCCGGGTATATAGAAGCCGTATTCGGTCACGGCCAAGCCGATTCGTCTTGCCGGAGAGTTGGCGTCAATTATGCCTCTAATTTCCACCAGGTCCTTCCAAGCCTGGGTGGCCCCGGCCATGACCAGTTTAAACCAGGCATCGCTGTTATAATCCATGGGGGAGTAGACCGCCGGGTAGTAGGAGTGGATCACCAGAAAATCCAGGTCATCTTTGGCTCCTTTGATTACGGTTTCATTCCAGGGATCAGTGTCATCCGGAGCTTCTCCATGCCAGGTGGGAAGATTAAGGCCAACTGCGCCGACGCTGATGGTGGGATCGACTTCTTTCATCTTTTGGGCAAATATCTTGAATTTATCGGCATAATCTTTAGCTGTGGTAAATCCGGCCTCGGATTGGAAGCAGAGTTCGTTGCCCACCTCCCAGTATTTCACCCTAAAAGGGGACTTGAGATACCCCTGGGCATCCACCCCCCGCTTGCCGGCCCAGTAGCCAACGGTGCCCCAGTCACGACCTTCGCCATCAACACCTAAGGGGCTATCGTTTGTGGCGCCGTTGCAATAGGCTACCAGGGCCTGGGCCCGCATTATTCTTTGTTCCAGGGAAACCTCAGTGGAAATCGAGCCGGTGCTATCCAGGCCGGTGCTGTAGTTAACGGTGAGCAGGGCTTGGGCGCCCAAAGATTTGACCAGTTTCAGATGCTCGATAATACCGTAGGTGTTCGTCCAATACCCCTCACTTAATTGCCCCGATGTGGTCGCCACCGGACGTCCCCCCGGCCGGACCCCGGCTCCGGCCGCATGCCCCATATTAAGGTTTGAGACCCCTGTCAGCATGTGGTTTACTGTATCTATGCCGGTGAAATCAAACCGGTCGCCCAATTGACCCTTCAGGTTCTCATAATCAATCTCACCGGTCCCGGGATCGATGAGGAGACCTTTTCCTTCTCTCCAGGATGGGGGAGACTCGTCCAAGACTATGACCGTGGAGTAGTCGTTGACCGCCTCCTTGGTCGGGAACCCGAGACCGTCCTCCCAGATGTAGAGATCCGAGGCAATCCCTCCGGGGAAACGGAGAAGGGTGGGAGCCAGGGTTTCGATACTGGCTTTTACATTGACATGACTATCATCCGCCTCCGCTTTCAGGGTGTCCTGGGTATGGTCCCACATGGTGTTGTCGACGGCAAAGACGTTCTGGCCGAATACCAGGGAATTTATCTCTCCCTGAATTTGGGCGGCATCAACAGTGATGATCACCTCCGCCAAAGCGCTAGGCACCGGAGCGACGAGCAAATCGGCCATCAGCATCATCAACAGGAGGAAAGGGAGACTGATAGGCGGCAACCGCCAGAGAAAAATACCCCGGACCGGGAAGCTGCGGGCAGGATGGCGGCAGCGCCTAGTGGTCATGACTTACTCTTTACGGAGTTTAAGGCAGCCGCGGTCGCCAAAGTCAGGCCAGGCGACCCTGCAAAAAAACCACCGAGATGAACCTGAGCCTATCCTTCTACCGCGATGTCCACTGCTGTATTATACTATAACTATCGGCCACCACGGCCACCACAATCATAAAAAGGTTTTGCGCTACCCTCTCTCTTAAGTTTAACCCTAAGAACGTTTCTCTTTTCTATCTCAATAGTCTTACAATAACAATAATATCATAAATTTCATAAACTTGCTCTATCCATCCGGATACCATATTGTTGCTCTCCAATTTTTGGCAGGGCTGTCCTGCAGAACCAGGAGAGCTTCCCCATGATGGATGGATATCTAATCATGGTCCAGATAAAGTCTTGACGGCTTTTTCCCCTCCCCCTGCGAGGGGAGAGGGCCGGGGTGGGGGTGGCGTCTTTTGCCCCCTCCTCCCCCTACCACCAGGGTGGGCATTTACCTTACGCCCCCCTCACCCTACCCTCTCCCCCGAGGGGAGAAAGAATTAATCCTGTAATATCCACAAGATATAAACTTGTAGGTAATAATCAGCTCCCCCGTTGGAGGGTTAGGTTGAAGAGGGGGTAAAAAAATTTTGGCAACCAGTATAGTGTTATACCAAGTTGCGGCCAATAAAGTAACATTGTCATCCTGAGAGTAGCGAATCTCGTATTTTTGCGCCCGGAATTTCTGAACTGGTTGCAATCATCGGCATGGCCTGGATAAGCTGTGCTGCCCAAGACGAGATTCTTCACTCCGCTCCGCTCCGTTCAGAATGACATCTGAAAATTACTTCTTTGACCGCAACTTGGTGTTAAGCCGGGAGAAAGGACGAGGCCAGAGGCGCCTGGCCCCTCCGGATTGAAAACAAGTTGCATTCGAACAGGAATTTAATGTAGGGGCGAACCTTGTGTTCGCCCTGTAACGTTCAGGGCGAACACAAGGTTCGCCCCTACAGAAAAACGTCCATTGACTGCTAATTGGTATGAAAACAAAAAACGGCAGAGCCGTTGCTGGCCCTGCCGTGGTGATATTGCCCTGCCTTTAGGGCTAATCTGCGAGTTTTGAGAGACGGCGCGACGCTTCCTGGTTTTGGGCCACCAGGGCCGACAGCGCCCTGACTTGCTCTTTAAGGGCTGATAATTCTCTCACCTGCTCCTTTAAGCCTGATAATTCTTTAGTTTGCTCTTCCAGGGCCTGGATCTTTTTCTCCTGCTCCCGCACCAGACGGTGCTGCTTCTGCACCTCGTTCAGGAGCATGGCATTGACCAGGTGGTAAGCCACCGTCTGCGGCTGGCCGGTTTTGGGGTCGGACAGCACCAGCTCCGGATAAACCTCGGCCACCTCTTCGGCTATCAGGCCGTATTGCCGGGTGCGCTTGCCGCTGGCATATTCAGGCTTGTAATGGAAGGTCACCGGCCGCAGTTGCATCAAGCCGCGGCTGGCATCGCCCATGTCCCGAATGTCCTCCTTGTAGCGGCGGGAGGAGGTAACGGTGCCCAGCTGGCCGTCGGTCTTTACATAGACGGGAACCGCGCTGCTGACATAGGCGGAGGCGATACCGGCAATGAAGGTTTGGGACTGGTAGCTGTTGCCGATCCTGATGGTGTTAGATTCGGTGAGGGAACCCGGGCTGACGTCCTGACCGAGATAGATGTTTTGATTACCCGTGAATACATCCCCCGGGTTGAGGTTGTAGCCGGCATTTATGCCCAGCGCGGTATTGCCGTAGCCGTGACTGTTGCGCAGCGCGTATGATCCCACCGCGGTGTTGTAGTTGCCGGTTTGGTTAGAACAAAGTGCTTCATTTCCCATAGCGGTATTCATGTTTCCGGTATGGTTGGCATAAAGCGCATTCGACCCGCTGGCGGTGTTGTGGTTGCCGGTGGTGTTAAAGGTGAGCGCAAACGCACCGCTGGCGGTGTTGGCATCACCGGTTTCGTTGCGGGAAAGGGCACAATACCCGCTGGCGGTGTTGTAATAACCAGTGGTGTTGGATTCGAGCGCTGCCATTCCGCTGGCGGTGTTGTAGGTGCCGGTGGTATTGGAGAGGAGTGCATTCCAGCCGCTGGCGGTGTTGCTATCACCGGTGGTGTTGGCGATGAGTGCAAATGCGCCGCTGGCGGTGTTGTAGTTGCCGGTGGTGTTGGAGTAGAGTGCACGTGCGCCGCAGGCGGTGTTGCTATAACCGCTGGTGTTGGTGTGGAGCGCCTCCCAGCCGCTGGCGGTGTTTTCACTGCCGGTACTGGTGGCATTAAAAGCGCCTTTGCCAATCGCGGTATTAGTGCCAGTCGTAATGATATTGCGATTTTTTACCGGGATCACATAGAAGCCATCGTCACCCCAAGCTGAGCCGCATAACGCCGCCAGGCCCAGCGCCACCACCGCCAGTTTCCACAACCGCATCCCAGGTCTCATGGGTTTGCTCCTTCCTTAACAAAGAAATCGGATAGACTAATTTGCTGATCAGGATAAAGCTAACCGGTCTTTGCCCTCCCCAAAGACATTTCCCGAAAATCACTAACCTTTACGTCTGCGGCAACCAGCGCCTCTTGCAGCCTGGGGCTGAGGAGCGCGGCCAGTTCCTCCTGGCGCTGGTATTGGGGGGCCCAGCGCTGTAATTCCTGGTCCCTGCACAGGGCGGGGTGGAGATAGATTTCCGTGATGCCGGGTTGGAGGTGGGGGACCAGTCTTAGCAGGTAGTCCTCAGTCATTCGCCCGTCATTTAACAGGCCGAAGAGGTGGTCGTTAGAGAGCAGGCCCGCGGTTTGGGCCAGCCGCCGGGCCCGGCGGCTGAGCCGGGTGAAGATCAGGCCCTGGGCCAGCTTGGGGAAGAAACCGTGGGAGTCAAGGGAGATGGCGGTGCGCCAATCCTCCCGGCACAGGCGCACCGCGGGAATGCCGTATTCCCGGGCCAGGTCCGCCACCACCGGGAAGAGGCGGGGGTGGAGGTGCAAGTTGACGTGGCTGTTCAAAAACCAGATTTTTAAGCCTTGAGCCAGGGCCGCCTCGATCTGGGCCGCCAACTCCCGCCTGATTTCCGGCAACAGCCCAGCTTGCCAGTAATAGCGCCAACCCACCTGCACCGGGTTATTTAAAAACCGGCCCTGGGAGTCCACCAAATGCGGAATCTCCGCCAGGGGGAGAACGGACCGGCCTTGGATTAGGGTAAGGTGCACCCCCAAGCACAATTCCGGCAAATCCCGGGCCAGGGCCACGGCCTGCTCCACTGCGGGGCCGGCGGCCATCAAGCTGGCGCAGCGCAGCAGCCCTTGACGGTGCGCCAGAACTACCGCGGCGTTCAAGGCCGGAGATAACCCGAAATCATCCGCGGTGAAGATGACGGTCTTTCCCAAACCAGGGTGCGGAGTTGGTGGAGGGGAGCTGGGGATAAGCTCTAACATGAGGTTCGTTGTTCATTCTGAGCGCCGCGAAGAATCCCAACCCCCGCAGAAAAAACGAGATTCCTCACTCCGCGGCGCTCCGTTCGGAATGACATAACGTAGGGTGGGCATGCCCACCGATTCCTAACCGCTTAAATGAACCGTATTGCCCCTAACCCCTGGCCCCTGATTCCTGATCCCTGGCCACTGACCACTGGCAACTGGCCACTGGCCACTGGCTACTGCCTCACCCCCGCACCCAATGGCGGCCCTCCAGGAGCGCGGTCAGGGAGAGGAAGTTATTAGGGTGGAGCAGGGTGCGCCAGCCTTTGAGCCATTTCCCCTGTTGCCAGGCCGTAAGGGTGTCCCCCAGGGATACGGCCACGTATTGGAAGACGCTGGGGTCCCGGTAGCAGTCGATGACGCAGGCGGTGCAGTTGTCCCGCACCGGGGTCAGCTGATGAATTTCTTCCAACGGCCCCAGGGTCTCTCCCAGGTAATGACACCGGGAAACCTGGAGGTGCCAATCCACAAAAAAATACTTATAGCCCGCCAGGCAGGGGAACCGTGTGGGCCGGCCCCGGAGTTGGCGTTGCAGTTCGTCCAGCCCCAGCCTGGGATTCAGGATATTCAGGGGCGAGTCTTTTTTTAACTCTTTGATCTGGGTGAACCACTGGTCCAATTCCCGGGGAGTGAAATCCACGGAATAATGGTCGGCAAACCCCAGATAAGAGGAGTTGAGCCGGTTTAAGGGGTAGGAAAAAGTAACCCGGCGAAAACCCAGGTCCTTCAAAAAGTCCATCATTACCCGGAGGTCGCCCAGCATGCGGCTTAAGGTCACCGAGGCCACCGGGTCCAGGCCGGCTTGCCGCAGGAGGGGAACCATCTCCCGGATATGAGCGGTGAGGCCCGGCAGTCCCCGGTGCTCATCATGGTCCTGGGCGGAGGCGGCATCCAGGGAAATGATGAAGGTATGCAATTCCAGGGCCTTAAGCTTGCGGATCAGGCTGGGGGTAAGCAGGGCCCCGTTGGTGCACAGGATCAATTCTATCCCCAATTGCCGGGCCAGGGCCATGGCCGGCAACAGGTACGGGTAAAGCAGGGGTTCGCCTCCGGTAATCGACAGGTATTGGACGCCGGCTTTTTTCAGGGCGGGCAACCCCTTAAACAACCTCTCCGGGTCGGCCCCCACCCGGTCCCCGGAGGCTACCTGGGGGAAACTGCAAAAACGGCAGCGGGCATTACAGGCATTAGTGACGGCAATTTGGCAGAACCCGGGCCCCCCTTGGAGGACCAGATTAATCAGCTCTTTCAGGGTCATGGACAACTGCGGCAGGTCCCCTTTTCACCTTCAGGCGTCTGGCGCCGCTTAAACATGAAGTGCAGAAATTCCCGGCCCTCTTTGAGCAGCCGCCGCCTTTCCTCCGGGTCTTTAAGCATCAATTTCGCGGTGCGGGCCATGTACCGGGGCCGGAAATAAAAACGGCGGTAAAACCGGGGCACGGCCTCGAAGATCTCGGCCGCGGCCAAACCCGGATAATCCACCACGCACTGCTGATAGCCGGTCTGGCCGTTCACCAATTGGTCGTCCTGCAGATAGCCCCGCTCCCGGCAATAGTCGTAAAACTCGGTGCCCGGATAAGGGGTGGCTAAAGAGACCTGGATGGTATCCGGGTCCAGCTCGCAGGCGAAGCGCATGGACGCCTCGATGCTTTGCTTGGTCTCCCCGGGGAGACCCACCATGAAAGTGCCGTGGACCTGGATGCCCAGTTCCCGGCACCACTCGACCAGGCGGCGGCCTAAATCCAGGGTGGCCCCTTTGCGGATATTTTGCAGGACCTGGGGGTCGCCGGTCTCGAAACCCACCACCAGCAAGCGCAGGCCCCCTTCCTTCATGGCCTTTAAGGTCTCATAGGAGGTATTGACCCGGGCGGTGGCGGACCAGGTGAATTTCAGGGACCGGAATTCTTGGCTCAAGTTCCGGGCCCGCTCCCCCGCGGCGGTGAAGGTGTCATCATCAAAAAAGATTTCCGCGGCCTGGGGGAAGAGTTCCAGGCTGCGGCGCACCTCGGCCACCACGCTGGCGACGCTCCGCACCCGGAAACGCCGGCCGGTGAAGGTCTGGGGCCACAGGCAATAAACGCAGTGGCCCGGGCAGCCCCGGCCCGTATAAAAAGAAACGTAGGGGTAGCGGAGGTAGGGAATATTGTAATGCTCCATCACCAGGTCCCGGTGGTAGATCTCGGTGACCAGGGGGAGCGCGTCCAGGTCCTCAATCCAGGGGCGGTCGTCGTTATGCTGGATCCGGCCGTTTTGCCGGTAGCTGATCCCCTGGATTTCCGCCCAAGGCTTGCCCTGGGCCACCTCCTGGAGGGTATAGTCGAACTCCTTGCGAGCCACAAAGTCCACCTGGGGACCGGCAACCAGGGATTCCTGGGGCAGGACGCTCACCTGGGGACCCACCAGGCCCGCCAGCAGCTTGGGGTTTTCTTCCTTCAGGCGGGTAATGGTGGCCAGATCGTGCTGAAAGGAAGGGCTGGTGGTAAAGAGCACCGCCAAATCAAAATCTTTAGCCAGGGCCGCCACCTGGGAGACCGTCAGATTCTCCGGGGGCGCATCCACCACCCGGCTTTCGGGGATGAGCCCCGCGGGGTAGCAGAGCCAGGTGGGATACCAGAAAGAGGTCACCTCCCGGGTGGCCTGGTAGCGGGAACCGGCGCCGCCGTCAAAGTCTTGGAAAGAAGGAGGGTTGAGTAATAAGGTGCGTTTCATCAGGTTCCTCTATTATCAATTTCAAAAGACCGGCGTTCATCGGCGTGGGGGGGGGGGGGAAGAATAAACCA
>JBMORF010000042.1:0-1270 GCA_049322315.1 Thermodesulfobacteriota bacterium | reverse complement strand
CGTGCATCGGCGGTAAATTATTAACCGCCGATGCACGCCGATATACGCCGATCTATTTCTCCTGATTTTATAATCGGATATTATCCAAGATGCCCCGGTTTGTCCAGTGTATTGACAGTGTGGACGAATGTATATACATTGCGAAGGTGAGATTTGAGTGGGACGAAGAAAAACGTAAGGCGAATATCGTTAAGCCTAAGGCCGACTTTGCTGATCTCCCCGAGATGTTTCAAGGCCCCATGATGGTGAAATCGGACCAGCGCAACGATTATGGAGAAGATCGGCAGGTCGGATATGGATTCATCAAAACGGGGTGATGGTGGTGGTATTCACCGAACCTCAGCCCGAGATCATCCGGGTGATTTCCCTGAGAAAGGCATCCAAGTATGAGCAAGAGAAGTTCGAAAAAGCGCTCCGAAACAGATTGGGCGGCCCTTGACGCCATGCGGGATGAGGACATTGATCTCTCCGACATCCCGGAGCAGGGAGCGGAATTTTTTGAGACCGCCGAGTTGCGGCTGCCAAAAAAGACGGTGTGCATCCGCCTGGACGCCGACGTCTTAGAATGGTTTAAAGCCCAGGGAAAAGGATATCAGACCAAAATCAACGCCGTGCTGCGGGCGCACAAAGAGGCAGGCGGGGCTTCATGATTATTTCCACCATGCCTTTGCCAAAGGTATCCAAGGATTCCTTTTTTATGAGGTTTGAGGAGGCTTGAGAATTTCTTTTCGTTTGGGTATTAAAACATCATTTGCATAATTATAATCTTCCTTGTCGATCCAATCATGTATGTTCTCAATTTTTTCATTTAAAAGGATAGCGCAAACTGACAAATAACTGGTGAGATTTTTATAACAATCGAGGCTGTCGTTTTGGTCGATTTTCAAAGCCATTATTGCCCTACAAAATGATACCATAACAGCATGCCACATAATTGCACAGGAATGAATGCTTAGAAATCCCTCCTCAAGAAGTAATCGACGATATCTTGATTTGAGATATCTAAACAATGTAAATATAACTGCAATAGAAGTTATAGCAACCAAAACCCAGAAGTATTCGAAATATTCTTTGCTACGGTAAAATTGACAACATGATATAATCGGAGGAACAAAACAAATAATCGCCAAGATATTAAGTACCCTCAATGCCGTTGACTTAAGGAATGCTCCAGGTTATAATCAAGCATAACTTATTGAAATGAAAGGATATCACATGATCACACCGTGAAATTATCGTGCCAAGTGCGGCAGAAAATGATACTGCTGAT
>JBMORF010000041.1:0-15337 GCA_049322315.1 Thermodesulfobacteriota bacterium | reverse complement strand
CGGAAACGGTAATCCATTCAGGTTCAGCTTCTTTGCGTTCAATATATTTGCGAAGTTCGTACAAGCCTGGGTTGAAAATCCAGAGGTCGATATCCGGAACTGCGGCTGCTTCCTTCTCCCAAACCTGACTGGGCAGCATCCCTGCTTCCTCAAGTTCTCGCCAGGTATTGATTAGATGCTGTTTGGCTACCTCTATTTTCATCCTGAAGTCCTTGACCATGACGGCCATCAAATAAACCATGAAAGCTTCGTTTCTACGATAGTATCTCTGCACCCCGCCCGCCTGATCCGCCTCGGGGTTTCTCCCCAGAAGCAGCAGGGCATACCGCTTGATGGAGGGCAGAGGAATCTCAAACGCTCTCTCCAACACTCGATTAGTAATTGGCCGCATAGTCGTTATCCTCCCTTTCTAAGTCGAGAGTATTATGAGCGACTTATGATGTCAAGATTTTTTTTCTGAAGACCAGGAAGTGGGGTTCAAGGAAGGTTTTGATGGTTTGGCTCTTGAGCAGGACCTTGATCCCGCGGGGTAGTTGGTTCAATTGTTGACATTTCCCCGAAACGAGAATAACAGAAAGAAAAACAATGCTTAATAAGAAGACACCATTGGGGCGGTTTGCCGATCTTACCTGGAAGGATATCGAAACCTGGGCCGGTGGGACCATTGTCTCCCGGGGAAGGAATTATCAGCGGCAGGGACGCGTCGCTGACCTGGCCGTGACGAATGACGGCGGCCTGATTTCCTGGGTGAAAGGTTCCGAGCACTATGCCACCATGGTGGTCATGGATGAAAACGGCCTCCCGGATTCGATCTGCACCTGTCCCTACAAACGGGACTGCAAGCACGGGGTGGCCGTGGTGCTCGAATACCTGAGGCAAGTCGAAAATAATTGCCGTGTTCCCAAAGCGAAGCCGGATGACGAGCGCCTGATATTGTTGGCGGATGGAGGCCAGGATGATGATGAAGACCTCATATCCGAGGATATGAGACAGGATATCGACGGCTTTCTCAAGGGCAAGACCAAGGGCCAGCTCATCAGCCTGATACAGGACCTGGCCGGGCAGTACCCGGAGATGGCCAGGGAGATCGCCGACCGCAAGCAGGTGATCTCCGGCAATACCAAAGCACTGGTGACGCGCCTGCGACAAGAGATTCGCGATCTAGGCAGTGAGCCCGGCTGGCAGAACTATTGGAATAGCGAGGGCTATACGCCGGACTATTCCGGGGTTCGCAAAAAGCTCGAGACTTTACTCAAGGCAGGGCACACCAAAGAGGTGCTGACTCTGGGCCGGGAACTGGTGACCACCGGCATGCGCCAGGTGGAGGAGAGCCATGACGAAGGCGAAACCGCCATGGAGATTGCCGGCTGCCTGCCGGTGATCGTCGAGGCCCTGGACCAGTCGTCCCTTGATCCTGCCGATAAGCTGAACTGGGCGCTGGATGCCGTGCTGGAGGACCAATTTGACGTATGCGAGGCCTTTGCGGAATACCTGGATCGGCAGCATCCCCAAACAGCCTGGCACACCCTCGCAGACCGGTTGTTGGCGAAATTGCACGGGCTTAAAGGCGTCAAGGGTGGCGAAGAATTCAACCTCGATTACGAACGTGACCGCCTCACCCGTTGGGTTATCCATGCCCTGGAGCGAGCCGGCCGGGAGGCTGAGATCATCCCTCTGTGCATCGCCGAAGCCAAAATGACGGGCAGTTATGACCGTCTGGTCCAGCGGCTGATGGCGGCGCAGCGCTATGGAGACGCCGAAAAATGGGTAAAGAAAGGCCTTCTGGCCATCGGCGAAAAATGGCCCGGCACCGGCGCCGGCTTGCGGGATAAACTGCGGGAAATTCGCACGCTGGAACATAATTGGCCGGTGGTGACCGCTCTGCGGGTCGAAGAATTCGTGCGGCGTCCTTCCATCCAGGCCTTCACGGACTGCCGGAAAGCCGGCGGCAAAGCCAAAGCCTGGCCCCAGGTGCGCGCATCTCTTTTGCGCTACCTGGAAAACGGTGAACTGCCCTGGGAGCAGAAGGGCTGGCCCCTGCCGGAATCCGGTCTGATGCAGCCCGAGGCGGATCAACGCAATCGATTTCCCCTGATCGGTGATCTGATTGACATCGCGATTCTGGAGAAAAAGCCCGACCAGGTGCTGAAATGGTACGATCAGCGTCCCCAAGGTCGCTTTGGGTGCCCCTATTTAGATGAAGACGCCATCGCCGACGCGGTTCAAGTCCAGGCGCCGGAGCGGGCGGTGGACATCTGGAAAAATAAGGCGGAACGACTGATCGCCCAGGTCAAACCCCATGCTTACGAGGAAGCGGCAAAATACCTCCGTAAAGCAGGGTTGGTCATGTCCAACCAGGATAACCGGGCGCAATGGGAGCAATACCTGGGGAGCCTGAGAGAAACGCACGCCCGCAAACGCCGTTTGCTAGAGGTCCTGGATGGCTTGGACGAAAAGCCACTCATGAAAAAGGGACGCTGAAAATCATGTTCTTTGAATAAAGGGACCACTTTTCTCACCAGACCCTGGGTGGTCAATCACTTCCAAGGAAGTTCTCTCTTTTTTGGTGGGTATCGATGGATTTCAAAACTTTGTTGCAAAAGTATCAGGCCTTGCTCGCCGAAAACCAGGCCTTGAAGGAAGAGAACCTATCCTTGAAGGTTCGGCTGGGTCTGGCCGAAATCTTGGAAAGTCAGTCCTCTCCAGAGGAGGTTCAACAGGAGGCCTCCCGCCCTGAACCATCCCTTTGCCTCAACGATGGTGCGAATCCCGCTGAAAAGATTCGGCTCTTCATGTCCTTGTTCATGGGCCGGGAAGATGTGTACGCGAAAAGATGGGAGGGCAGGGAAGGCAGGGCCGGATACGCGCCGGTATGTCTGAATGAATGGAAACCTGGATTTTGCGGCAAGCCTGAAGTTAAGTGCGCTTTCTGCAAGCATAAAGCATATGCCCCCCTGGATGCACGGGTCATAGAAGCACATCTGCGGGGAAACCTTGTGGCCGGCATCTATCCCTTGCGCCAGGATAAAACGTGCCATTTTTTAGCCATTGACTTCGACAAAGATGGCTGGCAGCAAGATGTGTCTACTCTCAGAGATGTCTGCAAGGAATTTGCAGTGCCGGTAGCGGTTGAGCGATCCCGCTCCGGCCATGGCGCCCACGCCTGGTTCTTCTTCACTGCCCCGGTGGCCGCGAGCATGGCACGAAAATTCGGTTCGGCGTTACTTACCTACGCCATGAGCCAGCGGTATCAAATCAAGTTCAAATCCTATGACCGGTTCTTCCCTAATCAAGATACGATGCCCAAAGGTGGATTTGGCAATCTAATTGCTTTGCCGCTTCAGAAGGCGGCGCGCCAAAAAGGCAACAGCGTTTTCATCGATGAGCGCTTCCAACCCTATGAGGATCAGTGGGTCTTTCTGGCTCAAATCAGGAGACTTCCCGAAGATGAACTCAGTGCTTTGATCTCGAAACTCTGTCCTGGCAGCGAGCTTGGGGAACTGAAACAAGAAGATGAAGAAGCCACAAAACCATGGGAGACGGGGCGGAGTAAACTTACTCGGCTTGAATTTCCGAAGGTCATGCAGTTGGTCAAAGCAAACATGCTTTACATAAAAATATCCGGCCTTTCCCAGAGGGCATTGAACGCCATGAAAAGACTGGCAGCGTTCAAGAATCCTGAATTTTACCGGGCGCAGGCCATGCGCCTGTCGACTTACGGAAAACCGCGGATTATCTCCTGCTCAGAGGAAACGCCTGAGTACCTTTGCCTGCCGAGGGGGTGCGAAGCTGATCTCGATTCTTTGCTGGCAGAAACCGGGGTTGAGTTTGAGTGGTTCGACCAGACCAATCCGGGAAGATCCATCAAAGTTACCTTCACCGGGGTGTTGAGGGAGGATCAGGAGCTTGCGGCGGAGGCAATGCTGCAGCATGATTGCGGGGTTCTGGCGGCGGCCACGGCTTTCGGAAAAACAGTGATTGCCGCCAAGCTGATTGCCGCGCGCCAGACCAACACGCTCATCTTGACGCATCGCCAGCAGCTTCTGGCCCAATGGATGGAAAAATTGGCCCAGTTTCTGCAGATAGATCCGGAACTTCCAGTGGCGCTGGCCAAGCGAAAGCGAAAGCCGAGACAGAGCCTCATCGGACAGATCGGTGCCGGAAAAGCAAATCCAGGTGGTATTATCGATGTGGCGATCATGCAGTCTCTGGTGAGTGGCGGGGAGGTGAAGGGGTTTATCAGGGATTATGGCATGGTGATCGTAGATGAATGTCATCATGTCCCGGCCTTTAGTTTCGAGCAAATACTCAAGAAGGTCCAGGCAAAATACATTTACGGTTTGACGGCAACACCGGCCCGACGTGACGGGCATCAGCCGATTATTTTCATGCACTGTGGCCCGGTAAGGTTTCGGGCGAACGCCAGGAAGGAGGCGTCGAGGCGGCCATTCGAGCACTTGGTCATTCCCCGCTTTACCAGCTTTAGAGCGCCGATTGACCGGGAAGAACAGGATATGTCGATCCAGGAATTCTACTCCAGGATTGCCACGGACGAATGGCGTAATCAGCAAATTGTCGATGATGCCATCATGGCTCACGAAAACGGCAGAAACTCGCTCATCTTGAGCGAGAGGACGGCCCAGGTGGAACTGCTGGCGGAGAAGCTACATGAGCACATCCGCGAGGTGATTACACTTACCGGAGGCAAGGGGGTAAAAGAGACCAGACAGACCCTGGCCAAGATCGCGGCAACGCCGGCCGGCCAGCCCTTGACCTTGGTGGCCACCGGCAGATATATCGGCGAGGGATTTGATGAACCCCGGCTGGATACTTTATTTTTAGCCATGCCCATATCCTGGAGAGGGACGCTGCAGCAATACGCCGGGAGACTGCACCGCTTGTTCCAGAACAAGAAAGAAGTTCAGATCTATGACTATGTCGATATCCACGTCAGAGCCCTAGAGAAGATGTACCAGAAAAGACTGGCGGGATATGCCGCCATTGGCTATCGAGCCAAAGGGGAAAGCCTGACGGCGGAACCTGCCGATATCATCTTCGATAACACCAACTTCCTTCCTGTTTATCATAACGACCTGATGAACGCGGCGCGGGAGGTGGTAATTGTCAGCCCTTTCGTGACGAGGAGGCGAGCCTTACAAATGCTATCCACCCTGGAAACAGCCCTGGCCAAGAGGGTTTCCGTGGTCGTGGTCACCAGGCCGATAGATACTTACAAAATAAAAGACCGGTTGGTCTTGGAGGAAACTATCTCCTCGCTGCAAGCCTCAGGGGTGCGATTGTTGTTCAGAGCCAACATCCATCAAAAATTCGCCGTCATCGACCAGAAAATAGTGTGGTACGGCAGCATCAATCTTCTCAGTTATGGCAGTGCCCAGGAAAGCCTCATACGGCTGGCAAGTCCGAATATTGCCCAGGAATTATTGAAAGTCGTTTCCGGCAAAGCCTGATGGCCCGGATGATGAAACCGCCCTTTTTTCTTTGGCGTCCATAAGGAAAGTTTGGTAACCTCAAGCAAAGAAAGAGCGAAGTACTCTGGAAGGGTTGACCATGGCCGAGGAAAAATTGATGGAGAGCGACCGCATCCTGGAAGAAATGGTGCGGCGGCTGGTGGCGGCTTTCGCTCCCGATCACATTTATCTCTATGGCTCCAGGGCCAGGGGAGAGGCCGGGCCGGACAGCGATTACGATCTGATGCTGGTGATCTCCGCCTCTCAGGTCCCTCGCTACCGGCGGGACCAGCAGGCCTTTCGGGCTCTCTGCGGCCTGGGAGTGCCCAAGGAAGTTATTGTTCTCACCAGGGCAGAGTTTGAGGCGGGCCGCAAGGTGACCTGTTCGCTCCCGGCTACGGTGCTCCGGGAGGGGAGACTTCTCTATGCAGCCTGAGAAGCTGGCCGAGGTGCGGTCCTGGCTGAAAAAAGCGGCCGGCGACTTGCGTGGGGCCGACATCGACCTGGCTGCATCCCCTCCCTTTATTGAAGACATGCTTTTTCATTGCCAGCAGGCTGCCGAGAAATCCATGAAGGGTTTTCTCACTGCTCATGACCGGGTATTCCGCAAAACCCACGATCTTGATGAATTGGCCTCCGCCTGCGAAGCCATTGACCCCACCTTGAAAGAAGTTCTGAACCCAGCCAGAGACTTGACCGTATTTGCCTGGGAGTTTCGCTACCCCGGAGAGGCTGAGACACCTTCTCTAGAGGAAGCCAGGCAATTCCGTGGCGTTGCTGGCGAAGTCTATCAAGCCATCTTGTCTCGCCTGCCCCAAGAAGTCCATCCGTAATCGCATGTCAAAGAAGCAACGCATAAAATAGGCGAAATTGGTCAACGGGAGCAAAACAAGGGAAGGAGAAAATGCAGGCCTAGCGGCTTTTTGCGTTGGTCAACTTGGTCAACATTTGGTCAACACTATGCAGAAAATAACCCCTATTTTCCTGCATTTTCCCGCCTTGGCCCAAAATAGCGGTTGATAGGATAACTGCTAGAAAATACAGTATCTACAGGCATCCTGAAGCGCCCCGAAAAGTCCCGGTAGAAGAACTTAAAATCCCTCGGTCGCATTGCCGTGCCGGTTCGAGTCCGGCCCCAGGCACCAATGATATCAATGGGTGGTATATTTTAAAGCTAGCCGCAGTTTGTTCACCAGCCGGCTTGGCAATTTTTGCTGAAGGTCCCCCTCCGGTGGTGAAGGCGCAGGCAGAAGAGGAAAAAAGCGAGCTGGTGAACAATAACCAAACTGATCCGGTGTTTTTTCCCACCGGCATCCGGGCATTACCGGTGATTGCCGGTTTCCAGAGACATTGCGGCGATATTTTTGGCAACACCTGGGAATGTCTCCGGATGTAGATCAATCACCGCCCTCTAGCTTCCCCCATAGAAAATATCCCTCTGGTCCTGTATACTGACAATAATTTTAGGATAGTACCTGCCCTCGGCTCCTGGGAGGTGGTGGTACGGCAATGAACCAGCAGCGCCAATGGAGAACGTACTTGAGAGAACGACCCGCGACGGATCTCCCTTTGATCTCTCTGGTGGCGCCCGTGTACAACGAAGAGGCGATAGTCCGGGTGTTTGTCACGGAAGTCATGGGGGCCCTCGAAGCCATCCAGCCTCCAGTCGCCTATGAGATCGTCCTCGTCAATGACGGCAGCAGCGACAGAAGCGGGGAACTGCTTGACGGCCTCGCAGCAGAGTTCCCCGGAGGCCTTAAGGTTATCCATCTGAGCCGCAACTTTGGTCATGGCCCCGCGATCTTTGCGGGTCTGGACCAGTCCCGGGGCGATGCAGTCATCCTGATGGACTCCGATCTCCAGGACGATCCGGCCGCGTTTGCGGCGTTTATCGAGAAATGGCGCCAGGGGTACGATGCCGTCTATGCGATGCGCACCGCCCGCAATGAGTCCCTGCCGATCCGGTTGGCCATGGCGGCGTTCTACCGCCTGCTGGGGATGATCAGCAGCACGCCGATTCAGCGGGATTCCGGTACTTTTTCCCTGATGACCCGACGATTGGTGGACTTGCTGAAGTCCATGCCCGAACAGAACTGCTTTCTCCCCGGTCTACGGTCTTGGATCGGTTTCCGCCAGACCAGTGTGCCTGTCCCTCGCCGTTCCCGGCATGACCAGAACTCCCGGGTCGGTATTTTTGGCCTGGTGAAGCTGTCGATGAACGCCATCTTTTCCTTTTCATATTTTCCGATCTTCGTCTTCCAAATTGTCGGTATTGCCGCCTTATTATGCGGTTTTGGCCTGGCGTTGTTTGTCCTCTACCACAAGTTTCTGACCCACAGGTCCGTGGCCACCTGGGCTTCAGAAATGTTATCCATCCTTTTTTTCGGCGGCATCAATTTGTTCGGGCTCGGTATCATCGGCGAGTATATCGCCCGCATCTATGATGAATTAAAGGCGCGTCCCCGCTATGTGATAGACCATATTACCCAATCGGTCCCGGTGCCGGACAAGGGGAAAGACTTGGCGCAATCAGGAGGGGAAGGAAAAAAATAATGGCGAGAATCATCCTCATCCAGCCTCCCTTAAGCGACGCAGAGCTGTATGCCCGGGGATCGAAAAACTCGGCGAGCATCATTCCCCCTCTGGGCCTGGCCTATATCGCCGCCTATCTGAAGGCTCATGGTCATACCTGCTTCATCGTGGACGGGATCGCCGAGTCATGGTCCTTGCCGGAAGTCGTCAGCAAGGCGAAAACCTACGACGTGGTGGGGATCACGGTGATGAGCTCCTACGCCCTCCGGGCTATTGAACTGCTAGCGGCAGTAAAATCGGAGGGGGAGGCCACGCCCGTCATTGCCGGAGGGCCTCATGTCACCGCCCTGCCGGAGTCGATGCTGCGCCGGGGCGCCGATTTCGCGGTGATCGGCGAGGGCGAGCAGACTATGCTGGAGCTGGTGGAGTGGTTAGGCGGAGTCAGAGAGCGGGCGGCGCTCCGGGAAATCCCGGGAATCGGTTTCCTGGAAGAGGGAAAATATGTCTATACCGGTCATAGACCGGGGCTTGAGCCTTTGGACCAGGTGCCTTTGCCGGACCGGACGCTCCTGCCGATGCATCTTTACCGGAGCAGCATTGCCCGGGCGACGGATCAGCCCTCACTCTCCATGCTCACCTCCCGGGGCTGCCCCGGTGTCTGCAGTTTCTGCAGCAAGCTTACTTTCGGGACTCATACCCGCTACTTTTCCACGGAGCGGATTATCGAGGAGTTCTTTGTCCTGCGCGACCGCTATGGCGCCCGGGACGTGGGAGTATTCGACGACAACTTCGTGGCCAATCCCGAGGTGGCGCTGGCGGTCTGCGATGGCCTGAGAAGGCGCAATTTCGGGCGCACTTTTTCGGTGGAGGCGCGCATCGACGGGGTGGACCGGCAGGTGCTCACGGCCCTCAAGGCCTCCGGCTGCACTTTCATCGCCTATGGCATCGAATCCGGGAGCCAGCGGGTCCTGGATTATGTCAACAAGCGCATCTCCAAGGACCAGATCCGGGAGGTGATTGCGGTTACCAAAGAAATCGGCATCCCCATTCGCGGCTACTTCATGTTCGGATTTCCCGGGGAAACCCGGGCGGAAATGGAAGAGACGGTGCGCTTTGCCATGGAGCTGGATATCGAGGTGGCGTCATTCACCCTGTTTCTGCCCCTGCCGGGAACGCTGGAGTACCGGCGGGCCGGCAAAACCGGGGCGTTCGATCCGGAATACTACCTGCATCGGCTCATACCGGAGTTCAACTTCCCGGATTCGCCCATCTATGTCCCCGAGGGCTTCACCGCCCAGGAGCTGCTGGACTTTCACCGCCAGGCCTATAACCGGTATTACTTCCGGCCCAAAATAATCTTGAGAAGGCTGGCCGGGATTCGCCGGCCCCATGAAGTATGGGACCTCCTGAAGGGAGGTTACACCTTGGCGGCCAATGCGCTGCATAAGTGGAAGCCCCATCTGCTAGAATCTGTAGCCGGGAAACAGGCGGAGAGCAGTTCCAAATGAGGCCCGAAGAGTACGAGAATCTGCGGCGGATCGACGAGGACCATTGGTTCTACCGGGGCAAACGGGACATCGTCCGCTACTGGATCGAGCGTTTCCTGGACCTGAAAAGCGACGACCTGCTCATTGACGGGGGTATGGGCACCGGCACCTGGGCGGTGGAGATGGCCTCCAGATGCCGGGTCATCGGCCTGGATGATCATGAAGAGAGCCTGGCCCTGGCGTCCCCGCGCCTTAAAGCCGCCGGCGGCCAGGCGATGCTGTCCGGGGTTAACCGCGTGGACCTGCCTTCCGGCGCGGCTGCCGTCGTCACCCTCCTGGACGTCTTGGAACACGTGGAAGACGATGCGGGCGCCATGGGGGAGATGATCAGGCTGGTGCGCCCTGGCGGCCTCATCATTGTCACCGTGCCCGCACTCCAGGCCCTGTGGAGTGACTGGGACGAGACTCTGCATCATCTCCGGCGCTATACCAGGGGCGGACTGGTCCGGGTCCTGGAGCAACCCGGGGTGCGCCTGCTCAGATGCGCCTATTTCAACACGGCGCTGCTGTTGCCCATTGCCCTGGTGCGCTGGTACCGGCGCCTCCGGCCCGCGGTTAACGGGAAGAACCGGAGCGAGGACTGGACCCCGCCGGCATTGATCAACCGCGCCCTCCACTACCTGCTCGTCCGCCCGGCCTGCAGCGACTTCTGGCCCGCCCCCCTGGGGGTTTCGCTCTTGGGGGTGTTGCGCCGGGTTCAGGATTAGCCGGCCCAGGCCTCCCCGCCGGCGCAACCAGTGGCCGGCACTTCGGCAGTAGCCTCAGATGAGGCTCATTTTCTCTTGATCTGCACGAATTTCGGGACTTTCCCCGGCAGATAGCGGAAGGCCAGGGTGTGGGGATGGGTCAGCAGGGAGCGTATCTGGGGGAGGGTGGTGGCGGTGCCCAGGGGCCGGGGATTCTCCAGAGAGTCCGGGGCCATTCTTAGAAAAGTAACGGCAATATTATCCTGCCGGTATAACAGCCGCAGATGGTAAGGCATGGATTGGGGGAAGACATAGACATAGTGGATATGTCCCGGCCGGGGCGGCCCGGGGTTCTGCTGGCTATGGATAAACATGGGGAAATCGACGAGAAGCAGGTGGGTCCCCGGCGACATGACGGGGACCTTTTCTTTGATCTCCCGGATCCCGGCGTCATAGATGCGGGAGGACTCTTGGAAAGATTTCCGGGCCAGGTACAGGCCCCGGAGATCAAAGGCCAGAATAACCAGCGCCACCAGGCCCACCCGGAGATAGCCCTTGCCGTTGGCAATCCTGCCCCGGAGAAGCTCCAGCAGGGTCACGATGATTAACGCGGCGAAGACTCCGGGGAGGAAAAAATAGCGGAATTGCAGATTGGCCAGCAAAGTGTGGGGCAGACAGGCTAAAATCCAGAGCAGCACCAGGGTGACCAAACGCCGCCGGTCCAGCCCCCGGCTACGCAGCCAGCCCCAGATCAGCAGGGCCACCAGTAATAGTTGCAGGATGGTGGGAACATATCGCCAAATCCTGGGCCAGTCTTGCAGCCATCCCCAGAGATGATTATCAATCCCCCGGAACATGGTGCTGGTCAGGGTCATGGTAAAAGTCTGCCACTTCTCCCGGAGGGGCAGATTAATGGTGGCGGATTTGATGCCCCAAACTAGGCGCACCAGAAAAATCCCCCCAACCAGGCCGCAGGAGCAGAGGTGGATCCCCAGCCCCCCCTTAGCCCGCCAGTTATCCCCTTGGTCCCAGCCATAGGCCAAAATAATCCCCGCAAGCGGCAGGATCACGCCTTTGCCGTCAACGGAGGCGGCCAGAAAGACCAGTGCCAGGTACCCCGCGCCCCAGCCCCAGGCGCGGCTCAAGCGGAACCGCAGCAGGCAGATGAGGCCCAGAACCACCGCGGCAGTCATTAGCAAGGTGTTATTGATGCAGAACCAATAATAGACTTCGGCGGCCGCGGAGTTAAAGAGCACCAGGATCCCGGCGGTCCAGCACTGCCAGGGCTCAAACTCCAGCTCTGCCGCCAGGGTCTTAACCAGGGCGGCGCAAAGAAAGGCCACGCTCAAAGTGAAAAGGTGATAGGGCAAGGGGTTCAGGTGGAACGCCTTATACAATAAATAGTAAAGGGCATAATTTAACGGCGGGTAGTGAGGGGATTCCGCAAGGGGGAGCAGCCAGTTAGTCTGGCAAAAATACAAGACCCAGGCGTCATCCCCCATGAACCCCAGACTAAAAGCCCGGCGATACACCAGGAGACCCAAAAAGGCGAATACCCCCAGGGCCACCAGGAATTTAGTGCGCCGGGGAGCAAAATTATCCAGGGAAAATCTGCGGTGGTTCAAGGTTAAAATCTCAAAAAAATATAAGCCGGTATGGTTTTTACCCGGAATTAAATTGCTGCACTCGTTGGGAAGCCTCTTGCAAGCGGCGGTGAAGATCCTCACAGTGGAGTTGCATGGTCTTGACTTTTTTAAGATACGCGAGCAATTGTGTGCGCCGGGCCGGCGCAGCTTGGGGCAGCCCGGCTTGCAGCTCCCTGCGCAAATTTGCCAACATGGCGTCCAGAAAATGCAGGGAATTGGTGACGGAGATGGTTTCTTTCTTAAGCCAGTGCAATTTGCGCGGTTGCGGCTGCTCCCCTTCTTTCAGGGCATCGAGGTTGGATACCAGCCGTTTCAATCTAAAGTCTGCTTTGGTTTCTTCTTTTTCCAGCCGGTGGAGCTGATCGGTCCAGAGGAAATCCGGGTTTAAGCGAGTCTGCACCTCCGGAATTTGCAGCAATCCCAGAACTAAAAAGAGCAACAGCCCCCCGGGCAAGAGCCATCTTATATATTTATCTGATATGCTTAATGATTTTGTTGTCATTGTTAGACCGTAGCCGGTAAATTGTCAACCTGTTCATGGGTGAGGCCTCGGGCAGGAAACGGTGAAAGTAAGGGTCGGGCCGATTCCCGAAGGCCTCGTCCTCAAAGGGCAGCACCAGGGCCTCGTAATCGACGGGCAACCGCAGCTTCCGGCGGATAAAGGCCTCGGAGTCATTCAGGCGATATTGGCGGTTCCAGCGGGTATGCCAACGTTGTACCACCCATTGGGGCGGCTTTTCTTTGGCAGGCACCCGGCCTTCCAAGCCCCCTAAAACCGCGTAGGGCGTATAAAACTGGAGCGGCAGATCGCCGTAAGTGGTCAATATGGTATCCCCCGGACGGGCATGAGCCTGGAAAAAATTGATCAGGTTCTGGTTGGTGTCGGGATAAGGACTCAGCAGTTCGGACAGAAAGAGTTTGAGGGGAATATTGGGATAGGTGAGCATATAGGGATTATTAGCCACCGGACGGTCACGAAACGGCCCTCCGGCCAAGGGTAAAATTTGCAGCCAGTTGGTAAAGAGCAGCAGCACAGCCAGCAAGACCCCGGAAAATTTCTGGTAGTGGGCCACTTTGCAGATGATCCAGCCCGTGATGACCGCGCATAAGGGATAAAGATGGAGCAAATACCGATTTTCGCTTTGGGGCGCCAGGGAGAGGATCAGGATATTCAGAATAATGATCACCGCTAAAAAAGAGGTGAACCGGAATTCCGGGTCTTCCTCGAGCTTTTGTCGGCCTTTCCGGTGGTAGAAGAGCCAGCCCCAATAACAGAACAACCCCAGGGCCAGGGGCCCGGGGGCGATAAACTGCAACAGGTCGGTAAAATATTGTTGCAGAGCCAAGGGAATGCGGTAGTAATCGACCATGCTTCCCTGTTTTTGGATCTCGAAGAAGACCAGGCCCTGCAAGACCACCAGGGCTATGCCCCCGGCCAACAGCAGGGTGCGCTTTAAGGGCAGTTCCCGGCGGTAGAAGAAAAGGGCCGCCAGCAGAAAGGCCGCGCCGTAACTGAAAAATATCAAATAATTGGCATGGAAGAGCAGCCCGAAGGAAGCCAGCAGCAGCAATACCGGCCCCCAGCGCTTCTGCCAGTTAAGGCGAAAGGCATAAAGCCCCACCAGGACCAGGAAGGTGGCTAGGCTATAGTACCGGCATTGGCGGGCATACAACAGGAAGGGAACGGAAAGGCCCAGCAGCGCGGCTGCCAGACGGGCCCAGAGAAGATTGCCGAAATTGCGTCTGACCAGCAGGTAAGTCAGGCAGACGCAGAGGATACCGAGAATCGCGAAGGGCAGGCGACCCGCAGTGGTGGAGGGGTGCGCCAGATAAAAGGCCCCGGCGGCGAGATAAATCTGCATCCAGGGGGACCAGCGCCAGATATTGTCTTTATTAAATTCCCGTCCCGCTTCCTGGGAAATAAGGTTGACGCCGTCATAGGCCCGGGGCTCCCCGAATTTCAGGACATTTCGGGCCAGGCAGGCGGTCTCGGCCTCATCCTGCCAGAAAGGACGGTGATCCAGATGGTAGAGCATCAAGAACGAGACTACTGCCAGGAGGACTAAAAAGACGGGATCGAATTTACGGACGGGGCGTGGCAACGGGACTACCTTTTTCAGCCAATGGAGCTAGACATATTTATCTCTATTTTTAGGATTTGCCAAGGTTTGAGTAGCTATTCCAGGGGAAGCGACCGTAATGGCCGCCACGCCCCCGGTCTTCAACCCAAAAAATCTTTTTGCTCTCCCAGGCCCCTTTCTTTGGCTCGGAGGTAGACGGCGTAGGCCAGGGCCAGGTCCTGAATAATCAGCCCGGTGGAATCAAAAACAGTGATGGCCGCGGGATCAGTCCGGCCCGGTTTCTTTCCGGCCGCGATCTCTCCTAGAGAGCCGTAGATCTGCTCCGGCTTGATTTGGCCCCGGGCCAGGGGCACGTTGATCTCCCCGGAGTGGGACGCCTGGGCCCAGTCGTCCACCACCACCTGGGCGTCCTTCAGGATGGCCGGGTCCAATTCCTCTTTGCCCGCGGCATCGGCGCCGATGGCGTTGAAGTGGGTACCCGGCGCCACCCACTCCCTGAGGACCAGAGGCGTGTTGCTGGGGGTAGTGGTGACCACGATGTCCATATCCCTGACCGCGTCTGCGACGTCGCCCACGGCCCGGGCGGCAAGGCCGTAGGAACCGGCCACCTGAGCCGCAAACTCCTCGGCATGGGACAGGTGGCGATCGAAGACCGCCACTTCCCGGAGGGGCCGCACCTTGAGGAGCGCGGCCAACTGGGTCCGGGCCTGGGCTCCGGCGCCGATGAGACCCACCCGGGAGGCGTCCTCCCGGGATAGATACTTGGCGGCCAGGCCCCCGGCCGCGCCGGTGCGGAAATCGGTGACATGGGTGCCGTCCAGATCAGCGAATTCCAGGCCGGTGTCCGGATCATTAAGGATGATCTTGGCCATGACCGTCAGCAGCCCCCTGGCCCGATTCTCCGGATGGACATTGACCCACTTCAAGCCGCAGATGTGGGCCTCCGGCAGAAAAATCTCCCCGTACATGGCACGGAAGTCGCCGCGGGCCAAAAGCAGGTAGGATTTGGGGGGCATGTTCACCCGGCCTTCGCCGTAGGCCCGGAAGGCCTCCTGGGCCGCGGCCAGGGCCAGATCGATGTCCAGGACCTGCATGACTTGGGAACCGGTGAGGACTAAACTCATATTGCCTCCGTTATGAGTCCAAGTTCAAAGTTCAAAGTTCAAGGTTCAAGGTTCAAAGTTCAAGGTTCAAAGTTCAAAGATTAGAGATCAGTCCGTAAACCAGATATTCTTTATTTTTTAGTTAAATTGTAATCGTTCAGGCCGCCTCTGCAAACAGCAGATGCACGGGTAGAAGAGACGGAGCAAGTTGACCGGTCCGATGAGCTTGGATAGCCGCCATCATATATTCCACGATATTTCGGTTTTGCTGCCT
>JBMORF010000040.1:0-111192 GCA_049322315.1 Thermodesulfobacteriota bacterium | reverse complement strand
ATATCAACAGTATCATTTTCTGCCGCACTTGGCACGATAATTTCACGGTGTGATCATGTGATATCCTTTCATTTCAATAAGTTATGCTTGATTATAACCTGGAGCATTCCTTAAGTCAACGGCATTGAGCGTAAGGTACAGTGTCTTCTAAGGCCCCGGCGTCTGCCGTGCAATTTACTTTAATTTCAAGATTATCACCGTCAACGAAAGCACTGGCTCTCGTTCCTTCAAGAACTTCGTGCTGGACTGTTCCCCTTTTGACGGCTCTCCAATCAGCTTGCTGACGATCAATCCTAAGTGGATCCTTGGGTGGTTCAAACCAAAGAGCTGCCCGGCGCCATTTATGATGTGTAGGATTAACTGGTGTATACCAAGCCAAGGTAATCATTAATCGTCGCCAACAATGTCTTCCACTAAGAGATGGTGGGAGAGGAAATCGATGGACATGTGCCTGGTCTTTTCCAAGCATTCCTCCGCTAAGTGCTGTAACTCGATGTTCAGCGCATTCCTTAACCTGGTTTGGATGAATTGCACCATAACCTAATAATCGCGTCAAGTATTCTTTGAACTGGCGAGTGTTTTCCGGTGATCGAAGAATATCATCAAGAATAGCTTCTGCCGCTCCCCAGTCTGCCGCATGCGTAAGCAGAACCTTAAGCCACACAGACATTGGAAGGGCTTCAACAAGGTCGCCGCCCGGTTCGCCTCGAAGCTCCTCTAAGACATCATATAATAAACCTGCGGCACGACTGGTGAGTGCAGCGGCATTACTCGTCCCCCTTGTGTACCAAGCAGCCCCAGTCTCTCCAGGGATTGCACCTGGTGCTGCCACCTTCTGTCCAGGAGGCCTGGTTTGATTGTAAATATCGCAAGTTACATTTTGATTAGTTAAAACAGGCTCCATCAGGATAACCTTGCCACCAGGAGCAAGGATTTCTGGTTTTATCCCCCGCAGGTACCCCATGCCTTGCGCATTTATTAAACTCGGCAGACTTTCATCAACATATGGTTGAACAGCGCGAGGGTGATTCACAGGCCCTGATTGATCATCATGGACTGCGCCTATTGTCAAGACGTTAATAGCTTCAGCGGGTGAAAGAAGCCGCCTGTTTCGAACGTCAGCGGCGATAGCTTGTATTACAGTCTGTTGTCTCTCTTGGGGTGGGAGTGCTCTAAAATCATCCCAATTAATTCCAAAATCTAATGGATTAGCATGGTTGCCAGCACTCACAATGAAGAGGACCTGGTATTTCCAAGCCAGCCAATCGAGGAGTCGGGCCAAAGGGCTGAGCGATCCATAGAAAAGTCTATCTTTTATACCAATGGATAGATTGATAACGCTTATGTTAGGGGCAACTGCTGCTTCGCCTCCATCACCTTCAAAAATTCGGTGGATTGCTCTGTGGATGAGGTCAACTACGAGCGTGTTCTCAGGAACAGTTTCTTCACGAGGCTGCCGCCAATCCTGCGGATGAGGCTGGAGAATCGGGCGCACATAGAGCAGTCGCGACAATGGCTGCTCTTGACCATCCAAATCACCATGTAGGATGAGGGAAGCCATTGACGTTCCATGCAGGCGTTCTTGAGCTTGATATCGAGATTCTATATCATCAGGATCGTCGACACGTAGTCGCCCCACAAGTCTTCTGTGATTTTGGAGCGGGAGTCCATCAAGCAATGCGATTACAGGATCTCCCAGGCCAATTTCTGGTTCTGGAATCAGGGTTTCATCACTAGTCCGTTCATCACTAAGGATTATTGCTGCCATTTGACCTGTGGCGTGAAAGAACTGTATTTGTTCGCACTGAACTAACGCCACATCTTCTGCTACTCCTTCAAACAACGGAGAAATTCCCGCTACAGGCAGCTCTACAAGAATGCCATGGTATGCAATATCTTCAATGATAGCCTCCTGAAGAACACGCCCTTGTTGCCTAGTAACAAGATCGATAACACGGTTCCTGGCACCGGTTCGGATATTATGATCTCGACGGAACCATAATTCAATTTCGCAGGGAAGAACTACTTCATTATGTCTGACACGTTCTTTCCAATCATCGAGGACACCTGTTTCAAACAGCCGCTCCTGAACCCCCCAGGGATGAATATCGCGTAAATGAGAAAAAACCTGATCCCACTTCCTAAATCCATAAGGAAGGTGCTCGCCTCTTTGCCACTGCCGCCATAGGGAGCTCATTTGATCGAGCGCCTGTTGATTTGAAAAAACAAGAAAAACACGCCCCCGCAATGTTTTCTCTGGTTTGCGGCGCTTTTGCTTATCCAATGCAAAAAAATCATCGTCTGGTGGAATATCTTCTTCTTCTATTTCACCGAGCCATTCCATTCCCTCTATGTTTTGAACGGCTACAATAAATTCTTCAATAGGTCCTGCTGTCTCAAGAACGAGAACCTGCTCAGGCGTGGTCCCAGCTGGTTCAACTTGCAGGCGGGCCCTTTGTGCATCAAGGGCCATCTGGAGTGCATTAAATTTTGGCCCAAGCCTCTCACCTTGTCTTTCGCGGCTTGGTCGCCCGATTTGCCCTCCGCCACCGAATTTATTGCTTCTTACTGAGGGCTGTCCCGGAGAAGGAAGAATGAGTAAAGGTCTTTCAGGCATCGCCTCTTCCATCCTTCTTCTTTTTATTCAGGGAGAACCGCTCTTGCCACTGAGCTAATCGTTCTTTCATTATGCGACGGATGTCCCCATCAGGCAGTGAAAGAACATAGCGACGTTGAATGTCAAGGCTGAATTGCTCGAGTTCTGAGAAACTTAATCCTTTAAGGCGTGTCGAAAGGGCATTAAGACTGATACCTATTTTAAGTCCAATTCTTTCCTCAAAGCGGCGAAACCATTCTTCAGCCAAAGCTTGCGTTGGAGGCGGGAGATGAAGCCGAAGCTGGAAACGTCGCCATACAGCCCGATCAAGAAGTTCCGGGTGATTTGAAGCTGTGACTACGATTACATAGCTTGGAAGTGCGTCGACTTGGAGAAGGAGTGAACTCACGACGCGCTTGATTTCTCCAGTCTCATGAATGTCGCCTCTTTCCTTGCCAACGACATCAAATTCATCAAAAAAAAGTACACACCGATGAGTCCTGATTTGCTCAAAAAGCCGGGCAAGTCTGACTGCGGTTTCTCCGAGAAAACTGGCAATAACCGCTTCGTAACGGACGACAAACAGTGGTACTGCTAACTCGGTTGCCAATGCTTCTGCGAGAGAGGTCTTACCATTTCCCGGCGGACCGGCGAGGAGGACCCGGTGGCGAGGTTCGAGATTATGAGCGCGTAAAAGGTCTGAGCGGTTCTGCTCTTCGATAAGTTCCTGGCAAGCAGTTTTCACTACATCAGGAAGAATAAGGTCATCTATGCGACGGTTTGGGGATAAGTCGTAATAGAGTTCTGCAACCTGGCCATTGCGGCGTGCAGTAACCGGACCGGAGTTCGCTCCTGCTTTTTGCTGGAGATGCGCGGCCAGTCGGTCAGCCAAGACGTGATGTTGTTTAGCCCGCTCTTCAGCTATCAAAGCTTCAAGGGCCTTGCGAAAAAGGGCCTGCTCGCCTTGCGCTCCGGCACGGACTAAATCTAATAATAGGTCGGCTCGAGCCATATAATTTCCCAGACTTATGATATTTTTGAGCCTTGTCTTTAGCAAGGAAAAATTTGAAACCGAAATTCATGCTTTTGCAAGAAATCGTCCCTAATTTGGCCGTAATAAACGGCGTTGATACAGCTCCGAAAGATTCTGGGTGGGGGACTTGAAAATATTCAGGATTTGACCAACCTTGGTGCGCCAAAGAATTTCCCTTCCCCCTGCTTATCACTTCCCAAATCATTCAGGGCATTCACCGAGTCCCGCAGGTGGCCGGGGGCCAAGTGGGCATAGCGCATGGTGAGCTTCAAGTCGCAGTGGCCCAGGAGTTCCTGAACCGCCCTGAGGCCGACCCCTCTCATCACCAGGTGGGAGGCGAAGGTGTGTCGCAGATCATGGAACCGGAAATCGAAGATTCCCACCTTACGGCAGGCGGATTTGAAAGAATCTCGGATGTCGTGGAACTTTTTCCCGTCCTTGTTGCAGAAAACGTAGGGAGATTTGAGCTGGTGCCGGCGCCGCACCTCCTTTAGCACCTGCTCCAGGCGCTCGCTGATGGGAATCTGGCGGGGTTTGTTGCTCTTGGTGTCCTTCAGGTAGATCATGCCATTGATGATCTGGTCCCACTTCAGGCTGAACAGCTCTCCGGCCCGCATCCCGGTCAGGAGGGCGGTTTCCACGATGGGCCGCAGGTGGGGCAGGCAGGCAGCCAACAGGGGTTCGATCTCCTCTTCGGTGAGAAACCGCAGCCGATCAATATTCTCCTTGAACATCAAGCTCTTGCCCCGCTTAAAGGGGGAGACCTCCAGCATGCCCCACTCCACCGCCTTGTTGAGCATGTGCTTCAAAACCGCTAATTCCCGGTTGACCCGGGCGGCCGAGCGCGGGGTTCCCCTCTTGCTGATCTCCCCTTTCCGGCGGTTACGGAAGATTTCCAGGTCCAGGTAGGAAATCTTGGACAGGAGCTTCTCTCCGAAGGCCTGGCGCAACACCGGGATTATTTGGGCTTTGAAGGAAGCGTAGGATTTTTGAAAGCGGGAGGTCTCGATATACTGATCGGCCAGCTCGTTGAAGGTGACCGGGGTCTCCTGTTTCTTCTCAAAGATGGCCTCGTATTTCTCTTCCTTGATGGAAGTGACCACCTTGGCAATGTAGGCTTCGGCATCAGCCCTTTTCTTGAAACGCTTTTTGAAGCGGCGCCCCTGGGGATCATAATAATCCACCCTCCAGGAGATGGTCCCATTTTTATTGATCACCTTGCGATACGTGGCCATGGCCTTATCCCCTTACAGGAGGAATCTCCGGATACTTTTCGAGGAATTTGTTCCGGGCCGGGTGTTTCCGTTCCGCCAGCCAGTTGTTGATCTCCTGCGGATCGAACCTCACCACCCCGGCCAGCTTGACGAAGGGGATGTCCCTGCGCCTGACCCAGGAATAAATGGTGGCCTTGGGGACCGCCAGGTGCTCCGATAACTCGGCCGGCTTCAACAGTTTGGGCAGGTGGGAATTGCCGTTATCCATTCTCGATCATCCTTCTCCAGAAATCTTTCCTCACCCGGGACGGCAGGAGCCGGGGATTTTCCCGGTGAGGGCCCCGATAAGGGGATAATCCTCAGGCTGGAAAGGATGATACCCTCATGCGGCATAATAGTCAAGCAAAAATTACCGTATGTGTGTCTTTCTAGAAAGTCCTGAGAGTGCAGATAGGGAAAATGCAGCTATCTGCAATTCTCGGAGATGAAATTGCAATTTTATGGCAAATATTGCAATTTCACTTACCCGACCGCTTTCAGAATTTCTTCGGCCACGTACATCTTGCCGTAGGCAGGGGCGCCTTGGGGCTGGAGGATGCCGGTTTTGGCCAGCTTTTCCACGTAAGAGGCGGCGGTGTGGTAAGCCACGTCCAGGAGGCGCTGGACTTGGGGGATGGTTACCACGGGGGTGACAAAAAGACTGTCCGCCAGGCGGAGGAGCATGGCCGTGGCCCGGGCCTTTGTCAGGCGCTCGCGCCATTCTTCCTGAAGGTCCTGCAGGCGCTTTGCCCTGGCGCCGGCATCCCGGGCCTGTTCTGCCACGCCCCGGAGAAAGAAGGCCACCCACTCCTGCCAGGCGCCCTTTTCACTCACGGACCGCAGCCGATCATAGTATTCCCGCCGGTGCTGTTCAAAGAAGGCGCTGAGATAAAGAAGCGGCAGGGGTAACAGGTCCCAGGTCACGAGGAGCAGCATGACCAGCAAGCGGCCGATGCGGCCGTTGCCGTCCAGGAAGGGATGGATGGTTTCAAACTGGTAGTGGATGAAGGCCAGGCGTACCAGGGGAGGATAAGTGTCGCCGGCATGGAGATATTTCTCGAAGGCGTCCAGAGCCTCGTGCATTTCCGGCACCGGTGGGGGGACGAACTCCGCTTCGTTCAGGGTGCAGCCTGGACGCCCGATCCAGTTCTGGCTCCGGCGAAACTCGCCAGGGGTGGCCCGGTCGCCCCGCACCCCCTCCATCAGGATACCATGCAACTCGCGGATTAAACGCAGGCTCACCGGCAGGGACTGGAGCCGCTCCAGCCCATATTCCATAGCCCGAACGTAGTTGGTCACTTCCTTAACGTCGGACTCGGGCGGCACCGTTTTCAAACCGGCAAAGAGGGGTAACTGCCCCGCCTCGTAGGCATAGAGGTCGGTGAGGTCAGTCTGGGTCCCCTCGATGCGGGACGACAGCACCGCCTCCCGGCGGATAAAGGGGGCGATGAGCAATTGGGGATTAGGAAAGGCCCGACCAAGGCCGGCCAGTTCCCCCAGGGCCCGGTCGGCCTCGGACAGCGTGCGCACTATGTCGGCATCGAAAAACAGGACTGGAGGCAGTGGGTTAGGGACAAAGGCCCAATAAACCGCTTCCCCCTGGCCAACCTTCGCCAGCCGGCCTGACGAACTATTTTGAACCCGCTCAAGATTCATTGAGAAAACACAACCTGAGTTAATTTATTCACTTCTTCCCTCAAATCTGGTCAAAGACAGGTCCGCTACCATCACCTTAATTCCATCAATGTCATTTCGGTTCTGAACCACATCGTCCGCAAGCCGTTGAAGGCAGTCCTCCAGATCTTTTGGGGTATTAGGGATGTCACCGCATTTGGCCCCTATTTCTTTTTGGGGAGCTGTCCAAAATTCCTTCAAGTTCCCATACCAGCCTACAAAATAGATTCCATACCTAGACTGAGGGTCTATTAAATATTTGTTAGCCAATTGGGATTCTATGGAAGTGAGAATTTCTGCATGGCTTTGGCGTTTGACTTCTATATAAACCACGGCTGCTTGATCATTTTCTAATCTTGTTTCGACCTTTAGGTCAGGTTGATTCTCATCAGTAATCGATACCTCACGATTCCCTACAATGCGGGACCCCAACATACATTTGCGGATTTCTCGGGCTAGGACAATTTGTAGATTTGTTTCACCGGCTGGAGCTATGGCCTTTTTCCCTTGGAAGATCCAACACAAATGCTTTAAATTGTCTTGACCCCCTTCAAGCTCAGCTTTTATTTCTCCCAAGATATCCACTACAAGCGCATATAGCTCATTATGGCTTCGGACTGGCCTAAGGCCCTGGGTTAGGATTCCCATCAAATCCTGAGGGGAGAATGGCTGCCAGCCTTTTTCGACTCTGGCTTGGTACCACCGATCTAAATGATAAAGGATGTGATCCCGATATTGACTCCGTACTCGGTCGGAAACCCACTCGGTCAAGAACCTACCCGCCTCGGCAGAGCCGCTTTCTGAAATCTTTGCCATGGCATCGTTACGCAGGGTTGCAAGATCAGACCTATGTTGAATACTTGGGATGTTCTTATTAATTTCCTCAATGGTTGGGTCGGTTTGAGGCGGATAAATGGCAAAATAATCAGACATGAGGGCCATCAATGCGTTGGGGTCGATCAAAGCTGGCCATTTCCCGAAGCGATGCGACACATGCATAGCCAATATCGCATTGACCCAATCTCTAAAACACTCAGTTCGCGCCTCCCCTATTCCCAAAAAGTTATCATTTAACCATGACCAAACTATCTCAGGTCTATAAAGCCAAACCAGGGCTAAAATACTGAGGCCAGAATGTCGGCCAAAATCTGTCAACCGGTGACGGCCTAATCCCCATAAAAAATCGATTACCTCTTCAGAAGGCTTTTCGATAATCTGTGCTTCTGCCAAGGGAATTAAAACATCTGACCGCAATGTTGGATTTTGCTTCAAGTAGTCAAGAGCAATATTACGGAATAGCCCAGAAAAGGCGTTATGTTTTAAACGATGCGCAAGGGTAGGATAATCAGTTTTTGACCTTGCTTCAAGATTGAGTGCAGCAAAAGCTATTTCATGGAAGGCATCCGGTTCAATTTCAATAAGCTCCTCATACCAGTCTGGGAATTTATTCAAATCAGATAATCCAGCCTGAAGAGCGGCACGTCGCATTGGCTGAGATATATCAGCCCAAGATGCTCCTGTTCCCTGTTTCCACATACTTACAGCGCCTATAATAAGGAGAACCATCCAAGGAATAGAATTAGTAGAATAGTAATCTTCTAAAGGGGGTAGGAGGGCGTTTCGCCAAAAGGATAGTAGGCCAGCAGAGTAAGCACTGACTATCTCGACACCATATTCTTCTTCAATGGACTTCTCTTTATGCTCTGAAATATTATATAGATGGGCTAATAAGTTAAAATTTCCTTCAATTATTAGGTCTTTATTTTTTAGAATGTGTTCTTTGGTTTTTTCGCGCTTCTCTCTTTGTTCTTTTTTACGTTCAATGTCTTCACGGTGCCAATCTTGGACCTTCCATGATTTAGATTCGTCCCAAAGATGTCTGATAAGATCATTCTTCTTTGATAACTCTTCGACCCAAATGACGAATTCTGGGGGATTGCCAGCTTGACACCACGATGTGTAAAGTTTATCCCAAAATGCCTGGGTCAGCCGGTGATCGCCCTCGAGCCAAGCCAGCAGAGTTTCTTTCCATAAAGGAAAGTCTTCAGCTTTGGGAAAATAATTTTCTCCTACCTCATGCCTTGTAGGATCAAACTCAGCTCCCTTCTCCTTCATTACTCGCTGGATACGCGTCACTTCCAACTCGTGTCTAAAATTACGGTCTTCTTCAATGAGCTTCAAAAATTCTTCACGATTAGGAAAATAAACGCTCAGTAACATTCCAGCTCTTAAGGCTATGCTTATCCATTTTTCCAGCTTTGGCATGTGAATTGGATTATTTTTCCATGAATTTACTTGGGATATAAGAAATTTCATGATCCATTGGGATGGCAGTTTTTCTCTATATTGTTGAGGTTTCTCTGCATCCTTTTTATGTAAAATAATTTCCAGGTCCTCAGCCATCGAGTCAATTACCACCCCCAGGTCTTCCGGGGAGAGTTTATCAGGGAGATCATAAAGGAACCCAAAAAGTCCATCTGAACCATCATTTGTTAGTGGGGGACGCAGATAACCTACCACTTCATGGATTGAAAGATAGTCCGGCCATAACGCCTCAAGAGCACTGTTTAGAAGACGATTGCTTGGGTCCTCTGGGGGAGACAGGTTTAGCCAAGGCTTAAGGACTTCTACACGCTCGGCGCATAATTTCTTTAAAACATCAGCAGCTTCAGTCAAAAAATAAGGGTCATCTTTTTGATCTTTGCAACATAACTCTATTACCGGACCTAATTGGGTCAAATTGCCAGCAAAAGAGGTTTGTAAAGCGAGGACCCTAATATCACGGCCATACTTGTCGGGGTTTTCTAAGACTTCTTTGAGATGAGGGACAATTTCAGGGCAGGCGAGGGCCTTGACTCCCTCTATCCATGGCCGATAATCAAAAAAGCGGCGGTCGCCGTATCTTTCAACTAACCAATTCCAGGCTGCCAACTTATCGTTAACCGCAAAGTCGACTGGAAAGTCATCCAGCAGGATTCCGGGGTTAATTCCCACAACAAAACGTCGAAATCCTGGATTCAAAGCGCAAAGCCAAACCATCATTCCGCGTAGCTTGGGGATAGGATCCTTTTCCTCTGGATTTGCAAAAAAAAGGCGGATCGCCCTCGGGATTGATATTACCTCCCCATTGATTAAGCCACTTAGGTAGCATGCTCCCAGGTAGTAAGCCAGTTCAGGGTCATCAAACCGGTATTCGCCTCTGAGAGGAGCCTGAAAAAGGCCGGAATTGAAGGTCGCCTCCTCAACTTCATGAGCATGTCCACTCATCCCCATGGGGACTGAGTTTAATGAATCAACCCCTTGGTCAGCGATGAGGGACCGATCGGATAAAGCGGTAATGGCTGCATATAATTCAACGACGCTGCGCTTTATGGCTATGGGAATAATACGGGAAGCCTGCTGATGCTCTGGATTTTCTTCTCCTAGCCGCCGTGCAATTACGCGTTCATATAACTCCGTGATGCTCTCCGGTGGCTGTCCTGATTGGCGGTAATCTTCTACGATCATTCTTAAGGTTTGGGGTCGGGCGACAAACCGCCTAGCCCTTATTGGTAGGTCATTAAGAAGTTGTCTTGGATCAACGTCGTGAGCCTGGCAATATTCTTCGTATTGAGACCGGGCTAAATTTAGTAAAACAAGGACTTCAATGGTCTTCGGCTTTTCGCCAATCTGTGGACCATCCCCAGAAGACTCGAAAATATGCAACCACTTATCCTGATCAGCCCGTTCCCACTCGGCTCCCCGACATGATAGATGAATCCGAAGGCGCCTAAGGATATGCTCCTCCATACTTTGCAGCCACGCCGCCAGATTGCGCATCATCAAGCGGGTGGCCAGCTTGCCTTCGTCCAGGGAGTCGATGAACAATTCTCCGCTTTCATCTCCATTTCGCCATGCTATCCATCTGTCATAATGCTCAATAGCCTGGGCAAAGATTTCTATGCCCCCCATAGTAGGAACTTTGCCTAAAGGGAGAAAGAAACCGTTTTTCACCTGACCGCATTGGTATCGGAATTCTGTGGTTTTTCCCTGGCGGGGCGGCCCGAGCAAGACTACAGATCGGACCTGGGCATACCACTCCCAGGTTTTGGGCAGAGACTCATTCTCCCTAACATTAAACAGTTCCTGCCAACGTTCCCCTGAGACAATGAATACATCATCGTGGAGAAGTCTGTCTTCTTTCCCTGATTCGCAAAAAAATCTTTTCAAATGCATGGATAACTCAATAAGTTAATTTTGACTCTTAAGTGTGGCCTGTCAAAACTATTCGAAGGCCTGAAAAACGTTAGAAGAAAGGTTAGACCAAACCATTTTTCTTGCCATCGCTCCCCACAGGTCCCTCATATAAAGGTTCCCGCACCCAACTGGTCCAGGACCAGATCACCCGGCCGATGACGATGTTCGGTATCCTGACCTTTTCAATGGCAATGGGAGGATGGTCGGGGTTGTCCGACACCAGGACCCAGTGGCCGTCGGTTTGGGAAACCCGCTTGATGGCACAGCCCCCTTCCTCATCCAATCTTACCGCGTAAATGGCTTTCCGGGAAACATGGATCTCCGTGGGGTCGATGATGACGATGGACCCCCGACGGATGGTGGGTTCCATGGAGTCGGCGTCGGGACGCAACCGCACCGCCCTGAGGTTGTGGTGCTCTCGGGCCCCGATCTCCGGCTTATAGACCCAGACCAGGTCATCCACATGATCCCCGGGAATGGCGCCGGCGTGCCCCGCAGCTATGCGGCCCTCCACCAGGGGGACGGCCAGATAATATTCCGGGCGGAGTCCCTCGGGGACTTCGGGCTGGGTCCCGGCCAAGGCGATGACGGGTTGGACAGCTTGAAAAGCCGGGGCATCCTTCCCGGTCAAAAGCCAGTCGATGGATTTTCCGAATAGCTTCTGGATCATCATCAGGCTGTCCACCGAGGGTCGGGATTCTCCTGACTTCCAGCGGGTGACGGCCCGCTGCACCCCCACCATTTCGTTGAACTCCTTCTGATCCTTGATGCCCTTCTCCTCCATGAGCTTCTGCACCTGTTGGAGAAAAATTTCCTTGGAAAACATCTTCTTAGCCATGATAACCATCCTCGGCTAATTTTTGTGCTTGACAATAGCCGTATGCGTTTATTATCTTTCCCCTGGAATTGATTACCATATATGGAAAGGATAATCCAGGAAAAAATGAAGAATTTTGAGCAGGCCTGGCGCATCAAGAGACTTTTGGCGGAAATGGGCGAAAACATCTCTTCTCTGGCCCGCAAGCTCAATCGGCCTTTCGGCTCGGTGGCCAACAACATATACGGATACAGAGCCAACGCCCAGCTCCGGGGTGAAATAGCGTCCTTCCTGGGGCACCCCGTTAAGGAACTCTTTGAAGGCGAAGTCCAGACGGGCAGGAGATAACCGGATTTATGGCTGAGGGGCGAATGCTCAAGAAGAAAATCAGCCTGAATGAAGCGGTGGCCGACCTGGCCGACGATACCCACCGGCTGCTTTTTACCTGGGGGATTTCCCACCTGGATGTGGAAGGGAGGATCACCGGCAACCTCAGGAGCTTCAAAGGCCTGGTAGCCCCTTTACTGGACCATATCACCCCACAGTCGGTGCTGGCATTTTTTCAGGACGCGGAACATTTGGGCCTCATCCGGCGCTACCAGGTGGATGGCCGGTGGGTGGTTCAGTATCCCGCGTTCAAGAAGAACCAGACCCTCCGGCCCGATAAAGAGGCCAAGTCCCAATACCCGCCGCCAAACGACTTCGATCCCGGCCCTGAAAAGGCCAGGTCGGGAGAACTCCCGGAACCCTCCGGGAGTAGTCCGGGAGGGCGACCGGAGTACTCCGGCAACGATCCGGGTGAGATTATTCCATCGGCGAAACAGGTTTCTGAAGGAAAGCCCGTGGAGGGACCCGGTCAAGAGGATGTAAACGTGAACACGACGGGTACATCAGGTTCTTATCCCGAGGACAACAAACTGCAACAGCAAGATATTACTGACAATAATTCGCCCCAAGGAGTTGACCGATCCTCCTTTTCTGGGACTACTCCCGGAGTAGTCCCGGAGGACTCCGGGAGAACTCCGGACGAAGAGAAGTTAAGAGAAGTTAAGGGAAGGGAAGAGAATATACAGGCTAGCGCCTGTGTCATCGGCGAGGCCGATGACCCCCCTGCCGCTTCTCCTTCAACCCAGTTAAAGCCTGCCGGATTAATGAAGCTCTGGAACGACATGGGCTGCCGGCCCAAGGTGTCGGAGCTCACCGATGACCGCCGGAAGAAGGCCAGCTTGCGCCTACGTAAAAGAGGCGATCCCGACTGGTGGAAGCGTCTCTTCGAGAAAGCCAAGTCTCTGAACAGGGACTGGCTGACCTTCGACTTCCTGATGAAAAACGACACCAACTGCCTGAAGGTGCTGGAGGGTAACTATGACCGCGACTTCGACAACCGCGGCAACGGACGCGGAGCAAGGCCGGGGCCACGGACCCCCCGGGGGTATGACCAGCGGCGGGACCAATACGTCGTCGAGGTCCCCGATCCGGACTGAGGTGGAGGTCGATGGCGAGGGGCGGGCCCGCTGCCCGGATTGCGGGGAATTCGCCGTCGAGACCATGGTGAGCCCCTTAACCGGCAGCCTGATCAGGCGGGGGCCTTGTTGTGAAAGTTGCCAGAAGAAACGGGACGAGGCGGAGAAGGCCAAAGCCCAAGAGCGGGCCCTGGCCCGGGCCCGATTCCGCCGGGAGAACATCGAGTCGCTGGTGGCCAGGGCCGGGGTGAGCAAACGCTATTTGGGCTGCTCGCTCGACAACTACAAGGGCAAGGTCCCGGAGCGCCGCCCGGCGTTCATTACCGGATCGCCGGGGATAGGCAAGACCCATCTGGCGGTGGCCTATCTCCGAGAGGACCTCCTGGCCCACGGGGAGGAGCACTGCCGGTTCATCAGGACGGTAGACCTGCTGAAGGCGATTCGCGATTCCTTCGACGACCGCAGCGGCGACTCCGAAAAGCGGCTGCTGGAATACTACGGGGCCCGGGTCCCCTTCCTGGTGCTGGACGACCTGGGTGCCGAGAAGGTGAGCGATTTCGTGCTCCAGACCCTTTACGACCTGCTGGACCGGCGCTACGGGGAATGCCTGGACACCTTGATCACCAGTAACCTGACCCTGGAAGAGCTGGCGGTGCACTATCTGGGCCACGGCGACCGCCTGGCCTCCCGGATCGCCGGCATGGGACCAACCCTGGTTCTGCGTGGCAAAGACCGACGCTGGCAGGGGTAGCCGAAAGGAGGACGTGATGTTCGAAGCATTCATAACCGCGTTCGCCGCGGGCTGGGGTCTGATCGCTGCGGTCCTTTCCTTGGCCCTGATCGTAGGGCTGGCGAATGCCGTAAGCGGAATCGTTAAGACAGCCAGGATGCGGCAGAGGATTAAACGGCGGCTGGCGGATTAAGGAGAGGATGAGATGGACTGGCTACTTGGTTTACTTTTTTCAAAGATCGGAGCGGTCTTGGCCGGGGTCCTGGGGGTCCTGGCCTTGTGGCTGCGGATGGCCTTGTTGCGCCGCCGGGCCGAGAACGCGGAAGCCCGGGCCCGGACCGCGGAGGCCCAGGTTGAAATCCAAAAAGTGGAGGCTGAGTATGCGCCCAAAATCGACCGGGTGGAAGAGGCTGGCAGGTCTGGGGACGCTCCTGCTGTGGCTGACCTTATCAACCGGGTGTTCGGCGACAAGGCCAAGCCTGAGTAAACCGGCCTGGCCGCAGCCGGGCCCCCGGAAGGCCGAAGCCCTGGCCCATCCTAAAAGCGGGGAGCAAGGCGTCTGGGAACCGGCCTGGAGCGCGGCCAACGGGGTCAAATACACCTTGCAGTTGGAAAAGCGCAACCAGGAGTGCGACCTGATCATCGATGCCCTGGGTAAGTGAGGGAGATGGAAGCTCGACTGATTATTCCCGGCCAGCCGGCCACCAAGAAGAACTCCCAGGTGGCCCGCTGCGTCAACGGCAAGCCGGTAGTCCTCCAATCCAAGGCCTACCGGGCTTACGAGAAGATGGCCCTAAAGGCCCTGCTCGCTTGCCCCCGGGTGGAGTTTGCGGGTCCGGTGGTGGTGACCGTGCATTACTGGCTCAAGGACAAGCGCCGGCCGGACCTGAATAACCTCATGGCGGCCACCGCTGACATCCTGGAGAAGGCCAGGGTGATTGTAAACGACCGGGAGATCGTCTCCTGGGACGGCTCCCGCATCATGGGAACAAGCCCCAATCCCAGGGCGGAGATCACCATCAAGGCTTTGGACCGGAGGCTTTAGTTGATGGACTTGAAGCTGGAATTCTACGTGGGCATCCACGACATTGCCCAGTTCCTGGGGCTGCACTGGAAGACCTGCGCCCGTTACCTCCGGGAGGGGAAGATCATCGCGGCCCGGAAAGACAGCCTGGGCCGCTGGGTACTCTCGAACCTGGACTACTACCGGAGCCTGAAAGATGTCCGGGAACCCGAAACCGAAGCCTGAGCCCAAGGTCTACGCCGGGGTTAAGTGGGGGCTGCTTCAGCCCACGGTGATCCTGGTGGCCGAATACGCCCCGCCCCCGGCGGACCACATCATGATCTTCCGGGAGCTTTACAGCAAGGAGCTGTACCTGGACGAATTCCTGGCGGTGGCCAGGGAGTGGCGGGAGGAGCTGAAGATCAGGAAGTTTTTCTGCGACCCGGCGGAGCCCGAGTTCATCGTCCGCATGCGGAAGGCCCGGCTGCCGGCCGTGGCCGCGCCCAAGGAGCAGGACCTGGCCCGGAACCTGATCAAGCAGCGCCTGGCCAACACCCGGGAAGGAAGCCCTGGCGGCCTCACCATCGCCAGGGAGTGCAAGAACACCATCCCGGAGTTTTTGAAATACCACCAGCCCGAAGGGAAAACCAGGCCGCTGGAGGCGGACACCCACGGGATCAAGGCCCTGCACTTTTTGGTCCTGGGGCTGAGCCTGGAGGCGACGCCGAGAGTGAGGTGGATTTGAAGAAAGAGGAGGAATAGATGGCCGTGATACCGTTTCCTAATTTCAAGGGCGCCGAGGAAGTGAGCGCCGAAACCATCACTATAACGCCGGAGCACGCCCTGGAGATCCTGGAAAAATACAAGGCGGCGAACCGGCCCCTGTCACAGGTGCACGTCAATCGGCTGGCCGAAACCATGAAGAAAGGCGAGTGGCTGCTGAACGGCGAGCCCATCATCTTCGACAAAGAGGGCAACCTCATCGATGGCCAGCACCGAATGTGGGCGGTAGCCATGTCGGGGGTGACCATCCGGACCCTGGTAGTCTATGGCGTGGACAACGAGGTCTTCAAAACTTTGGACATGGGCCGGAAACGGTCCACCAGTGATATCGCCGCCCTGCTCAACTACCGGGACCACAAGGTGGTGGGTGCGGCTGTGTATTACCTTTGGAAATACCTGAACCAGGCTCTACACCGGTTTCTGCCCCGGCCCAACAACCTGGTCCTTTACGAGTTGCTGGAAGAGCACCGGCACATCGAATACAGTGTGCCCTTCGGGAAGAAGGTGAAACACCTGGTGCCGCCCAGCATGGGGGCATTCTGCCATTACGTCTTTTCCCGGCTCGACCAGCAGGACGCCGACCGCTTCTTCGAGGTGTTTGAAACCGGGGAGCACCTGACCAAGACCAGCCCCATCTATTGGCTCAGGGAGCGCCTCATTAGGATGCGGTCCAGCAAGGCCAAGCTGCCGGATTACGAGGTCATCGCTCTGGCCTTCAAGGCCTGGAACTATTTCCGGCAGGGGAAAGAGGTGGCCCACCTGCGGTGGTCCAGGGGGCAGAATGAAGCCTTCCCGAATCCCATCTGAGTTATCGAGGCTGAAATGAACCGTACCCGCATCGAGTGGTGCGACTTTACCTGGAACCCGGTAACGGGTTGTCATCACGGCTGCGACTATTGCTATGCCCGCCGAATCGCCCACAGGTTTTTTCCAAAAACGGTGGGGTTCAATCCTTACTTCTGGCGGGACCGCCTTAGAGAACCTTTAGCCCTGAAGAAACCTGCCCAGATTTTCGTGTGCAGTATGGCGGACCTCTTCGGCGAGTGGGTCCCTCGGGAATGGATTGAGGCGGTCTTGGAGCCGGTCAGGGCCTGTCCCCGGCACACCTTCCACTTCCTGACGAAAAACCCCAGACGTCTGGCCGGGTTCAACCCCTGGCCGCCCAACGCCTGGGCCGGGGCCACGGCCACCGACCAGGGGATGATGGACAAGGCGGTGGAAAGGCTGCGTCCGGTGGAAGGGGCCAGGAAATACATCTCTTGCGAACCCCTGCTGGCCCCGGTCATCCTGCCCGAAAATGCGGGAATCGACTGGCTGCTCATCGGGGCCTTGACCGGGGCCAAGAAAAGCCAGCCGCCTCATTCCTGGGTGGAATCCCTGGTGAACAGTGCCAAGGACCAGAACGTGCCGGTGTTCGTCAAAGATAACCTCAAAGGCTTTCAATTGCAGGAGTGGCCGGCATGATCTTCACCAGCAATTTCAAGATCGCTGGACACCTGCCCCAGGCCGTGGCCATCTCAAGGGGGTTGCCCCGGAGCTGGCGGGGGCGGGTTTACCGGCCCCTGGCTCCCTCCTGGGCGTTGGTGAAAATCTCTGATTCTCAACAGTTCATCAAGCTTTACCGGGCCGAAGTCCTGGATCGGCTAAATGCCAAGCAGGTGTTAAACGACCTGGGGGGCGATGATGTTGTGCTTCTTTGTTGGGAGCCGCCTGGAGAGTTCTGCCACCGCCAGGTGGTGGCGGCCTGGCTAAAAGCTCAATTGGGGGTGGTGGTGGAAGAGTTCAATCCCGGGCTCCGGAGGCACAGGGATTGGATAAGAGTCACGGAAGAGATTTGAGGTAACTAAAGAAGGAACAGTGCATGCCTAAAGATGGTCATAGACCTTCATGCTCTGGGCATCCCAATCTTCTTCAAATGCGGCTAGGCGATCTCGCATTTCCTTCGCCTCTTCACTGCTCCAGCCAAGGTCGGAGACCAGCAGGGGGGCCGGGACACCTTGGGCTTTACGGCCGGACTTGCCTTTGGGGGAGGTTGCCTCTGGAGGGAGGTCCGTATTACGCATGGGCATTGTCCTCCTGTGCTGTCAATTATAAAGCATTTTAATGCCTTGTCAAAGCGAGGGGAAGATGTCCTTTATAGGCTCCATCAATGCCGAGACCAGGAGGTGGCTGGGGAACAACGGCCAGGCTTTCGACGGCCGGGAGGTCTGGGTGGGGTGCTCCGGGGCCTTCACGGTGGAGCAGATTCTCTCCCGGTATGCTCCCAAGGCGAAAATCCGGGGAAACGACGTGAGCCTCTATTCCTCGGTCCTGGGGGCCTACCTGGCGGGGCAGCCCTTCAATCTTGCGGTCCGGGAAGAGAAATTCGCCTGGCTGGAGCCTTACCTGGGTGACGTGGAAGCCAAAGCCGCCGCGTTAATGGTGCTCTTCGAGGTCCTGAAATACGAGAAGGCGGACAACCTCTTCAAAGCCCGCCATTGGGCCCACTATCTTAACAACTTCGAAGACTTCCACCAGGCCACCGTTGCCAAGCTCCGGGATAGGAAAAAGGAGGTCCGGCTGGAAGGCTACACGAGCAAAGACATTTACGACCTCTTGGAGGAGATACCGGAGGATGCGGTAGCCATCGCTTTTCTTCCCACCTATGCCGGGGGCTATGAGCGGATGTTCCGGCGGCTGGAAGAAATCTTCGACTGGGACCGGCCCAGCTACGGTCTCATCGACGCGGAGCGCAAGGCGGTCATCCTTGAGAAGATGAAGGCCCGTGACTACCTCTTCCTGGACGACCGTGAGTGGCCGGACCTGCCCCTGGTGGCCGCAGTGCGGAAAGCACGGATGAAACCGGTCTATATCTACTCGAACATGGAGGCCCTGCGCCGGGGGGTGCTCAAGCAGCAACGCCACGCCGAGTTTGTGCCTTTCCCCCGGCTGAGCGATGAGGATGTGATTACCCTGGAGTCCAAACTGACCCTCACCCCCACCACGAACCGGGTGGTGAACTACTACCGGGACGTGTACCTCTCCAAGGGGGTGGGGATCCCGGCGGACGGCGAGGTCCCCCTGGTGGCCGCGGTGGACGGCAAGGTCTTCGGCTTCCTCATCTACTCCCGGATGCAAGGGGGCGGAGATGTCTATCTCCTGGCCGACTTCGTGGTCAACTCCGGCCGCTACCGGCGCCTGGCCAAGCTCCTGCTCCTGTTGACCCAGACCCGGGAAGTGCGGCGGCTCCTGGAAGAGAAATTCCTCCTGGAAATACCCAAGTGCCGGACCATGGTCTTCACCGACAAGCCGGTGTCCATGAAATACCGGGGCCTTTACCAGTTGGCCCGAAGGGACCCAGGCAAGCTGGTCTACGAGACCGACATGGGTATCCTGGATTTAAGCGAGGTCATCCCTTTATGGCTGAAGAAGTTCGAGAAGTCCTGAACCTGCTCAACGAGAAGCTGGCTGGCCTTTTTCCTTACCAACTGGAGTTGGCCGATCCGGGAGAACTAAAGCTCCTGGAGAAGAACGCCCGCTACATGAAGGCGGAGCAGTTCCAGGCCCTGGTTGAGAATGTAAAAAAGGACGGAAACCTCTCCTCGTTGCCTCTTTGCTATCGGGAGAAGGACGGCAAACTCCGGGTGCTCTCCGGCAATCATCGGGTCATGGCCGCCCGGCAAGCCGGGGTGGAGCAGGTCCTGGTGCTGGTGATCGCCGACGAAAAGGACATGGACGAGCGCCTGGCCATTCAGCTTTCCCACAACGCCATCGTCGGCCAAGACGACCTGGTGATCCTGAAGGAGCTGTGGGAGAGCATCAAGGACGTGCAGGCCCGCATGTATGCCGGGCTGGATTCCGACACCCTGAAGGCCCTCCAGGGCATCCAGTTCGCGGCCATCACCGAGCAGCGCCTGCGCTACAAGCTCACCAGTTTCTTGTTTTTGCCCGAGGAGCTGGAGGACCTGGATCAACTGCTCAAGGAGACCGCCGCGGCCTTTGCCGGGGATGCGGTGTACCTGGCGAATCTGAACACCTACGACGCCTTCTTCGACCTCATTGTGCGGATCAAGAAGCGCTGCCAGATCAAGAACTCCGCCGCCGCGTTCCTGAAGCTGATGGAGCTGGCCCGCATCGGTTTAGAGCAACTGCAGGAGGAGGAAGCCCAGCAGGACGGCGAAAGCTCCCAGGAGGCTTGCCATGGGCTGGGCTGAAGCGTTGCTTCCTTACCGGGCCTCCGACGATCCCCAGGGGTTCCTGGGGGCGGCCCTGCTGGCCCAGGACCAAACCCTCTTCCGCCTGGCCGCCAATTGGCCCCGGGTGAAAAAGGTTCTTCCGCCCCCGCCGGGGCCGGGCGAGGAAATTGACCTGGAAAAGGTCTGGGAGCAGACCAGGGTCGACTTCGACGACTGGGCCGGACTGGCCCAGGTGAACTGCCTGGCGGCGATCAGTGGGTTCCAGGTGCTCAAAGCTAACGGAGTCGTTTTCCCGGACGGCAGCCTGTCCCACCAGGCAGAGGCGGTGCTGAAGCGAAAGGCGGCTTCGGCATTCATGACGGCAACCGGCATCAAAGGGAAGGATTTGAAGTGATGAGTCGAGCATGGCAAGGTCCGGCGGGGCGAGGCCTGGCAAGGCATGGCGTGGTGCGGCGAGGCAAGGAGAACTGAAATGAACCGCAATCTGGCCATCATCGACTACCGCCCCGGCGGGCCGCTCTACCTGGGGATCGACTTCGGCTACAAGAACCCCTTCGCCTGCCTGTGGATTCAGCCCATCGAACGGGGCGAGCGGGTGCTGGTGCTGGACGAATACTACCAGCGCTACCGCACCACCCTGGAAAACGGCAAGGCGATCCTGGCCCAACACCAGGCCAGCGGTTACGGGACCATGACCGACGCCTTCGCCGACCCCTCCGACCCCGACAAGCGGGCCATGCTGTCGGACATCCTGGGGATCGAAGTCAAGGCCCCCAGGCGCCCGGTGGAGGTGGGCCAGGAGCTGGTGCGCCGCTGGCTGAAGGTGAGGCCCGACGGCCGGCCGGGTCTCCTGATTCATCATCGCTGCAAAGAGCTGATCTCAGAGCTCAAGGGCTACGTGGTACACGAACCCGGCAAGGGCCGCCATCACGCCCTGGACGCCCTGAGATATTTCTTCGCCGGTTGGGAGGGAGCTGCATGAACGCCCCCGCCTGGTTGCGCTGCGAATATTGCCTCTGGTGGAAGTCGGCAGGCGAGCCCGGAGAGGGTTGGGGCTGCACTTATGCCGGCCCACCGAAACCCATGTCGGCATTTGACCGGTGCCATCTGTGGATTTGCAAGCGCTGCTTCTCGCCGTGGAACGTCATGGTTTTTGATGGGGATGAGGTGGTGAACCATCTTCACTGCAAACGCCTGGGCAGGGCCAGACCCAAGGTCAGGAGGTGAACCTGTGGGTTCGCAAAACCCCCAGGGGGAGGACCAAATCAAGGCCATTTCCTGGCGCCGTCGGGAGCGGGCCCTGAAGATCCAGGAAATGTTTGATAGAGGCGCCAAGGTCAGGGAAATTGCTCAATATTTCGGCATCTCCCGGCGCATGGTGCAGAAGGACCTCCGGGTGGCTGAAAGGCTTAACCGGGAGATGGTGGAGGGGGTTAACCAGGGCGAACTTTTGGGGCGTAAAATTGCCTTTTTGGAGAACCTGTCCCGCTATGCCATGCGCCAGTGTGAGCTCAGTCAGAGTGAAAGTTCCAAAGTGGGGTGGGCTCGGTTGGCCAAGGAGACCCTGGACGTGCTGATGAAGATTTACCAAAGCACCGGCCTGATCACCACCATCCCCACCCGAATCAGCCTGGAGGAGGGCAACCCATTTCAAGACCAAGAATTTAGAGCCAAATATACCAAGTTATTATTGGAGGCTCGTAAACGCGGGCTACCCATTAATGGTTTGTAAAAACATAAGCCCCGGCTTGGTGAGGTGAGGTAAGGCTAGGCGCCGTAGGTCAAGGTTCATCATAGGAGGATGTCTTAAATGAAAAAGATGCAGGCAGCCCAATTAGTTGAGGATTTCAGTTTGTATCCTCGATCACAGGTGGACGGGAGCCATGTGCAAAGGCTATCCGAAGCGCTCTTGGCAGGGGAAACTTTACCGCCAATTATCGTTGACGAATCCGGCCGCATCATCGACGGCTTTCACCGGCGGCGGGCAGTCATGCGCGCCTATGGCGATGAGGCCGAAATTGAGGTTGAGGTCAGGCTTTATGCCAACGAGCGGGAACGATATCTTGACGCCTTGCGGCTGAATGCCCGCCACGGCAAGGGGATCACCGGGGCCGAGTTGACCGGCGCCATATTGAAGTCTGAACAATTCAAACTTGAGCCCAAGGTGGTGGCTTCGGCCCTGGGCATAACGACGGACCGAATCAGCATAATCCTCCAGACCAAGGTGGCCCATATTAAACAAGCGGTAACGGCCCACGGCGCCAAAGTGCCTCTTAAACGTAGCGTGCACCACTTGGCCGGAAAAACCTTGACCAGGTCTCAGGCAGAGGCCATGGACATGCTGCCCGGACAGCCACAGTCACTGTTAATTCGGCAGATCATCAAGCTCATTGAGACCGGCAGCCTGGACCTGGAAAATGAGAAGGTTGTCAGCGAACTGATCCATCTTCGGGAGCTTTTGAACACCTTGGCCCTGGAGAAGGTGGCTTAAGGCCTTATCTGACCCGGCGTGGCTAGGAGCGGCTGGGTGTGGTGAGGTCGGGCACGGCAAGGCAAGGCATGGATACCAAGAGCGCCCCAGGCAGCCACAGCCTAACCCAAACTGAAGCAAAGGAGAGAAAAGGAGCATGAATCTGGCGTTGTGCAAATTCAAGATCACCGGCATTTTCCCCTTGCTGACCCACAACCCGGCGGGGATGCAGCCTAATGCAAACTCACCCAAAGTTAAAAAAATCCCTACCCCGGAGGATGAGGCCCGGACCGGGCTGTACCTCGACGATGACGGCAACTATTGCATACCCTCGATTGCTTTCCGGTCAGCCCTTCTGAACGGCCTTAAGGGGAAGAAAGTGGGTCGATCCAGTGCCGTTTCGGTATTCCAGGCGGCGGTGTTCAACGTGGACGAATATAGTGTGCTCGTTGACCCGGACACTGGCAAACCTCTCAGGGAATATTGCATCGACACCCGTCGGGCCATCGTGCAACGCAACGGCGTGTTGAGAAGCCGGCCCAAATTCGAGAAATGGGGCTGCCATGTCCACCTGGAGGTTGACCTGGATATTACAACTCCTCAACAGGTGGAAGAGGCCTTGAACATCGCGGGCCAGGTCATCGGGGTGGGGGATTTCAGAATCGAAAAGAGAGGAACGTTCGGGAAATTTACAGCAGAATTAATGAGTTGAGCCAGGCGGGTCGGGGTCAGGCGCGGCATGGCGTGGCGGAGCGCGGCGTGGCAAGGTCCGGCACGGCGAGGCGGAGCATGGCGTGGCGAAGTTTCAATTTCATTCTAGGCTGGGCCCGGCAGGCTTGGGCGGGGTGGGGCGTGGCGTGGCTTGGCAGGGCAGGGATCAATGATTTTATCGAAGAGGAGGAGCGAGGATGGCAAGTTGCCGCCATTTTAAAGCCCGTAGCCTGTTTGAGCCGGAAGTCTTTGCCGCTACTGGGAGGACCGTAACCCTCACTATCCCGGCTATTGCAAGCACCCCCAAGCCATGATGTACGAGACGCAAGGCCGAAGATTTACCATCAGGGCCGACAACGACGACATTGGCTACCCGGATTGAGTTATTTTTTTGAAAAATCAATATCTTACAATAATGGCAGTCCAATTTTACAATAAGACCAATTCCCCACTTGACCCCCGTAACGGGGGGCCAGGTAAGCGCGGCTCCCACCCAGGTGACACTTCCAGCCCAACTTTTTCGGGGCCGACCGGCCAAACGGGAAAACCCACACTAATTCTATGTTTCCCGGGTTGCGTATACATCCGTATTCGGGCGAACACGAAACCACCTTACCAAAACCATTGCCCTCCGTATCGCCCGTATTTTACCCCCACGGGACGCGCAGGCGGGAGACCCATTGGGCGGCGGGGTCGGGCAAATCCGGGGCTTTGGCATACAGGTTGCTAACGTGCGATTGCTCCCGCAAAGACATAAATCTCTGATTTGGCAAGGCTGGGCTGGGTGTGGCTTGGCGAGCCGTGGCAGGGCAAGGCAAGGCGAGGGTTTCATGAGTGCCAGGGGCACGCTGACAGAGATCAGGCAGCTTATCGAATACCACCAAAACTGCGGGTTTGCGGACGCCGAGGAGTTGCTTGATTTTATCCAGATTTTTTGGGGCATCCACATCCCCCGGGCCAGGGTCTGCCCGGAGCACACGCCGCCGGCGGAATACGTCGTGGCGGCCTTTTTCGAGGAGGTGCTGGACTGCATCTGCTGGGCTAACCGCAGCGGCGGGAAGACTTTTAACGGGGCTTTAATAAGCTGGTTGGACTCAATTTTCAAGGCCAACTGCGAAACTAAAATCCTGGGCGGGTCCGGAGAGCAGAGCCTCCGCATGTACGAGCATATGAAGGGCTTCATCACCCTGCCCTTCCAGCACCTGGTGGAAGGGGAGGCCCTGCGCACCCGCACCCACCTGGTGAACGGCTCCAACATCCAGATACTCACCGCTTCCCCCAAGAGCGTCCGGGGCCCCCATCCCCAGAAGCTTAAGCTGGACGAGGTGGATGAGTTTGAGGACAAAATCTACGACGCCGCGCTGCTCATCCCCAAGTCGGCCCATGGGGTCCGGGCCGGCGTGCATATTTACAGCACCATGCACAAAGCCTATGGCCTGATGAACCGGGTGGTAACCGAGGCTGCCGAGAGCGGCTACAAGCTGTTTAAATGGTGTATCATCGACACCTTACAGAAATGCGAAGATCGGGACTGCGAAACCTGCGACCTGTGGGAGGACTGCGAAGGTCGGGCCCGCCAGGCCGATGGCTTTTACCCGGTGGAGGACGCCATTTCCGCCAAGCGCAAGGTTTCCCGGGAGACCTGGGAGTCAGAAATGCTGTGCCGTATGCCCAGCCAGGAGGGATTGATCTATAAGGAATTCGACTTGGCGATTCATGTAGTATGAATAACCTTTAAACAATAACACTTAATATCTCCTAAATAACGTCCTGAAAAATCCCAATAACAGCGGGCAATGGTGGAGTTTTGCCTTATTATCAAAGTAACGCAAAATATTACAAGGATAGTGAGAATGTTGCAATGGTATAAATAATTGTATTTAGCCTCATCTTATTGTCAAGTAATTTAAACCGTGTAACTTCTTTCCAGCATTACAAATAAAAAGCGAAAGTTGCGGTATCAGGGTAATGGTCAAAATAACTGTATTTCCATGTTGTATTCAGGTGTCAGGAATTACAAAAAAATAATACCCAAAAGTAACTACTTAATCGCACTACACTATTTCCTGGCATTTTCTGTGTTAAATGGCCTACTTAGGCATACTGAGTGCATCTCTTCTTATTGAATCGCAACCAAAACCAAACCAAAAAGGAGGCCAACCTATCGAACCAAGCCAAGCCGTCAAAGGCGCCACCAAATAACTCCCAGGGACGGACCAGGGGAGTCGCCGGTCCATAAAAAATCTCCCCCGACCCAAAAGGAGAAGGCAGACCTGGGAGCCCCGGAAATCGGAGCGGGAACCTGAGATAGCAATCAGGGGAAAAATAAGAGCAAATACCCTGCAACCAGGCCAATTGAGGCGGTGAGAGGGTCCCGGCCCACCTGGAGCGGTAATTCAACCCAGGTGAGAGGCGGGTAGGAAGGCAGAACCGAACATACTGCCTGGTCTTTTGAGTTGACTGGAACTCTGGTTTTTCTTCTTTGACCCACAGAAGAAGGGGCTATCGGAGCCCTTAAATCCGAAGCGGAGCTAAGAACCGGGAACGAGGCGAAACCGGGAGCGAGCGGAGCAAAACCGAGGCGAAAGCCGACCGGCCTTGGGTGCGAGCGACGGGTAGGCCGGAAGGAAGGCGGAGCGAGGCAAGCAAGCGGCAATAGCAACCGGAAAGGGCGAAGCGAAACCTTACATCAGCGGGCGGGCGGCCCCTAAAGCCCACGGAACATGGCTCTGATCGGGGGCGCAAGCAACGCGGTTTGTGCCCCTCATTGAGCGCCATGCTCGGATACCAAAGGAGAGGACAGAACGATGACAAGAACGGAATTGAAGCGGCAACCGGTGAGCAGCCTCAAGCGGATTGCCAACTACCTGGGTATTATGGTTCCCCGGGACTTTACCCGGGACGACATCTTCGACATCATCTGCGACCGGCTGGGCAGTCCCGAAGAAAACCGGGTGGGCTGGCGGTTCCTGGATCAGTGGAAATAGGAGGGATGGAAAATGGCGGAACAAGTCACCAATTGCCTGGGCGAAAGCTGTATCGGCTGCCGGTATCTTCATCTGCAACTCGGTCAATACCGCTGCTTCAAGGCCAGGCACGCGGCTGAAGGCGAGTTCATCTGCTTTCCCAAAATCGGGACCCAGTACCCCCGGCCGATTCACAACCGGGAGCGGTGCTACAAAGCAGATTAGGGGGGAAGGTAATGGACCTGGAGGAAATGTGGGAAGATCTGGAAATGATCCGGAAGGCCCTGGAGTTGATTGAAAACCGGGCCTTCTCCGTCATGCAAAACCTGGATGCCCATGGCAAGGCCGTCCCCATGGAATTCATCGGGCAGTTTAGAAGAGCCCACGAGGAGCTGGCCGACATGGTCAATCACCTAGCAGACCTGGCCGGTTTGGAAAAAGAAGAAGAATAACCCGCCTCCGACCCCTGCCTCGAATCCCACCCCCACGGGGGCCCGGTCCACCGGGTCCCCGCCCTTTTTTTGCCGCGCCTCTCATGGGGTAAAAAAACCCTTTTTGGGAGGCACGGCATGAAGAAACTGGTTGGTGCTTATGGAAACAAGGGCAAGGGCAGGGAACGGGAGATTATCCCGATTCCTGAAGGCGTCACCGAAGTCAGGGAGGTCATGGCTTTGTTCGATTGCAGCTACCTGACCGCCAAGGCGTCGCTGAAGCGTGGATTTTTTATTGTCGACTACCTGAAGCGGTCCATCTGTCCCGGCCCCCTTGACCCCAAGGCTGCCTACGGGATGGCCTGGTGCGTGTACCGCAAGAAATTCGAGGGCAAGCTGCCCTGGTATCTGGATGCCAAAGAGTTGGTCCAGGAGGGTGTCCTGATGCTGTTGGAAATGGCCGGGCACCCACGGTTTAAGGAGGGAAAGTTCCAGTTCTACGTGGCCCTGAACGGCATGAAGGGGTTCATTGAGCGCCAGCGCCGGCTACGGGGTGCCAGGTTAGGCCCGGAAGTGGAGGCGGGTTATGAGGAATCATACCGGGAGGACGTCAGGGCGGATTGGCTGGCCTGCTGGCAAGCGGAGCGGCAAGAGGCCCCGCCAAAGGCGAAGGCCAGCCCCGACACCTGGGGCCGGTCCCACTGTGCCACCGAGATGGTGTGCCGGGTGATCGAGGCCAAAGGGATTACCCCCAGGGAACTGGCGGGATAAACCCTGATGGGGGCCTGCGGGCCCCCGCCCTTTTTTTGCCGTGCCTCCTCCAAGGGTAAAAACCTTAATCAAACTGGAGGCAGCCATGAACCAGAATCAAGAGGCTATTAACAGACTGGAGCGGATCAAGGCCCGGATGCTTGGCCTGCTGGACGAAGCGGTGGAGGTCCTGATGGACCATCCCGGCATTGCCCACCGGTCCTATGAGACCTGGGTGGCCCGGATCGAGACGGCTCTGACGGACCAGAGCGAATTCTGCCTGTCCTGCGACTACACCCTGGAGGATGCCATCAAAGCCCTGAAGGATGAGAGGTGGGCGGCATGAAAGCAAGGTTTCCCGAGCACCTCATCGTGGCCTCAGCCGAGGTCATGGGGCTTGTCACCCAGGAGCTGACCAGGAGAACCCGTGAAGCCCTGGAGCGGGGCGAGGCCCCTCCCCTGGTGGGCGCCCTCACGTGGGCCGATATGGCCCGGTGGATTGAAAATGCCCAGGGCAAAAAGAATAAGAGGAGAGGGTAATGAAAAGCAAAGAATTCACTTGGCTTGGCGAAAAAGACCGGCTGTTGCAGGTGTGCCATCCCTGTCCCTGCGGCTGTGATGACCGGGGCGGTCGGCCTGGAGTCGGTTATCTCACCGGGTCGGACAAAGAGGGCAACGGCTTCACCATCTGGATTGAGTCCGAGGCAGTTTTCCAGCGGCTGGAAAGGCTGCTGGCCCTGGAATAGAGGAGGCAAGCAATGATTACCGACTACCTGAAAGCCGGATACCCGGTCCTGCTGGTGAGGACGCATGAGCCGGAGCGGTTCATCGGCGCTGCCAGCCAGCAGGCCAATGGCCGGAATCCCTATCAGTGGGATGTGGTCAGGGGTTACCGGGAAATGGGCAACGGGGCCGAGTGGCAGGAGTGCGACCCCTTTGACCTGCCCAACGTGGCGGCCAAAGGAACGGAAAAGGCGGTCTGGTTTCTCCGCAACTTCCACTTCTGGCTGAACGAGCCGCCCGTCATCCAGGCGATCCAGAACAACCTGCCCATTTACAAGACCAAGGGCATCACCCTGGTAATCGTCTCCGCCGAGGCCCGGCTTCCCTTGGAACTGGAGAGGCAAGTGGTGGTAATGGATTTTCCCCTTCCAGCCAGGGAAGAGCTGAAGACCATCCTGGGCGGCCTGGTGGAAAGCACCGGCATCGAACCGGAGGACGAGGGAGCGGTCCTGGATGCGGCCCAGGGGCTCACCTGGGAGGAAGCGGAAAACGCCCTGGCCCTGGCCCTCGTGCGGCAGAAGCAGTTCGACCCCCATACCATCTGCACCCTGAAGGCCCAGATGGTGGAAAAGTCGGCGGCGTTGCAGTTCTCGCAGTTCACCGAAACCTTCGCCACCCTGGGGGGCCTGGAGAACCTGAAAGAATGGACCTTAAACAGGTTCAAGAACCGGCGCCCCGGCCTGCCCTTCCGGGGTATCCTGCTCCTGGGCGTGCCCGGTACTGGCAAATCCCATTTCGCCAAGGCCCTGGGGAACGAAGTGGGATGGCCGGTGCTGTCCCTGGACATGGGCCGGGTCTTCGGGTCGCTGGTGGGCGAGAGCGAAGCCAAGATGCGGGAGGCCCTGAAGGTGGTGGATGCCATGGCCCCATGCATCCTGTTTATAGATGAGATCGAGAAGGGGCTGGCGGGGGTGGGTGGGTCTTCCACCGACGGCGGCACGACCCAAAGGGTGGGAGGCACCTTCCTTACCTGGTTAAACGATCACACCAGCCAGGTTTTCGTAATTGCGACCTGCAACGATTATTCGAAGATCCCGCCGGAATACACCAGGATGGGGAGGTGGGATTGTCTCTGGTTTGTGGACAATCCGGGAGCCAGGGAGCAACTGGACATCCTGGACATTTACCTCAAGCAGTTCCTGGGCAAGACCCTGGGAACCCTGATGGCTGAGAGCGACGGCCGGGTCAAAATCCCCGACCTGGACGGTTACAGCGGCGCAGAAATCCGGCAAGTGGCCATCGAAGCAGCTTACAACGGCGGCGATCTGGAAGCTGCGGCCCGGTTTGTCATCCCTATAAGTAAATCCCAAAAACAGCAGATGGACGCCTTGAGGGAATGGGCTAAGGCCCGGACCATTCCGGCCAGTCGCCCCCCGGCGGAAGAAATCAAAGGCAAAAGGAGAGTGACGCTATGATGACAGTGCTGGTCACCCCGGAAACTGCCAGGATCGAGGTGCGGGAGGACTTCAGCCTGGCCCTCCCCAAGTTTCTCTGGCGGGTTATGGAGGCCAGGGCTCAGGCCTTGCATGACGGCGACCTGAAAGCCACCATGACGGAACTGGTGGCGGAAGAGCTGCTCAGGTGGTTCAAAGAGTCCATTCGGGGAGGCGTCCCGGTTCCGGGACCCTCCCCTAACTAAAGGAGGCGGGGATGTCCCATTACAGCGAGGTTGTAATCGAGTTGACCGATGAGGGCTGCCTGGTGGCGGCCCTCGGTCGTTTGGGGTTCAACGGCAAGGTTGAGGTCCACAAGGAAGCCCAGCCTCTGTACGGCTACCAGGGGGATGTGCGGCCCCAGAAGTCCCACATCATCATCCGGCGGGAGCACGTGGGCCGGGCCGCCAACGACCTGGGGTTCGAGCGTCAGCCTGACGGCAAATACCGGGTCTGGTTGTCGGAGTACGATCAGAAATACAACAAGTATGACGACGCCTGGATGGGCCGGCTCAAGCAGGCTTACGGGGTGGAAAAAGCCCGGGCTGAGGCCAAGAAAAAGGGCTACCGGGTCAGCGAACAGAAACTGGACGACGGCCGCATCCGGCTGGTGCTCAGGAGGTAGGGCCATGAGCGAAGAGATCGTGCTGGAATTTTGGGAGGATGGCCAAGTCAACCTGGAGGGCAAGGGCTTCAAGGGCCAGGCTTGCTTCAAGGAGATGCAATTCCTGAAGGATGCCCTGGGGGTGGAAACCTCTTTCACCCGAAAGCAGGAGTTCTACCAAACGGAGGTGAAGCGCGATGGCAAGGTCAAAGCAAGGTGAGGTTCAGGAGGAGCACACCCTGCTCTTCACCGAAGACGGCAAGGCGGCGTCTTTGTGGTGGTCGGAAGAGACCAGCGAAATTCTTTCTTCCCTGGGGACACCGGCCCAGGGATATGAAACTGTGAATCAAAATCCCTGGTGCGGATAGGAGGTAATGGCAATGGCAAAGGTGGTTATCACTATGGAGGGCGGCTTGATTCAGCACATCATGGCCGACCAGGAGGGTATCGAGGTCATGGTGTTGGACTTCGATACCGAAGGCGGAGATGACGATCGCATCAAGGAATTCGAGGGAAACCCGGTGTATGTCTTCAAAGGGGTAGACGACGTGGACCGGGAAAGGATCGATGAAATCGAAACAGCCCTTTTTAAGTAAGCTTCAAAAAGCGACTTGACATTACACCATTAAGGTGTAATAGAAAGGCTATGACCACTAATCCCGTATGTCCGAAAACGGGTGCGCCGATGCACCGCAGCGTTCGCCCCATGACGTTGACTTATAAGGAAAAGTCAATCACATTCGACATGCCCGGCTGGTATTGCGACGATTGCGAGGAGAGCATTCACACCGGCAAGGATATGAAGGTGTCCGACCGCATGTTGAATCGGCTTAAGGCTCTCAACGAGGGTCTGCTTGGGCCGGAGGAAATTCGGCGCATCCGCAAGAAACTTCATCTTTCCCAGGAGACTGCCGGCCTGCTGATCGGCGGTGGTCCCCGCGCTTTTCAGAAATACGAAAGCGGGGATCTGTTGCCGAGCCGGGCAGTCAGCAGCGCCTTGGTTTTACTCGATCATGACCCCGGTGCATTGGGTATTTTAAAGAAGCGGCACGAAGCGCACCTGCCCATGGTCCATCCGAAGCCGTCGAGCACCCTTGACGCCTGAAAGGTTTCCATTGGAGGTGCAACACAGATTCTAAGGTAGCACTCTATAAGTAAACCCCTCACTTTTTCACCCAGCCCAGGGCGTGGCTCCCTGGTTTGGGATGAGGGAGTGATGGTCCATTTGATAAGGCCGGCATTGTCCGGCCTTTATTTATTCAGATTTAGACAAGCGATCTTATAGTTTGGCGCTTATCCAGCTTGCCAAGCGACTTCCGGAAATCACGAACAGGGAAATGATAAGAATCTCCACGGCTGCCTTCCGGCTGATGATCCCCATGATCAAGGCGGCCAGCAAGTCGGTGGCAATGGCAAACCCCAGGGCCGCCGCGAATCCCCAGCTTTTCAGGATAGAAACCATGATAACCAACAAGGGAATGCTGACCAGGGTTCCCAAGATCACCAAAATTACCAGGTTACACGCAACGTGCCGATGGCAGATGTTGGTCATGGCCGCCATGCGGGGGCACACGATAAACATGGCAAAACCTGCCGACGCCAGAGCATAAGCCCAAAAATCCTGCGACATGGTGCTCTCCGTGTGATTTCTCCTTCGTTAAGAGGAGGGTAAGGGCGGAACGCCCTCACCACTTGGTTGGTTTGGCATTGCTTTTAAAGTGGTTTGCCGATGCCCGCAGCCTCCAAGTCATGTTTGGTGACGTGGGCCCGCCGGCAGCAGTCCAGAAGTTTGCCTTCCACCACCACCGCCGGGACCGCCGTAACACCATACTTTTTGGCCTCCTCCGCTCCCTGGCCCTGGTTCAGGTTATAAATGGTCACCTGGCAATCCGGGCAGGCAGTAGCCTTGACCAGGTCCACCAGGTCGGTGCAGACCGGGCAGCCCGCGGTGAAAACCTCGATTTTTCTTTTGGCCATATAACTCACCCCCTTTCTTTCCTTTATGTTCGACATCCGCTCCCAGATGGGACACAGGGAAAGGTCCCCGGCTCCCGGACATTCCCTGGCTAGCTCTTCAAGGGAGGCCTTCATGACTTCCAATGCCATCATTTTTTGTTCGATTTCGGCGATCTTGCGATTAGCCAGGGCCTGCATCTCTGCAGAGGAAACCGCGCCTTCGCGGCCGAACGAAATCAATAGAGATATTTCTTTCAGTGAGAATCCGAGCTTCTGCGCACCTTTAATAAAAACCACCTGTTTCACGGTTTCGACGGGGTATTTCCGGTAACCTTCCTCGGGCCTGGGTGGTCTGGAAAGCAAACCTTTCCGCTCATAAAAGCGGATGGTCTCGACGTTGACTCCCGCGGCCCTGGCTAATTTGCCAATAGTCAATTCTTTCATCGTTTTCCTCACTTTTAATATAAGTCCCGTACCATAGTACGGAGTCAAGAGCGATTCCCTAAAAAAATATTGCTTCCAAAAGGCCGGCAGTGGCTGGCCTTTATTTTTCTCCAAAGGAGGAGACGGCAATGAAAAGTAACGGCAACGGTTTCGAAGAGATGGTGGCCATCCAGTTGGCCGTGCGTTCCTGGCCGGGACAGGCCAAGCTGAGCGCCGAAGACCTGGGACTCAAAGACGGCGAGGTCCCGGAAATCTTCTACCTGGGAAACAAGAAGCTCTATCCCCAGGAATGGCGGCAACTCTTCTCCCAGCTTTCCAGCCGGGCCCGGAATTACCTTAACGACCACAGCTATCCGTTTGTGGTGGAGTACGTGCGGGCCATCCCCAAGCGGAACTTGGCCCGGGTGGTGGAGCGGTTGGAAGAACTGAAAGCCGAGTACCTGGCCCGGGCCGAAGAGTTCGTGGCCCACTACGAGGCCATCCAGGAGCAGTGGCGGGAGAAATACCCGGACATCTGGCCGCGGCTCCAGCCCCACTACCCCACCAAGGGCCAGCTTCGGCGCAAGTTCGACTTCTTCTGGAGCGTCTTCGACATCAAGGGCGCGGAAATCAAGGAAGGCAGCGCCCCGGAAGTTATCGAGGCCTACCAGAAGGCCAAAGAAGAACTCCAGGCTCGGTATGAAGAGATGGTGGAAGAGGCGGTAGTTTATCTCAGGAAAAAGGTCCTGGAAGTGGTGACCAATCTCTCCAGCCGCCTGAAGGACGGCCGCATCGTCAGGAACGACACCCTGGAGAGTGTGCGGCGGGTTGAGGGCTGGTTCAAAGACCTCAACATCTTCGGCGACTCCAAAGTGGAGGAGGCGTTGACCCAGCTTCGGGCGTCCTTGAACGGCACGGATTACGAGGCCCTGAAGGACAACGAGACCCTGAAGCAGCAGTTGGCGGGCCTGGCGGACCAGGTGGCCGCGGTGGCGGGGAAACTGGATGACGTAAGCCTCATCTCCGGCAACTACAAAAGGCTGATTGACTTAAGCTGACCGGGGTGCCCGGGTCTTCCCCGGCCCCCCAATAATAAAACCCCATAAGGAGGAGTAAGTCATGCAGGTAAGAGTGGAAAGAGAGTTGTTGGTGAAGGCGGTGCATCGCACCCTGGGCGTGGTGGACCGCCGGGGCATGATGCCCATTTTGAGCCACGTGCTCATGGAGGCGCAAGACGGCGGGATCACCATCTCCGCCACGGACCTGGAGATCAGCTACCGGGGCTTCTGCCCGTCGGAAGTGCAGGAGCCGGGGGCCCTGGCCCTGCCGGCCCATTACTTCCACAACCTGGTCAAGGGCCTGCCGGGCATCATGGTGGACCTCAACGGCAACGGTAACGGCAAGCTCGAAGTGCAGGCGGACGAATCCCATTATCGTTTCGTGGGGCTGCCCCCGGACCAGTTCCCGCCGGTGCCGGAGGTGGCCGATGAATCCTTGATGGAAGTGGAAGCCCCCATGCTCAAGGAGATGATCGACAAAACCATCTTCTCCACCTCCGGGGACGACTACCAGTACGCCCTGCAGAGCATCTACCTGGAGCGGGTGGAGAAAGAGGAAACCCCTTATCTGCGCATGGTGTCCACGGACGGCCACCGGCTCACCCTGATCGACCGGCCCCTTCCCCAGGATAAGGATATCACCTTCGAGAAAGGGGTCCTGATTCCCCGGAAAGGTGCGCTGGAAATCTCCCGGACCATGGACGGGGAGGCCGCGGTGGGGCTGAGCCTCACGGACAAGGAACTGGCCCTGAAGGCCAACGGCAAGTTCCTGGCGGTGCGCCTGCTGGACCGGAAGTTCCCTGAATACCAGCGGATTATCCCGGAAGGATTCGAGTACGGCTTCACCCTGGAGCGGAAAGCCTTCATGGAGATCCTCCGGCGCATTTCGCTGCTTTCCTCGGACCGCTTCAAGGGGGTGGTCCTGGAGATCGGCCCGGAGTCCCTGGAAGCCACCTTCGCCAACCCGGATGTGGGGGAAGGCCGGGAAAGTTTGCCTCTGGCCCTGGCCTGGGGCGAAGCTGGACAGCTTCCCCTGAAGGTGGGGTTCAACGCCCAGTATCTCCTGGAACCCCTGAACGCCATGAAAAGCGAGCAGGTCATCCTAGAGATCAATGAACCTGGGCGGCCCTGCCGGCTCCGGGGCGAGGGCGACCTGGATTATTTCAGCATGGTTATGCCCATGGAGCTGAGCTGAGAGGGTGGTCATGAGTCAACGGGCTACCATCTACTTCAACACCGGCGAAGCCAATGGCCGGCGCACCACCTTCAATGGCGGGGTGGAGATCGTGAGATATGGCGAGGTCACCGACCTCTACATCCGAGGGCCCAAAGGCGGCCTCAGGCACATCGTCAGCCTGCCCTGGCATGAAGCCGTAAACCTGGGCGAGGAGTTGCTGCGCCTGCATGAAGACAAACCTAAAACGGAGGGTGAATGTTCACCGGCAGCTTCTGGCGCTTCTATCTGAAAGATTACTCCCGGCTGGTCTCCATCGCTTTGAAGACCCCGGAGTGGTTCCTGGGCCGGAGATACCCGGCCCTGGCGCCCCGGGAGGACATGCTGCACCTGGGCGAAGCGGATTACCGACGGGAGTACCGGAAAATCCTGGACCGGCTTGATCCCCGGCGGGTTTACGAGGAGCTGGGGAGCGAGTCGATTTTGTTGTGCTGGGAGGGGGCAGGGCAGTTCTGCCACCGGCGCCTGGTAGCCGAGTGGCTGGAAGAGCACCTGGGGGTGGTCATCCCGGAGTTGCCCCACCACTACAACCCCGACCAGCTAAGTCTTTTTGACTAAGGAGGTAAGTGCGATGCCTTTCTTTATCACCAAGTATGCCCGCAAGACCTGGAGCGTGTACCTGGTGGAGGCCGAGGACCCCGAGAAGATTTCTTCAGATGAAGGGGAATACCTCGGCTTTTTCGATGACGACGGCGACGGCTATGAGACGGCCGGCCCCTTTGCCACCCGGGAAGAGGCCCTGGCAAGCCCGGACGCCTGGGTGGAAGGGAGATAGGAGGAGGCTATGGCGAAAGCGAAGGCGAAAGCAACCGGGGGACTGCGCCAAGTGTCCCTTTTGGAAGAAGAAGGCCAACCCCATCAAGGGGAAGCTGATCCCCGGAGGCACCGGGAAATGCACCCGGCCCGAGGGACTGTGCGAGAACCCCAAACCCAAGGACCCCATTGAAGGGGCTGCGAAAAAAGCGAAAAAAGAAAAGGGCCTGCGGCAACAGGCCCCCGAGACCACCCTTCAAGACTCGCCTGAGGCGAGCAATGAAGTTTCCCTGTCCCTTATATACCCCAATCCCGGCCAGCCTCGCAAGTTCTTTCCGCGGGAGGCCCTGGAAGAACTGGCCCTGTCCATCAAGGAGCAGGGGTTGATCGAGCCCTTGGTGGTGGCGCCCCGGGATGGCAGGTTCATGCTCATTGCCGGGGAGCGGCGCTGGCGGGCCGCTCATCTGGCCGGGTTGGACAATGTTCCGGTCAGGGTGCTGGAGGCCGATGACCAGCAGGTGGCGGAAATGGCCCTGACGGAAAATATCCAACGCCAGGATCTGACCCCCCTGGAGGAGGCCCGGGCCTTTCAGTCCATGATCGACTCCGGCTACACCCATGAGGAACTGGCCCAGAAGCTGGGCTTCAAACAGGTGTGGCGGGTGGATGAAAGGTTGAGCCTGCTGAAGCTGGCCCCCAAGTTCCAGGAGGCCCTGGTGCAGGGGATCATCTCTCCCTCACAGGCCTTCGAAATGAGCCGGCTGGCGAACCCCGATGACCAGGAACTGGTCTTCCAGAAGATCAGGGCCGGGGAGCTTCCCACCTATAACCACCTGCGGCGGTTCGTCACCGCCATGGTAGACGCCAAGAAGCAGACCGCCCTGTTTGCCCTGCCCAAGAAGGAAGACCTGGAAGTGGTCTCCCGCTGGGAGAAGGTCCTGGACGCGGTCACAAGTCTTATCGTGAAATCCTTTTCCCCGGATGATTGCCGGGTGCTGGCCAAGGTGTACCAGGGGAACACCCACGTCAACCTGGAAAAAATCGAGATGATCATAAAACACCTGAACCTGGTGAAGAAGGCCATGCTGGAGAGCGCCTCCCGGCAGGAGGTGAGCCAGCTCGTCGGGTAAAAACCTTAACCATCAACAATCCCAGGGGCCGCCAATCGGCGGCCCCAAGTTTTTGTGGGGAGAAAGGAGAAATGATGCGGGGAATGAAAAAGGCGAAACAGACAACCATCACCTGTTTCTGCGGCAAAGAAATCGTGCTGGGTGTGCAGGAGAAGGACCTCATCAACGGGGCCAGGCTCTTTAGCAAATGCGCCTGCGGCCTGAACTGGACCCTTTCCCTGAGATACCACCGGAGGGCGGCGGATGGAAAAGGACGACTGGCTGTGGCCTCTTAGAGGCGGCTCCTGGAAAGAGCGGCTCCTGGCCCTGGCGAACCTCCTGGAACTGCTGCTCCTGGCAGCGGCTTTTTACTGCTGCGCCTGGGCTTTGGCCCCCTATTTTTAAAACACCTTTACAAGGAGGAATTCTCATGGCTGTGAAAGGTTTAACGCCCCAGTTGGCGGAAAGAGGAAAAATCAAGATCGGAGAGCGGGGCGAGATGAAAACTTCCCAGGGCGGGAAACAATTCTCTCAGCCCCGGAAGCTGGATCATTTTCTCATCACCACCATGCAGCGGGACGCGGCCGGGCGGCTGATGCCGGATGCGGCCCTCATGGCCCGGCTCAAGCCCGAAGGCGGCAAGATCACCGAGATCCCGGTGCGCTTACTCTACGATGATATAGACCTGAACTTTCCCACCCGCTTCGCCTCTTACCGGGGCACCCGCTGCTGGTGCTCCGGGGACGGGGAGATGGCCCACCGGCTCGCCGGGGAGAACGGCAAGTACCAGGAGGTCACCTGCCCCTGCGAGCGGGTTGACCCGTTGTATGCTGCCCCGGACAAGTGCAAGATCCTGGGCACCCTCCAGGTTCTGATCGAGGGAGTAGATCGGATCGGCGGCGTCTGGAAATATCGCACCACCAGTTGGAACACGGTGAATGCCATCCTTTCTTCCCTGGCCCTGGTGAAAACCGTCACCGGCGGCCCCCTGGCGGGCATCCCCCTACACCTGGTCCTCTCCCCCAAGACGGTCACCGTGCCCACCACTGGCCAGAGCATGCTGGTCTACGTGGTGAGCCTGGAGTTCCGAGGCACGGAGTCCCAATTGGCAGAATTGGGCTATGACATCGCCCGCAAGAGGATGGAGCATCGGGTCAAGATGGAGCAGATCGAAGCCGAGGCCCGGGCCCGGTTGCTGCCGCCCCAACAGGAGCCTCTTCAGGAGCAGGAGGAGACGGCCCAGGAGTTCTACCCCGAGGGGGTGGAAGGCGGCCCGGTCACTTCAGCGCTTGAACCCGTTGCTTCTCCTGGGCAGGAGGACACCAAATCTAAGGGAAACAGCAAGAGGAACAAAAAGGCCAAGGCTAAGGATTTGGGGTCGTGCCATTATCATTCTGATCGTCCAGCTACCTGGCAGGACGAAGCAAGGATGCCGCGCTGTGAAGGTTGTGAACCTCCCTCCATTCCGGGAAGGGAAGGCGAGTTAGCTACTGACCCCACCACTACACTGCCGCATCCTTCCGGGGAGGGCCAGGAAGCCTCTTCCCAGCCCAAGACCCTTTTCTAAACCCATACAAAACCCTTGCCCGCCCCCAAATCGGCCCCCTGCGGACGTCTCAGAGGGCCGGTCTGGGGGTGCTCCACTTCTATATTCAGGAGGATGAGATGAAAAAACCCCAATATTCGTTTTCCCGTTTGGACCTCTATGAGAGATGTCCCTGGGCTTATAAGACCGTCTACCTGGACCGCATCCCCCGGGCGAAGAACGAGGCCCGGGAAACTGGCCAACTCCTGCACGGCCTGGTGGCCGACTACCTAAACCGGCTGATTGCCATTGATCAGCCCACCGATTGGGACTGGGCCAGGGGCGCCACCCCCAAGGAGGCCCTGGCGGATGTAATGGAGATGTGGGAGCGGTTCTATGGGACCTTCGCTATGCCAGAGGGCCTGGAATCTCCCGGAGTGGAAAACCGGCTGGCCTTTGACGCAAACTGGCAGCCCTGCGAGTTCTTCTCGAAAGAAGCCTATTTTCGCATGGTCATCGACTTCCACTTCCGCCAGGACAGCCTGGGCGTCATCGTGGACTGGAAGACCAACCGGGAAGTCCCCCAGACGGTGGCCAAAGACCTTCAACTCCGCACCTATGGATGGGGCCTGAAGCGAGCCCTTTATCCCGAAGTCCAGGAGGTGCTTCTGCGCCTTCACTTCCTGCGCTATGGCAAGGAGCGGGAGATCATGCTGGAATCCCAAGACCTGGCCGAAGTGCCTGACGAACTGGGAGCCAGGATCAAGATAGTCGAGGTGGATAAAAACTATGACCCCACTCCCGGCTCCTTCTGCGGCCTGTGCGGAGTCACGGCCCATTGCCCGGTTATGTCTAAGGCCCTGGCGCCGGTAGAGGTCTTGGCACCGGCCACCCGGGAACAGGCCGAAAAGGCCGCCTCCCTTCTCCTGACCTTACAAAAGATGGAGAAAGAACTGGCCGCCCGCTTGAAGAAATGGGTCAAGGAGAACGGCCCAGTCCAGGTGGGGGACTTGGTCTATGGTCCCATGGAGGTGGTGTCTTACGATCTGAACACCAAGGCCGTGGTGGAGTTCCTGCTCAACGAGGGTCTGGAGCGGGAAGCCATCTGGCCTCTACTGGGCATCACCAAGACCGGTCTGGAGAGGGGCATGAAGAAGCTCCAACGGCCAGACCTGCTAAAGCGAATCTTGTCCCTGAGCAACCATAAAATGACCGAGAGAATCGATTTTCGCCGGAACCCCTGACAGAGCCGCGTTGATAGAGTTTCGGGTTTTTGAAAAGGGGCATCTGTCCGAGATGCCCCTTTCGGTTGACTTGCCCATTCTTACATCCTTACAATAGGCCACTGCGGGTCTTAGCGCCCACCCACTCATGGGAAGGGAGACTTGGAGAATATGGGAAAGAGGAAAATACCCCCAGACAAGCCAATCACAGGACTGGGAGGGCTGACCGTGGGCGATTTTTGGTCTTGGGCCTATTCCGACATTATGGGCAACCTGAACAGATCGGTTTTTGCTGAATTTGTGGTGGCTACCGCCCTGGGCCTTCACGGTAAGTGCAGAATAGAATGGGATGCTTACGACTTGGAATACCGGGGAAAGAGGGTTGAGGTGAAGTGCGCCGCCCATATTCAAAGCTGGCAACAAAGCACCCCTTCCCTTATCAGGTTTGACATAGCCAAAAAGAAATCATGGTCTGCGGAGACTAACGCTTCGTTAGACATGGCCGTCCGCTCTTCGGATTGCTATGTTTTCTGCTATTACCCCGAAACCGACCATCAAAAAGCCGATATTCTCGATGTTCCCTCATGGCTCTTCTTCGTGGTTCCTACTGAATGGATTGACCAAAAATTCCAGAACCAAAAGAGCGTGGGCATAAAGCAGATTCAAGCCCTTTGCGAGCCGGTTAAAATCACGGAGTTAAAAGAGGCTATTGATATGGTTTTACATGCCCGCCCCGTTTGAAATAAGATATTAAACCAAGCATCTTGCGCCAGGACCTCTTCGGGGGTTCCGGCGCTTTTTTTATTTGGCGGCCTTATCGTCAACCTTTCCTGTGAAAGGAGCCTGATAAAATTTCATGAGGTAACCAAGCCGGATAAATTGGAGACTCGGTTGATAGTGATTGGAAAATGATTGACAGCAACTAACATTAACTGGTAATGATAGATAAATTGTAAGATTAACTAGGTTGTCTTTTCCCTGCAGCCTAAGAGGTGCTTCTGATGGACGAATATCCTGGTGGGGTCCTAACCATCGAGGAGTTGTCCGCCTACCTGAAAATCCCAAAGTCAACATTATATAAGCTTGTTAGGGAAGGCAAGATTCCTTCCCAAAAGGTGGGCAGGCATTGGCGCTTCCGAAAAATGGCCATCGATCGATGGCTCGACGAGACGAGAATACAACAACCACATTCGGAGGTGGATCGCTAATGGCGGATCCCCTTGCAGACTTGGTGATAGAAAAGCTCAGCCATGTGGCCGGGCTTTATCACCGCCTTTTGATAGTAGTGGCGCCGGTTGGAGCAGGGAAAACCAAGGCTCTGCGTGAAGTAAGCAAGAGCATCGGTTCACCTATGATCAACATTAATCTGGAGCTTTCTCGCCGCATGCTTGACCTAACCGAGCGTCAGCGGGCACTGCAACTTCCTCGGTTGCTTTCTGAGATTGTGAATACTTCTGAAAGCGATGTGAGCATACTCGATAACATCGAAATCCTTTTTGATATATCGCTCAGACAAGACCCGCTTCGGATTCTGCAGAGTCTTTCTCGCCATAAGAAGGTGATCGTGGCCTGGAGCGGTTCCTTCAATAATGAATACCTGACTTACGCGACGCCGGATCACCCGGAGTACAAGCGGTATTTGGTCCGAGATTTCCTGGTCGTAAGCCCGGAGTAACGGTATGATGGCAAAGGGAAGATTGTAAGGGAATGGAGACTATGAAATATAGAGACCTGATCCGGTTCGAGCCTATTGAGTCCGTAGTTCAGTTGCGGGACGCCGATGAAGCGGCTGCCGCCCGACAGCTTGTTGAGACCTATGTCATCTCAGAAGAGATGGCCGAGAAGCTGATAAGCCTTGTCATCCCACAACTTCAGTTTGACCAGCCCATGGACAATAAAGGACTTCTGGTCGTTGGGAATTATGGAACCGGAAAATCCCACCTCATGTCGGTGATCTCCGCTTTAGCCGAAAACGGGGAGCTGTCCTCCCATCTGAATGACCGAAATGTGGCCGCTGCAGCAGGTAAAATCGGTGGCTGCTTTAAAGTGGTGCGCACGGAATTGGAAGGAATAAAGATGTCCCTCCGGGATTTTATTTGTGGGCATCTTGAGGAAGTTTTCCGTGATTGGGGAGTGGAATTTCAATTTCCCCCGCACGAACAAACGCTCAGCCATAAGACCCTGTTCGAAGAGATGATGACAGCATTTCATGCACGGTTTCCTGACCATGGTCTTCTGTTTGTTGTGGATGAGCTTCTTGACTATCTCAACAGCCGTAAGGACCAAGAACTTATTCTGGATTTAAACTTCCTCAGAGTAATCGGTGAGGTATGCAAAGATTTACGTTTCCGTTTTATCGCCGGTGTCCAGGAAGCCATCTTTGATAGTCCCCGTTTCGCCTTTGTGGCCGACAGCATCCGTCGGGTGAAAGACCGATTTGAGCAAATTCTCATCGCCCGGAGGGACGTCAAGTTCGTAGTGGCCGAGCGTCTACTCAAGAAGACCGGCGAACAGCAGACCAAAATCCGTGACCACCTCACCCCTTTTGCCAAATTCTATGGACGCATGAACGAACGCATGGACGAATTTGTCCGCCTCTTCCCTGTTCATCCAGACTACATTGATGTCTTTGAGCAGATAAAGGTTGCCGAAAAGCGCGAAGTCCTTAAGACTCTTTCTCTCGCCATGAAAAAACTGCTTGATAAAGATGTCCCGAATGACCGCCCCGGGCTGATTGCTTACGATAGTTACTGGGGGAATTTGCGTGAAAATCCATCCTTCCGTGCTGTTCCGGACATCCGAGCGGTGATCGACTGCAGCCAGGTATTGGAGTCGCGCCTCCAGCAGGCCTTTACCAGGCCAGCATATAAGCCCATGGCGCTTACAATAATCCATGCCTTATCTGTCCACCGGTTAACCACTGGCGACATCTACGCCACCTTGGGTGCTACGGCCGAGGAGCTGCGTGACGGGCTATGCCTGTATCAGCATGGCATCGAGGACTTGGGCGGCAACCCGGCAGATGACCTGCTTTCCCAGGTGGAGGTTGTTCTTCGAGAGATTCACAAAACGGTGAGTGGCCAGTTCATTTCGTCCAACCCGGACAATCGCCAATATTATCTCGACCTGAAGAAGACCGATGACTTTGATGCCCTCATTGAAAAGCGTGCTGAGACCCTCGACGACTCGCAGCTTGACCGCTACTACTACGAGGCTCTGAAGCGGGTCATGGAGTGCATTGACCAAACCTATGTCACCGGCTACAAGATCTGGCAGCATGAACTCGAATGGTTGGAGCGGAAGGCAGCACGCCAAGGATACCTGTTTTTCGGGGCGCCCAATGAAAGGTCCACCGCAGTGCCACCGCGTGACTTCTACCTTTATTTTATCCAGCCCTTCGATGCGCCTCACTTCAAAGATGAAAAAAAGCCTGATGAACTTTTCCTACGCCTGACGAATACTGATGAAACCTTCCGCAGCGCTCTGCGGAACTATGCCGCGGCCCTCGACTTGTCGTCCACTGCCTCCGGTCATGCCAAGTCCACTTACGAGTCCAAGGCTTCGAGCTTCCTGCGTGACCTGGTACTATGGCTACAGAAGAGTATGACCACGGCTTTTGAGGTTACCTACCAGGGGAGGAACAAATCCCTAACCGAGTGGGCCAAGGGGAAGTCTATCCGCGAGCTATCTGGTATCGCCTCCTACGAACGCATCAATTTCCGCGATTTGGTGAACACCATCGCCGGCATCTGCCTTGGGGCTCACTTCCAGGACCAGGCTCCCGATTATCCTGTTTTTTCGGTGCTCATTACCGGAGCCAACCGGGCTCAAGCCGCCCAGGACGCTCTGCGGGCCATCGCCGGGCAGAACCGGACAAAGCAGGCAACCGCCGTATTGGATGCCCTTGAACTTTTAGATGGAGACCGGCTTGATCCGTATCGGTCGAAGTACGCGAAACACATCCTTGACTTCGTGAAAAAGAAGGGACACGGCCAGGTGGTCAACCGCTCTGAGTTGATTCAGGAAGTCCTCGGCGTGGAGTACCTTGCCCCTCAGACCCTAAGGCTTGAGCCCGAATGGGCGGTGGTAGTCCTGGCCGCGCTGGTTTACTCCGGCGAGCTGGTGCTGGCCATTCCGGGCAAGAAGTTTGACGCCACCGGTCTTCCTCAACTGGCGGGAACCGGCATCGATGAGCTTACCCGCTTCAAGCACATTGAACGGCCTAAGGACTGGAATCTGCCGGCACTTAAAGCTTTGTTCGAGTTACTAGGGCTGACGCCGGGCCTGGCCCAGTTAGTCACCCAGGGGAAAGAAGAACCGGTTCAGGAGCTCCAAAAGGCCATAGTAGCGGTGGTTGAAAGGCTCGTGCTTGCCCAGCAAAACCTTCAAACCGGGGTTTTATTCTGGGGCCGCAATTTGCTAACCGCAGAAGAAATTCAGAAGTTGCGTTCCCAGATGGATGAAAGCAAAAACTTTTTGGAGTCACTCCAGGCTTACACCTCGCCCGGCAAACTCAAGAACTTCCGTTACGACGTCCAAGAGGTTAACGGCCATCGCGCCGGACTCCAGGGTTTGGGAGAGATTGAGTCTCTCCAAGAACTGGTGACCGACTTCGGGGCCACGGCATCTTATCTCTCTACGGCTGAGGCGGTTCTGCCCACCGGGGATGAATGGATCGACAAAATGAAAGGGGTCCGGGACGAGGTTCTCGCTCAGATCAGCGAGCCAGCCAAACGCAGCGTGGCAAACTTCCGGCAACAGACCCAGCGCCGGCTTGCCGATCTTAAGAAGGTTTATTTACAAGCTTATCTTGGCTTACATACCAAGGCCCGTTTAGGCGTGAACGAAGACAAGCGAAAAGCTCAGCTCATGGGTGATGAACGATTGAAGGTTTTGCAGAAGCTCTCCACCATAGACCTGATGCCTCGCCAGCATTTGACCGATTTCCAGAATCGTCTGGCAGGTCTTAAGAGCTGCTTCGCCCTAACCGAGCCAGAGCTGGGCGCATCGCCTGTTTGCCCCCACTGCAGCTACAAACCCGCCGCAGAAGCGCCAACAGCCCCGGCTGGCACGGTTCTTACCAGCCTGGACAGTGAGCTGGATAAGTTGGTGGACAACTGGACCAAGACGCTACTCGCCAACCTGGAGGACCCCACCACCAAAGCCAATCTGGACTTGCTGAAGCCTGAAGCCCGAAAGTTAGTGGATGACTTCATCAAGAGGCGATCACTGCCTGATAAACTGGACCAGGAATTCATCCAGGCCTTGCAGGAAGTTCTCTCCGGGCTTCTCAAGGTGTCGGTCAAAACCACCGATCTCAGGGCCGCACTGCTCAAAGGCGGCTCTCCCGCTACCCCGGCGGAGATGAGAAAACGGTTCGAGGAGTATCTGGAAGAACTCACCCGGGGCAAAGAGCCAGGCAAAGTGCGCATCGTGTTGGAATGATCCAGCCAGGACGCAAAAATGACCAAGGATGAATTGATCGCCAGACTCGGGAAATATGAATGGAGCGACGTTGAATTCAAGCTGGCTCAACGGGGCGTACCGGCTGATGCCTACAAAACCGTCTCGGCCTTTTCCAATACAGCCGGCGGTTACCTGGTATTCGGCGTAAAAGATACCCAGGGTAATCTTGAGATCGTCGGCGTGATTGAGGTCGACAGAGTCCAAAATGACTTCCTGAGCGTCCTCCGGAGCCAGAGCAAACTTAATCGTGTAATTGACGTTCAAGAGGATGCCATTGACCATGAGGGCAGGACCCTTCTGATCTTCTACATCCCGGAAGCGCAACGCAAGGAAAAGCCGGTTTACCTGATTGGCGACATCCGCCGATCATACATTCGCCGGGGCGGTGGTGATGAGCAGTGTACGCAGGCCGAAATCGAGCGATTTCTGCGGGATTCTGCTGACACTACCTATGACGGTGAACTTCTTGCTCAATTTGATGCAGAGGAATTTTTCGATCCCCCATCGGTAGCCTGGTATCGACGCATACTTCAGGGAAAACAGGGTGATCGCCATGCTGGCCTGAGTGATCTTGAATTCCTCAATGAATGGGGATTCGTAGTTGAAGCCGGAGACCAGCTTGTTCCTACCCGGGCCGCTGTCCTGCTTTTTGGGAAGGGGCGGTATATCCGTCAAATCCTGCCCCGAGGTTTGGTGGATTATCAGCGAATTGACACGGCTTTCAACGATTGGTCTCCGGAAAAACGCTGGCATGACCGGGTGGTGGTGGAAGAGAATATCATCCAGGCCTGGCAGGTGCTGGTGGAAAAATACATGCGCCTGGCGGAAAGACCGTTTTCGGTGGATACTGCGACCTTACGCCGGCATGACGACCCTCCCGACTATATCTCCTTCCGGGAAGCCGCCATCAACCTTCTGATCCACCAGGATTATGGCGATCATACCCGCAAGCCGGTCATTAAGATATTTGTGGACCGGACTGTGTTCTGGAATCCGGGCGACTCCTTTGCCACGGTGGATCAGTTGCTGGAGCCTACTGAAAAAGAGGTGCGCAATCCGGCCATCGTAAACGCCTTTCGGCGGATCGGCCTGAGTGACCAAGCCGGCACCGGGGTGCGCTCCATAGTCGGCAACTGGGGTCAGCTCGGTTATGTGCCTCCCATAATCGACAACAATAAGACCGAGAAGACCTTTGAGCTGGTCTTGCGGAAAGAGCTGCTCTTGACTGAGCAACAACGTCTCTTTCAAGCGCAGTTGGGTGCTCGGTTGACGGAGCAGGAGGCCGCGGTCTTCGCTTATGCCTGCATGAATGAGGCGATCAGTATGACGGACGCCAAGTCCGTTACCAGCCGGGGGAATCGCGATACCCTGGCAGTAATGGAGCGGCTGGTTGCTCAGAACTTGTTGAGCGTGATAGAGGATGGAGTGCGTTGGGAATTGGCGCCGCATCTGCAGGATCATTTCTGGCAGCCTGACCAACTTAGTGACCAACCTCGACCCGAGTTGGTCACTGACCAACCTCCCCCGGAAGCCGGGAAGTTAGTCACTCCGAAACTGACCAAGTTGACCGATCACCAGAGGCGGATCATCGAACTCTGCGAAGTTCCCAGGAAGCAAGCGGATTTGCTGGTGAAGCTCGGACTTACGCACCGCACCTTCTTCCGCCGAAAACAGTTGGAACCCTTGATCAAGGCCAACCTGATTCGCATGACCTTTCCGGACCAGCCCCACCATCCAGACCAGGCCTATGTGGTCACTGAAGGTGGACTCAGCCTTTTGGTCTCCTGGAGGGCAAGTGCCTCCGAACCTATTGAAAAGCACGAGGACCCCAATGTCAAAGCCTGAAAGCAAACCGCATCTCTTTCCGGATGAATCCTTCAAACAGTCCCAAGAGCAGGTGGAATGCCTGGGGATGACGTTCCCCAACGATGAAGCCCGGCGGCAATACTTCTTGGAGAAGCTGCGGGAGAAGCTGAAGGACCCTGAATTCCGTAAGATCGAAGGCTTTCCCATCGGCTCGGACGAGGACATCCTGGCCTTGTCCGACCCGCCCTACTACACCTCCTGCCCCAACCCCTTTATAGGAGATTTTATTAAACATTACGGCAAGCCCTATGACCCGACCACGGACAACTACCGCCGGGAGCCTTTTGCCGCGGATGTGAGCGAGGGTAAGACCGGTGCATTATACAATGCCCATTCTTATCACACTAAGGTACCACCGAAGGCCATTAAGAACTACATTCTGCATTTTACAGAGCCCGGGGATGTAGTGTTAGATGGATTTTGTGGGACAGGTATGACGGGCGTCGCCACCCTCGAATCGAATGCTGATCGAACCTGCCTCCTTGTTGATCTGTCACCAGCAGCTGCTTTTATTTCGGCACTTTACAATTCCTCAGTAAATCCGAGTGAGTTTCAGCAATATGCTGAATCTGTCCTTTCAGGTATTGACAGTGAAATACGACATCTCTACGAAACAATTGACCCAAAGACTAAGAAGACTGGCATCATCGAATCGGTTGTCTGGTCTACCGTTATGATATGCCCTTCGTGTAGTGAACATGTCCCATTTTGGCAACTCATAGATAAAAGTGACGGTATCGAGTGCCCGAAATGTCGCGCAGTATCGTCTAGAAATAGCTATGATTACTCAGTCGAGTCATATATTGATCCGGTTTCAAAGCAGCTCCGGAAACGTAATAAGAAAGTTCCAGTTGAGATTACTTATAAAATCGGTAAAAAGCGATTAAGGAAATCACCCGATGAAAGAGACATGGTCTCCCTTAATGATGTTTCGGTCATAAAGGATGCCCATTGGTTTCCAACAATGCTCATGCTTGGCGTCGGATCTGGATGGGGCGACACATATAGGGCTGGTTATCATCGTGGATATGAGAACGCTCACGATTTTTATTTCCCCCGAACATTGGTTGCTCTCAGTAAATTACGTGCTGAAGCTATGGCCGCCCCCCGTCACCTACGCACACACCTCCTTGGTCTGTTGACTTCTGTGGCGTTCGCTGCGACACACCTATATAAGTATCGAACTACGGGAGGAGGACAACCAGCCGGCAACAATCTCTATATTCCTGCATTGATCAAGGAACAAAACATAATCTCTGCACTCAGGCGTAAACTAAAGGATTTGGTGGATGCTGAAAAGGAAAAGAAAATGTGGGGACGCACTTCCTTCATATCCACCGCTTCCGCGACGGATATAGAAGGAATCTTGACTAGCTCAGTTGACTATATTTTTGTTGATCCACCTTTTGGGGCCAACATAATGTATTCAGAGAGCAGTTTCCTCTGGGAAGCATGGCTCAAAGTCCGGACGAATCAGTCAGCCGAAGCAATCGTCAACGATACTCAGAAAAAGGGACTCACAGAATATCAATCTCTGATGACAAGCTGTTTCAAGGAATTTTTAAGGGTCTTGAAACCTGGCCGGTGGTTGACCGTTGAATTTCATAATTCTCAGAATGCTGTATGGACAAGTATCCAAGAGTCTTTAGGTCATGCGGGATTTGTTATCGCCGATGTCCGAACACTAGACAAGAAACAGGGGACATTCAAGCAAGTAACAACTGCCGGTGCTGTCAAGCAAGACCTTATCATTTCCGCTTACAAACCCAACGGCGGCCTTGAGGATCGCTTCAAGCTCACCGCTGGCACTGAAGATGGCGCCTGGGACTTTATTCGGGCCCACCTGAAGCAGCTCCCGGTTTTCGTGACCAAGGATGGCCGGGCGGAGACAATCGCCGAGCGGCAAAACTACCTGCTTTTCGACCGCATGGTGGCCTTTCACGTACAGCGAGGCGTCACCGTGCCCCTGTCAGCAGCGGAGTTTTACCAGGGCCTGGCCCAGCGCTTCCCGGAGCGGGACGGCATGTATTTCCTGCCGGAACAGGTTGCTGAGTATGACAAGAAGCGCCTGACGGTAAAGGAGATCATGCAGCTTGAACTTTTCGTCATCGACGAATCATCCGCCATTCAGCGGCTCAGGCAGCAGCTTATCGCTAAGCCCCAGACCTTTCAGGACCTGCACCCCCAATTTTTAAGAGAAATTGGCGGCTGGCAGAAGCACGAAAAGCCCTTGGAGCTCTCGGAAATCCTGGCAGACAACTTTCTCCGTTACGACGGCCAGGGTGAAGTCCCCGGCCAAATCCACAGCTACCTCTCTTCCAACTTCAAGGAGTTGCGCAACCTGCCCAAAGACGACCCGGCCCTGCGGGCCAAGGCCAAAGACCGCTGGTATGTCCCCGATCCAAATAAGGCCACCGACCTGGAAAAATTGCGGGAACGGCGACTCCTAAAGGAATTCCAGGAATACCGGGAATCCACCCAGAAGAAGCTCAAGGTCTTCCGGCTTGAAGCAGTACGGGCCGGCTTCAAAAAGGCCTGGCAGGAGCGGGACTACCCCCCCATCATCGAGGTGGCCCAGAAAATCCCGGAAACCATCCTCCACGAAGACCCCAAGCTCCTTATGTATTACGACCAGGCGGTGACCAGAATGGGAGGATGATCATGTCGTCTTTAAATCGCCCAGGCCAACCCGAGACAATGGATGCGGCTCCCTCAGCTGATGTCATGAGCCAACCAGCATGGTTGAGGCTAGAAGATCAAATTACCTGGTACGACTCGGAAAGTGTCCATTGTCAAAATTGGTATAAGCGGCTCAAATTGATGCAAATTACGTTGGCGGTTGCGATCCCGGTCATGAGTCATCTGGACCCCATAGTGGCAAAATGGGTCACCTCTGCGGCGGGTGCATTGATTGCGATCCTGGAGGGCGTGCAGCACATGAATCAATACTCCACGCTGTGGATCACCTACCGATCGACCGCCGAACGTCTAAAACACGAGAAATATCTGTTCCTTTCGGAAGCGGGGCCATACAGGGGATTGCCCGAGACAGAGCGGTTGGTGGCACTGGCGGAGCGGGTGGAAGAGCACGTCTCGACCGAGCACGCCAACTGGTTTAACGAGACCCAACGCTTGATGATTGAGGCTAAGCAAAAGAAGAGCGCATGATGACGCCCCACCGTCCCAAGAAAGTCAGAATCGGTGCAGTCGAATTGGATGTACCGGTTTTTTTTCCTTCGGTCTCATCGGTCAAGACTGCCCTTCCGCTCCTGGATTACATACGGGTGCTTAATGCCCTGAGAGCGTTCAACGGTCATATCCTTGTTTCGGCCTTCGATCTCTACCGGTCAGATGGTAGCGAACGTGAGGCATTCCAGCAGGAACTTGCTCATGCCCGGGATGCAGGCACGGTGGTGTTAATGGACTCGGGGAACTACGAGAGCTATTGGAAAGAGGCACAAGCCACCTGGCTACATAGTGATTTCCACCAAGCTCTAAAAGAATTTTCCTCCCCTTTAGCGTTTGGTTTCGATGAGCAAAAACCGCCCCCTGATCAAAAGGCTCACTTGCTGCTACTTGATGAATGCCATAAGCAGGACCAAGCAGCGGCGTGTTTGACGACAATCATCCCAATTATTCACGGCAAGCCAGAGGATCTGCCTTACTTATGCTCCGAATTCTCAAAAATTTCAGATGTGCCAATGATCGCTGTTCCAGAGCGAAGGCTCGGGGACGGCATTTTCGAGCGGGCGAGAACTGCATCGGCTATTCGGCAGGCGCTGGACGCCAACGAGAGATACGTTGGGCTTCATCTGTTGGGGACGGGTAACCCGATATCGATTGCGATTTACTCCATCACCGGGGCAGACAGTTTTGACGGCTTGGAATGGTGCCAGACGGTGGTGGATCATGAAACGGCTTTATTATTTCATCTCTCCCAAGCGGACTTTTTTATGGCTCAAACAAGTTGGGGCGATGAGGGTTGGCCCTTTCAGCCGAGCGTGCTAGCCCATAACCTTGAATTCTATGCCGACTGGATGGGGCGTCTGCGAGAGGCGATTCATAATGGGATGGGTATCGAGTTCTGTCGTCTGAATTTTCCTCGGCGCGTATTCGTGCAATGCGCTGACGCTTTGGGGTGGGGGAACCTGGCATGAATTTGACCGCCATCAATCAAGCGATTAGAGCGATGTGCTTAGAAGTAGAATCACTCAGGGGTAGTAAGCCCGACTGGCTTTTACTTCCTGAAGAAAAATTGCTCCACGAGGCGGCGATCTGCATTTTCGGCAGTCAGATGGTCTTTGAGGTCGCAGTTGCAGCGGCTGATCGCGTCAGAGCAAAAGGCTTATTGAGTTTGGGAATAAACACCTTTAGACAGTTTCACAAATATGAGGCGGACTTGCTTACCACACTGTCAAAGCCCTTGTCGATAGAAGTCAACGGTAGGCGTCGCCAAATGCTGCCTCGGTTCAGGAACCGGCTCGCCTCGCTGCTTGCTTCCACCGTAGAAACGATTCATGGTAGGGGATCGTCTTTGCGCGAAATACTGCTTTCTGCGCAATCAGCGCGGCACGCAAGGGAACTCTTGGCGGGGGCCGTCTCTGGATTCGGCCCCAAACAAGCCAGCCTATTCTTGCGCCGCGTGGGTTTTTGCCCGGATCTTGCTATTTTGGACACTCACATACTGGATTACCTGAGGATAGCACGGGGCATTGATCCGAAGCCGAAAGCGCTATCTAATCTATCATCGTATGAGCTGATTGAGATCGAGTTCCAGCGAGTGGCAGCCTGGTTTGGCCACGCCATGGGTTGTGTTGACCTGGCGATGTGGATTACCATGCGAATTGCCAAACGGGAGGGCGTACTGTGAGCCTTGTAAATCTCGTATCCGGTGGGCTCGACTCCACTTTGATTGGAGTGCTGGCGCAAGAAGAAGGAATCCAAGCTTATCCTTTGTTTATCGATTATGGCCAACGCGCCGCACAGCAGGAGTGGGCAGCTTGCAGGCTGGTACATGAAAGGCTAGGGTTGTCGAAACCGATACGGGTGGACCTCTCAGGTTTCGGACGAATTATTTACTCTGGCCTAACGTCAGAAAAGAAGAACGTCAAAGACGAGGCCTTCACCCCTGGACGCAACATGTTGTTCCTATTGATGGGCAGCGCTTATGCCTTTCAGGTTGAGGCGTCAGCCGTTGCGATAGGTCTGCTCTCGGAGCGATACAGCTTATTCCCTGACCAACGAGCCAGTTTCATTGAGCAAGCGGAACGGGCGATTGAGGTAGCGCTCGGCCGAACCATCCGGATCATCACTCCGCTCTTTGGGTTTAGCAAGGCCGACGTGCTACGACTGGCGAATGAGAAAGGAATCCATGGAACATATTCCTGTCACGCCGGCACTGATCCACCATGTGGGCAGTGCATCTCGTGCCTGGAAATTCATGGAATAACCACTTGAAAGGAGGACGCCATGGGTGGTAGCTCCGGTGGAGGAATTCCCTCCGAAACGTTGCGCAAGCTCGAAGAGACCGCTAAGCAAAAATTGAAGGAAGCGTCTGGCGATGTTAGCCGCCACGTTTTCATCAGTTTTGCTTATGAGGATGTTGATGAAGTCAATCTTCTGCGGGGACAGGCAAAGAATGAAAATACTGATCTGGAGTTCGACGACTACTCGGTCAAAGAGGCTTTCGACAGTAAGAATGCCGAGTACATCAAACGACAGATACGGGAGAAAATCGACAAAACATCAGTGACTGTCGTCTTCCTCTCCGAGCACAGCGCGAGAAGCCCTTGGGTCAACTGGGAAATCGAGGAGAGCCTGAAGCGAGGCAAGGGAGTAATCGGCGTTTATACAGCGGAAAAACCACCTACTGATTTACCCAAAGCCTTTTCCGACAATAAATGCAAAGCTGTGAAATGGACGCACGAAAACCTTAAGAAAGCAATCGAAGAGGCCAGTAAAAATCGATAATCGGACCTTAACCATAGTAGACGGAGAATGAGCCGTGCCGCGCCTCAAAAGAGATGTGGCGGAACTGAAGACACGTGGCGTTAACTCCTTGGTGCTCGCCATCGAGCTATTCAATCGACCTCATGATTTGGGGCGTGCAGAGAGTGTACTTATCCTCCTGCATCATGCCTTTGAAATGCTGCTGAAGGCCATTATTAAAAACCTTACCGGCAGCGTTCATGCAAAGGGAGAAAAATATTCCTACGGATTTGATAAATGCCTGGAATGTGCACAGAACGAGATCAAAATACTTTCAAACGACGAACGGGCGACGCTCTCTATTCTTGATGCCCATCGTGACACCGCCGTTCACTATTACCAGGAGATTTCCGAGGATCTGCTCTACCTGCAGGCACAGGCCTCGGTAACTCTGTTCGACGATCTACTTAAGCGAGCCTTCCAGAAAGGACTTGCGGACATAATTCCGGGACGGGTGCTGCCAGTGTCAACTCGTCCACCAAAAGATTTGCAGCTTCTTATTGATAGCGAATTGAGCCAAATTGATGCCCTTCTGCAGCCGGGAATCAGAAAAGGACACCAAGCAACGGCAAGGCTGCGACCAATTCTTGCAATGGCTACAGCCAGCCGTGAGAACGCCGAAAGGGTAACTGAAGCAGAAATAGTCAAGGCCGTTAAACGACGCCGCAAAGGTGAGGATTGGTTCGTTATTCTTCCCGAAATTGCCCAGCTTAGGCTTGATACTCAAGGAGATGGGATACCTATTCATCTTCGTATCAAGAAAGATGCCGAAATAGCCGTTCGCCTCGCCAAAGAAGGTGAACCTGTTGTAGGCACTCTTTTAAAGCAAGAGGTGAATATTTGGGACAAATACAACTTAGGCCGCGATGACATGGCAGATAAACTTGGAATTTCAGGGCCCAAAGCCGGTGCTCTTATAGTTGAGCTTAAAATCCAGGATGATGCCGAGTGCTTCAAGATACTGCGACGAAAGTCCTCCACCTTCAAAGGGTACAGCAAGAAAGCTCTGGATAAGCTAAGGGAAGCCGTTGATAGAGGTGTCGACGTTGATCAAGTGTGGCAAAAACATCGACATCTCTTTATGGCTCAAAAGAAAAAATGAGCAGAAAGATTGGAGCACATTGTTGTTGCAAAGGCCCAGATCATAACCAGTTATACCAGTTCATCGAAGGCCACATGCTTTTGGACGAGTACAGGACTATACCACAATCATTTATTAGGCCTGAATAGAGCTCGGGAAACTTCCTCAGGAAGGCCCCAAATTCCCCATGTGCTATAAGGTCCATACGCAAAACGGAGAAGAATAGGAACCACGGATGAACCGAGATGTACACAGATTGGATCCAGCGTTCGATTTTACTTCTTGTGAATCAAGCGTATTGCTCTACCAAGGCCAAACAGAACTGCGCATTGATGGAAACACCTATACAGGTGATGGGGAAGTTCGTTTAGACCTGTTGCCTCGCGCCAATATCCATCTTTATGGGAAGTTCCAAGGTGTTCCTGCTGTTGATGCCTTGGCCCCAATGACTGGACAGAAAACGATATCTTCATTTTCAATCAATGGTCGTCCGGTTGACGGCTTCTTGTTGAGTATCGGAGGCGACGCGACTGCTCAGGAAATGACTATCAAATGGCGTCCAAAGTCAGAGCCGATTAACGGTGTTGGAGATGAATCGACGCAAATGACGCGGGTTGTGTTCCACCTGTTCAATTTTGCTGATCTACTTGGAATAAGAAAATCTATAGAACAAAGCGGAGCAAAACGACATCGCATTGAACACGTTGACTTGATTGGTGATGAGTGTAAGGTCGAACTGACATCATTGCTTGCGACAAAAGATAATATTAAGGCGCTAAAAGCAGAAGGTGGGTACCGGTTAACGCATATCGGCGGTCTTGAGAAGGCAGACGGCACTTCCTTTTCTGGAAAGGATGCGGATGAGTGCCTGAAAGCGCTTCGCTTTTTCCTGTCCTTTGCCAAAGGTAGCTGGTGTGATCCAACATGTGCGGTCGGATTCGATGCATCTGGCAACCGTGTGTGGGAGTCTTGGTCATCACCAAGAGACCAGTGGCATACATCATTATCATGGTTTGATCCACACAATAGTTCTCAGCTGGCTATGTTATTTCAGGGCTTCATGGAACGATGGGTGAATGATGACTGGCGTGATGCATTGCATGAGGTCATTTACTGGTACTTGAATGCGAACCACTCCTCCCGTGGGATCGACGCAGGGATCATTTTGACTCAGGCGGCGATTGAGCGACTATCCTACGAGTTTTCGGTGAAGGACAGGCGGCTTCTTACAGTGAATGGGTTCAAGGATCTCTGGGCATCAGACAAATTCCGTTTGCTGTTTTCTTCTATGAATATCCCGCTCGATATCCCTGCTGAGACTTCCGAGTTGCAGAGACTGGGCGGCAGTAGCCAGATGAATTGGCTGGATGCACCTCACGCCCTGTCCGATATTAGAAATTCTTTGGTTCATCCAGAACATAAGCGGCGTGGGCAGGTTAGCTCTGTCTATTATGAGGCGTGGAATCTAGGGCTATGGTATTTGGAGATGGGGATTTTGGCTATCTGTGGCTATTCAGGGACTTATGGCAATCGATTGAAGCAGCGGTGGGTTGGACAGGTTGAGGACGTTCCATGGAAGAAATGAGGTCCGGCTGGTACTACAGCCCGGACCACGGGCAGCTCTGTAAGGTCATCGAGGCCCAGACTTTATGGGGTGAGACAACCTGCCGCGTCTGGCTGCCAAGCCAAGATACGGTAGTTCGCCTGCCGGCTTCACGACTCAAGTCCATGGAAAAAGTTGGTATCTGCACCGCCGAAGGCATAGCCTATGTGGTTGCAGCAGCTCGGGTGTCTGAGGCACTGACTCAGGATGTGCTGCTCGCTCCCATCGAATCTTCCGTAATCCCGCTTCCACATCAGATTAGGGCCCTGTCCCACGCCATTGCCAACGACCGCGTGCGCTATCTCTTGGCGGACGAGGTGGGGCTTGGCAAGACCATTGAGGCCGGGCTAATCATGCGGGAGCTCAAGTTGCGCGGATTGGTGCAGCGGACACTGGTAATAGCTCCAAGGGGGCTAGTGACTCAGTGGGTTAGTGAAATGCGCTTCCATTTCGGAGAGACATTTCAACTTGTGCTACCTGAAGACCTAAAGATTATTAAACGCATGGCGCCGATTTCGGGCTCGGGTAACGAGAGACCTGGAACCCGCTTTCAAGAACTTCAAAAGGCCAATGCTTGGCAGATGTTCTCCCAGGTGGTTGTGCCAATGGATTCCGTAAAACCCCTGGACAAACGCCGTGGGTGGACGGCAACGCAGGTAGAGGAATATAACCGAGACCGTTTCGAGGACTTGATTTCCGCCGGATGGGACCTTGTTATAGTGGATGAGGCTCATCGCCTGGGTGGGAGCACCGATCAGGTGGCCCGTTTCAAACTTGGGCAGGGGTTATCGGAGGCGGCCCCATATTTCCTGCTTCTATCGGCCACTCCTCATCAGGGCAAGACCGACGCTTTTCATCGGCTGGTGTCCCTGATAGACGCCCAGGCTTTCCCAGAGATCAGCAGCGTTACTCGTGAGCGGGTCAAGCTGTATGTGATCAGGACGGAAAAACGCCATGCTATCGACGTCGAAGGAAAACCTTTATTCAAACCCCGGCGAACCCAGCTTGCTCCGGTCTCCTGGGAAGAGCGACACCGTGATCAGCAGCTCCTTTACGAGGCCGTCACGGGATATGTCCGCGAGGGATATAACCAAGCCATACGCGAGAAACGGAGTTACATTGGGTTCTTGATGATCCTGATGCAGCGCCTAGTGGTTTCCAGCACGAGAGCCATACGAACGACGCTCCAAAAAAGACTTCAGGCGCTAGTTGCACCCCCGGAGCAACTGTCTCTATTTCCCCTCTATTCTGAAGACGAATGGGCCGATCTGGATGCCCAGGAGCAGATGGAAGCGTTGCTCCGCACCCATCTCAAGGCCCTCAAGAACGAGCGAGCCGAGGTAAAGCTGCTCCTGGAAGCTGCCGCTCACTGCGAACAAGCCGGGGCTGATGTGAAGGCTGAGGCTTTGCTTGATTGGATTTACCGCCTACAGTCAGAGGAAGGTGACCCGGACCTAAAAGTGCTCCTGTTCACCGAGTTCGTCCCCACCCAGCAAATGCTGCTGCAGTTCCTTACCGAACGAGGCTTCAATGTCGTTTGTCTTAACGGTTCCATGGATTTGGAAGAGCGTAAAAGGGCCCAGGAAGCTTTTGCCCGCGAGGCTCGCATCCTCATTTCTACGGATGCCGGCGGAGAGGGCTTGAACCTGCAATTCTGCCATGTCGTGATCAACTACGACATTCCCTGGAACCCCATGCGGCTGGAGCAGCGCATCGGCCGCGTAGACCGTATCGGTCAGACTCATACGGTGCGAGCAGTCAACTTCGTTTTCCAGGGCTCGGTAGAACACCGTGTTCGTGAAGTCCTGGAACAAAAACTGGCAGTTATTTTTGAGGAATTCGGCATCGACAAAACCGGCGATGTTCTCGACTCGGCCCAGGCCGGTCGGATGTTCGATGACCTCTATGTGGAGGCTATTCTTCATCCTGACAAGGTAGAGGACTCCGTGGATAGCCTAGTTACACGAATTCAGGAACAGGTACGAGAAGCCCGGGAAACTGCATCGGTGCTCGGTATCTCAGAAGATTTGGACCCAAGTGAAGCAGAGCGGTTTATGAGCCACCCCTTGCCCCATTGGGTTGAGCGCATGACTGTGAGTTTTCTTTCGGCCCATGGCGGCAAGGCTGAGAAAAAAGACCGATGCTGGAATCTCACTTGGCCGGATGGCGAGATGTATTCTGGCGTGGTTTTTACGGGAAAAGAAGTCGAAGGTATTAATACCGCCCGCCACCTAACGCTGGAAGATCCAAGGGTCCGCGGTCTGGCGATAAGGATTCCACGCTTTATCCCGGGGCAACCTGTTCCAAGCGTATTGGTTCCAGGCATCTCTCAGGAAATCACAGGATTCTGGTCTCTCTGGCAGATCGCCATCGTCACTTCTGAGTGGAATCGCCATCGCATTATGCCTTTCTTCCTGGGCGATAACGGCAAGGTCTTAATACCAACGGCCCGGCATATCTGGGATCAACTCCTGGTAGCCAGCCCAGTATTCCACACAAAGCTCGACATGGGGTTTTCTCAAGACGCTTTCGAACAAATGCGGCAGGCAGCCGAGGAACATGGACAACCGATTTACGAAACGCTTGTTCAACAACATCGTGCCAGCATCGATCGAGAGCGAGAGAAGGCAGAGTACGCCTTTACAGCGCGGCGGAAAGCCATTGAGCGAATCGGCCTTCCACAGGTCCGAAGCTACCGCCTTAACCTTCTGGCCGAGGAAGAGCGCAGCTTTCAGGAAAAGCTTGAGTACAAAGCTAAAGTATATCCCGAGATGTTGCCTTTACTTATGATTCGTGTAGAAGGCGGCGGTCATGAGTAGTTGGCGCGACCAAATCCTGAAGGAATTCACCCCAAAGGTATCGAGGCTCACCCTAGTGGCGGATCCAGATGGTCTATTGCTTGAGGAAAAGATTCTTGAAGGCATTCGGGAACGAGGCTTCGAGCTAATTCCCTTCGAGGATCACGTCGCGTTCCGTTACGCCTATGAATCGAAGTTCCGCTCCCGATGGGACCGGGGCGAAGAGACAGACCTCGTGGTTGTATTGCGTTCCCAGGCCAGCGATCTCGGCTCCCTGCCTTATGACCTCCTGCAGGCCGGCCGCAGGCTCTCCTTCAATCTTGGGGACATTTTCCCCACTCTCAGCTATCCTGTCCTTGCCGCTCTCGACCGCGGCGACCTTGATATCCTGTATGAGGCCCAGAAGAGGCATACACCGGGTCATTTAGGTGACAACGCCACAAAGGAATTTGTCCTCCGTCACCTCTTTGAAATTGCGCCGGAGCTTATCAAACAGCCAACCGACCTGTTGCGGGTTCTCCTTCGACGCCATTACCGCGGTCTGCGAATTCCGGCTATTCTCGACGAAAGGTTCATCCAGCTCCTTCGCCAAGACAACACATTTGAAGGCTGGCCGATTGAGACCCTTATCTCGGACCGAGAGGCCTTTTTCACATTCCTTCAGGAGCGCTGGCCGATCTTCCTCAATAGCAAAGTCACCAAAGAAGAAACTGGCGCTCGAGAAGACGAAAAGCCTTACGGCTTGGCCATCAAGGGGCCCGTCGACCTACCCTTCGATCACCATGACATCCGTGTCTACATGGACAATTTGTTCCTCGAGGGATTGCTCCACTCCGTATCCCACGAGCATGCGGATGTCCTTACCAAGACTTGGGTCCGCATCGGCATTCGAACTGATCCATCCGAAGACAGGTCTCGCCGTCTTAACATGCTCATCCAAAATCTGCAGGCATCCATCCCGGCAGAGGATGCCAGGCATGGGGATTGGCTCCACTTCGCCCGAGGGTGGGCGGAGCTGTCCCTGCAGATCCATGAGCAAGTAAACGACGCAAACGAAACGGCACCTCAAAGCCTAAAATACCTTCAGACCCAGGTGGATGTTGCGTTCACGTCGTGGTTAGCGAGGCGGTACGCTGGGCTTGTCAACTTGCCACCTGTTCCCCCTGTCATGCTCCATCACATTCCCCGGTTTCTATCGCGTCAGGTAGGAGAAAACTGGAACTGCAAGATGGCCTTGCTCTTAGTGGATGGACTTTCTTTTGATCAATGGCTTGTTATGCGTGAGGGACTTGTTTCCCGGCGGCCACATCTCGTCTTCCGGGAGAACGCAGTGTTTGCCTGGATACCGACGATAACTTCGGTATCCCGCCAAGCAGCCTTTGCTGGCCGACCTCCTTTCTTTTTTCCCAATAGCATCCAGATTACCGACAAGGAGTCGGCCCTGTGGATTCAGTTCTGGGCGGACCAAGGGTTTTCCCAGAACCAGGTCATTTACGTCAGAGGTTTGGGCGACGGGGACTTGAATAGTGTCGAAGAAGTCCTTTCTCACCCGCAGATAAGAGTTGCCGGGTTGGTCATCGATAAGGTAGACAAGATCATGCATGGCATGGAATTGGGTGCGGCTGGCATGCATAACCAGGTACGTCAATGGGCTAAGCAGCCTTACATGGTAGCGCTTCTGGATTTACTTCTGGATCGACACTTTTGCGTTTTCCTTACTTCGGATCACGGCAATATTGAGGCTGAAGGCTGTGGACGTCCTGCTGAAGGGGTGGTCGCTGATTTGCATGGTGAGCGGGTTCGAGTTTACTCTGATGCGCTATTGCGCAACAAAGTTCAGGACCGATTCCCAAGCGCTATTAAATGGCCTCCGGTCGGTCTTCCCGAAGATTACTTGCCGCTGATTGCTCCCGGCCGGTTGGCGTTTGTCCGAGAGGGGGAGCAGGTCGTCAGCCACGGTGGCCTTTCCGTTGAGGAGCTCATTGTCCCACTGATTCAAATCGAGAGGAGGGATACATGAGTCGTCTTGTGGGACAGGTAGGTTTCAGTCAACGCGTTCGCTTGGAGTGGCTCGAACATACTGCCAATCTTGTCTTGGCAGGAAATGATAAAACTGCTATCAATGCCGCTCTGCAGGAGCTTCTGCAGGACAAAGTCTCTGTAGGAGGAGATGCCGAGCGCGGCACGCGAGAGAAAATCATCACCATCCTGATGAAAATCTGGCTCAATGTGCCATCGAAACTCGGAGCCCTTCGTGGCGACGGATTAGAACTGCTGAAAAACCTTCCTCGAACAGACCGGATTGTGGTTCATTGGGGGATGGTGACTGCGGTCTATCCGTTTTGGTCGGTCGTGGCCATCCATGTCGGTCGCCTCCTAAAACTTCAGGGCTCCGCTGCAGCTTCCCAAATTCAACGACGATTGCGAGAGCAATATGGCGAGCGGGAGACGGTGTCCAGAGCGGCTCGTCGTGTGCTGCGCTCTTATCTGGACTGGGGTGTACTCAACGAATCAGGGGCAAAAGGAATCTACCATGCGGGTCGGCCGATAGTCGTTGACGATCCCCGGCTGATCTCGTGGCTGATTGAAGCCTCCCTTCATGCGCGGTCCAATGGGTCCGCCCCATTTAAGGAGGTGATCGAGAGCCCTGGCCTTTTCCCGTTCCTTCTCAAGCCAATCCAACCTGATAGCTTTCTGGAGGTATCTGCCAACCTCAATATCCTTCGTCACGGCCTAAATGATGATCTAGTGATGTTGAGGAAGATCACTTAGATATCATATTATTGTTATTACTGGTTTATTAGGCTAGGTTAAGCTATTTTATTCCCCGTACCCGTGAAAGCGGGGAGTGTCCTTAAAGCCGGGACCCGAAATCTGGGTCCCGCTTTTTTTATGCCGGCAATGACATACCCCAAATACTCCCCATTGGTTGTCAATTAGCGGAATTGCGTAATCCCCCTTAGGCCCAAGATAATGATGGCATTAAATTTGGCGGCGCAAGGGATGGGGTTTGCTGGGGCTTATCAAGCGGGGGTTGACGGCGTTGTGGAGTGGCACCGTCATTCAGGCGGTGCGACGTGAGGTTCCCTATTTCCCGGAAGCCACCCGCCTGTTTTTCCTCTCCCCCCACCTGTTGACCGAACTCTCGGGCGGCAGGTTGAACCAGCCCTATCGAGAGCACGTCTGGGTCTACGCCTGCATCAACGCCATCGCCCAGAGCGTCAGCGGGGTGTCTTTGCTCTTCAAGACCGGCACCCGCAAAGACCCCAAGGTGGTGGAATCGCATCGACTGGTGGACCTTTTTGAGTCCCCCAATCCCATGATGTCCGGGAGCCAGCTTGTCGAAGCCACCTTTGTTTATCTGGGCCTGACCGGCGAGGCCTTTTACATCGCCGAGCGACAAAGTGAGCGGGAAATACCAAAGGAGATCTGGGTCTTTCATCCAGGCAGGTTCCAGGAAGTGGTGGACACCAAAACCGGCCTGATTTCGGGCTGGCTTTACAGCAAGGGAGAGAAGAAGGTCCCCCTGGAACTCCATGAAGTGGTCTTTTTCCGCTACTTCAACCCTTACCACGATTACCGGGGTCTGGCCCCGCTGCAGGCGGCCAGGGCCGGAATCGAACAGGACTACTGGGCGGGACGTTACAACACCGCTTTCTTCAAGAACTCGGCCCAGCCCGGCGGGGTGCTGGAGACCTCCGGCAACCTCACCGACGATGAATACCAGAGGGTGCTGGCTCAGTGGCAGGACCGGCACGGCGGGGCGTCCAAGGCCCACGCCATTGCGTTGCTGGAGGGCGGCCTCTCGTACAAGCAGACGGGTCTTTCCCAGAAGGACATGGATTTCCTGGAACAGCGCAAGTGGAACCGGGAAGAGATCATGGCGGCCTTCAAGGTGCCCAAGGGGGAGTTGGGCCTCTACGAGGACATCAACTACGCCACCGCCAAGACCCAGCGGAAGCTCTTTTGGGAAAACACCTTGCTCCCCAAGATGGCCCTCTTCGAGTTCGTTGTCTGGAGCCAGCTTCTGCGCTCCCTGGAAGGCGGCCGCGTCTGGGCCGAGTTCGACTACGCCGGCATCGGCGCCTTGCAGGAGGACCGCAAAGACCTGGTGGAGTGCGCCCACAAGCTCTGGTCCATGGGGGTGCCGTTGAACACCGCCAATGAATACCTGGGTCTGGGCCTACCGGCTGTCGAAGGGGGAGAAACAGGCTATCTCCCCTTCAACCTGACCCCGGTGGCCCAGGACATTAACCCTCCTGAAAAGTCTATCCTATACCCCCTCCCTGCCAACCGGGCCGGGGCGGCCGGTCCTTTCCTCCCGCCGGCCGCCCCTGTCCACCTTGTCCAGGGGTTTGACGGGGAAGCCTATTGGAAGACTTATTTGAGCCTGCATACCCCCCTGGAGAAGAAGTTCGAGGGCAAGGTCAGGCGCTTTTTCTTCGGACAGAGGAAACGCCAGTTGCGCCGGTTAGAGGAAGGCCTGGACCGGGGTTTAGTCCGGGAGATGGCGGTGGAGTCTTTGTTGCTGGACCCGGAAGTGGAAAACGGCCTGCTTAAGAAGCTGGTCTGGCCCCTTTACCTGGACATCGGCACCGCCGCGGGGCAGGCCCTCCTGGCAGAGTTGGGGGCCGACCCTGAACTGTTCACCCTGGTGGACTCCCCGGCCATGGCCGCCCTGGAAAACAAGCTCATCAAGGTGGTGGGGATCAACGACACGGTGCGGGAGCAGCTGCGGGACACCCTGATCGAGGGGCTGGGGAAGATGGAAACCACTGCCGAACTCATGGACCGGGAGAGGAAGGTCTATAACTTCGCCCAGTCCCGGGCCCTCACTATCGCCAGGACGGAAACCGGTCAGGCGGCGGGCGCGGCCCGGGACGCGGCCATGGGGCAGATGCAGGTAGTTAAGCACCGCTGGGTGACCGCCGGGGACGAGCACGTCAGGCAATCACACCAGATGCTGGGCGGCCTGGTGGTGGAGCGAGGCCAGGCCTTTCCTAACGGCTGCCGCTTTCCCTGCGACCCCGGCGGGCCGGCGGGGGAGATCATCAACTGCCGTTGCGTGGCCGCGCCGGTGGTGTGAGGAGACCGACATGGAGCTGATCCACAAAACCCTGGACTTTGAAGTGAAGCAGGTGGGGGACCCCAAGGACCGGAGCTTGGAGTTCGTGGGCTCCACCGCGGACGTGGACCGCTATGGCGACGTCATCGAGGTGGAGGGCTGGGACCTGAAGAACTACAAGAAGAACCCGGTCTTCCTTTGGACCCACGACTACAAGCAGCCACCTGTCGGCAAGGCCGTAAAAGTGGGGAAGACCGAGAAGGGCTTGATCTTCCAGGTCAAGTTCCCGACACCCGAGGAGTATGCCTTCGCCGACACCATTTATAAGCTCTACCTGGGCGGGTATCTCAGGGCCACCTCGGTGGGGTTCCGGGACCTGGAGCGGGAGCCCATCACCGACAAAGAGGGCCGGCAAACGGGGTTCCGTTACAAAAAGCAGGAACTCTACGAGCTCTCCGCGGTCCCAGTCCCGGCCAACCCCAACGCCCTGATCATGGCGGTGCAGAAAGGGGTGGTGAGTCCCCAGGAGGTGGAACACCTCACCAGCAATGCCAATGAGCTTGACCAGGAAGGAAAGGCTCAACCGCCGGTGACTGACAATAACAACGAGGACGAACCCAAGCCGGACCTCCTGGCCCTGACCGGGTTGGTGGAGGACCTCAAGGTCAAGATAGACGAACTGGCGGCCCGGGTTGATGAACTCCGGCCTCCCCATGATGACCTCGCCCAGTTGAAGGCGGTGATCAGGGAGGCCCTGAAAGAGTTCTTCCAAGCCGGTTCGAAAGCTACAGACTACTACTCCCTGGCGTTGAACCCCGGCTCCGAGCCTGAAGGGGGAAAGTCGGCCGGGAGTCCCGGCTTTTCACAACTCTTTACTTCGGTCAAGAACCTGCACCAACTCGTCAAAGGAGAAACGAACCATGGGAGCTGAACTGGCTCGCATTCAAGAGCTTTTGGAAGACGTCAACAAGTCCCTCTCCTACACCGGAGAGGACGGCAAGGTGATCCACCTCTCGGAAGTCTTCAAGATGCTGCCGGAGCTGGCAGTCAAGTATGCCGACCTGGCGGCCCGCTTCGAGGAGCTGGAGAAGCGCAGCCGGGAGCGCAAGTGGGCCAATGTGCCCGGCCTGGAAGACGAAAAAGAGAAGTTCTCCCTATTTAAGGCGATCTACGCCATCGGCACCGGCGACTGGTCCCAGGCCCAGTTCGAGGCGGACGTCTTCCGGCAGACCCGGGACATGGCCACCACCCCGGACAGTTCGGGGGGTTACCTGGTGCCAGCCCAGGCTATCCCGGAGCTTATCGAGATGCTTCGGGCTGAGGCGGTGATCTTCCAGATGGGGGCGACCCTGCTGGACAACCTGGTCGGCTCGCCGGTGGAAATCCCCAAGCAGACCGGCGGGGCCACCGCTTACTGGGTGGGGGAGAACGAGCCCCTCACCGGCAGCGACCCCACTTTGGGGCAGCTCCAGCTCACCCCCAAGTCGGTGGGTTGCCTGGTGAAGCTGTCCAACCGGCTGCTCCGCATGTCCAATCCTTCGGCGGAGCAGATGGTCCGGGCCGACATCGCCCGGGTGGTGTCCCTGGCCATTGATCTCGCGGCCCTGCGGGGCAGCGGCGCCAGCGGCCAGCCCACCGGCATCGCTAACACCGCGGGGATCAACACCAAGGCCTTCGGCACCAACAGCCCCAACTTCGACTACTTCTTCGACATGGAGTACGAATTGGCGGTTGACAACGCCCTGCGTGGCCGGCTGGGGTTCGTGTTCCACCCCTGTGTAAAGCGGACGCTCTCCAAGCTCAAGGTGGCACAGTTTTCCGGGGACACCGGGGGCGAATACATCGTCCGGCCCATGGATGCGGCCCAACTCCAGGCCTTCATCGGCTACCCCTTCGCCATGAGCACCCAGATCCCGGTTAACCTGGGGGCGGGGACCAACGAGACGGAGATTTATCTCGGCAACTGGCAGGAGCTGATCGTGGGCCAGTGGGCGGGCATCTCGATCCTCCCCTCCAAAGAGGCAGGCGACGCCTTCGCCAAGAACCAGACCTGGATCCGGATCATCACCGACGTGGACATCGGCCTCCGGCACACCGAGAGCTTCTGCCTGGGCACCGGGGTGAAGAACAGCTAACCGGAAAGGGAGGGGTGACCCCCCTCCCCGATTCTGCTGCTTTAAGAGAGGTGGAAGATGGCGAGATACAGAGTCAAGCCGGGGTACTGCCTGCACCTGCCCCACCAGGCTTTTGCCCAAGCGGGGGAAGAGGTGGAGCTGAGCGGTGAGATGGAAAAGGAAGTCCTGGAAAGCCAGGGCTGGAAGATTGACCCGGTTAATGCCGGCACCGAGACAGGCAAGCCCAAGGATACCGGGCCGGAAGAGAAGGAAGTGACTGAGCCGCCCCAGGACCGGGCCATCAAGGAGGCCAAGGCGAAGTGAACCTGACCACGCTCTCCCAGGTGAAGGCCCTGCTGGAGCTGGCGGAGACCGACTGGGACGGCCTCATCGAGGAGGTCATCGCAGCGGTCTCCGAGAGGGCCGGGACCTACTGTAACCGGGACTTCGAGCAAAAGGAGCGGGTGGAATACCACGACGGCGGAGGCCGGTATCTTTATCTCAAGGGCCTGCCGGTGGTTGCGATCCCTTCCATTCACGGCTCCGACACCTGGGAGTGGAACGAGGGGAGCCTTATCCCTGCCGACCACTATCATCTGCTCCCGGCGGGCATGGTGGCCTACCGCTTCGGGGCCTGGCCCTATGGGTCAAAGGCCCTGAAGGTGACCTACACCGGCGGCTGTGCCGTGGACAGTGTGCCCGCCGACCTGGAGATGGCGGTCCGCACCCAGGCGGCCTACGACTTCAAGCGGCGGAAAGACATCGGCCTTGAGTCGGTGAGTTTCCCGGACGGCTCCATCCAGAAGGTTAGCTCCGGAGAGTTTCTGTCTGCGGTCAAGCAGGTGCTGGACCGCTACCGGATGAGGCCCCATGGCTAAAGACCCGGTCATGAGCCTGGACCAGATCATCAAGGGGCTGGCCCCCAAGGTGAAAAAGGTCGTCCAGGAGAACAGCAAAAGGCTTTGGGAGTACACGGTGAGCCGTCACCTGGCCGGGGGGACCGCTGCCGACCGCCTGGCCCGACGGAGCGGCACCCTGGCCCGCTCCACCAGGCCGCTCTCCGTGGCCATGGAAGGGAATAAGATCACGGGTGGCCTGGGTTTTTCCGCCAAGTATGCCGGGGTGCACATTGGGCCGGCGGGAAGCCAGGTAACCATCCGCCCCAAAAACAAGAAGTTTCTGGCCATCCCCTTGCCCGCGGCCAAGACCGCAGCGGGGGTGGCCCGGGGCGGCCCCCTGGACGGCATCTGGGGGCCCACTTTCATCGCCAAAGGGGTGATCTTCGGGTTCAAGAAGGGGACGAAAAAGGAATACCAAAGCCCCATCCCCCTCTTTGTCCTGAAGCGCTCGGTGGTAGTGCCCCGGCGGGTGGACCCCGACGTCCACCTCTTAAACTGGATTAAGCCCCAGTTCCTTGCCGATCTGTCCAAGGTGGCGGAGGTGGGTCTCTGATGGCGGACAGCGTCAAGGTCCAGGTGATGCGGAAGCTGGCCGAGATCATGGGAACCATCCCGGAGCTGGGCTCGGTGCACCGCTGGCAGGGGAAGCCCACCGACCTGGACCAGGTGAAGACGCCAGCCCTGTTTTTCTGGGAAGAGGAGGAGTCCCGGGACAAACGGAACCGCCTAGCGGTGGGGACCCTCAAGATGCACCTGGCGGTCTTTATTCGGCTGAGCCCAGCGGGGGCCGCCTCTTTCAACGACTTGGCCGACAACCTCCAGGGGAAACTTCACAATGCCCTGATACGGACCACCGAGCTCAAGGGCCTGGTGGAAAATCTCCAGGAAGAGCGGGTGTGGAAGGAGTTTCCCAATGACGACTACGGAGTGCTCTTCATGAGCCTCACTCTGACTTACGGGCACGCCTGGGGCGATGCCTTCACCACTCTCTATTGAGGAGGGCCAAACCATGCCTGTGCCTCCCAGCATCGACAACTACACCGTGCCCGGCGGCGTCAAGCTCATCTTCGACGACGGCAGCGGGGAGCGGGACCTGGGAAATATCACCGACCTGGACATCGAAACCGGCACCGAGGAACTGGAGCACTTCAGCAATCGCTCCGGGAAACGCCTGAAGGACAAGATCATCGTCCTGGAGGAGAAGCTGAACCTCAAGTTCAAGTTCGACGAGCCGGTGATCGAGAACCTGCGCTACTACTTCAAGGGGGGCGACCTGGAGAACGTGGGCGCGGGGACTGGCAGCAAGGCCGACCTGAAGCTTGCCCTCACCGGGACGCTGCTCCACTCGGTGGGCCAGTACTACGGCCTCACCAATGTCACCGTCCGGCAGTTCCTGGACAAGGTCTTCCGTTACGACGGCGCGGCCTTTGTGGATCACTCGGCGGAGGCGGACACCGAAGGCGGCGCTCCCTTCGACGCCCTGGTGGATGCGGACGATGTCCTCTACCTGGGGAAGAACACCAGGTTCAAGGAGGTCTACGCCGACCTGGCGGTAAACGGCTCTTACACGGGTCTCACCTGGGAATACTGGGACGGGGACGAGTGGAAGGCGCTGAGCGTCTCCGGCGCTGGAACCAACCTCAACGCCGACGGCCCCATCACTTTCACCCCGCCGACGGACTGGGCCCGGACCACGGTGAACGGCCAGAACCTCTTCTGGCTTCGGGTTAAGGCCACCGCGGTCACCACCGCGGCCACGGTGAACTGCTTCCGGCAGAACCTGACCCAGAACGCCGACTGGGTGGTGGACCCCGGCCAGGCGGGAGCGGAAGGGCGGCTGCCGGGCCGAATCGGCAGGCTGGCCACCGGGAAGATCGTGGATGGAGAGGAGGTGAAGGTCAGCTTCACCTATGCTACCTGGGAGCAGGTGCGCTTCCCCATCGCCGGGGCCTCTTTCGTGGAGGGCTCGGCCCGCCTGGAGGTGCATCCCGACGCCGGCCGGGGCTTGCGCTTCGACGTGGTGGTCCCCAAGTGCCTCCTCAAGCCCAACGGGGCCATCGGCCTGGACGACAAGAAATGGCTGGAGGTGCCCATGATGCTGGAGGCCCTGGACGACAGCGCCAACACCCCGGAGGCCCCCTTTGGCTACTACGTGAGTTACGAGAACGCCGCTTAAGAGGTGAGAGATGACGGAACAGATCACCGACTCGCAGGTCTTGACGAGTCTTTTAGCTGAAGAAAACCTGGACGGCTACACCGTCAAACCCTGGACCATCAAGCAGCTTCTCCAGGTGATGCCCATCCTGGACAGGCTGGCTGAGGAGTTGGGGGAAAAGGAGATCTCCTTCGAGAGCCTGGACCGGCTGGTCGAAGAGCATGGGGTCCTGGTCCTGAAGGACCTGCTCCAGGCCGCCCTGCCCCAACTTCCCGATTTCCTGGCCATCTCCCTTAAGAAAGAAAAGGCGGAGATGGAGGAACTGGACCTGGGCCAGGCGCTGCACATCGGGGTCAAGGTCCTGGCCCTGAACGTGGAACACCTAAAAAACGCCTTCAACCTGGTTTTGGGGCAGGCCGGGACCCTGGCCAAGTAGCGTCACACCCTTTAGCCGTCACCGTGGCCCTGCAGGAGCTGGTGTCCCAGGGCCACGACCTCCGCCAACTGGTGGATGGCTATCCGGCCTCGGTGGTTAAAGGGTTGCTCGCCGCCTCCCGGCTGCAGCGCCGCTACCATTTGGTGGAGCAGACGGCGGCCCTCTCGGTGGCGGTGGCCGGAGCGCTGGACCTGGCCCTGAACCAGGGGAAGGGGAAGGTACTGGAAGTCTGGATGGGGGAGATTCTGAAAGACGAAACCGATCTTTCTCAGGCAAGAAAGCCCAGGATGTCTGAGCGGGCCTTCGCCTTATTCACTTCCATGCCGCAGAAGAAAGCTGGTTAAACATGGCGACCACCATCGGCGAACTGCTGGTCAAGCTCTCGGCGGAGATCAAGGGCCTGGAGGCGGGTCTCGCGAAGGCCCGGGGCGAGCTCTCGGGGTTCCAGAGTTACGCCGGCTCTTTGGCCGCGTCTCTCAAAAAGACCCTGGCATTCGCCGGGGTGGCGGTGGGGTTGTGGGAGATCGCCGGGGCGCTCAAGTCCTTCAGCAAGGATGCGGCCATGACCGGCGCCCGGACCGAGACCCTGCTGGTGGCCATGGAGCAGGTGGGGAGGAACGCCGGCCTGTCGGCCCAGTCCCTGGAGTATTTCGTCAACCAGCTCAAGGCCGCCGGGGTCACCAGCCAGGAGGCCATGCTGGGGGTCACCAAGTTCATGGCCGCGGGGCTCGACCTGGGCAAGATCAAAGAGCTGGCCACTCGGGCCCGGGACATCGCCGTAGTGGCCAACGTCAACACCTCCGAGGCCTTTTCCCGCCTGATCCAGGGCATCGTCTCCGGGGAAGTCGAGATGCTGCGCCGGCTGATGGTCAACGTTGGCCACATCGACGACCTCCTGAAGCGGCACGCCGCCACCCTGGGGGTGGAAAAGGACCAGATCGACGCGGTCACCAAGGCCAACATCGTCCTCAACGCAGTTCTGGAAAGCAGCGTCCGGTTTGCCGGGGCCGCAGCCGCGGCGGACGCCACCGTGGGGAAGCAGCTGGCTTCCTTGGCCCGGTTCGCCGAAGAAGCCAAAAACGCCCTCTGGACCCTCTTCCAGCCCGTCATGCTGGCCGGGGTCAAAAGCATGTCCCAGGCCTGGAAGGACTTGGAGGCCTGGGCCAAGGCGAACCAAACCACCCTGGCCCAATACGGCAAGACCATGGCCGAATGGGTCCAGGAGATGGTCCAGGGCGCCCGGGCACTCATCCAATTCACTTCTGAAGTTAAGACCCTGCTCAAGCTGTTGGCCGAGTTGTGGGTTGCCAGCAAGATTGCCGGGGTTTTTGTCGGCCTGGCTGGCGGCCTTAGGACCGCCGCAGCCGAGGTGGGGATTTTGACGGCCCTGCTCATTAAGCTCAAGGTCCTCATCGGCGGCCCCTGGAAGCTCATCATTACCATCGGCCTGGTGGGCCTGTACGAGGCCTATAAGGCTCTCAAGGAACTAAGAGCCGCGGCCCCCGACTGGCGGATGGACAAGCCGTTTTTCCAGAATATCCAGGAAGCCAGGGGCAGGGACAAAGCACGGTTTGAGGGGGAGTTAAACCAGCAGGCCCTGGCGACCGAGGCCACCCGGCGGGGCGTCACCGAAGAAGAAATCCAGCGCATCCTCAAGGAGAACCTGAAGCGCCAGGCCGAGAAAAAGCCTCTGCTCGAACTGCCCCCGGTGTTGCCGGAACACGAGATCCCGGCGGAAAAGGCGGAAAGAGAGGCGGCGGCGGCTAAAAAGAAGGCTGAAGAAGAAGCCAAGGCCAAGTTGCCCGCCGGCAAGGAGGGCAAGGGGGCTGCCCAGAAGTCCACCGAGGACCTCCTGGCCATGCTGGACCAGTACCTGGACGCCAAGCAGCAGAAGGAGATCCAGGCCGCCGAGGAGTCCTTCGCCACCTTCAAGGCCGAGAACGACAAGAAAAGGGCCGAGCTGGAGTTGGCCTTGGCCGAGGGGAAGATCACCGGGGAGCAGTATTACGCCACCCTGAAGGAGATGCAGCAGGCCGAAACCGAGCAGGCCCTGGCCCTAATCCAGAAGAAGATCGCTGCGGAAAATCAGGCCTATGAGCGGGCCAAGGCGGCGGTAACCCGGAGCGACGCGAGCCCAGAGGCCCAGGAGCTGGAACTGGCCAAACTCCGGGAAGCCCACGAGATGCGAGTCCTCCAGCTTAGCGCCGAGTCCGGGCGGATTCGCATCGAAAACGCCAAAAAGCTCATCGACCTGGCCAAACAGGAGTTTGAGAACCGCAAGCGCATCGAGGACACGCTGGCCTCGGGCCGGGAGGAAGCCGCCCTGGGGCCCGTGGCGGAAAAAGAGGCGGAGATCAACCGGCTGCTCCGGGAGCGCTTGAAACTCCGGGAAGAGCTGGTCCGCCTGGGAGCTACCGAGGGGCAGGTTTCCCAGTTCGACCGGATTACCAAGGAACTGGAGATCAACAAACGCTTCGGCGAGCAGATCAAGGGCTACACCAATCTCATCTCCGGCTTCTTCGGGGACCTCACGGACGCCATCATGGCCGGCGAGAATGACCTGCGCCAGACCCTGAACAAGTTTTTCAAGTCGCTGTTCAAGCAGGCCCTGGAGCCGACCATGAAGCAGATGATGCAGTGGCTCACCGACTTCTTCAAGCAGATGTTCGGCAGCCTGGGGGAGACCATCCTGAACAGCCTCATGGGGGTGATTGCGCTGGTCGGCATGTTTTTGACCAGCGGCGGAGGCGGTTCCTCCTGGACGTCCTCCGGGGTGCAGAGCAGCGTCACCGGCCACGAGGCGGTCCGGGGCATCATCGCCGGGGAAACCAGCATCCCCGTGGCCCAGGTGTCCGAGTCGCTGGCCGAAGCCGTGGCCCCGCACCTTTCCGTGCTCCGCCAGATCGAGTTCAACACCCGGGGCTCCGGAGGCGGGGGCGGCGCCCAGGTGAGCGTCACCATCCAGGGCGTAAAGGAGGCCATCCGGGAGGCCATGGACGCCTACTTCCGGGATTATCTTTTGATGGGGGCCAGGGGATGATCGGCGAACAGAGACTCTCCATTCCGAACCAGATAGCTGCGGCCCAAGAACATGGCCTCCTGCCGCCGGACGCGGTGGAGGGGCTACGGTCCATCTTCTTTTCGCTCTTCGGTAGCCCGGCCAAACTGGACTACTGGCTCACCCGGATGGCAGACGAGTTGGCTGACGCCGGGAATCCGGCGGTCCGGCCTGTATCCCTGGACGCGACCGCCATCCCGGTGGCCTTTCAGTCATGGATGCACCGGCCCCGGGAGGTCGTGGACCTGCTGTTGGAGCGGCTGCACGACTTTTCGGTTTGGGGTTACACGGTGAAGATCATGAGGCGGGGAAAAATTTTTCAGGCCATGGTGTTGGACCAGGCCAGCGGCCACGTGGTGGAGGAAGCCGAAAGTCCCGAGTCGGACAACCTGACCCATTGCCTGAAAGAGAAGTACGGCCCCAACGTCGAGGTGGTGAGGGAATAACACATGCCGTTTCCCGATGAATTGACCAACGCGGTGGACGGCCTCACCGAGATCGAGGCGGCTCACCTGAACAACCTGGAAGCCTACGTGGGCATCGTAGGGTCAACCGACCCGGCTTCTCTCACGCACAAGCTGACCCATGTGGATTGGGTGGATCCCGGCCATCGGCACACTGCCGGGGCCTTCAGCGGCGGGAACGACGGGGAGGTGTTTGTTAAAGACCCCGCCGACCATGCCTGGAAACCAGCGGCCCCGGACGCAGCAGGTCTGGTAGCCAGGGCCGGCGATCAGACCATCGCCGGGGTCAAGACCTTTGCCGCCATCCCCCAGGGGCCTAACGCCGATCCGACCCAGGGGAATGAACTGGCCCGCAAGGCTTACGTGGATGCGCAGCGGGACACCCGGGTGGCCAAAGCCGGGGATGCCATGACCGGGCCGCTGACTCTGCCGGGCGACCCCACGCAAGACCTCCACGCCGCGCCCAAACAGTACGTGGATAGCTGGGGGATGCCGGTGGGGGTGATTTTGCCCTTCGGAGGGAGCAGCGCGCCGGCTGGGTATCTACTCTGCGATGGGGCCGAAGTCTCGCGCACCACCTATGCCCGGCTCTTGGCGGTTATCGGCACGACTTACGGGCCAGGGGACGGCTCCACTACCTTTAACCTCCCCAACCTCAAGGGGAGGATACCGGTGGGGCTGGACGCCGCGCAGGCGGAGTTTGACGTCCTGGGGGAGACCGGGGGCGAGAAGACCCATACCCTGACGGTGGATGAGATCCCAAGCCACACCCACGAACAGGCGGATGGGGCAGCAGCATCTTTCGGGACCGGCTCTGCCAGCGGGTCTGCCGGGAGCGCCACCCCCAAATACACCACCGGAGCCGCGGGTGGGGGCCAGCCCCACAACAACCTGCCGCCCTACCTGGTGGTCAACTACATCATCAAGTATTAGCGGGGACTGAAACGTGGGCGACCGGCTGAAGGTTCCGTTCAAGGCCAGGGTTAAAGGCGGCGGGGTGCTGACCTTCATCGGCGTCCTGGCTGAACAGGCCGTCTATTGGTTTTTGGAAGCCATCGACCCCCGGCCCGGCCTGGGGCCTTGGCCGCCGGTGGGTTCACTCCGGTGGCAGCGGCGGAAAACCGACAAGAGTCATCGGGCCACCAATATCTACCTGGCCCCAGACCATTCGCCCCGCATCCGCTATGGCATGCACTACCGGTTCGGGGAGGTCAAATACGGCCAGGAGTCGGGTTTATTTGACCGGGTGACGGTCAAGGCGGTTTTGGACTGATGTACGAGAAGGTCTTCGAGAGCACAAAAACGGCGCAGCCTGCCCAGGGCGGAGACTCCTGGTATTACCTCTGTTATGTGAGCACCTGGGACGCCTTTCTCGCCCAGTCCATCTGGGAGTGGTCCCGGGTCTTCCGGGACGGGACCAGGGTGAAGTTCGGGACCACCTCCGGCGGCTACGCCATGCTGGGCCGGGTCAAGGGCTTTCCGGCCTACTGGAACCAATGGACCGGCAAGGTGCACCCGGCCTTCGAGATCAATGGCCTGCCCGATCCCAACGAGGTGCTGAACCCCAACTGGGATATCGGCTACGGCCTGGGGCCGTCCACGCAAGTGGGAAAATTCATCGACGATATGAATCAGGTCTACCTGCACCAGCCCAACGCCAATCGGATTGATATTCATGACCTGGAAAACGGGGCGAAGGTGGGGGAGATCATCCACAATGCTGGGGAATATTTTGCGTCGCTGGTCTGGGTGCAGCCGGGCCAGGTGGCGGGCCTGTGTCGCACTAGCGGCAAGGTCAGGATCATGGACTATCTGAGCAGCCCCCGGGTCCTGGAGTCCGGCCGTCTCGACCCCTTCAAGGTGGCGGCCTATGATTCCGCTTTCCACCTGTTCTTCGCCATCGGCACGGACCACAAGGCCAGGGTGTATTGCCGGGAGGCTTGGCCCGCAGCACTCTCCACCCCGCTCTTCGATCCGGCCACGGTCTACGGCCTGCAGGCCAACCGGGTGAAGACCCGGCTCACCGGCCAGGACGGGGAGCCCTGCCCGGACTGGTGGGTGCACTGGGAACTGCTGGGGGTGGGCGGCAATCCCCCTATGGGGTATCTGGACAGGCTGGTGTCGAAAACCGACAAGGAGGGCTGGGCCAGAAACCTCTATTTCGGCCCCGACGACGGTCCGGCGGGCCAGTCCCGGATCAGGGCAAGGGTGGTGCTCTACTGATGAGCCTGTGGCATGTCCGGACCGTTGCCCCCTGCATGGAGTACATCGAACTGGGGCGGGATTGCTATACCACGACGCCGCCGTTATGGGGGCCGGACGGCCTGATTTACAACGGTCACCTGATCACCTGCCCCCGGCACTATAAGCAGACCACCTCTGACGTGGCGAACTTCTTTTATGAACTCGGAAATGACCGGCTGGTGGCGCACATCATCCTGAGCACCACCTACTGGCCCAGTTGGGACGTGCAGCGCTACGAGTTCAGCGCCGAGGACGGCAGCTGGCTCAATAGGGAGGAGGTCCTGGCCAAGCAGGCCTTTATCGGCATCTGGGGCGCGGCCTGGACCCGGGACGGCACCATGGGAAGCTTCAACAAAATTTACGCCTGCCGCAACTCCGAGACCGCCATCCGGGAAATCTCCTGGCGCACTGCGGAGCCGGTGTCCGGCGGCTGGTGGGTGGACCCCTACACCTGGAACCCCAAGTCCATCTATGGCTTCGCAGTGGTGAACCGGGTGGACAACCATTTCGCCGGCATCGGCTCCTGGACCCTGGACTGCTGGCGGAACCTCGGTGCTACGCCGGACCGCTTCGGGCAACTGCGCCTGCCCAATACTTTGGGGTACCTGGCCTACGAGTCCCGGAACTACTGCTGGGTGGTCACCAAAGACGGGGTGATCCTCAAGGCCGACTACCAGGTGCCCCGCTGGGAGATGATCTCCACGGTTCAGAACCCGGCTTCAGACGCTCGCAATTACTACATCACCTATGACACCAGGCGGAAAAGGGTGGTGGTCTTTAGGTGGCGGGAGGACGCCGCGGACGGCGCCTGCCGGAACCAACTGGAGTTCTACTACCCGATGGTGGAGGCGGGGCAGCTCACCCAGCCGGTGCCGGTGACCTCGCTCCGGGCCGGGAACCGCATCATCCTGGCGACGCACTTGATCGGCGACGCGGGGGAGGGGGTGACGCCCTACACCGTGGAAGGGGAACTCCTGGAGCCGGTGGAAGGCCGCCTGGTAACGCCCTTTTCCGGCACCGAGTTGAACGGCCGGGTGTGCTTCCAGTACCAGGCCCCGGACCAGGCCTGCACCGAGACCCTGCGGCTGCAAGTGACGGTGGAGGAGTCGTGACATGGCGGAACTTACTTCGGAAACCACCTTCACGGTGATCGCTGCGCCTGAGTATTTCGAGGAGTCGGAGGACCTCTACCTCTACCCGGAGAACGCCGGGTCGGGCGCGCTCCGGGAGCTGCGCTACCCCGGCGACGTGCTGCCGTCGCTGATTTACGAGAGCAACCCGGACCGCTGGGAGAACTTCGATTCCGCGCCCATGACCAACCGGCCCCAGGTGAAGGCGGAGTTGACCATCGCCTCCGCCCAGATCGTCCAGTGGAAGGGGTATCTCCCGGACCGCTCCGTCCGGGAAATCTGGAAGGGTTCGGACACCCGTTCCCGGATGACCGCTTATATGCTGCGGCGGCTCTATGAGTATTTCGCCTACCCGCCGGAGGAGGGTTACATCACCTGGTGCCCCAAGGACCGCACCGAACAGGCTTATAACATCCAGATCGAGAGCGTCCAAGTGGGCGGGCAGGACCTCGTGACGTTTGATTTAGTGGCCCTGCGGGGCGGGGAGCTCATTCCCTTCGAGGTGGTTTTCCAGTTTCGCATTATCGGTGAGGCGAACTGATGCGCTATATCTCGGCCGCGTTGCAAGACGTGCTGGAAAGCCGGCGGCGGTGCCCGGCTTACAAGATTTACGCCTGGGACCCTACGGAGACTACGATCTCCCAGGTGGTCTCGGCCCCGGGGAACCATCACTCCAGCCTCCCGGAGCCCCTGGACCTGACCCCCTATGCTTCGGAGATCACTTGGTCCGACAAGCAGATCAGCTTCACCATCGTGGATCCGCAGAACCTGTTTCACCCGGACACCGGGGAGTATAGGAATTACCTCCGGGATGCAGCCATTATCCGCTTGGTGGAGGGGGACGAGGTTCTCCCCGAAGCCGACTGGCTGGTAACCTTCACCGGCCAGATTCACGGCCAGGTGGGGTGGAAGAAGAGCCGGCGCACCGGGGAGATCGCTTCCAAGGTGACCGCGTTCGGGCGGGCCGAAACCCAGGCCTTCAAGCGCCGCAAGATTACCAGCCGGGAATATACGGTGGGGACGGACCTGGGGATCGCACTTTTGGACATCTGCGAGACCTTCATGGGGCTGACCAAAGTCGAGGTCCGCATCCCCTTCACCCTGGGCCGCCAGTTCAAGCACAAGGTGAACCAGCTGGCCCAGGTGTCGCCCTGGGACGGCATCTCCTCGCTCCTGGAGGTAGTCTGCTATGTGCCCTTCTTCGACGGCGAGGGCAAGCTTTCTTACATCAATAAGAGTTTGCAGCGGCCCCCGGCCAAGGTGCTGGCGGACTACGTGAGCTTCGTGGAGTATGAGGTGCCGGAGCGCAGCCAGGACGCGGTGAACAAGGTGAAGGTGACCTTCCTGGACGCCCAGTTGGACCGGGTGGACAGCCCCTATCAGCAACTCGGCACGGCCCAGGTCACCACCGGCTTCTTCTCCATGCACGAGCGTCTCGAGTGCTGGTGGTCCGAGGATCACAAGCAGCGTGCCTCAGGCACCAGCATGAAGGTCATCAAGTCAGTTAACTCCGGCATCCTGCCGGTGGGCTCCGAAAAATACACCGAGGTGGACGAGTTCCACGGCGTCATCGAAGTGGAAATCTCCGTCTGGGTGCCCATCCTGGCTACGGTGATGATCGCCGAGTACCTGGCCGCGGCCTTCATCTTCGACTACACCTTTGGGGCGACTTCAGTCGGGGGAGGTGTGGGGGCCTGAACGGTGGAACAGATCCCCGGTACGGGGTGGACGATACCTTGGGGCAGGATCATGCAGGCGCAGGCCATGATCGGGATTCTCTTGATCATGATGAGCATCGGCAGCGCCCAGTACGAGGTCTGGGGCACCCCCTATGACTACGCCTATCTCGAAAAGCAGTCCGTGGCCATTGAAGAGGGCCTGGAATACTGGCTGGAGAACGAAAAGGAGATCAAAAACGACTTCATCGGCACCCACGACCAGGCCGACACCATCGCGGTGACCGAACTCATCTGGGAAAAGAGCCTGAGCCGGCCCCGGAGGATCGCCATCGAGGATGACCCCGCCCTGGAGGTGGGGGATATCGTGGCCCTGCCCGACGGGCGGAAGATCCTGGTCACCGCGCTCAACAAGAAGATCAAGCGGGGCGAGGTGCCGACCCTGGTCATTGACGGGGGCAAGGTGATGACCGCATGAGCATCCGGAAGATCATTGACTGGGCCATCCAGGAGACGGAGTGGCAGAAGATCGGCAACATCGCCAGCCCCTTTTACTATTACTACGACTACGCCGGGCATTGGGTGTGGGCCTGCGACGTGGACCTGGGCAACGAGGAGGTGCTCCGCTGCGTACCGGTGGCCGCCAACAACCGGGAGATCGTCTACGCCGAGCAGGGCCGGGCTGTGACCCTCTCCCGCCTGGGAAATGGCAAGTGGGTGATCACCGGCTTGGCCAAGTCGCTCAAGTCCACGGTGCATTTCATTTACCTGTCCTTTACAGATGACATGTACCAGATCAACCGCAAGGAGCTCCGGGGCTACGTGATCCAGCCCCTGACTTACGGAGAGTTGGGTGAACTGATTGCCCCTTATGGCTATGGGACACTCCCCTATGGGGCGCAGGGCAAGTTCCGGGCCGACGGGACCTTCCTTGAAATCATGGAGTGGTACTGATGGGTGTGACCCTGTTCAAAGCCTTCATCCAGGGGATGACGGACTACATCGCCAAGCACAATTCCAACTACTCCGTCATCGAGTCGAACCTGAACTACATCCTGGGCATCCTGACCGGCCAGTCCGGCGGTGACCTGGCCGTCCCCCTGGGTCTCAAGGAGATCTTCGACCGCAAGGGCCTCATCGGCATCGGCGCCTACGAAATCGACGAGGGGACGCTCACCGGCCCCAATTACAACCTGGGCGTCGCTTCCGGAGCCTACTGGTCCGGCACCGCCTTTCTCTACAAAGCCACCGGCACCACCCTGTCCCTGGCGGGCCGTTCCACCGGCACCTACTATGTCTATCTCGACGCCGGCGGCGCCCCGGCCCTCAGCGACACGGTTAAAGACAACACCATCCGCAGCTTCCACTGGGATGCTGGCAGCCACCAGGTGTCGAACAAGCAGCTTTACACCGGCGTTTCGGTCCTCTTTGACGGCGATGACTACCACGACATGCTGGACTCCGCCGTCCGGTCCAAGAGCTTCACCAAGGTGGCCGACCGCCTGGAGGAGATCGAGCAGGGCCAGGACGTGTTCTCGGGCTATTATGCCCAGGACCTCCCCCACTGGGGCCTCAACTTCAAGTACCAGGCCGGCCTGGTGCGCAATGACAGCGCCGTCTCTTTCACCCCCGCCGGCCAGGTGGCCCTTACCGATAACGCTACCAACTATGTCGAGGTTGACCCAGCCGATGGCGCGGTGAGCGCCAATGCGACCGGCTTCACCATCGGTCGGATTCCCTTATATGTCGTGGCCACAGCCGCCGGCGCCATTGATACGGTGTCGGACAAGCGCACCGCGGCCATCGCCGGGACCGGAGGCGGCGGAGGTGGCGGTCACACCCAAAACACCGACGTGGGTACGAGTGGCGATACCTTCACCATCGACCGGGACGCGGCCGGCTCGCCCACGGGCAGGGCCGGGATCGAGGTGGAGAACGGCGACGACCCCAACGCCGCCCTCAAGTTCAACCGGGACACCGGGCGCTGGGAATATTCCGAAGACGGCGGCGCTTCCTGGAGCGTGTTGGGGGAGGTGAACCTGTCCCTGGCGGCCCAGCAGTTCACCAAGTTTGTCCCCTTGGAGAATCCGCCGGAGGTGCGCACGGACACCGCCCGGGGTTCTTCCATTGACTACGAACCCATTGACCTGAGCGGCTACCAAGACAGCCCCCAGTTCGGCGTGAACGCCGTGGTGCTCCGGGTCTTTTTCAACGACTCCGCCCCCGGCGTCAATACCAGGGTGCTCTTCAAGAAGGGTGGCGGCGCCTTCAGTCCGGCGACGGCCTTCACCGTCTGGTCTGACGCGTCGGACGGCGAACAGAAGCCCGCCGACCTGGTGGTGCCCCTGGGGGACGACGACACCGTGGCGTTCTTCGTCTTCGCCTCCGGACCCGATACCGCCAACCTGCGGGTGTTTCTCCTGGGGTATTTCGAAGAGGTTTACGGCGTCGGCACTCAGGAGAAGACTTTTACCCAGGGCAACATCCAGTGCCCGGCGAACAGCCAGGTGGACCTGACCTTCGAGAACTTCGTAAACCGGGGTCTGGTGCACTACTTCAGGATCGAGGAGACTTCCGGCCTACCCGCCAACGTTTACGACGTGCACCTGTATGCCGACCCCGGTTTTTCCACCCTGCTCTACAAGGTGGAAGGCGTCATCCCCGGCAGCGACCCCTTCGAGGACTGGCTGCCCTTCTGGGCTTATGACTCCGGGACAGAGCGGAAGCTCCGCATCAGGATTGCCAATCACGATTTATCCCAGGCCGGGACGTTCGCCATCACCGTCAAGGCCGAGCAGTTTGCCTGAGGAGCAAGGCCATGAGCATGTTGATTCTTTTCGGGGCGGAGTGGAACAGTTCCAAGGAACCGGACGGCACCGACGGTTCGGTGGTGATCTCCAGCACCTACAAGCGGGGCGGGGATTACTCCTGGCGGAACTACAATAGTGAGGGGTTTTGGTTCTCCATCCCGGACAAGGATGAGTTGTACATCCAGTACGCCTTCTACGTGAGCAACAGCTATAGCGCCAATTACAAGCACTTCCGGGCCCTGGGCAATGCCGGGCTGGATATTATCGTCTGCACGGATTTTGACTCGGAGCGGAAGCTGAATGTCTGGCTGGGGAACCGGGCCACCAAGATCATCACCAGCAGCACCATCTTCCAGGTGGGGGCCTGGTACGTAGTGGAGCTGCATATCAGGGTGGCCGACTCCGGCGGGGTGGTGGAACTGCGGGTGGACGGGGTGCCGGAAGGAATTTACAGCGGCGACACCAAACCGGGAACGGCTGTCGCCATTGACAAGGTGCACTGGAATCTCGAGGCCGGGGTCGGGATGCAGTGCTACATCGATGACGTCATCGTCAATGACCCCTCAGGCTCGGTCAACAACTCCTGGCCCAACGGCCTCAAGGTGAAGCTCCTGAAGCCCACCGCCGACGGGCCCACCAATGACTGGGACGTCACTCCTTCAGGCGCTCACTATGCGGCCATCGACGAGGTGCCCCCCAGCGGCGCGGACTACATCAAAACCAGCACGCCTGACGAAAAAGAGCACTTTGACGTGGAGAATCTGCCCGCCGAAGCTCTGACAGTGAAGGCCATTCAGGTGCAGGCGTTCTGTCTCAAGGGGGCCTTCATTGACCCGGACCGTCTGAAGCTGGGGGTGCGGATCGACGACACGGATTATCTCTCGGACCCCATCGACCTGCCGGTGTCTTCCCTGCTGCGCAAGCACACCCTGAACCAGAATCCGGCGGGGGGCAACTGGACGGTGGATGCGGTCAACAATGCCAGGTTGGCCCTGCAGGCGGTAAACTGACATGGCTAACGACTTCTCCGCCGACCCCAGGGTCAAAGCCCTCTACCGCTTCGAAAACAACCTGGATGATGGCAAGGGCGGAAACCACCTCACCGGCAGCGGCTCGGTAAGCTACAACGCTACTGACAAGAGAGAAGGAGGGTATGCCGCAGACCTGGAACAGGCGGAGAGCGACTATGCCTTCCGGGCCGACGTCGACCTGGACGCTGGCTTCCCCCTGAAATCGGGGGACCCCAGCAAGAAGATCTCCGTCTGTTTCTGGCTCAAGCCGGAAAGCTACATCAACTACGCAGGCCTGTTCACCAAGTGGAACTGGACCGGTAACAAGCGCAGCCTGGAGATCCAGCGCCAGTACGCCACCCTGAAGATCAACTGCGGCCACACGGATGGCAGCCAGTATCAGAATTTCAATACCGGGATCTCGTTGAACAACGGCGAATGGTACCACGTGGCCGTCTGCATTGACGGCAAAACGGCAAAGTCGGTCTATGTGCGGGTGTTCCGGGCCAGCAATTCGGCAGTCTCTGAATTCAAGGGCACGCTGACCAACGAGTTGTGGGTGGGCGATGCCAAGATGGTCGTCGGGGCGATAGATGGTCCCGGCAGTGACAACTACTTTGACGGTCTCCTGGACGAGATGGTGGTCTTCAATGAGCTGCTGTCCGTCCTGGAGATCGACGCCATTCGCAGCGGCACCTACTCCTACCCCATGACCGAGGTCCGGGTGGAGACGGTGGGGGCTCAGGTTGCGTTTACGGACCAGGATGGCTTTGTCAGGGTGGATGCCACCGGTTTCATGGCCGCTTATGGCCTCTTTGCCGAAATCGGGGAGGTCCAGGTGAACGCCGGCGGCCTCATGGTCGCTTACGGCGTCGCGCCTCCGCCCCGGCGGGTCTTCCCGGTGCCCCATCCCAAGGTCAGGTGGCAGAGCCATTTTGGCAAAAGAAAGTTTCCGGTAGTCGGCTGAATGAAATTCACGGGAGGTGAGAGGCAACCATGAGCCAGGATGTTTTGACGGTGGCCCAGCTCTTTTCCATTGTGCTGGCGGCCTGCGGCACGCCCGGACTGACCTTCTGGGTCATGAAGAAGATGAGCCGGGAGGCCCTGTCACAAATCAAGGAGAACTGCAAGGCCTGCCGGGCCCACCTGGACGAGAAGATCGCCGGGTTGGACGTCACCCTTCATGAGGCCGTCAGCCGGCAACTGACGCTGCGGGAAAAGCTGCCCATCGATTACGTGCGGCGCGATGAATTCCACCGCCACCTGAATGGCGAGAAGGAGGGCAAATAACCATGAATCTGAAGCGTGCCATGAGCAGCCCGGAGGTGCTCTGGGTGCAGCAGCGACTCCAGGAACTTGGCATCTTCACCGGCACGCCCCGAGGAAACTTTGGGGAAAAGACCGAGGCGGCGGTCCGGGCTTTCCAGCAGGCCAATGGGCTGGTGGTGGACGGGATTGTCGGCCCCAAGACCCGGGAGGCTTTGTTCGGGACCCAGGAGTCTCAAGCGGTACCGCCGGCTTTGACAGGGGAACTGCCGCCCTGGTTGAAGGAGGCCCTTCTGGACCTGGGGAAAGGGGTGGCAGAGATTGCCGGCCCTAAGGACAACCCGGACATCATAGAGGCCCACAGCTATACCACCTTGAGGGCCAAAGACGACGAAACGCCCTGGTGTTCGTCGGAAATGTGCAAGTGGATGGAGCGGGCCGGCATCCCGAGCACCAAGAGTGCTGCCGCCGCCTCCTGGGGGACCTGGGGGCGGGAACTGAAAAACGGGCAGCTTGGCTGCGTGGTGGTGATGAGCCGCACCGGGGGCAACCACGTGGCCCTCTACCTGGACGAGGACGACGTGGGGGTTTACTGTCTCGGGGGGAACCAGGGGGACCGGGTGAGCGTGCGCCGCTACTCCTGGGATCGCGTCAGCCATTTCCGGTGGCCGGAGTGAGCCATGCAGGAACTTAAGCAGATGTTCGAGAAGATCATCCGGGAGGAGGTGGCCACGGCCCTCAAGCAGCCGCCTCCTCATCGACTGGCCGAGTTTTTCACCGACCCGGGCTCCCGGGAATATTCCATGAGCCGGCTGTGCTTCGGGTTGCTCATCCTGGGCATCCTGGCCCTGGACGTCATGTCTGTCCTTCTGGGTTTGCTGGGGCGCCTGCCGGATGCCTGGGTGGGACACCTGACCACCATGAACACGGTGGCCCTGGCGAGCGTGGCCGGTGTTTATGGAGCCAACTCCGTGGTGGGGGCCTGGCGCAGCGTGGGCGAAAAGGTCAAGCACCTTCTGAGCACCCCCAGCAAGGAGACCACGCCTGACTTCCCGGATGAATAGGACAGTTGCAAGGAGATGGCGATGATCTGTATATGGAAGGTTTTTGGCTCTGTGATACGTGTCGGAGGAAGGCAGTGAGTGAAAGCCTATCCCCTTAAGTAGCAATTTCTGCCATTGATAGTTTCTGGTGACCCATGCCACCAACCCTTTGCTTCCGTGGGAAAATGCTTCCTGCCTATCCTGCAAGACCAGTAGGTCCTATAAAATAGAGCTTGCAAGTTTTCCTAAAAAAGGCTATTTTCTTATTCAAGAAAATGGCCAGAATCAGGAAAATACCCACAGAGAAGGAAATGATCGCCCAGCTTCGAGGGGGCGAGGTTGAGTTGCCGCCACTGTTTTTCCGTTATTTGGAAGATCAGCCGGATATAGGCGGGGACCGTCGTTTCGATGCATTGGTTGAGGCCTCATGGGGAAATAGCATAGTAAAATTCGTCGTTGAATGCAAATCGCTCTCTACGCCCAAGGCGTTTCAAGATGGGCTCAACCTGCTAAAAACATCATCCTTCCCGAAAGATTACAGACCATTATTGTTCCTCCCTTTCCTCGGTGAACGCCAGCTACAGGAATTAGAAAGGGAAGGGATCAGTGGAATAGATCTGTGCGGAAACGGCGTTGTGGTCGTACCGGGCATGTTTGCCGTATTTCGCAGTGGCAAAAAAAACCGTTTTCCCTCCTCGGCCCCGATAAAGAACATCTATCGCAAGAATAGTTCGATGGTGGGAAGGGTCTTTCTCATCCGTTCTAATTACGGGACAGTCCAAGAGATTTTCGAGGAGATCAACCGGCGAAACATGCTCATAAGACGTTGGGATAGTAAGCCTATGAGCTTTTCGACGGTGTCCAAATCGTTGAAGACTCTGGAGGAGGATTTGATTGTCGAGCGCAATAGGTTCATCCGTCTGATACAAGCCGACAAGCTTCTTGAAAAACTGAGCGAGAACTATTCAATCCCCAACATCAGGGAGCGGGTCCGTCTCAAAGTTCCGGAAAGCGGTGATACTCTCCTGGAATTAGTGCAGCGGCAAGCGCAGACATTGGGGTTGCCGTTTGTAGCAACAGGGGCATCCTCAGTTATGCGATATGCCGTGATGCAGAGGGGGGAGATGTTATCTATTTTTTGCCCACGTTTGGAGGGGCTGCTGGAGCGGCTGTCTGGAAGTCAGTCGGATCGCTTTCCGAACCTCGAATTCCTCGAAACCGATGATGAAACGGTCTATTTCGATGCCCGGCAGGAGGAGGATTTTTGGTGGGCCTCCCCTGTGCAAGTATACTTGGAGTTGATGGCTGGCGATAAACGGGATCAAGAGACCGCTGAACAGGTGAAGTCATACATACTTAATAATCTTCAGACTACGCAACTATGATCACGATACCAGACCTTCGAACTGCGTTGCTTGACCTGCTCCACGAAGTCCAAGACACCGATATCAAGCTCATCATCGGCGGCGGTTACGGCATTTATCTCAAGATGGAACACGTGCGGCGGCAGGGTATACGGACACTTTTGAGCGAATGGCCTGAACCGCGTTCCACCAATGACCTCGACTTGTTCCTGCGGCCTGAACTGCTCATAGAATCAGCAAGATTGAAACCGTTGGCAGAATCTATAGCAAGGCTGGGATACCAGGTTGTTTCCGGAGCAGAGAAATACCAGTTTGTGAAACCAGGCGTGGGAGGAGCTAAGTCAGGGAGCCTCAAGATAGACCTCCTTACCGGCCCGCAAAGTTATTTTCAAGGTACCCGGGTAAAGGTAGACAACCGCCGAGCTCGGCCTAATCCTTCCGTCGGAATCCACGCCCATCCCATGGATGAGGCGCTGACATTGGAGGAAGGTCTGTTGCCAATATCGATTGAGGGGAAACTTGGCTCAGGCGAGCCTTGGCAATCTGAAATTTTCCTTCCGCATCCATACACGTTTCTCATGATGAAACTTTTCGCCTTCAAGGACCGACTCGACGATGTCAACAAGGAATTCGGCCGATACCATGCTCTGGATTTATACACAATCCTGGCGACGACGACCGAGGAGGAGTGGAGATACGCACTCGAATTACGTGATCGATATCGAGACCAATCTTATGTTAAAGAAGCCGGGAGTCTTGTTTCTGAACATTTCTCCGCCAGAAGTTGTAAAGGCATGGTCCGCATGCAAGAAAGCCACTACTTTCGTCCAGGGTTGCAGGTCGATGGTTTCATGTCAGCCCTGCAGGAACTGTTCCCTGTGACGTCAGGACACGTAGGCCATTGACTTTTAATCAAGCCGCAGTCTTCACCGGCTTAATTTTCTCGTATTCCCTGCCGTGGGCCTGAAGGGTGTCCCACAGGCTCACATCCGTCTGCAAGCCGAGCCAAAACTCCGGGGTGGTGTCGAAGAACCGGGCCAAGCGAAAGGCAGTGTCCGGGGTGATGGCTCGTTTGCCCCGGAGGATCTCGCTCAGGCGCACCCGGGTGATGCCCAAAGCCTCTGCCAGTTCCTTCTGGCTCAGGCCCAAAGGCTCCAAGAATTCATGCCGCAGGATTTCTCCCGGCGGTGTGGGACGCCGGTTTCGGGGTAACATGGCCTTCTCCTCTCAATGGTATTGCACCAGTTCCAGCTCATAAATGTTGCCTTCTTCGAACCGGAAGCACAGCCTCCAGGAACCGCTGACCGAGATGGCCCATTGCCCCTCTCGGTTGCCATGTAAGGCATGAAGACGATTGGAAGGCGGCGCTTGCAAATCTTTTCGGGCCACCGCCCGGTTTACCATGTCCATTTTCCGCAGCAGCCTGGCTTCAAGCTCCGATGGTACCCGCTTGTGCTTGCCGGAGTGCCAGAATTCTTCCAACCACGGCTGTGCGAAGGTTTTGATCATGCATAAAAAATGTAACGAATATCGTTACTCGTTGCAAGATAATTTCTTCTCACTAATTTCGGCATGTTCACCAGTTGGTGAAAATTCAGTTTAGGATGAAATCGAGCGTATAGGTTTTATGGCTAGGCCCCAGCGAAAAATTCGCTGCCGACCAATGAGGCTGAGGGACCGAGGATAACCGGAGAAAGCTTGTAATTTTGCATTTTGATTGCATATTTGCAAGGGAAATTGCTCAGATAATCACCACGGCTAAGTTATCCGCATTGATTCTACCCTGACGGATAATATAATACTTCAAATATGGCCGAGAGTTATTGGGTACGACTGCCATTTATATTCCTGCTTTAATCAGAGACCTGCGGCAGCGATTGGGGCTGACCCAGAAGCAGTTCGCCCACGAAGTGGGGGTGACCTTCAGCACCATCAATCAATGGGAAAACGGTCGGCGGCGGCCCCAGCCTTTTCTCTTGAAGCGGCTCCTGGAAATGGAGGCCGCCTCTGGTAAAAGATCAGATAGCCGTCTGACCAAGGAAGAGGCCCAGTCTTACAAGAGGCGGTGGGAGACAGTCAATACCGCTGAAAGGGAGGAGTTGGCCTCTACGCCGATAGCCCATAAATTTCGCCAAGTAGCGGCGTTCCTGGCGTCGGCGGGGAAACTTGGGCTGATTAAGGCCTTGGCCACTGAAGAGGACTTGGTACGGGAGCGATGGGCCAGACTGCGCAAGGTTTATCATGCCTGAGCCAGTGGACTTGAAGCTCACTCTTGGTGTATCCTGAAGATAGCGGAGAGATTTTTAACTAGGGCTTATATGAGTAAGAATAGAAAACAATCTGAGGAACCGTTGGCGAAGCTCTCCTGGCAGTCGCGTTTTAAAAGCTTCAGTCCAAAAGAGTTCATGCGTGGACGGCGCCCAGAGCTCTTTTCAGATTCCAAATATCTTGCTGAACCACTAATCAGTCGTGAGCAATTCGAATACTTTCTGAACACACTTACATCTAGAAAGCAAGAGAATGAATTCGAGCATTTTTGTCGTCGTTTGGCGGAAAAAGAGTTGTGCCCCAATTTGTTGCCACAAACAGGCCCGTCAGGTGGCGGCGATAGCAAAGTCGATGCAGAAACTTATCCAGTAGCTGATGAGATAGCAGCCCGATGGTATGAAGGTATAGTTCAGAAAGTGGCTCAAGAAAGATGGGCTTTTGCTTTTAGTGCAAAGAAGGACTGGCGCTCGAAGGTTCAATCAGATGTAGACAAGATTGTTAGTACCGGTAGGAACTATAAATTCATCTATTTCATTACAAATCAATTCGTAAAAGATAAATCTCGGGCAGAGATCGAAGATTCACTCAACAAGAATTATGACCTGAATGTACGTATTCTTGACCGAAATTGGATAGTCAAATGTGTGTTTGAACATGGCCGGATACAAATAGCAATTGATACCCTTAATCTTACGGGCCATAAAGAGGTTATTAATAAGAGGTTGGGGCCTAGGGATACAGAAAGAGATGCTGAACTAAGAGAACTTGAAGAGCTAATTGAGGAACCAAATCGATATTCCAGGGTTGAATACCAATTAGTTGAAGACTGTTTGCAGGCTGCTTTACTTGCACGCGGATTAGAGCTTCCTCGTGTAGAAATAGAAGGTCGTTTCTCACGTGCTGAACGACTTGCAGAAAAGTATGGGAAACGTCAGCAACGCCTAAGAGTTGCCTACGAAAAAGCCTGGACAGTATATTGGTGGTATGAAGATTTGAGTGAGTTGAACACTCTTTATAACCGAGTTGAGGAATTATCAATTTGTAGTGAATGCTCAAACGACTTAGAGTTGCTAACGAACCTTTGGCAATTACTTAATGCCACAACAAAGATGGGCCTGATAGATCCAATTGAGGCTAAAATTACCGAGAGAACAGAAGCTTTAAAGGCTGAGCTTGATAGACTCGCTAAAGATGAAACCCGCCCAAGTAACGCATTAACGGCACGCACAAATAGAGTTCTTATGGAACTTTACGATGCAGTAAACAACTATGAACGTTTCGAGGGTGTAATTTTTGAAATACGAGAGATTATTAAACTCGGTGACGGTTGCATTAATTTCCCAGTGGATGAGATGACCAAAATTATCATAGAGTTTGGTAAGGCAGTGCCAGAATCTGATAAATTTGACGAACTCTTTGAGTTTGCTCTGAAGGTTTTGGAACGTAGAACAAGCGAAGGCATGGCTGGTCGCATGCTGATGGAACGTGGATATCAAAAGTTGACCGCAGGTCTAAAATATGAGGCAATTAGCTTACTGGGCAGAGCCCAGCCCAAGCTCGCAAAACATGAGTATCGAAGAGAGTTGTTTAATACATTAGTCTTTTGCAGCATGGCATACGAACGAGCAGGGCTTCTTTGGGCGGCTCGCATCAACATCCTCACAGCCGCCAATCAAGCTCTGCATGAATTCTGGCGGCATGGCAAAATTTCACCGCAAGCTCTTTTTTGCCTACAAAGACTCGTGTGGATTGAATTGCAGTTAGGACGGGTTACATGTGCACTATCCTGGATCGAATTAACCGATATTGTATCTCGACATCTTTTTCTAGACGAGCAACAAAAGAACCGTTTTATAGACCAACGCGAGCTGCAAGATGCAGTTCTAGGGTTGCTATTTTTAAAAGCAGATTTTATTGAAATAAAATGGTTGGAGAAGTTTCCTGATATCCTGGAACATTTAGGTCTCTTTTTTACACGGATAGCTCTCTTGTATGTTCTTGGATATGAAGATCAACTTCGGATAGAACATTTTTTACCAAAAAATGAGGATGACCTGGCAATTAAGAATTTCTTTATGCGTTGGTTAAATCAACCGGCCAATGATGACCTTCCGGATAAACCTGAGTTTTTTAGGGGTAAGACTGTCTTACTACGGTCTTTTGTGCTGGGCTGTGAGATAAAATTGGTGGCAGAAAATATACTAAGCTCTGTTTATCTTGCTGAGGCGATTCTGACAGCATTGGAAAGTCTGCTGGCTACGAGTTTAAACACTCACCTCTTACCTTACCGCTCGGAACTCGGAGTATCTGTTAAATCTTCCGATTTCATTCAAACATTTCCACAATATAAAATCAGAGAGATTAATGGGGACCCACGAATTGAAGTTCTGCATCCTCCAGAAATTCGCTATGGTTCCTTAGAGGAACAACAAGCCTTCAGATCCTGGTTGTTAGAGGTTGTTTTAGTAATAACTGAACAGATTGCGTTATCAGATGATTTAATCAAGTATTTTGACAAATTAGCATCTGCTGAGGCCGGTTTCGATAGGGCGCTGAATTTTACAATACCATCAGTGTTCGTGACCAACATGCTTGGAGATAAACCGAAGATACGTATTTCCGATTGGGTATCGGAGGGAATGAAGGAATTCCCCTTGAAGAGAAATGTTTGTTGGACTGATTCTATTCCTAAAACACATGGTGCCCCCGAGAAAAAGGCTTCTATTTCTTATCAGTCCGGTGAGGGGGAGCCACCAGATGAGTTATTGGGAGTTGAAAATCTGAAGCATCGCGACCGAAAGATCGTGTCACTTATAAATATTCCTCTTTGGGACAAGGCAAAATGGAGTGGTACAGCATATATTTTTCATCCGCATCCGCTAGCTCCTCCAGTTCTAAGTTTAGTTTTTCAAGAAATAGAGTCTGGTAAGCTAATATATAAATCATGGCGTGGTAAGTTCGGCCCTATAGACACATATGAGCAATTACGCATCACAATTATTAAAGGAATTGATAAGGCTTCACCAGCTAGTTATAAGATCGTAGTTGGGGCTAATATAAAAATTCATTCAAGAGAACCTAATTTTAAGCATGCAATTTTAACAGCTCGAATTAACCGCATGGATCCTCGTGATTCAACAAATCTAGATAACTTTCTTCAACAGTTTCATCAGAAAAGAAGATACATGATCGCACCTGCACACTCCCGAGGGCCCACCATAATGCCAGATGTTTTTTTCGAACTCGGCATTGGAAAATATGAACTGCATATAAAGCAAGCCTGGGAAATAGGTCAGAATGACATGGAAATGGTTGCTATTACCGAAGGTGACGACCCCATCATTCCTGATGACATCAAGAACCCTCCGGTGCAAGAGGTTCTCGAAAACCTAAAGAAATGGAGGAGACGTTGGTCATATTAGTTGACAGTATGGGCACTATAACGGGTTCATTAATTGCATACCTATCCCCAAAAAATTTAAAACCGTGGGCTAAGCTACATTAGGTCTTACCGCTGAACTTATGAGAAATCCAAAGGCTGAAGGAAAATTTCTTATCTTTAAAATGGAAAATGGATGCTCAACATGTTACCAAAAAATTCCCATCGCTTAATTTTTTGGCTTGTTTTTGGTGGGTATACACCTGATTAGTATGCTTGTATAATACAATACAATCAGTAAGTTATGAGAAGGACTAAGGAAGATTTTTGGCGATTCTCGTTCTTAAAATCCCTCGGGCTCCGGCCCGTGCCGGTTCGAGTCCGGCCCCAGGCACCAATGATAACAGATAGTTATAATTTTGATAGGGTGCTTAATCAGAGGTTTGGTCATCGTTTTGGTCAACACTTTGCAGATTTAGCTGGTTATCCAGCCACTCGGTATAGCGGGCCATGGCGCGATGGAGATCGTCTTCCGAAGGCGCCATGTAATGAACGTCCTTCCCGTGCAGGCTATGCCCTAAGATGATATCCCGGTGAACCTGGTCAACACCGGCGTTGACCATGTTGGTCTTGACGGTGCGCCGCAGATCATGGAAGATCAGCCCGCCGGGCACATCCCGTCCATGGTCAATCCCAGCCCGCTGACAGGCTTTCTTGAAGGAATCCTTAACTCCTCCCACATTGATAATGGGCTTGCCCCGATAAGTCAGCACGAAATCATGGTGCAGGGCCTGGGGAAGTTCAGCCAACACCCGCCGCACGTGGTGGTTAATAGGGATCACCTTGGGCCTGTTCTCCTTGGTGAAATCGGCCGATAAACGGATGCACCATTTCTCCCGGTCGATATGGCTCCACTTGAGGGAGCGTAGCTCTCCCAGTCTCATGCCAGTATTGACGGCTAAGGTCAGAAAAGCCCGCAGGTGGGGCGGGGATATGTTCAAGAGACTTACATACTCCGCTATGCTCAGCGTCCGGCGCCTGGCATTGGCTGCCCTTCTGAGTTTCCTCTTTAGCGGCCTGAAAGCCTTAACTGTCCTGCCATCCACCAGGTCGTTGTCAAAGGCCTTGGTGACCATGGTTTTGGCCAGACTGATTTCCATATCGATGGAAGCCGGGGCCAGCCCTTCCTCTTCTCGCTTGTTTTGATAATTTTCCAGGTCCAGGGGTTTAAGGCTGCTAACAATACAGTCGCCAAAAGCCTTGCCGAAACTTCCCAGCGCACATTTTACTCGTTTGAAGGACGCTAATTTCTGTACTGATACCGAGTTGCAGTCAAAAAGATACTATACGTAGGGGCGAACCTTGTGTTCGCCCCGGAGCCACGGGCGAACACAAGGTTCGCCCCTACAGTTCAACGTCCTTTGAATGCGAATTGGTATGATTTCAGGTCAAGATACCAGTCGATGAGCTCTGAGAAAGTCATCCGCTCCGCGGGGACCTTCTCCAAGATGGAGGGGCTTTCTTTCTTTTGGGCCCTGCGCTTACCTTCCGCGGCCTTGGCATCTTCAATCCCGAGCGGCCGGCCATCCTCATCATTCCCCACGTACTCCCGGCGCTGCTTTCCTCCAGGCAGGCGATAGCTCACCCAATACCTGACCTTCTTGGCCCTCTTGGCTGCCGTCAGATCAGTGCCACAGGAGCATTTCCGGTTTCTGACCGACTGTTTTTTACGACTAACGTGACACTCAGCTAAGATCGCCATGCATCATCTCCAGAATTTCACTTATCTGCAATTCTCGAGGAGCAAATTTCACTTTTGGGATCAATTCTGCAATTTCGCTTCATCGCCTGAGTTCCTTTGCTTCTCAAACCTTTGTTGCTGCTCAATCTTCTGTCACTAAAATGCCTTGGATAGCCTCTCTTACTTTCTCAGCCAAATGTACCGCTTCTGCTGCATCTTCCCTGGTGACCTCCGGGATATCACCAGGATAGCGAATTTCCACCCCATAAGAAGTAAGCTCGACAACCTCTTCCAGAGATTCGGCCAATGATGGAGCCGCAGGCGATATGAGGCCAAGGAGCAGACTCAGATCGTGGGTCTTGGGGAACTCGATCTGCCGCCAGGTCAGGAAGGCTTTAAGATATTTCTCGGCCGCCTGCTGGCAGTGGAAGCCGATGGTGGAGAAAAAAGCGGTGTCCAAGGACAAGAGGGTTTTCGCTGCGTTCAGATCTTCATCGGCCTTGGCCAGCCACTGCCGCACCAAGTCGCGCTTGACTTCCTCAGGCGGCCTCATAAATCACTTTCCCATACTTATTGGCCGGATAGGCGATGCCTCCTATAACGCCTTTGCTTTCCTCGATGAGCTTTTGATCAAGGTCCATGATAGCTCCATCTTCTGGCCATTCTCGAAAGGTAACTACAGCACTTTTTTGGAATCGCCTGCTTCCCTGGCAAGCTCCTCGGGGGTTACCTGGAAGGGTGATACATTGAAGCGGTTGAGGGCTTCCAGGAACTCCTGGCGGCTCACCCCGGCCAGTTCTGCGGCCTTGGATTGGGATATGTTGCCCAGTTCATACCACTTCACCGCGGCGGCCAGGCGCAGCTCTCCAACAAACTCGGAGGGGCTTTTCCTCAGCAGGGAAAAGACATCCTCCGGCAGGTCTCTAGTAAGCTGTATGGTCATGATAATGCTCCCTTTCCCTACCCAGATTCTACGCTATTTAAGCTGATCTGGAAACCAGTAAAGGTTAGGCGGCTCAATGGCTTGAGAAATGCAACCATGAAATATTTTCCGGACCATGGTGGACTATTAACTGTATCCTGAAACATTTTGAGCATTTTTGTCTGTACCATTCTTTTTACCCATGCTGCCTGGCGAGCAGGAAGAGACGAACATCCTCAGCCTTATGGCTTCACATTTTTCACATGATATTATGCCACGGACAACGCAGCACTGTCCGGTTAGGAAATTGCATGACAACCGGTAAATATCATTTGATAAAATTTATTCTGGAGGCGATTTTTTACTTGACAATTTAGCTTGTGAACAAGTGCGGTTTTCGTAATATCCTAATAATTTAAGGAAATTACGAAATGCCTCGCTCCTTCACCCCCCAGGCTCCCAAGAGCCAGGAACCGTCTTTTCAGGAATTATGGCAACCGGTGGAAAATTTTCTCCCTGAAATCCCACTGCTACAATCCCGGGGGCATCGAAAGCTGAAAATGAATTTTGAACAGCAACTCAAATCCTTAATCCTCTTCCACCTGGAGGAGTACGACTCCGCCCGGCACTTGCTTCAGGTTCTGGAGCAAGACGATTTTGCCCGTTCCTTTATCGCCCCGCCCGCAGGCATTGGCCGCAGCAGTTATGGCGAGGCCCTCAACACCAGGGGCATGGAACAATTGCTCTTTGTCTATGAGAAACTTCAGGCTCAGGCCACCGCCACCTTGCCCGCGGCCCATTCCCAACTGGGCGACTTGGTGGCCATTGACGGCACCCTCATCGACGCTCTGTGTTCCATGACCTGGGCCGATTACTCCTCCACCACCAAAAAAGCCAAGATTCATCTGGGGTTGGACATCAACCGGGGTGTTCCCGGAAAAGTCTGTTTGACCGACGGCAAAGGTGATGAACGCCCCCTGGTCCCTCGTCTCCTGTCACCCGGCCAAACCGGGGTCATGGACAGAAACTACCACTGCCACCGCAACTTCGACCTCTGGCAGGAGCAAGACCTGCATTTTGTTTGCCGCATCCGAGCCGGCACTACCAAGACCTGCCTGCAAGCACATGACATCCCGGAGGGCTCTCCGGTGTTTTATGACGCTCTGGTGCTTTTGGGCACCCCCAAGGTCAGGCAAACCCAAAGGCCGGTGCGGCTCGTGGGGTATGTGGTGGAATCCAAAAAATTTTGGGTGGCCACCAGCCGCCATGACCTAACGGCCGCAGATATCGCTCTGATCTATAAGTTGCGCTGGGAGATCGAAAAATTCTTTGCCTGGTGGAAGCAGCATCTGAACGTTTATCCGCTGATTGCCAGAAGCCCTTATGGTTTCATGGTGCAAGTGCTCGGCGGACTCATTACCTATCTCCTGCTGGCCATTTATTGCCATAAGCATTTCCAGGAAAGAGTCAGCCTCAACAGAGTCAGAGAATTACGCATTAATATCCAAAACGAAGCCCGCATTCTGCATAATCACCACCCACAGTCTCTGCGGCTGAGGGATTTCGCCTTTGCAAAAACCTAACCGGACAGTGCTGCCTATACCCTCGCCTTTTACCAGAAAGAACAGAGGGACCACCTGGGTGCAGAGGAAACTCTAAAGGGCCTCCTGGCCCAGCGGCCCGGCTTCGTGGACGGGTTTCTGTTGCTGGCCGAAGTTTACGTCAAGCAGGGGGAACGGCCCCAGGCCGAAACCCTGCTTCACCAGGTCCTCCAGCGGGAAAACCTATCGCCCCAGGACCGGGACCGGGTTGCCGCAACCCTTCAAAGGTTCAGCAACCCAGAACCAGCGCCGGACGACAAGCGAAGTGACCGGTAAGAAGGGGGACAGGGGCGGAAACAGAGAGGCTTATTCCCTAAATTAAATCGAGAGCCCTGCCAGCCGCAAGCCGTCCAGGAGGCCTTCAATCAGGTCGGGGAATTTGGCATAGCAGCTAATGAGAAAGCGGCCCTGGGTGGAAAAGTCCGGCCTCAATTGGAGAAGTTCCGCTACGGTTCGGGTGGCCTCCCGCCCTCTTCCCAACTGCCCCAAGGCCGCAGCTCGCATGAGCGGGTCCCAGAAGAATTGGGGCATCTGGAATTGTTGGGCTTCCTGATAGGCTTCCGCATACCTGCCCTGGCGGTAGAGGTTGAAATACGGCGCCATATGGAACCAGCCCGGATAATGGGGATTCAACTGAATTCCCTTTCCAAGGATGGCCAATCCCTGCTCACACTCGCCATAAAGAGCCAAGAGCCAACCGAGGAAACCGATGGGAGTCGGAGCGTTGGGATTGAGGGCCAGGGCAGTTTCAGCCTCCGTCAGGAATAACTCCCGTTCATTGCGAAGGAAATACACGTGGGCCAAGGCCGCCCGTGCGACCTGGTTCTCCGGTTCCAGCCTAGCCCCTTTCCGGGCCGCCACCAGGGCCTGTCCCAGGGGCGACTCCATAGGAATTAAGTGTAGAGAGTAACTTTGCCCATAGAGGAAGGACAGCAGGCTCCAGCCGAAACCGGACTCTGGTTCCCGGGAAACGGCCAGCTCCAGAACTTTCAGGGCCTCGTCACAAGTCTGAGGGCTCATGATGGTGACATGGTGGTAGAACCGCAGGAAGGCCTCATAGGTCTCAAGGGTTTCCGGGGGCTTCCGGCGGGACTCCCGGGACAGGGTTTGGGGAATGACGCCGTAGAGACTACCGAGTCTGGCCGCCACTTGGCGGGCGATCTCCTCCTGTAAGGCGATGAGGCTTTCGGCCTTGAGTTCCCGGCAGTATTGCTTTCCCCAGACCCGCTGGCCGTTTTGCGTATCCACCACGTGGAGGTCAATCTTCACGGTTTTGGCATCCTTCCGAATGCTGCCCTCCACCAGAAAACGCACCCCCAGGTCCTAACCCGCAGTCCGGGGATCTATCTTCATGCCCTTCCACCGCCGGGTGGACTGATAGGCGATGACCCGTAAATCCTGATAGCGGGCCAGTTCGCTGGTCAATTCTTCCGCCAGGCCATCGGTAAAATACTCCTGTTTGCGGTCGCCCGTCAGGTTGAGCAAGGGCATAACCGCCAAAGAGGGGCCGGAAGGGAGCGCCAGCATCGGCTCCCGGCGAACCCGATCAATGACAACGTCTGCGCCCTCCTGCTTCGCCGGGCGAAACACGGGCACATAAGAGCCTTTCGGCACCTCGATGACCACTGCAGCGCTCTTCCCCTGCGCCTGGTAATACTGCTCCAGGGCCCGGCGCAGCCGGCCGGCCTGAATCCGGATGATGGGGTCCAGGTTCGGGTCAAAGTCCGCCTTCCTCCCCAGCACCTGGGTAGCCACGGTGTAGCCCTTGATGTCGCCGGCCTTACCGGCCAAGGTTTTTTCCACGATAAAGCTGAGAAAGTTTTGCAGATTGGGGGAGTTGACGAACTGGGGGCTGGTCAGAATTTTCGCCAGTTGCTGCCGGATGGCCTCGTCCGTCTGACTGAGATTGGTACCCGAACGGCGGGAAGGTTGATTACCACCTTCAGCAGCCACAGGGTAACTCCTTGAGGAAGATATCATTAATTATTAATAAACGGCATTTTATCAGAATCAAGCCGGGGTGTAAAGAAACTGTAAAGTTACCGTAATATTACTTTCAGACGGCCAAGCGATGAGTTAGATATATCTGCAGACAATTTACAGCACCAAGGTGAACGGCATGTCCCCGGCAGGCGGCAAGGATACCAACCCCAAAAAAGCCCTGGCGGCAGTCCTGGAAAGATTTCCAAAGGCGGCGGTAAAAATCCGGGAGCTTTTTCTGCGGAGTCCTTCCTTTCAATCCCTTTGCGAAGATTACCGCGATTGCCTGGCCGCCTGGCAGTACTGGGGACAGGCCGCCTCCGAGGAGTCCCCGGTCCTGTGTCAATCCTACACCGAACTCCTCCGGGAACTGGAGGAGGAAGTCCGGCAATATCTGGAGGAGGAACAATCTCCGGGTCCAAAGCCGTAAAAAGATTGGACGACGGTGGGTTCCCGGGGCCGGCGGCGACGGAACTGGGCCCAAGAAAGCGCTGAAGCTCCACACTGTAGCTGGAGCAGCGACATCATAATTACGGAGGTAAGTATGAAAGAAAAGCAAGGCAGGTTGGCAAAGATGTTGTCTTTGTTAGTCGTGGGGACCCTGGCGGTGATGGTGTTCTCTGTTCCGGCCCTGGCCCAGAAAGCCAAGGAGCTTAAAGACGCCCACAAGATGATGGCAGACGGCTGGAAGATGTATAACGACGGCCAGCGCATGGTCATCAAAGGCAAGGAGATGAACAACCTGGTAGCCGTGCAGGGGGGCTTTCAGGACAAAATGGTCCAGGGAAACAAGATTATCCAGGACGGCCGGAATACCCAGACCCAGGCGGCTACTCTGTTTGCGCAGGGTGAAAAGACTTTCATGGAAAACCTGAAGACCCCCAGCGTGGCCAAACAAGGTCTGAAGATGATGGTGGACGCCTTCAAGATGGCCAATGATGGCGGGAAGATGATTGAAAAAGGGGTGTTAATGAATAACAAGGTGGCCGAGGGCGCCGGGGCTATCGAGAAATTTGCTCAGGGGAACCAGGTGATAGAGACCGGCATGAACACCATGGCCGGTGGGGCCAAGCTGTTCTTGAAAGGGGAGACCTTGTTCTTGAACCTCAAGTAATCAAAGAATGATCCGGCCGCGCCCGCCAACCGGGCGCGGGCCGGCTCACTTAAATCATGGGGCGGGCGAATCGCAGGGACCGGCCATGGAGCGGGCGAAGGGGGGAACCTTGAAGAGACTAGGGCCAACCATTATTGCTATCTTGTTACTCGCATGCATACATCCTTCAGGATTTGCGGAAGAGAGTTCGGATAAGCCTCCAAAGGAGGGCAGCACCACTCAGAAGGAGGATGACCGCCTCCCCATCCACAAACAGGACCAATGGCAGTTCTTTGTCTCCCCCTACCTGTGGGTTCCGGGATTCAATGTTAATACGACCATCTCGGACCATACCACCTCGGCCAGCCGGGGCTGGTGGGACATAATCCCGAAATTGTTCAGCAGCGCCATCGGCGGCATGGGGCGATTCGAAGCTTGGAAAGGGAAGTGGGGCTTTTTCATCGATAGTTACTTTATTTATCTCGGTGGCAATGTCAGCGACAGCGCCGGGAAAACCGTCAACCTGGGTCCAAGGGGGCGCATTCCCCTAACGGTAATCCTCAACGGTAATCTCAAATATATCACCCGGGCCGGAAACGTGGACTTCGGACCGCGCTATTTGTTGGGGACGGTAAATCTCAGCGCCGACAAACCCTTGCCGGTCCTGTCTTTCGAGGTGTTGGGCGGAGGCCGGTTCAACGCTTACAGCCAGTACTTAAAGTTAAACCTGGACGCCACCCTGACCGGGCCTTTACAAACCAGAACTGCGGGAGGATCCTTCGTCAGCAAGTATGAACGTTATTTAATCGAACCGATGCTGGGAATGCGCCTCAGTCTCTGGCTAACTACCAAAGCGGTTATTACCTATAGAGGTACGGTGGGAGGTTTTGGTCTGGCGGCTGATAATAACCTGGATAGCGACATGGAACTCGCCTGCGGCTACAAGGTGCACAAAAATATTTATGCCTACGTCGGCTACCGCGCCCGTTTTGAATCCGCCAGTAATAATGATAATTCCGTTGAGGGCTGGTTTCACGGGCCTATCCTGGGGACGGTATTCACTTTTTAAAGTTTTTACCGACGCCTGGGCGAGGTTTTCGGTTCAACAAGAGGTGGAGAAAAACCAACCAAAATTTTCATCAAGGTAGGAGGTGGCAATGAAAGAGCTTCGCCAATTGCAGCGCGTGCTACTGACCGCCCTCGTTGTGCTCCTGCTCCTGAGTTCTTCGGGATGGAGCGCCGGGGAGGGCAAGGCCGCCGCGGCACCCTCGACTGCGGCGGCCAAACCGGAAACCGCAGCGCCTGACCCGGCAAAAATCCTCCAGCAGGCCTGCGATCTGCTCAAGTCCGCCCAGAAGTTTTCCTTCAAGGCCGAGGTCACTGATGACCGAGTCTACGCCGGGGGCAAGAAGCTCCAATTCGCCTTTGATCTGGAGGCCTATGTGCAGCGGCCGGATAAAGTCCGGATTAACGCCGCCGGCGACCTGGAAAACAAACAATTTTTTTATAACGGCAAGACCATCACCCTCTACGACAAATCCCATAACTCTTATGCCGTCATGGAGGCGCCGGGAACCATCGACGCGGCCATGGACAAGGCCAGCAAAGAATACGGCCTCCGGGTGTCCCTGGTTGACCTGGCCGAAAGCAACGCCTACGCCCTGATGACCAAAGGGGTGAAGCATGCCCTGTACGTGGGCGAAGGCCTGGTGCGCGGCGTCAGGTGCCACCACCTGGCCTTTGACAAAGACCATATCCAATGGCAGATCTGGATTGAGGCCGGTGATAAGCCGTTGATCCGTAAGTTGATCATCACCCAGAAGAAGCTGCTGGCCTCCCCCCAGTGGATGGCGTATCTCGCGGATTGGAACTTCTCGCCGCAGTTCAGTGACAGTCTGTTTGTCTTTACCCCTCCCGGGAAGGCGACCAAGACCAGGTTCGTGTCGCTGAAGGAATTGGCGGCGCAGCAGGCCAAACCGGCGCCAGCCGCCAAGAAGAAGCCGGCGCCCAAAAAGGAAAAGAAGAAGGGAGAGTAGATTATGAGAATCAAGAAGAGCGAGATATCTCTGGCGATGGTGTTAGGCTTGGCCCTACTGATGGGTTTTGCACCCATGGCCCTGGCCTGGCGGGGCGGTGGCGGCTTCGGGGGCTTCCATGGCGGTGGCGGCTTTGGCGGTGGCGGCTTTCGCGGTGGCGGCGGTTTCCATGGCGGCGGCGGCTTTGACGGCGGTTTCGGCGGCGGCAGTTTCCATGAAGGCGCCTTCGGCGGCGGCTCCTGGAGCGGCGCCCATGGCGGGCAGGCCGCCTGGGGGCCCAGAGGCGCCGGGATGGCCCAGGGGCCTGGAGGCACCACCGTGGCCCGGGGATCGTGGGGCGGCGGCGCGGTCCAAACACCCCGCGGCAGCACCGCCACTTGGCACGATGATGATTACAACTCCTGGAACCGCAATGTCAATGTTTCCAATTCCTATAACGTCAGCGGTGACGGCGGCGGCTGGGGCTATTACGGCGGTAGCGGCGTCTCACCGGCAGGCGCCGCTGCAGTGGGAGCCCTGGCAGGACTGGCCATCGGCGCCACCGTGGCCTCTCTCCCGGCCAATGCTCAACCCCTGTTAATCAACAACCAGACCTACTATTACGACGGCGCCAACTATTATCAACCGTGCTACGGGGGATCGGATACGAATTACTGCGTTGTCTCTGATCCGAATCAATAGGCCGAAAAGGTTCGTTGACGGATCGAGGCGGGTCGGAGGTGAAAGGGTTATGTGCAGCCAGTCGCGGAATTCGGGCGCTGATGACCTTGGCGCGTAAGACAGCGCCTCTCGTAAGATTTTCACCTGACAACCACCCCGGCCCAAAAGGCAAAGTTGCAGAACATGCCCCAGAAGCAGATCTTCCTGATCAGCAAGGGCCCCAAGGTCTATTATGTTTATGCCGATGCTACCGGCTGCGGCTGTCTCTTTGCCGGGAACCAGCAGAACTATCAGAACTTCCAGACCCTGGTGACGCAATCGCAACTCATCGGTGAACAATACCAAGCGGCCCAGATGGAGGCCTGGGATTTGGGTTCCTGGGGAGGCGGCATGTTTGGGGAAACCGGAGACTTTAATTGACCCCCAGGTCGCTGATTTAAGGTTTCATCGACCTGATGGAAAATTTCGAGCTTCTATCCTGTGGCCCGGAAAACTTGGCTGCGGGTGAAAGCGCTCCAGTTTTGCCTGACCGTAGCGCGGTTTACAGGAGGAGTTATGCTTGGCGATCCCCATACCTGGGTGAGCGCGGATTATCTGCCTTGTGACGAGGCCGCGGTAGTCCGGACTCCCTGGCCCACTCTGAACCAATGCGTAGTATGGGAACACGACGCAGTCAAGGTTTCCTTGACCCAGGCGGGGCCAGGCCAAGCCTATGTGGTGGCGTCCCCAAGTTGGGGCGCAGACGCCGCTTTGGCCTCGCAAGCCGCCTACAACGAAATTGGCCGAGTCCTGCAGGAACAGGGCTTGGCCATAGTCCATGAACGTCTTTTTGGCAGTCTGGCGGTCAAGTCGGCAGTCATGGCCTCCCGAACTGCAGCCTTGAGTTCCAGAAACCTGGCGGCAGATAATCCCCTCACCTATATCCAGGGCCACCCTCCGTGGGGCGAAGGGTTGGCCGGGGTGATCATCCGGGCGGTATCCTGCTGCCAGGCTCAGGATAAGGTCTGGACCATCAGGTATCAGGGGAAGTCCGTAGGGCGGGGGTGGAGGCGCGCCGAAACTACTTTCCTCCTCCTGCAAAATATTCAAGGGTTGACCCTGGGTCCGCAACCAGCCAATGCTCCGCCTCTCCAAGCTAAACGGATGATCCGGCGCGCCGCAAAGATCCTCGAAAGCCAGGGGGCCTCTTACGGCGACGTGGTGCGCACCTGGTTTTATCTCTCTGACATCCTGGCCTGGTATCCGGAGTTCAATCGGGCCCGGACCGCTGTCTATGGACAGTTGGGTATCCTACCGGGACAGGACAACGGCCGTTTAAAGCTGCCGGCGAGCACCGGCATTCGGGGGGAGGTGGCTAGCGGCGCGGCTGGCGCCCTGGACCTCCTGGCGGTGGTGGGGCCGGTAGAGTCCCGGCCCCTGGTCAGACAGTTGCGCAACCCGGGACAGAAAGACGCCTATAAATACGGTTCCGCCTTTTCCCGTGGGGCGCTGATGCATCAGGGCGACGTCACCCTGATTCAGGTCTCAGGCACTGCGTCCATTGATGAGCAGGGGCAAAGCCTCTATCCCGGCGATATCCGAACCCAGATCGACTGTACCTTCGATAAGATCGCCGCCCTTATCGGCCAGGAGGGGGCCACCCTGGAGGACATCGCCGCGGCCTGCGTCTTTGTCAAGCGCCCCGAGGACGCCCTGGTTTATTACGAACGGGCCGCCGCCCAAGGCCTGGAGAACCTCCCCGCCGTGGTCATGGTGGCCGACGTCTGCCGGCCGGAACTTCTCTTCGAAATCGATGCCGAGGTCACCTTTGACCCTTCAAGGCGAGGATGCTGATTCCGGGGGACTCATTGAGGAAAAATAATCGCGGGGATAAGCATAACGGCAACAATCAGGCCAAGGCAGCCAAACGACGGATGTTTGCCCACATGGTCATTCTTGTCCTCCTGACTGCTGGCGTCTTGACCGCCATGGCCTTGTTTATTTCCCATGCCCGGCACAACGGGGTTCAGTCCACCGCCAGCCAGACCGCGGCGGGCTTCGACCCTCTCCGGGGCCGCTGGCAGCGGCCGGATGGCGGCTATATCTTAGAGATCCGGGGTATTGAAGCCAACGGCAAAATGGCGGCGGCGTATTTCAATCCCCGGCCCATCAATGTCTCCCAGGCGGAGGCCGCGTTGGACGGGACCACCGTTAAAGTGTTCATCGAACTCAGGGACATCAATTACCCGGGGGCTACCTACCATCTGACCTATTACCCGGAAAGCGATCAGCTCCGTGGCGTCTATTTCCAACCGGCCCTGCAGCAGAGCTTTGAGGTGTTCTTTGTCAGGATAAAGTGAAATCTGCCTCCCGGGGAGGCGCAAAGGAGAACACCCGTAAAACTTCACACGTCTGAGGAAGAGAGAAAGCGGCAAGAAGAGGAGGTCTGAAAACCCATAACTTTCCTAAAGAAGGAGGAAAAAGATGCAGCGACCATGCAAAATAATCTTTGCGTGTTTCCTGTTGAGCCTGGCCCTGCTCCTGGCTGCAGGACCGGCCCTGGCTCAGCAGCAGACCGCCACCGTTCCAGCTTCCCCAACGGCCGCTCAGTACAAGATGACCACGCCGATTGCGCCAGGGGTCGCCGTGCCGGACAAGGTCGAAACCTCGATCGGCACGCTGAACCTGTCAGACGGCTACCCTGACGGCGCTACGGTCCAAAAGATCTATGACAACCTCGATCAGTCGCGGGCGCTGCAGGCTTATCTGCTGGCCCTCCCCATAGTTAACCAGGCCAGCATGCGCGCCTCAATGCGCAAGTTCGGGCCGGACAACCAGACGGACGTCATCTGGGAGAACCTGGTCGACTCGAAGACCGTGGAGCTGACGGCGAACGACAACACCGTTTACAGTTTCGTTTGGCTTGACACACACAAGGGGCCGTTGGTCGTAGAGGTACCACCCAAGGTCTTGGGGCTCATTGATGACTTCTGGTACCGCTGGGTGGCCGACATCGGTATCACTGGAGCCGACAAAGGACGAGGCGGCAAGTATCTTGTGCTGCCCCCCGGTTATAAGGGCAAGATCCCGAAGGGCTATCATGTCGTGCGGCCCAGCACCTGCGGCAACTGGCTGGCATTCCGATCCTTTCTCGTCGATGGCTCGCCCAAGCCTGGGGTCGAGTCGGTGAAGAAGCACCTTAAGATCTATCAGCTTGTTGATGCGGCCAATCCACCGGCGATGAAGTTCGCCAATGCCTCCGGCATTCCGTCGAATTTTGTTCCACCTGGTGACTACTCGTTCTGGAGCCTGTTGAATGAAGTGATCCAGGAAGAGCCGAGCGAGGGTTGCAACCCGACGACGCTGGGGTTGTTCGCCTCCATCGGCATCGTCAAAGGCAAAGCGTTCAATCCCGATGACCGCATGAAGAAAATCCTGACGGACGCCGCGAATATTGGCGCCGTGACCGCGCGCACGATCTCCTTCAAGATGCGCGAGAAGGACGCCTACTTCTACCCGAACAGTGCATGGCGTCTGCCTTTCTTCGGCGGCTACAAGTTCGAAGTCGCGCCGGGCGTGAGCAATCTGGACGGGGCTGCTTTCTTCTACTACTTCGCCACCGGCGTGACGCCCGCGATGGCCGAGAAGATGGTCGGCAAAGGGTCGCAGTACCCCTGGGCCGCCCAGGACTCTCAGGGCAACCCGTTCGATGGCGCCAAGACCTACAAACTGCACCTGCCGCCGAACATCCCGGTCAAGGACTTCTGGTCAGTCATCGTCTACGACAACCAGACGCGCTCGATGCTACAGACCGATCAGCAATTCCCGAGCGTGAGCAGCCAGAACAAGGGCATCAAGGTCAACGCGGACGGCTCGGTGGATGTTTTTTTCGGTCCCAAAGCTCCGGCAGGAATGCAGAAGAACTGGGTGCAAACAATTCCCGGCAAGGGTTGGTTCATGATCCTTCGTCTCTACGGCCCGCTGGAACCCTGGTTCAACCAGACCTGGCGGCCCGGGGAGATCGAACCTCAACCGTAACCTCTAATGGTAGGCGTTAAGGTAATTGAGGAACATTCCTGCTCAAGGGAGGAAAAATGCAACGACCACCTAAAACACCTTTCGTTTGGATCGTGGCGAGCTTGGTCCTGCTGCTGGCCGTGGCGTCGGCCTTTGCCCAGCCGCTCAGCGGCCCCCCGAGTGATCCGCAGTACAAATACTCCACCCCGATGCCGCCGGGCATTGCCTCGCCAGATAAGGTCGAAACCCGCTTCGGCACCCTCAACTTCTTCGACGGCTTCCCGGACCAGGGCAGCGCCGAAAAGCTCTTCGACAACCTTGACTTCCAGCGGGCGGTACAGGCGTACCTGCAAGCGATCCCGGCCGTAAGCCAGGCGGCTAACCGAGACGCATTCCGGACGCTTGGACCACCAAATACGGTGGTGCCAATCTTTGAGCAGTTGCTGGACGCACGGGGGATCGTCCTCACCGGTAACGACAACACGGTCTACAGCTGGATATGGATTAACCTTAAGAAGGGTCCTATCGTTCTGGAAGTGCCCCCGAAAGTGCTCGGCACGGCTAACGACATGTGGCAGCGCTGGGTCGTTGATGTGGGCATCACTGGTCCGGACAGGGGCCAAGGGGGCAAGTATTTGTTTCTGCCACCCGCCTACAAGGGAAAGGTTCCCAAGGGGTACTTCGTCGTGCACTCCCCAACCTTTAACCTCTGGATACCTTGGCGTAGCTTCCTGGTTCACGGCGACCCAAAGCCTGGCGTGGACCTCGTCAAGAAGTTTACGAAGCTCTATCCGCTTTCCGATGCGGCCAAGGCTCATCCGGCGCTCAAGTTCGTGGACATGTCGGGCAAGCCGTTCAACACGGTTTATCCGGCAGATTACCGGTTCTGGGAGTTGATTAATGAGATTGTTCAGGAGGAGCCGGAAGATTCCCTTGACGAGATCCGGCTCGGCTATTTCCAGTCTATCGGCATTCAAAAGGGTAAGCCCTTCGCGCCGGACGCGCGTATGAAAAAAATTCTCACCGAAGCGGCAGCCGTGGGGGATGCCACCGCCCGTACCATCCTTTTCCATACCCGGGACAAGGCGGCCTATTACTATCCGAACAGCAATTGGCAGAAGGGCTTTATTGGCGGCTACAAATTCCAGACCGAGCCCGGAGTCCTTAACTTCGACGCGGCGACCTTCTATTACTTCCTGGCGATACTTGTAACACCCGCGATGGAAGAGAAGATGGTGGGTCGCGGCTCGCAATATGCCTGGACCGCTCGTGACACCAAAGGCAATCCGCTTGATGGCGGCAAGAACTACAAGCTGCACTTGCCGCCCAAAGTTCCAGTGAAGGACTTTTGGTCGGTGATCCTCTACAGCAACCAGACCCGTTCGATGATCCAGACGGACCAGAGGTTTCCAAGCGTGAGTAGCCAGACCAAAGGACTGCAGGTCAATGCGGATGGCTCAATCGACGTCTTCTTCGGACCCAAGCCGCCGCCCGGAAAGGAGTCCAACTGGGTTCAGACCGTCCCTGGCCGAGGGTGGAATATTGTACTACGGATGTACGGAGCCCTTGAGCCCTGGTTCAACCAGACCTGGCGTCCGGGGGAGATCGAGTTGCAACCGTGATGGTCTAATGTCACTTGCCGCTGAACCGGTTAGGGCGCGTTGGGCCGGTCCAGTCGGAGTATCTCGAAGTAAAGTCTATTGCAGACTTCTTTCAATTGAATGAGGAGCGAAAAATGAGAGCACTTCGGCAACTCCTGTTTTACGGTACCTTGGCTACGGTGATTGCGATTACACCGGTTATCTGTGACGCGCAGACGCGCAGCAACTCACCGGCCGTTCCCCCGAAGTACTCGCCCAACGTGCCGGCCAAGATAACGACGCCCGATACTGTGGTGACCCGGATCGGCACGCTGCGCTTCAAGGATGGCACCCCCGATTCCGTAACGGTGCAATTGGCCTACGACCAGCTGGACTTCGGCCGGGGCATCGACGCATTCCTCAGGGGCATGTCGGCAACCTCGGTTTATGCGCTTTGCAGGGGCTTCGAGGGAGCGGGCATCAAGCTCAACCAGGGCATCGGCATCAGCGAGGACCTGCTGGATGCCCGCTCGCTATTTCTTACGGCCAATACCACCACCGTTTACACCATGTTTTGCATTGACTTAAAGGATGGGCCGATGGTGGTGCGGGTGCCGCCGCGGGTCCTTGGCCCGGTAGATGACGCTGATTTCCGTTGGGTGACCGACGTGGGACTGACCGGCCCGGACAAGGGAGCGGGCGGGGATTATCTGTTTGTTCCACCCGGCTACAAAGGGACTCTGCCGACGAAGGGCTATTACGTCGCGAGGCCGCGTACCAACCGGCTCCTCATCTTCTACCGCGTGTTCGTGGAGAAGGGAAACATTGCAGCGGCGGTGGCGGGCGTCAAGGCCAAGGCGGCCGTCTTTCCCCTGTCACGGGCCGCCAAGCCACCGGCAACCAGTTTCGTGAATGTCTCGGGAGTTAAGTTCAACACAATCAGCGCCAACGACTTTAGCTTCTACGAGGAACTAAACGCGGTGTTACAGAACGAGCCTGCGGATTGGGTCGATCCAGATACCGTGGGACTGTACGCCTCAATCGGCATCCGCAAGGGGCAGCCGTTCGCACCCGACGCTCGGATGAAGAAGATTCTGACGGACGCGGTGGCCGTGGGGAATGCCATTGCTCGCTCAAACCTTTTCGCCTCGCGGGATCCGCAAACCCGGATCTACCCCGACCGGCAATGGTTCACACCCTTCGTGGGCGGCAGCTATCTTTTCCTTAACGGCGCGGAGCGTCTCCTCGACGCACGGATGATGTTTTTCTACTACGCGACGGGCATCACGCCCGCCATGACCGAATCGCGGCCGGGCACCGGTTCCGCCTATGCGATCACCGTCCGCGACGCGACCGGGAGCTACCTGGATGGCAGTCGCACGTACAAGGTGACTCTGCCGGGGCCGATCCCCGCGAAGAACTTCTGGTCCTTCACGGTCTATGACAACCAGACCCGTTCGCTGCTTGCGACCGGCCAGAAACTGGCAGGACTTGACAGCACGCTTCCGGGCATCCGGATGAACCAGGACGGTGGAGTCACCATCTGGTTCGGACCCAAAGCGCCGGTCGGGCATGAGAGGAACTGGGTCCAAACCTGGCCGGGCAAAGGCTACAACGTCGCCCTGCGACTCTATGGACCCCTGGAACCCTGGTTCAACCAGACCTGGCGGCCCGGGGAGATCGAACCTCAACCGTAACCTCTAATGGTAGGCGTTAAGGTAATTGAGGAACATTCCTGCTCAAGGGAGGAAAAATGCAACGACCACCTAAAACACCTTTCGTATGGGTCGTGGCGAGCTTGGTCCTGCTGCTGGCGGCCGTCCCGGCCCTGGCCCAGAAGGCCGGGAAACAGAAACCTTTCAGCCCGCAGGTCTCCGGGGGGTTGGGCTCGCCCGGCGCCACCACCACCATCAGCGGCAAGCAGCTCCCCGCGCCCGCCCCGAAGTTTGGCGGCGTCATCAAGGACGACGCGCTCCAGTCCAAGCCCTGGTGGGCGCCGCGCATCGTGCCCCCCAAGCAGGCTCCCAACATCCTGCTCATCATGACTGACGATGCCGGCTTCGGCGTACCCAGCACTTTCGGCGGCGTCATTCCGACGCCGACCATGGACCGCATCGCCACGGCGGGACTGCGCTACAACCGGGTCTTCTCCACCTCGCTGTGCTCGCCGACTCGCGCTGCGTTGATCACCGGCCGTAACCACCACTCGGCCGGCTTTGGCGTGATCGCCGAGCAGTCGACGGGCTTTCCCGGCTATAACAGCATTATCAACAAGGACAAGGCCACCATCGGCCGCATCCTGCTGGATAACGGCTATGCGACCTCGTGGTTCGGCAAGGACCACAACACCCCGGCGTTCAACGCCAGCCAGGTCGGGCCGTTCAACCAGTGGCCCACCGGCATGGGCTTCGAGTACTTCTACGGCTTCGTGGGCGGGGACGCCAATCAGTGGCAGCCGAACCTGTTCCGCAACACGACGCAGATTTATCCCTTCGATGGTAAGCCGCCCGGCACCTGGAACCTGATCACCGCCATGGCGGACGACGCCATCGACTGGATGACGCGGATGCACCAGACCGACCCCAGCAAGCCGCTCTTCATTTACTACGTGCCCGGCGCCACCCATGCGCCGCACCATCCGAAAAAGGAATGGGTGGACAAGATCAGTGCCATGCACCTTTTTGACGAAGGCTACAACAAGCTGCGCGAGCGCATCTTCGAGAACCAGAAAAAGCTCGGCGTGATTCCCCAGGATGCGAAGCTGACGCCTTGGCCCAATGATCTCCTGAAGCCGTGGGACCAGCTCACCGCGGAGGAAAAGAAGCTCTTCATCCGCCAGGTCGAGGTCTTCGCCGCCTACGCGGCCTACAACGACCACGAAATCGGCCGCGTGATCCAGACCTTCGAGGACCTGGGCAGGCTCGACAACACGCTGATCATCTACATCAACGGCGACAACGGCACCAGCGCCGAGGGCGGGCCATTGGGCACCCCCAACGAGGTCGCGTTCTTTAACGGCATCAGCATGATGCCGGTGGAAACCCAGATGAAGTGGTACGACGTCTGGGGCACCGAGCAGACCTACAACCACATGTCGGCCGGCTGGTCGTGGGCCTTCGACACGCCCTTCGATTGGTTCAAGCAGAATGCGTCAAGGCTCGGCGGCATCAACCAGAACATGGTGGTGGCGTGGCCGGCGGGCATCAAGGACCAGGGGGCCTTGCGCGAGCAGTTCATTCACGTGATCGACGTTGTGCCCACCCTCCTGGAAGCTACCGGCATTCGGGCGCCCGAGTTCGTGGACGGCATTAAGCAGGCGCCCATCGAGGGTACCAGCTTCCTCTACACCTTCGACGCGGCCAACGCCAAGGCGCCGTCGCGCCACAAGACCCAGTACTTCGAAATGATGGGCCAGTGGGCGCTGTACCACGACGGCTGGCTGCTCAGCACCAAGGTCAATCGCGCCCCTTGGCAGGCCTTCATGGCTGCCAATCCTGACCCCCTGAACAACCAGGTGTTCCAGCTCTACAACCTGAACACGGACTTCAGCCAGGCCGACGACATCGCCGCCAAGCACCCGCAGAAGGTTAAGGAAATGAGGGCGAAATTCCTCGCGGAGGCCAAGAAGTACCAGGTCCTGCCGCTGGACGCGTCAGTGGGAGCTCGAGTCGTGGCCCCGCGCCCAAACATCACCGCGGGCCGCACCGAGTTCGTTTACACCAAGCCCATGGTGGGACTGCCCCAGGGGGATTCGCCGTTCCTGCTGGACACCTCCTACACCATCACCGCGGACATCACGGTCCCCGAAGGTGGCGCGGAAGGCATGATCTTGACCTCGGGCGGGCGCTTCGCGGGATACGGTTTCTACCTGCTCAAGGGCAAGCCGGTCTTCCTGTGGAACCTGGTCGATCTCAAGCGCATCAAATGGGAAAGCCCGGAGGCGCTTACACCCGGCCGGCACGTCCTCGAGTTCGACTTCAAGTATGACGGCCTGGGCCTCGGCACGCTAGCGTTCAACAATTTCTCCGGCATCGGCCGGTCGGGAACCGGCACGCTCAAGGTGGATGGCAAGGCAGTCCAGACCATCACCATGCCGCACACGCTGCCGATTATCCTGCAATGGGACGAGAGCTTCGACATCGGCTCCGACACCCTCACCGGCGTGAACGACGCCGACTACCAGCCGCCGTTCCCCCTGACCGCCAAACTCAATAAACTGACGATCAAGGTGGACCGCCCGAAACTGTCGCCCGAGGACATGAAGAAGTTGGAAGGCGCAGAGGCGCAGGCGCTTGATGGCGCACCGCTGAAGCACGTGCAGCCCGGACCGCAATAACCCGGCAGCGTCACGCCACAGGGGCGAGGAGCGAGTGTCGAAGGAACAAGGGGCCCGAAGCGCCACGGAGAGTGTACTTCGGCCCCCAAACTGCCACCGGTGCTTGCTCTTGGCCTCTGTTTTCCTTGGGGAACTTCGGGATTTATACCCGCAACCTTGAGTCACAGGTTTGGATCAAGAATCCCCAAACCGGCATGGCTTAGGAAGATCAACCTCTTCTGGGATATCTGGCGCAGGTTCCGGAACCTGGCATTGAAATGCCCTATCCCCAACGAGACCTACATTTCAACTCTATTCCTGAAGCAGGCATTCTCGTTGGGCCAGAGGAAGGATGAAGTCCTTAATTACCAGATCGAAAGCAATGCCGAAAACAATCAGTAGGAATCCTCCCCACCTGCTCGCCGGTCTTTAAGGAAACCATCTTGTTGCCGTGATCCATGGTAACACTCCTTTCTTTGTCCAGTTTGCCCCAAAGCCTTGCTGCGTCTGGCCTCGGGGCCGGTTCATGAGGGCCGGTCCCCCTCCCCCGAGGGAACCTCCCGAGTTCACAAAAGTCGGTTGGCTGGCTGCGTGGGGTTCAAGGGTCACCGAAGCCTTCGAGGTCCTCGGTTATGTTTGCCTAGTCAAACTTTTTAAGTCCGATAAGATTTTCTCCTTAAGGGAGGCCAACCGCTCCTGTTCCATTTGTTCCAATTCCATTTGCTCATGGAAGAGGCTCATGTCGAAATGACTCTCTATGGCCTCCACTGCCAGTTCCCGGAGGACCTTGGGGTGCAGGGCGTCGAGTTCCACCGCGAGATCGCCAAATCGCTGCACATATTTCCGGTATCGCTTGTCCGTAATTTTTACCGCCTGGGGGTCATGGGGCAGTT
>JBMORF010000039.1:0-16440 GCA_049322315.1 Thermodesulfobacteriota bacterium | reverse complement strand
AGATCGTGGAACATCGGGCGGAAGAGTGTCCGCACTGCCGCAGTGCCTTGCAGCACGCGGCGGCCAGGCAAGCCTCTCCGGTGGAACGGCGCCAGGTCTGGGAACTGCCCGAAATTCAACCGGTCATCACCGAACACCGGCTGATGGCCGGCTGGTGTCCCCATTGTCAGACCTGGGTGAAACCGGACTTGCCGGCTGAAGTCGGCAGAAGCGCCTTCGGCCCCCGGCTGCAAGCCTGGGTCGCCATCCTCACCGGCCGCTTTCGCCAAAGCCGCCGGCAGGTGGTGGAACTGTTGCGGGAACTGTGCGGCGTGAGTGTCAGCCTGGGAAGCATCCAGAGCCTGTGTGAAGAAACCTCTGAGGCCCTGGCCGTACCCTGCCGGGAGGCCAAGGAGGCGGTGGCCCGGGCCGAGATGGCGCATCTGGATGAATCGGGCTGGAAGGAAAAGGGGAAACGCCATTGGCTGTGGGTGGCGGTGACCAGGCTGACCACCGTCTTCCTGGTCTCGTGCTCCAGAGGCCGCCAGGCCCTCAAGGAGTTGATAGGCGAATCCTTTGAAGGAATTCTCCATAGCGATCGCTGGGGTTCCTATAACATAGTGGACCCTCTGCAACGCCAGCTCTGTTGGGCGCACCTGAAGTGGGATTTTCAAGCGCTCTCCGAGCGGAAGACTCGAGCCGGACCTTTGGGAGAATGGGGACTTAGGGAGGTCAAAAGACTCTTTGCCGCCTGGCGCCGCTATCAGGCCGGCGAGATCACTCGGGCCGAGATGCAGTGGGAACTGGCGCCGGTTCGGACCCGCCTTGGGAGACTTTTGCGCCTGGGCGCCGCCTGTGGCGACCCCAAGGCCGAAGCCCTGTGCCGTAATCTCTTGAAGCTGTGGCCGGCCTTGCTCACCTTCGCCATGGTCCCGGGAGCGGAGCCCACCAACAACCGGGCCGAGAGGGCCTTGCGCGGGGCGGCGCTGTGGCGTCAGGGATGCTTCGGCAACCAAAGCCATAACGGCTCTCGCTTTCCGGAAAGAATCCTGACCACGGTTGCCACTTTGAGGCAGCAAAACCGGAATATCGTGGAGTATGTCGTGGCGGCTATCCAAGCTCACCGGATGGGTCAACTTGCTCCGTCTCTTCTACCCGTACCTCTGCTGGTAGCAGAGGTGGCCTGAACGATTACAAATAATTTTTGTGGACAAAGAATCTTTTCTTTCTGGAAATTTTGCTGAATTTTTGGGAAAAAAATTTTTTATTAACGCTTGACATATTACCGATAAGCGTTAATATAGAACCACGGATTATGATTAAATCCTTTAAGTGCCGGGAAACGGAGAAGGTCTATAATCGTCAGCCTACGCTAAAGTGGCCTCCTGGAGTACAAAAAACTGCCTATCGAAAACTTTGGTATTTAGGGGCAGCCATGGCAATTGAGGACTTGAGAGTACCTCCGGGAAACAGGTTAGAAGCTCTCTCGGGAGATAGACAGGGTCAATTCAGCATAAGGATTAATAATCGATTTCGGATTTGCTTCGTTTGGCATGAAAACGATGCTTACGAAGTTGAGATAGTGGATTATCACTAAAGGGGTTTTAAAATGGCTACATTTCCGCCTATCCATCCAGGAGAAATACTGTTGGAGGAATTCCTTAAGCCATTAAAAATTAGCCAAAATGCACTTAGCCGTGATTTGGATGTTCCCCTTCAGAGAATTAATCAGATTGTCTTAGGAAAACGGGCTATCACGGTAGATACTGCATTACGGTTAGCTAAGTATTTTGGGACTACTCCTGAATTATGGCTTAATTTGCAAGCCCGCTATGATTTGGAAATGGCACGAGATAATAAGTTGGTCGAAACTATCGATAGAACTGTGCGAATGCGAATAACAATTCCCGCTGCATAATATGTAACTGTTTTTTGAGCGGCTGCTAATTATTAGCAGCCGCGAACTCTTGCGGCCTCCGGGCCGCTTTTTTAATCCACAGGTAACAAGGGAAATTTTCTCCTATTACCTATATTTCTTCCTTTATAGTCTGGAATTCCCTATGAGCCAGTTTAGTAAATCAGGAGATAATTTTTGCCAGATTTTTCTCTCCTAGATTTTCAAAATGATACACTACTCACCCCCTGAAAATGCTTGACATTCCCGGTTTTCCAGTGATAATTTTCACTAGGAGCTTGGATCCGGCAAGCGCGGACTGAGACTCGAAGGTGGCGTAATTTCCTACCCCAGAGTACCGGTCTGGGGTTTTTTTATGGAAATTGTCAGCGACCCGGCGCAGATGCGCCAAATGTCTCAGGAGTGGCGGTCCCAGGGCGCAAAAATCGCCCTGGTGCCCACCATGGGCTATTTTCATGAGGGCCACTTATCGCTGATGCGCTATGGCCGGGAGGCGGCCGACAGGCTGGTGGTAAGCCTCTTCGTCAACCCCACCCAGTTCGGGCCTAAGGAAGACCTGGCCACCTATCCCCGGGACCTGGAACGGGACGCGGGGATGGCCCGGGAGGTGGGGGTGGACGTGCTCTATACGCCCCCGGCGGAGGCCATGTACCCCCCGGGCTACCAGACTTATGTGACGGTGGAGGAGTTGAGCCGGGGGCTCTGCGGCGCCTCCCGGCCCGGACATTTCCGGGGCGTGGCCACCGTGGTCCTGAAGCTGCTCCATCAAGTACAGCCGGATGTGGCTGTATTCGGGGAGAAGGACTACCAGCAGCTCCAGGTCATCCGCAGGATGGTGGCGGATTTGGACGTGCCCGTGGAGATTGTAGGCCGGCCCATCGTCCGGGAAGCGGACGGGTTGGCCATGAGTTCCCGGAACACTTATCTCTCCCAGGAGGAACGGGCCGCGGCCCTGTGCCTCTTTCGGGCCCTCAAGGCGGCCCGGGAGCTGGCGCTCTCCGGGGCCAAGTCCCGGGAAAGCGTTTTGGAGGCGGTCAAGGGGATTATCACCGCCACGCCCCACACCGAGATTGATTATCTGGCCCTGGTGCACCCCGACACGCTCCAGGAAGTCCATACTATTGAAAACGAAGCCCGCCTGGCCCTGGCGGTTAAGGTGGGCAAAACCAGGCTGATCGACAATACCCTGCTTGCGGAGTCCCGGTTATGTTGCGTGTAATGCTGAAATCGAAAATTCATCGGGCCACCATTACGGAGGCCGACCTGAGCTATGAAGGCTCCCTCACCATCGACGCCGACCTGATGCAGGCCGCCGACATCCTGCCCTATGAGATGGTGCACATCTTCAACATCTCCAACGGGGAAAGGTTTCAGACCTACGCCATCGATGGGGAGGCCGGGAGCGGGGTCATGTGCTTAAACGGCGCCGCGGCCCGGAAAGGGACTCCCGGGGACCTGATCATCATCGCCACCTTCGCCACTTACGATGACGCGGCCTTAGACCGGCATCAGCCCCAAATCATCCTGGTGGATTCCCAAAACCGCCCGAAAAAGGCGGCTGACAAGCCCTGGAAAAATGTGGCGATCTAAGGAAAAAGCCTGAAAATCCCGCTAATCTCCTGTTTCGCCAAGTGGCGCTTAGCAGTCTGAAACTTATTTAAGAAGTTAAGGACTGGCTTATTCCTCCAAAATTCTTTGAAAGGAGGGATGAGGCGGATTTGGTAAAACCCGCGTCAATTCTTGATTTTGGCCTGGTCAGAGCCCTGCAAAACAGCATCTCCCGTCATAAAATCCTTGTTTTTTTCCTAAGGTTCCAGTTAATATTTTAAGGTTTGGGAGTATACCAACCTGCCAGCAGGATTATTTTTTACCAAAGGAGCTGAGTCATGGCCAAAGCCGATTTTTTATTTACTTCGGAATCCGTGACTGAGGGGCATCCGGATAAGGTGGCGGACCAGGTCTCCGACGCCATCTTGGACGCCATTCTCACCCAAGACAAATATGCCCGGGTGGCTTGCGAAACCTTGGTCACCACCGGGTTGGCCATGATCGCCGGCGAGATCACCACCACCGCACGCATCGATTATCCGGACATCGTCCGCCAAACCATCAAAGAGATCGGTTACAACGATTCCTCCATGGGCTTCGACTGGGAAACCTGTGCCGTCTTGACCTCCATTGACCGGCAATCGCCTGACATCGCCATGGGCGTGGAAGGCCGGGGCCTGTCACCGGAGCAGGGGGCCGGCGACCAGGGCTTGATGTTCGGTTACGCCTCCACCTCCACCGAAAACCTGATGCCCATGCCCATCTGGTACGCCCACCGGCTGGCGGAGCGCCTGGCCAAGGTGCGCAAAGACGGCACCCTGCCCTTCCTCCGCCCCGACGGCAAGACCCAGGTGACGGTGCGCTATGAAAACGGGATGCCCAAGAGCATCCATACGGTAGTAGTCGCAGCCCAGCACAATCCTGAGGTCAAGCCTGAACAGGTGAAAGAGGCGGTCATCGAAGAAGTGGTCAAAAAGACCATACCCACGGAACTGCTGGTGGACACCAAGTTCCTGGTGAACACCACCGGCCGGTTCGTGGTGGGCGGGCCTTTGGCCGACTGCGGCATGACCGGCCGCAAGATCATCGTGGATACCTACGGCGGCCGGGGCTATCACGGCGGCGGCGCCTTCTCCGGCAAAGACCCCACCAAGGTGGACCGCACCACTTCCTACATGCTGCGCCACGTGGCTAAAAACGTGGTGGCCGCGGGGCTGGCCAACCGGTGCGAGGTCCAGGTAGCCTACTCCATCGGCCTGCCCGATCCGTTGTCTATCATGGTCTACACCTACGATACCGCGAAAATCCCCGAAGAAAGGATCCTGGCCATCATCAAGGAAACTTTCAGCTTCAAACCCGCAGCCATGATCCAGTATCTGGACCTGCAACGGCCCATCTTTAATAAGACTGCGGCTTACGGCCATTTCGGCCGCACCGACCCGGACTTCACCTGGGAATATGTCAACAAGGTGGACGTCTTAAGGGAGAAAGCCGGTCTGAAAGGTCCCAATCCCAATCTGAAATGCGTCTGCTCTGTGCAGAAATAGAAACGAGGATCTCATGGATTATGATGTAAAAGATATCAATCTGGCCGATAAAGGCCGCTTGCGGGTGGAATGGGCCGCACAGGATATGCCGGTGCTCAATGCCATCCGGGAGCGGTTCGAAAAGGAAAAACCTCTGAAGGGCCTGCGCCTGGCCGCGTGTCTCCACGTCACCACCGAAACCGCGGTCCTGGCCACCACCTTGAAGGCCGGGGGCGCCCTGGTGCACGTCTGCGCCTCCAACCCTTTGAGCACCCAGGACGACGTAGCCGCGTATCTGGCCCAGCATGAGGGCATCCCCACCTTCGCCATTAAGGGTGAGGACGGCGACACCTACTACCGCCACATCAACCAGGCCCTGGACGTCAAACCCAATTTGACCATGGACGACGGCGCCGATATCGTCTTTACCCTCCATACTAACCGCACGGAACTGCTCCCGGAGGTTTTCGCCGGCACCGAGGAAACCACTACCGGGGTCATCCGCCTCAAGGCCATGGCCGCCGACGGGGTGCTGAAATATCCCATCATCGCCGTAAACGACGCCATGACCAAGTACCTTTTCGATAACCGCTACGGTACCGGCCAAAGCACCATCGACGGCATCCTCAGGGCCACCAACCGCCTGATGTCCGGGTCCATCTTCGTGGTGGCGGGCTACGGCTGGTGCGGCCGGGGTGCGGCCATGCGGGCCCGGGGCCTGGGGGCCCGGGTGGTGATCACCGAAGTCAACCCCTTGAAGGCCCTGGAAGCCATGATGGACGGCTACGAAGTGCTGCCCATGGCCGAGGCCGCCAAAATCGGCGATATCTTCTGCACCCTCACCGGGGACATCAACGTCATCCGAGAAGAGCATTTTCTTTTGATGAAAGATGGGGCCATCCTGTCCAATTCCGGCCACTTCAACGTGGAAATCGAGATTGCGGCCTTGGAACGCCTGGCAGACGCCCGGCGGCAAATCCGGGATTTCGTGGAAGAATTCACCCTGCAAAACGGCAAGCGCCTCTACCTGCTGGCGGAAGGCCGGCTGGTGAACCTGGCCGCGGCTGAAGGGCATCCTTCCGCGGTGATGGACATGAGCTTTGCCAACCAGGCCCTGGCCGCGGAATACATCTCCAAGAACCACCAAAAGTTCCAAAAACAGGTGTACCCCGTGCCCCTGGAGATCGACCGGGAAATCGCCCGCCTGAAACTGGCGGCCATGGGCGTGGCCATCGACACCCTGACCCCGGAACAGGAAAAGTACCTGGCTTCTTACGATCTGGGTACTTAATATTTAACCAACGCGTTTTTCCCAATTTAACGATCATCTAAGCCGGAGAGGGGGCGGATCTTCAGGACCCATCCCCTCCCTTCCAGAGGGAGTCTGGTATGACGGCCATCAAGTTCGGCACTTCCGGGTGGCGCGGGATCATTGCCGAGGATTTTACTTTTGCCAATGCCCGCCTGGTCTGCCAGGCCATTGCCGATTATCTTACTGCCGAGGGTTTGAGCGTTAAAGGCGTGGTTATCGGCTATGACACCCGCTTCCTGTCCGAGGTCTTTGCAGCCACCGCCGCAGAGGTTCTGGCGGGGAACGGCATCCCCAGTTATTTTACCGACCGGGACTGCCCCACGCCGGTGGTCAGCTTCGCCATCCGGGAAGGGCAGCGGGCCGGCGGCATCAACATCACCGCCAGCCATAATCCCCCGGAGTACAACGGCGTCAAGTTCTCCCCGGCCAGCGGCGGTCCGGCCCCGGAGACGGTCACCAAACCCATCGAAACCCGGGCCAACCAGCTCGGTCCGGAAGACGTCAAACTCCTGCCTCTGGCACAGGCCCGATCCCAAGGTTTGGTCAGCGACATCGATCCCCGGCCCAGCTATTTCCAACATCTCCGGACCCTGGTGGACGTGGAGGTCTTGCGGCGGTCGGGTATGCGCGTGGTGGTGGACTGCCTTTTCGGCACCGGCCGGGACTATCTGGACGCCTTTCTTCGAGAAGCCGGCGTGGAAGTGGAGTTGATTCACGGCTACCGGGACACCTTGTTCGGCGGCCAACGCCCGGAGCCGTCCGCAGAGTTCCTGGGCGAACTGGCTGCCCGTATTCCTGCGGTCAAGGCCAACTTGGGACTGGCCACGGACGCCGACGCGGACCGTTTCGGGGTGATGGACTCCCGGGGCGCATACCATGAAGCCAATGCCATCCTGGGCCTGCTGATGGACTACCTCATCGAAACCCGGGGTTGGGAAGGCGGCGTGGCCCGGAGTGTGGCCACCACCCAACTCATCGACCGGGTGGCCGCCAAACATGGCCGTCCCGTGTATGAAACCAAGGTGGGGTTCAAGTATCTGGGGGAATATATCACCAGCGGCCAGGCGTTAATGGTGGGAGAGGAGAGTGAAGGTTTCTCCATGAGAAACCATTTGCCCGAGAAAGACGGCATCCTGGCCGACCTTATGGTGGCGGAAATGGTGGCCCGGAAAGGTAAAGACCTGCCCCAACTGCTGGAAGATTTGTTTGCCAAAGTGGGTCCGGTATACAACCGCCGGATCAATCTCTCCCTGGCCCCGGAAACCAAGGAGAAGTTCCTGGAGAGCCTCAAAAACCCGCCGCCCCGTTTTGCCGGCCTGGCAGTGAAGCAGCACGTGACCATTGACGGCCATAAGTTCATCTTAGAGGATGGCAGTTGGGTCTGCTTCCGGCCCTCGGGCACCGAACCGGTGGTGCGCTTCTACTTCGAGGCCTCCTCCCAGCCGGCCTTGGAGAAATTGCGGCAAGCAGGAGAAGCGTTAGTCCGGGAAGTCTGACATGGATTTTAGTCTTCCCAACCTCCTGGAAATGGCCTTGATGGCCGTGGTCCTCCTCTTTTCGGTGATCGTCCACGAGGTGGCCCACGGCTACGTGGCCCTGAAGAACGGGGACCCCACCGCCCGCATGTTGGGCCGCATCACCCTGAACCCCGTCCCCCATATCGACCCCATCGGCACCATCCTGCTACCGGCGCTGCTCCTTATCAGCGGCGCGGGGATCATCTTCGGCTGGGCCAAACCGGTGCCGGTAAACCCCCGCAATTTTCACAATTACCGTTGGGGGGAGCTGACGGTGAGCGCCGCCGGTCCCTTGAGCAACCTGGCCCTGGCCGTTATCTTCTCCTTTATCCTGCGCTTGGGGCTCATCAACGTGGGCCTCATAAAATTTGCCCTGTGGGGGGTCCAAATCAACATCTTCCTGGCCCTGTTCAACCTCATACCTATCCCCCCCTTGGACGGCTCCCATATCTTGGGCATCTTTCTGCCTCCCAACCTGGCCCGCCTCTATGCCTACCTGGAACCGGTAGGGTTCATCCTCATCCTGGTCCTTTTTTACACCGGGATCATGGGGCTGTTCCTCATGCCGGTCTATCGCCTGATCGCCTCCTTTCTCATGGGTTAATAGAGTTATCTTCCCAAGGGTGGACCAGGGCCATCCGGCCCCTGCCACTCCTCTGACTCCTCTTCCGGGGCGTTTCCCAATCCGGCGAAATATGCTATGTTTAAATCATGGCGCTGCGGAGCAAAGTCGGCTTCAAGCTGCAAGGGGTCAACCTCCTGTCCCTGTTGGTGGCCCTGGTGGGTCTGCTCTTAGTCATGCAATATCTGGCCACCCGCCAGATCCTGGAATGGCACCGGCAGCGGGTGGAGTTGGTGGCCCGCCTGGTACTGGCGGAGTACTTGGGAAAGATTCAACGCGTGGCCCAGGCTGCCAGTTTGCTGGCCGACAACCCCAGCTACGGCGAACTCCTGGCCTGGGGAGACGGCGAAAGCCTGCGCCATCTGGCCAGTTCTTATATGCAGGCCGCCGGCCTCCACGTCCTCACCATCACCGATGCCCAGGGGATAATCCGGGCCCGGGCCCACGACCCGGAGGCCATCGGGGTGAATATCTCCAGTAATCCCCTGGTCCGGGCTGCATTGAAGGGCAAAGAATCGGTGCGCATGACCCAATGGAAAGACAGTATCGTCCTGAGCGCGGCGGCGCCCATTACCTCCCAGGAAAAGGTGGTGGGGGTAATTCTTACCGGGCTGCTGGTGGACCGGGGCTTTGTGGAATCGCTGTCTCGCCCCGGCGCCGAAGTGGCCATTTTCTTTGCCAACCGTCTGGTGGTCAACTCCTTTAAAAAACTGCCGGAAGCCGCCCTTAACCAGATCCGCCGCAGCAAAGAGCTGGCGGTGACCGGCTCTGCTCCTCCCACCCAGGTACAGAGTCTCAGGCTGGGAGATCAGGACTATACCTTGTTCTACTTGCCCTTGGAAGAAGAGGGCGTGAAACCTTGGGAAAACCTCATCGTAGTGGGAGTTAACCGCCGGGAGATGGACGCCAGCCTGCAAACCCTGAAACTGGTGATTTTCGGGGTGGGCGGGGCCAGCGCCCTCCTTGGCGCCCTTCTTAGCGTCTGGCTCTCCTGGGGCATGCGCCGCCAGATCAAACACCTGACCGAAGGCACCCGCCAGGCGGCCACCGAGGAGCTGGCCGGGGATATCCCGGTGACCAGCAATGATGAGTTGGGGGAGTTGGCGGAATCATTTAACACCATGACCCGGGCCTTGAGGGAAAAGACCAAACTGCTCAAAGCAGAAAGGGACCGGGTGGCGGCCAACGCCGATTTCCTGGCCATGATCGTCCACGACATCAAGGCCCCCCTGACCGGCGTCCGTTTGACCATTGAGGCTCTGGAGGATGAAACTTTGCCTCCGGAGATTAACCATAAGCTCCAGGGGATTATCCAAAGAAGTGAGGGCTTGCTGCTGCATCTCCATAATGTCCTGGATCTGAGCAGGTTCGAAGCCGGGAGTCTGGTACTGCGTCCGGAGGCGGTGCCTCCGGGTTTTGTTATTCACCGGCTCCTGAACCACTTCAGCCCCGTGGCGCAACATCAGGGGGTGGCCTTGAGCGCGGTGCTGGCCCAGGATTTACCGGCTATACACGTGGATGAGCATTCTCTGGAACGGGTCTTGTCCAATCTTTTAGTCAACGCTCTGGCAGCCACCCCGGAGGGCGGAGAAATACGGGTGGAAGCGCGGCTGCAGCCGGAGGCGGACCGCCAGGAAGTGGAAATAATTGTGGCCGACACGGGTTGTGGCCTGAAAGTGGAACAGCAGGAGCATCTGTTCGCAAAGTATCGCCTGCGGCCTCAAAAGAGCGGCAGTTCCGGGCTGGGCCTCTATATTTGCAAGACCCTGGTGGAAGCCAACCACGGCCGTATCTGGGTGGAAAACACCCCAGGCCGGGGTAGCCGGTTTTATCTGGCTTTCCCCACCTCCCGCACCGGGGGGGAAACCAAAGATAACGAGGAGGAGAGAGCCGCGGCTTCCTAACCTCCCGTAATCCTTCTGTACAAGGGGCGGCATGAATCTTCGCATCCTGGTAATCGATGATGACCCCGGCACCCGGGAAGCCCTGGTGGCTATTCTGGACCGGGCCGGATACCAGATCACCTCCCTGGCGGGAAGTGCCGCCGAAATTGCCGCCGCCTGCAGCCGCCGCGGTTATCAGGCGGCAGTGGTGGATTACCGCCTCCCCCATGACAATGGGCTGGAGGTGGCCCGGCAATTGAAGCAAGCCATGCCGGACTGCCGTATCATCCTCATTTCCTCAGAACTTCCCCCGCCCCAGGAAAGGGGCCGGGACGCGGGGCTGGTGGATCGATTCCTGGCCAAACCCTTCTCCAAAGAAGCCATCCTGGAGGCCGTCACCCAGCTTTGCCAGACCGGAACTCCGTGATCTCCCCCTTGCTGCCGGGCGCCGCCGCTGCCGAACTGCCCCCATGGGTGGGCCGCTACGTGGCCCGGGAGAACCTGCTGGCGGCCGGGGACCGGGTACTGGTGGCCGTTTCCGGGGGTCCCGACTCGGTGGCCCTCTTACACCTCCTTAAACGCCTGCAACCCGAACTGGACCTGCAATTGGCAGTGGCCCATTTTAACCACGGCCTCCGGGGCCGCCAGTCCCGGGAAGAAGCCGAATTCGTGGCCGCCCTGGCCCAAAGCCTGTCCCTGCCCTTCCATGGGGGTGCCGGGGATACCCGGGATTTGGCCCGCCGGGAGAAAATCTCTTTGCAGATGGCGGGTAGGCGGCTGCGCCTCCAATTCCTCCGGGACACCTGCCGGACCCACCTCTATCAACGGCTGGCCTTGGGCCATACCGCGGATGACCAGGTGGAATTATTCTTTCTCCGCCTCCTCAAGGGGTCGGGGCCGGAGGGGCTGTCCGGGATGCGCCCCGCCACCCCGGAGGGCCTGGTGCGGCCCTTGCTGGCCGTATTCAAAAATGCGATCCTCGCCTGGCTCTGCCAGGAAAACCTGCCTTACCGCCAGGACCCCAGCAATTTGAAAAGAGATTACCTGCGCAACCGGGTGCGCCTGGACCTGCTGCCCCAATTGCAAGAGTATAACCCCCGGCTACACGAGGCCGTCTGGCGGACCCAGTTTTTGTTGCAAGAGCAGGAGGGACTTTTGGCCCCGGAAGTAGACCGGGCCTGGCCCGAGGTGGGGGAGACTTTGATCCCGGATTTTCATCGGCTCCATCTCCCCCAATTTTTAGAACTCCCTCACGCCCTGCAAAAACTGGTGCTCCGCCGCGTTTTACAAAAAATCCTGGAAGAATACCCCCTAAGCGCCGCACAGGTGGAAGCGGTCCTGAACCTGGCCCGGGCCCAGAAAAGCGGGGGCCGGATGGCCCTGGGGACTTGTACGGTGGCCCGGGCGGGGTTGGAATTACATATTTTCCGCCGCCTGCCGCCTCCCCCCCGGGCGGCCGGTACGCTGCCAGCCGCTCCCGGCTGCTTTGAGGCCGGAGGCTGGAACTGGCGTCTGGATAGCCGGCCCTATTCTCCTGGCACCCCCTGGCCCCAGGAAGCGCAGATCGCCTGGCTGGACCAGGACTGCCTAAATTTCCCTTTGATGATCCGCTATTTCCAGCCGGGGGACCGCTTCTGGGCCAGCGGCGCGCCGGGAGCCAAGAAGCTGCAAGACTTCCTGGTGGACAGCAAAATTCCCCGGTGGCTGCGGGCCTATATCCCTTTAGTGGAAAGTGGCGGTCAAATCATCTGGGTGGCCGGGCTCAGAATAGCCGAAGGCGTGAAATTGACCGGGAGGACCCGGAATCTCCTGGAAATGGAATTTTCCCCAGGCCACGCCAATACCCGACGCGTCTGGAAGATGCTCCAGGCCTGCCGCCAGGCGACAGTTCCAAGTTCCAGGTTCAAAGTTCCAAGATAGAGGACTGACCTTCCGGGTCCTGGTTGGCGGGAAGGGATAATGATGCTAATTCCTTGCTGCTCCCCAGAATAAAGGGGTCGGAGCAAAAGCACTCCCTCTCCCCCGGCGGGGGAGAGGGCCGGGGGAAGGGGGGCGGGGGCAAAACCCCCATCTATAGGAAACCCGCTAACTGGCAATGGCAACGAGTCCGATTTTACTCCTCATCAATCCCTGGATCTACGATTTTGCGGCCTACGATTTTTTTGCCCGGCCCCTGGGCCTGCTCTACCTGGCCTCCTATCTCTCAGCTCAGGGGTATGAAGTCCATCTCCTGGATTGCCTGGACACCCCCTTGACCCGGGCCGGGGTCTGGGGTACCGGAAGATACCCCAAAGAGATAATCCCCACCCCCCAGGCCCTCCGGGGCATCCCCCGGCGCTACGGGCGTTACGGCCTCAGGGAGGCGGATTTTAAGGCGCGTCTGGCGGCCCTGCCCCGCCCCGACGCCATCCTGGTCACTTCCCTGATGACCTACTGGTATCCGGGGGTGCAGGCCGCCATCCGCCTGGCCCGGGAGCAATTCCCGGCCGCGCCCGTGATTCTCGGAGGCATTTACGCCACCCTCTGCCCGGAGCATGCCCGGAAGCACAGCGGCGCGGATTTTTTTCTAGCCGGCCCCGGCGAGGAGGTCTTGGTCAACCAGTTGACAGCCCTGGGGCTGCCCACCCCTGCTCCTTCGCCGCCACCTGATTTAGATTCCCGGCCCTACCCTGCCCTGGACCTCATCCGCCACCTCCCTTACCTGCCTATCCTGACCTCCCGGGGCTGCCCTTTTGATTGCACCTACTGCGCCTCCCGCCTGCTCCAACCCCGGTACCAACGACGACAGCCTTTGACGGTGATAGAGGAAATGCGTTACTGGCAGGAACGGTTGCATCTAACAGACGTGGCCTTCTATGACGATGCTTTGCTCCTGGACGCGGATAACCATCTGCTGGTCATTCTGGAGGAACTGGCCAAACAGAGTTTATCCTTCCGTTTCCATACCCCCAACGGTCTCCATACCGGCTTGATTACCAAAGAGGTGGCCAGGTGGCTCAAAAGGTCCCAATTTGCCACCCTGCGTCTGGGAGTGGAGACAGTCGCCCTGGGGTCGGAGCGTCTGGATCACAAACTCCAGGCCGGGGAACTGGAAGCGGCTCTGCGTTATCTGCAGGAAGCGGGGTTCCGCCGGGAGGAGATCGGCGTTTACCTCCTTATGGGTCTGCCCCACCAGGAGGAAGCAGAAATCACTACCTCCATCCGCCGGGTCAAGGAATTGGGGGGCGCCCCGGTGCTGGCCCAATACTCCCCCATCCCCGGCACGGAACTTTGGGCCCAAGCCGTGGCCACCAGCCGCTATGATCTCGCCCGGGACCCCTTGTTCCACAACAACTCCCTCTTTCCCTGCTGGCCCCAATTCTCCTGGGAACGCTACAGCCGCCTGAAACGTTTGGTAGCAGCCTAGAAATTGTGGTAGAGTAACCAGAAGACCTTCAAAGTCCAAAGCTTTTTCCTGACCACTAATTACTGATCACTGACCACTGACCACTGACCACTGATCACTGACCACTGGCTACTGGCCACTGGCCACTGGCCACTGGCCCCAACGGAGTCAACCATGGGCACTTCCAGTGCGCGGCGGCCACCCACCACCTGGTTATGGCGGCGGGCCAAGGGCGGGGCTTCTCGCTATTTGGCCCCGTCAGGGGGATTGGGCCTGGAGGCCCGGGAGGTGGTGGCCCGGTATCTGGCGGCCCTGGGTGACGAGACCAGGGCCGGAAGTCCAAACCTCTTGGGTAGTTTTCGGCTGACCCGGAAAGCCGGGCAAAATCTGGGGGCTTTCGTTGGCGAGGTGACTTCCCAGGGGTGGGACGCGGCTTTGGGGGTTTGGGGATTAACCGGAGGCACCGAGCCACCCGGGGCAATGGCCGCAACCGCCCTGGCCGGAGCGCTCCTGGAGGCCGAGGGCAGCCTGGAAGACGCAGTGGCCCACTCCGCCCTGGGCGCCGTTCTCCAGGATTTTCAGTCCGGGAAACTGGTTACCTCAGTACAGGTGGTGGCCCGATTTTTGGCTGAGTCCTTATATCAACGCCTGGTCCTGGACCTGGGGGAATCTCTGGAAGCGGCCAGTGGCAGTTACGGGCATTGGCGCCAGGGGTTGGAGGGGCTGAGGGAGTGGATTATCAGGGCCGGGACGCTGGAGGAATGGGAGGACCCGCCGACTGCCAGCCAGTGGCGGGGTCTGGCGGGCTGGCAGCGGGTGACCCTGGCCCTGGAAAAGATGCTGGGGCGACTGATGGAATCCTCTTCAGAAATCTCTGGCAAATCAGACTAAACCTCCATGAATCACAGGTGTCACACCTCTAAAATGAAAAATCCCCCCTTCCCCCCTTTAGAAAAGGGGGGTTTAATACCAAGTTGCAGTCAAAAAGATACTATACGGGCGAACCTGGTGTTCGCCCCGGAGCCACGGGCGAACACCAGGTTCGCCCTACAGTTCAACGTCCTTTGAGTGCGAATTGGGAAAAAAGTCCCCCTTTCTTAAAGGGGGATTTAGGGGGATTTTGCTTTTTATGGCAAAGAGATTATGGCCGACCATATATATCTGAGGGCGCCGGGGGAGAAACGCCGAGCGCCGCCGGGGATGAAGGCAGTTATCCATGTGGATGAGCCGGGAGCCAGCGGCTATCCCGTGCACCATAATCTGCACCAGTTTTTAGTCACTCCCTTGCCACCGCCCCCGGCAGTGGCCGCCTTTCTCCTGGCTGCCCTGGGAGTATGGGCGGCAGACAAGCTCCTGCCCCGGAGTTCTGCGCCTGATGCCTGGAGTCGGGAAATTATCCTGCACCTGCCCGCCACCCGGGAAGTGGCCAGGCTTGCCCCCCAATTTGCGCAAATCTTCAGGTTTCTCACCAGTGATCATTGGACCCTCGCAACCCGGGAAGCACCCCTCGCATTAGGATTTGGAGGAAGATGGGAGCAATCCTGGCAGCCCCAGGCCGTGGTTCTTTTCTCCGGGGGGCTGGACTCCCTGGCGGGGGCCATCGACCAACTGGAAGAAGGAAACCGCCTCCTGCTGGTGAGCCATCATGATTACGGGCAACTGGCCGCCACCCAGCAGACTTTGGCCGGGGCTCTGTCGGCTCACTACGGGCCGGACCGGGTACAGCACTTGAATTTACGGGTGCAATTCCCGGAGGCCCCGGAGCTGACCTTAAGGAGCCGCTCTCTCCTTTATCTGGCCTTAGGTGTGAGTGCGGCCGCGGCCTTCGGGCCGGAGACGCCCTTACTCCTCCCCGAAAACGGCTGGGTTGGCCTCAACCCGCCCCTGACCCTGAACCGCCTGGGGGCCTATACCACCCGCACCACTCATCCCTATTTCCTGGAGCAGATTACCCGGCTGTGGCGGGACGCGGCTATCAAGCATCCCTTGATCAATCCCTACCAGGGCCTCACCAAAGGCGAAGTGCTTAGCCAATGCCGCAACCCGGAACTGTTGCGGCAATTGGCCCGGCGCAGCACTTCCTGCGCCCGGCCCGTGGCTTCCCGCTGGCAGCGGCGGCCCAAAGGAGAATGCGGCTATTGCTATCCCTGTCTGCTGCGGCGGGCGGCCCTGCACCGCTTAGGGATGGACCGGGGAGAGGATTATCTGGTGGACGCCCTGGCCGGAATGGAGACTTTGCAGCACCGCCTCCGGGGCCGGGATTTGCGGGCTCTGCTCCTGGCCCTGGGGACCTGGGAAGAAGCCCCGGCAGAGATAGAAAGCCGCATTTATTGGGGGGAGGTGAACCCGGAAGGGTCCGGGCATTACGCGGAGACCCGGCAATTGTTGGCCTCCGGATTTAAGGAGATTGGGCAATTTTTCCGGTATCAGGGGGCGAATTGGGTCAAGGCTTACCTGAACCAAGCTTGAATCCAGGTTTCAGTGCCTTCTAGAGTGCCATATCCTCAAAGGGGTTAGGACGAAGGAAGCAATTATCTCTCTGTTTTCTGAGAACCGAAGGCTTGCGAAGCCGAAGTGGATCCTTTGGATATAGGAGTCAGCTTCCAATAATTCATTATAAAATTAATGTAATCGTTCAGGCCGCCTCTGCAAACAGCAGATGCACGGGTAGAAGAGACGGAGCAAGTTGACCGGTCCGATGAGCTTGGATAGCCGCCATCATATATTCCACGATATTTCGGTTTTGCTGCCTC
>JBMORF010000038.1:0-16483 GCA_049322315.1 Thermodesulfobacteriota bacterium | reverse complement strand
GGGCGAACCTTGTGTTCGCCCGTGGCTCCGGGGCGAACACAAGGTTCGCCCCTACGTATAGTATCTTTTTGACTGCAACTCGGTATTAATACCTCTTTGACTGCAACCGTATAAGTCCGGATTACCGCCCCACCCGCTCTTTCTCCTGGAGGACATAGGCCAACAATTCTCGGGCGAAGGGATTCGAGAGGTGGATGCGACCGGGGTCCAGTTCGGCATTGAGGTACTGCAGGCGCAAAAAGTCTCCGTCCGGCGCAAGGTGCGGCTGGACCCCGGAGAAAAAGAAGCCGTCCGCTTCCGCGGCCTCGCACAGATAGGGCGTGCCCCCTTGGGCCAGGGGCAGCAGGAGGCCCACCACCTGCGCCCCCAAAATGTCCCCGAGATCGCGCCGGGCCTGGTAAATCGCCGGCAGGGTATCGATGCCGATGCGGTTCACCTGGATGACGCCGACGCCGGTGGCCTGGTCATAATGGACCTTCACTTCCCCAGGCCCCAACGGACCGCTGGGCTGGAGAAAATGCAGCTCCACCTCCAGTTGCCGGTAAATTTTCCCCAGCATCTCCCAGTGCCGGGAGGGGGCGCAGACGGCGTTCAGGCCCGGCGGTGTCAGGTACTTGAAATAAAAAACCATGGTTTCCCGCTGGAGTCCCGGCTCCGCCTCTTTTTCCCATTCACTGGATGGCGGACGCCGGTGCTGAAGCGTTTTGAAATGGGCCTGCCAGTCCAGGAGCTTGATGCCGGTGACGTGGAGGTTGCGGCTATCGCTGCCCTCCTGGCTGATGGTGTGGATGGTGACCGCCTCCGCGAACAGGCCCACCAGACCCAGCCGCTTAATCTCTTCTTGGAGGCGATCGCCCATGAGCTGGCGCAACCCCTGGCCCCGATGGGCCGGCGCCACCGCCAACTGGCCCAATTCCGCCAGAGGACCCAGGTCCGGCCGCTCCACCCCCGCATGGCCGACGATTTTACCATCAGCGGCCACGGCCACCACCCCCACGTGCCGGCCGGTGGCCACATCATGGTCGAACCTCTCCGGGTAATAAAAGTCCTCGTTGGAGTAACTGTAGCCGTAGACGCGGTACATTAACTGGGCGATGTGGATGCCGTCCCCCGGGCGCAGCAGCCTAACCATATAGCTGCCGGGCTCCCCCTCCCGGACCTCCCCGGTCCGGGGGCCGGGAGGCTCGTGGTCCGGAGCCGGCAGGCGGCAGACCCCGGCCAGGTCTTTGATGAGGCGCAATTCATTGCCCTCCACCCCATGGTAGATCCAGCGCACCTCGTCGACGCACTGATGGATGGAGGCCAATTCCCGGCAGAGGGGACAACCCGAGGCGGAGCCGTCCGGGCCGGGCGGCGGCGCCCCCGGTTCCAGGGTCTGGTAAAAAGGCAGGCCCTGATCATAGAGGGACAGGGTCAAGGCCCCGGGCGTCAGCTCGCCCGCCAGTTTCAGAGTGCCGGGCTCCCCGTCCTCAAACGCGTGCTCGATGGAATGGTGGCAGGCTGCCCAAACCGCCAGGGCGAGGGAGGCCGTCTGGTCTTCCGGGAGCCCGGCCAGTTGGGCCAGGCTCTGCACAAAATCCTGGACCAGATGCTGCATCCGCAAATCTGCCGGCAGACTGAGTTTGGTTTGAATTATGTCAGACATGAGGTTTCCCTATAGAATTTTCGGCGCCTAAAAAAGATATCGGCTTTGATTATGCTATAAACTGAGCTTTTTAAAAGGAGTTTATCCACAGGTGCTTGGAAAACCTGTTAACCCGGGAGGTTAGCGCCCGGATGGGGGCCGGCTGTTCAACCGGAGCAAACGCCAGGGCTAGCGGCTGGGGAACTGGGGGTGGGATAAATCAGCAGCAAACAGAGATGGTACTAGGGCGCCCGGTTTGGGGGCCATGGCGGCCCTGTTGAGAAGCCGCGCCTTCAGGCGGCCTCACCTCTAGGCTCGGAAACGCAAGAAGGGCCTGGCCTTTCCTGAACCGGGGCTGCTGGCAGGCGGGGGGATTTTCCGGAACTCAGTGGCGTGTATGGCTCGGTAAGACCGCCACCTGCCGACACAGGGCCACGATATCTTCCTGGCCGTTGAGCCAATTGACTTCCGGTATGGGGCTGTATTGGGCCAGTTTATAATCTTTCATTCTGGCCCCATGAAATCTCAGGACCATTACCACAAATAGGGAGGGAGGGTCCACTGCCACCAGGAGCCGCAGGATCTTTACGCCGAAGCCGTTGGCAAACCGGATAATGAGCAATTCCCCCTCACTGCTCGTATCTTCATGGATCATGACCACATGGGGGTCGATATCCGCCACAAATTCCCGGGAGCAATACCAGGAACTCTTGTTGCTAATTTCCATTGATTGCATAGTAGAGATCTCCTAATCTCTGTTAAAAATATCTTTGATCGTGGTTATCGGCCCATATTGGGCCACCAGGTCTTTCGCTTCCTCCCGCACCAACTCCGGGTCCGGCTCCTTACCGACATTCTCCAGGTAAATTTTGGCCAGCTCGGCGCTAAGCTGGGTGATCGCTTTTTCTTCCGGCAACATAACTTCCTCCAGATGCTGCGCCTCTTAATGGCGGAACCTCCAAGACCTCCCACGATACTTTCAGTTCCCCGGCCGCTCCCGTTATCTGCTCTAGGGCTTTCCTGTCAGCCCCGGGATGCCGCCAGGAAAAACCGGAGGGAAGATTCCCTGCTTTTCTGCTTACTGGCATTATCGTTCCCCAAAATGTAATTCTTATGAGGAAAACGCTAATAATTTGTAAGAATTGACGTGATTTTAAAAAGATCGCTGCCGGAAAGGAGATGGGGAAATTTAGGGAGTGGGTCTTCTGGGTATCAGGGCCATTTCAAGAGAGGCGATGGCCGCCGCTTCAGAGTGGAGGTCTCCGGGGTCTTTACCCGAAACGGCCCGTAATATACTCCTCCGTCTTTTTCTGGGTGGGCTTGGTGAAGATCATGGAGGTGGGGCCAAACTCCACGATCTGTCCTTGAAAGAAAAAGGCGGTGAAATCGGAGACCCGGGCGGCCTGCTGCATATTATGGGTGACAATGGTGATGGTGTAATGGGACTTCAGGGTATGGATCAATTCCTCGATCTTGGCGGTGCCGATGGGGTCGATGGCGGAACAGGGCTCATCCATCAGCAGTACTTCCGGTTCCACCACGATGGCCCTGGCGATGCACAACCGCTGCTGCTGGCCCCCGGACAGGGAAGTCCCGGGACGGTGCAAATGGTCCTTGATCTCTTCCCAAAGGGCCGCGCGTTGCAGGGCTTCTTCCACCCGGTCGGCCATTTCGCTTTTACTCAGAAGATAATGCATTTTCAGGCCGTAAGCCACATTGTCGAACACGGACATGGGGAAGGGGGTGGGCTTCTGGAAGATCATGCCCACCTTACGGCGCAGTTCCATGATGTCGTAATCGGGCTCCAGGATATTAACCCCGTCCAACAGCACCTGGCCTTCGGCCCGCTGCTCCCGGTAGAGTTCATAGACCCGGTTATAGACGCGGATATGGGTAGACTTGCCGCAACCCGAGGGGCCGATGATGGCCGTCACCCGGTTTTGGGCAATGTCGAGATTATTGTCGAATAAGGCCTGATTTTCCCCGTAGTAGAAGTCGAGGTGGCGGGTACTGACCTTGCTCTCCAAGCCAAGCTCTGCCAGGATGCGCGCTGATTCAACCTGGTGTGCGACTTCCGGTTCTGACACTGGGACTTTGCTAGCCATTTGCATAATTCATTAAATCTGTGACTGCCTCTTTCCCTACTTCCGGCAGATCAGGATAAAGACGTGTCTTGCAGCCGACTTTGGGATAATAACATATCCAGATGTTCTTTTCCCGGAACTTCTTCCAGGAGGGAATATTTGCTGAAGATGTCCGTCGTGGTCCCGAAGTCAATGATGCGCCCCTGGTAAAAGAAAGCGGTAAAGTCCGAGATACGTTGGGCCTGCTGCATATTATGGGTGACAATGGCGATGGTGTAACGTGATTTCAATTCCTTGATTAATTCCTCGATTTTGGCGGTGGCCACCGGATCAATGGCCGAGCAGGGCTCGTCCATCAGCAAGACCTCCGGTTCCACCACGATGGCCCGGGCAATGCACAATCTCTGCTGCTGTCCCCCAGAGAGGGAAGTGCCGGGACGATGCAGGTAGTCTTTAACTTCCTCCCACAGGGCTGCGCCCTTGAGTGCGGCCTCCACCCGGTCGGCGGTTTCGCTTTTGCTCAAGCGATAGTGCTGTCGCAAGCCAAAGCTGACATTATCCCAGATGCTCAGGGGAAAGGGCACGGGCCGCTGAAAGACCATGCCCAGGCGACGGCGCAGTTCCATCACGTCATGGGTGGGGTCGAGAATATTTTGGCCATCCAGAAAGATCTCACCCGTCGCCTGGTAATCCGGATAAAGCTCAAAAATGCGGTTATAGACGCGGATATGGGTGGACTTGCCGCAACCGGAAGGGCCGATTATGGCTGTCGCCTTATGCTCGGCAATATCCAGATTATTATTAAACAAGGCCTGGTGATCCCCATAAAAGAAATCCAGATTGCGGACAGAAATCTTATTGATAGGTTCCCGAGTTTCAAAGTAAGGGGGCGCGGTGGCTTGTAATTGCCTTTGGTCTATCATCGGGCTAGTCCTTTGTGAGTCAGATCTTCTTTTCCCGCAGGATATAGCGGGCCAAAATGGTAATCAGCAAAACTCCGGCGGTGATCAACAGGGAAGCGCCCCAGGCCTTCTGCTGCCAGTCGGGATAGGGGGACATGGCATAATCAAAGATGGTGACGGTGAGATTAGGGGTGGGTTCGCCCAAAGAATGAAACCAGTAAGGGCTGTTAAGGGCCGTAAACAATAGGGGCGCAGTCTCCCCGCTCACTCGGGCCACGGCCAGCAGGACCCCGGTAATCAAGCCGGCCTTGGCGGCCCGAAAGACGATGGCCAAGGTCACCTTCCAGCGCGGCACCCCCAGGGCCAGGGCTGATTCCCGGAGGGTGTTGGGCACCAGCCGCAGCATATCCTCGGTGGTGCGGGCCACCACGGGCAGCATAAGGATGGCCAGGGCCAGGGCTCCGGCGTAGCCGGAAAAGTTGCCCAAAGGCACCACCACCAGGGTGTAGGCGAAGACGCCGACAATGATGGAAGGCATGCCCATCAGCACGTTGGCGGAAAAACGGCTGAAATCGGCCGCCTTGGAATCCTCGCTGAACTCCGCCAGGAAAACCCCGGCCAAAAGCCCCAAGGGGACGGCCATCAAGGTGGCCGCCAGGGTCAAGATCACGGTGCCGACCATGGCATTGGCCAGGCCCCCGCCTAACACTCCGGGGGGAGTGGGCAGGTGAATGAAGAAGGAGAGGTTGAGAGCTCCCAGGCCTCGGATCACCACCACGGCAGTGATCCAAATAAGCACGGCAATACCCAGCAGGGCCGAGCCCACCGCCCAGAGGCTCACCACGCCGTTCAAGATCCGGCGGCCGGTGGAGGGCCTCAATTTCATAGGCCCACACTCCAGGCCCGATACATGCGGCGCAACATCATCTGGGAAACCACCTGCACCAAATAGGTGATCAGATAGAGCACCAACCCCAGGGCCACCAGGGAACTGATATAAAGGGGCTCCGTGGCTTCGCTGAACTCATTGGCCAGCGTGGAGGCAATGGTATTGCCGGGGGCAAAGAGGGAGGCGGAAATCCGGTGGGCATTGCCGATGACAAAGGTGACGGCCATGGTTTCTCCCAAGGCCCTTCCTAAGCCCAGGAAAACCGCGCCGAGAATGCCCACCAGGCCGTAGGGAATGGTCACCTTATGGGTAACTTCCCAAGTGGTGGCCCCCAGGCCGAAAGCCGATTCCTTCACCACGCTGGGGACCAACTTAAAGACATCCCGGGCAATGGCGCTGATGAAAGGCAGCACCATAAACGCCAAAATAATGCCGGCGGTGAGTATGCCGATGCCCAGGGGCGGTCCTTGAAACAGAGGCAGAAAGCCCAGGGTCTCACCCAGGATTGGCTGGACGTAATGAGCCATGAAAGGGGCAAAAACAAACAAGCCCCACATGCCGTAGATAATGCTGGGGATGGCGGCCAGAAGCTCGATCATCGTCCCCACCGTCCGGCTTACTCGGGGCGGGGCCAATTCCACCAGGAAAAGAGCAATGGCCAGACTGAGGGGAACGGCGATGACCATGGCAATCAGGGTGGAAACCAGGGTGCCGAAGATACTGCTGGCGGCGCCAAAAGACTGGGTCACCGGATTCCAGTCATCGGTAACCAAGAAACCCAGGCCAAACTTTTTAATGGCCGGGATAGAAGTATGGATCAGCTCTGCGCCGATGGCCAGCATGACCAGCGGCACGAACATGGAGCAGACAAAGGTGAGCCAGCGAAAAGCATTATCCCCTTTGGAAGAGACGCGGCTCCGGCTCTCGGTCTTGGGGACCTCCCGCAAGGGAGGTGGATGCTCTTGGCCCCCCTCTGACTTGAGGACGTTTTTTTTCATTAACCTTATGCCAAGTTAAAGCGCGACTTTAGACTGTCAACCCCCTAAAAAAACATTCTGAGGGAGGAGCGGGGCCAAGGGCACAGATATCTCCTCTGGCGGTCCCGCCTCCATTCCCTCAGAATTATGCGGCGCAGGTTTACGGCCAGACCGGCTTGCCGCCGGACTGCACCTCTTTCCAGCTCGCCTCCACCAGTTTCACCACGTTCTCGGGCATAGCCACATAGTGGAGCTTTTTGGCCATGTCGCCGCCGTGCTTATAGCACCAGGCGAAGAACTTGAAAATTTCTTTGGCCTTCTTGGCGTCGGGATAATTCTTGTGCACCATGATCCAGGTGACACCGACGATGGGCCAGCTCTTGTCCCCGGGCTGATCCACCAGCATCAGAGAAAAACCTTTGGGGGCCTTGGTCCAATCGGCGTTGGCCGCGGCCGCCTGGAAGGTGTCCAGGTCCGGCTGTAAGTACTTTCCGGCCTTGTTTTGCAGGGAGGCATGGGGAATCTTGTTTTGCAGGGCATAGGCGTATTCCACGTAACCGATGGCGCCGTTCACCGCTTTCACCTGGCCGGCCACGCCGGCATTACCCTTGCCGCCGATGCTGTTGGGGGCCGGCCATTTCACGGCTTTACCGGCTCCCACTTTGGCCTTCCAATCCGGAGAAATCGTGGACAGGTAGGTGGTAAAGATAAAGGTGGTGCCGGAACCGTCGGTGCGGTGGGCCACGGTGATGGCTTGGGAGGGCAGCTTCAAGTTGGGGTTGAGTTTTTTAATGGCCGGATCGTCCCATTTGTTGATTTTGCCCTGGAAGATGGCAGCCAGGGTGGCCCCGTCCAGCTTGAGTTCTCCGGCTTTTATGCCCGTGACATTGATTACCGGCACTACGCCGCCCATAAGGGTGGGAAACTGGAGGATCCCATGCTTATCCTGGTCGGCAACCTTGAGGGGCTCATCGGTGCCGCCGAAATCCACGGTCTTGGCCTTCATCTGGGCGATGCCGCCCCCGGAGCCGATGCCTTGATAATTGATCTTAATCTTGGTCAGTTCATTGTATTTGTGGGCCCATTGAGAATAAACAGGATAGGGAAAGGTAGCCCCGGCCCCGTTGATGGTTACTTCAGCCTGGGCCAGGGGCGTTACTGCCAGCAGCATTAAAGCAGCCAGAATAATTGGAAATCCCTTCTTCATAAGCATTCTCCTTAAATAAGTTTCGCTTGTTTTTGTCTGATTCCGGAAGAACAGACCAGCCTGTTTAGTAATAGATAGTGCAATTTTGTTAGGAAATGATTAGCTATCGGTTAATCTTTTGATAAATCTGGAGATTGTGGAAGATTTTAGTCTGGCAGAAGATGCAGAGAAAAAATGCTCCCTTTTCCTGGGGTGCTGGTCACCGTCACCTTGCCCCCGTGAGCCTGGGCGATGTGCTTGACAATGGCCAGACCCAGGCCTGTCCCCCCGAACTGGCGGCTGCGGCCGGAATCCACCCGGTAGAAACGCTCAAAGAGCCGGGGCAGGTGCTCCGCCCGGATACCACTGCCCTGATCCCGGACCCGGACCATCACTTCCGGACCGGCGCGTTCCGCTTCCACCCGCACCTCCCGGTTCCCTTCGCTGTATTTGATGGCATTGTCCACCAAATTTACCACTGCCTGCTCCAGCAAAGGCGCATTGACCCGGGCCCGGAGATCCTCCGGGCAGTCGAGGACGACGCTGATCCCCCGGTCTTGGGCTTTGGGGCCGCAGATCTCGATGGCCGCGGCCAACACCCCCTTGATCTTTTGAGCGGTAAGAAAAATCTGGCCTCGCTCGGCATCCTTTTCTATCCGGGAGAGGCTCAGCAAATCATCGATGATTTCATTGAGACGGTCCGTCTGCCGGGCCACGATGTGCAGAAAGTTTTCGGCGTTTTCCGGCTCCCGGATGGCGCCCGCCAGCAGGGTTTCCACAAAGCCCTTGATGGAGGTGATGGGGGTCTTCAACTCATGGGAGACGTTGGCCACAAAGTCCCGGCGGACGTGTTCCAACCGCCGCAGATGGGTGACGTCATGGAGGACGATCAAGACGCCGAGACTAGTCCCGGCCGGGTCCCTAAGAGAAGTGCCGTGGGCCTGAAGAATCTGTTCCCCTTTATTGAGATCCACTTCCCCTTCTATGGGGTCTTGGGCGGACAGGGTGCGATTGATGAACCACCGGAGTTCGGGGTCTTTAACGATTTCTTGGACCGTCTGGTGGAGCGCCCCTTCCTGACTTACCCCCAGCAAACGGGCTGCCGCCCGGTTCAGGACAATGAGTCGTTGGCTGGCGTCAATGGCCAGCACTCCCTCGATCATGCTGGAGAGCACCGCTTCCTGCATCTGCCCCTGACGGATGAGGGCATTGATGCGGTCCTCCAATTTGCCGGCCATCTCATTTAGCACCTCGGCCAGGCTGGCCAACTCATCGGTGGTGGGAATGGGCAGCTTCCGGCTCAGGTCGCCCTGGCCAAAGCGCAACGCCCCCCGTTTGAGATTTTCCAGGGGATCGCTCAGGCGCCGGGCGATGTAAAAACTGAGCAAAGCCACCAGCAAAGCAATGGTCACCCCGCCCAGGACTATTTGGAAATAATAAGCCTTAAGGGCCTGGCCGATGGCCGTCATGGGCAGCGAGGCCCGCACCACCCCGATTATTTTCCCCTGGCTTTTTACCGGCACGGCCACGTACATCATATTGTGCCCCAGGGTGAAGCTGAACCTGGTGGACACCCCCTCCCGTCCGGCCAGGGCCTCCTTAATTTCCGGTCGGTCCCCGTGGTTATCCATCCGGGCCGGATCTTCTTTGGTGTCGCCCAGGACTTTCCCGGAGGGGAGAATCACGGTGAGACGGGTTGAGGTAATCTTTCCCAGATCCTTACACAGCTTATCCACCCAGATTTCATTTTCCAGGGCGGCTCCGCCGCTGATCCTGGTTTCCACCAACCGGGCCCGAGTCTCCAAATCCCGGGCTGTTTGCCCCAGGAAAAAGGCGCGCCAGGAATGCGCCGAATACCAGGTGACCGCCACCAGGGTGACCAGAGTGACCAGGAGAAAGTAGGGAAAGAGGTGCCAGAGCAGCTTGGGGCGGCGCATAACCTATCCTTTAAAACGGTAACCGACCCCGCGGACGGTTTCCAAATATTTCCCTTCGGGCCCGAGTTTCTTGCGCAAACTAACCACCTGGACATCCACCGAGCGGTCCGAGGCCGGATAATCTTCCCCATGGACCCCCTTGACTATCTGTTCCCGGGTAAAGACCCAGCCGGGGCGGCTGGCCAGCATGTACAGGAGGCGGAATTCGGTGACCGTCAAATCCAACGGCTGACCGGTCACCGTGGCCTCGTGGCGTCCCGGATGAATAACCAATTCGTGAATCTTGAGAGGGGTCCCCTCGGCCGGGGGCTCCGCCTGCACCCGGCGCAGCACCGCCCGCACCCGGGCCAACATTACCCGGGGACTGAAAGGCTTGGTGATATAATCATCGGCCCCCAATTCCAGGCCGGTGACGATATCCGCCTCTTCTCCCTTGGCGGTCAGGATGATAATGGGGATCTGTCCGGTCTGGGCCTCCCGTTTGAGCGCCCGGCAGACGTCCAGGCCATCTACCCCCGGCAACATCAAATCCAACAACACCAAATCCGGAGTGCTTGCTTTCAGGGCTTTTAGAGCTTCCTCCCCGGACGTCACCCCGGTGACCCCATAACCCTCTTTAGCCAGGTTATATTTGAGCAGCTGTAGTATGTCCTCGTCGTCTTCGACGACCAGGATTCGCTCTTTAGCCATCCGCCCTCTCCCGTCCCTGCGTAGCTCCTGACAGCCATCAGGAGATTAAGACAGGTTTCTCTTTTTCTTTGTTTATGTAAGGCTTGGATTTCCACTAATGTCAATTCATTAATGGAAAATTAACCATAAAATAATCAATCTCTAACCAATGTCAAATAAACGCTTACCCCCCTTAATCCCCTAATAAAGCCGCAAATAATTATGAATTGCCGGACGCAGAGAGCCTGAAACCATCCCGTGGTTGGACCCGGCGGTCACTAAAGCCCTTACGGACTTTTTTTTAAGGCCATGGGGGGGAAACGGAAGCAGCAGGATATCACCCGGCTACCCCTGCTAAGATAGAACGGGTAACCCTGGGGGCTAGATGCAGAGAAAGCACCCTATTTAAGGGTGGGGCGGATAAAGTGGACATTGTTGGTGGAGGGGGGAGATTTTGCCTCCCCGAATTCTTGTCCTTCCTCGCTCGCAGGTATATACCTCGGTTTTTCGTGGCCGGACCGATCAAGGTCACCCGGCGCCGCTCTTGAGCCCGGACCAATACAACTAGAATTATAACTTATCGCTACCTAATGCCGTGCTTGATTAACAGCTTCATCAAGGGGGACTTTATTTCAGCTTTTTCCAGAATTTGTCGATAATAAAAACATGGGAGGCTTTAGAGTCACCCCGTCCAAAAGCTGCGGCGGTGCGCGCTCTCAGTCCGGGCGACCCAGGCTCAAGAGAAACATAACTAAGCGTTATTAATTAATAATTAACTTATAGTCGGGTACTTTTTTCCTACTTAATCTTCTTTATTCTGATTCTATAGTTGAAATAGGTGGCTTGTTAATGAGGCGGCCGGCAGCGAAACTTCCTAAAAGAGATTGCTGGGGATTTAGGTGAGGCATATGGCAATTTTCGCTTTTTATGGCGGTCTGGTAATCGGCGTGGGTTTGGGGATATTCATCATGGCCTTGTTGTCATTGTCCCGCATGAAAGAAACCCCCTAAGAGTGAAGCCACAGAGATTGCCAAAGAGAGAGGTCCAAACTGCCAGCCCTGGGCCTCAAACCACAAGATCGTTTTCGAAAGGACGCCTTCCTGGAGTACAAGCCAGTAAAATGAGGTCTGGGTGGATTTGGAGGTCCCCGGACTCCAAGATAATGAAGCCTTGGTCCGGGGCGCCAAGTCACTTAATAGCCTCAACTCCGGCGTGGCCCCAGAATTGACATCCTAAAGTCTGCCCCCTCCCTAACAACATGGTTCCCGGCTGCCCTGTCATTTTTCCAGTCCCAACCTTCTCGGGTTTTATACCGAGTTGCAGTCAAAAAGATACTATACGTAGGGGCGAACCTTGTGTTCGCCCTGGAGCCACGGGCGAACACAAGGTTCGCCCCTACAGTTCAACGTCCTTTGAATGCGAATTGGTATTACAGCCCAGGGTGAAACTGACTAACGCCTCTGAATAAGCGGACCTCAGATCGGTGCTCCTTCCTGATGTCATCGCCCCTGGAGATCCGAGCCCGGCCCTGCTGGCGCCATGGCCCGGGTCCGGAAAGGCGGGGTTGATGCCGTAAGCCGCCGGAGAGCGAATGGGACGATGCGGAAATTCAGACTCCACCTGCCTTAACTTGTTCCCTTAGATTCTTGGACTTGATCCGGCATCGGCGTGGGCAGGGAACCCGGTCCGATTATCCCGGGCGACACTGCCAGGGTTGCCTCTTTTTTGTGGGCAAGAAGGCCGGGGCATTATAAGATAATCAAAAATTTGGACTAACCATTTAACGGGGCATGGTTTTTCAGTAACTGTGAGGCGGGCAACCAGACGGTTCAAGAGCAGGCCGGCAGAAACTTTAGGCCCGCCGGCACTGGAGTTTTCCAGGCCTGGCGGCCCTGGATGGCTGCCGCCGCCAACGCCGCTGCAGCCGCTGTTCCTGAGGAAAGTAGCGCATGCATCGCACCGCCGAATTGGCCGAGTACACCTTCCTGGTCACGGGGAGCGCCGGGTTCATCGGCTTTCACGTGTCTCGGGCTCTGCTGCAAAAGGGGGCCCGGGTAGTGGGCCTGGATAATTTCAACGACTATTATTCCCCGGCGCTGAAGCATGATCGGGATCGGGAGTTGCAAAAATTGGCCAATTTTATCTCCGTCCCCGGAGACCTGGCCGACTTCCCGGTGGTGGAAAGCCTTTTTGACCGTTATCGCCCCGACAAAATCTGTCATCTTGCCGCCCAGGCCGGAGTCCGGTACTCCCTGGTCAATCCTTTCGCCTATCAAAAGGCCAACCTGGAAGGGTTTCTTAATATCCTGGAATTGTCCAAACGTTTTCAGGTGGAACGCCTGGTCTACGCCTCCAGCTCCAGCGTTTATGGGGGGCTCACGGAATTACCCTTTTCCGAAGCCCAACGGGTGGATACTCCCATCAGTCTCTACGCCGCCACTAAAAAGGCTAATGAACTGATGGCCTACGCCTATACCCACCTCTTTGACCTGCCCACGGTGGGCCTGCGGTTTTTCACGGTCTACGGCCCCTGGGGGCGCCCGGATATGGCCATGTGGCTCTTCACCGCCGCCATGCTGGAGGGTAAGCCCATCAAGGTCTTCAATTATGGCCGGATGCAGCGGGATTTCACTTACATCGATGACATCGTCCAGGGAGTGCTGGCCTCCCTGATGGCCCCCGGCCTGGACCGCTACGAAATCATCAACTTGGGGAACCACCAAGCCGAGGAACTGCCCCGGATCATAGCCCTCCTGGAGCAGGAACTAGGGGTCAAAGCCCAGCAGGACCTGCTGCCCATGCAGCCGGGGGATGTCCCGGCCACTTTTGCGGATATCACCCGGGCCCGGGCAAAACTCGGTTTTCAGCCCGTCACTCCCATAGATCAAGGTGTTCCCCTGTTTGTGCACTGGTACTTTCAGTACCATGGCCTGGCCCGGCGCTGATTTTCTTGGATGGTCAATACAGAAAGGCGAGTTGGGAGGAGGGGTTCAGGTAAATCTTCGGGCCAGTCTGGCCACCACCGCCCTGCCGATGCTCAGGGAAGCGGTAGCCCCTGGGGACGGGGCATTAACGACATGCACCACCCTGGAGGTTTCCAGGAAAGCAAAATCGTCTAAAATCCTCCCATCTAAGGTCACGGCCTGGGCCCTGATCCCCGAGGGATAGGGCTTCAGGTGCTGGGCGGCGACTTCCGGAACCAAACGCTGCAGGGCTTTGACAAAGGCTTCTTTGCTCAAGGACCGCCATATTTCCCCTATCCCGGTGCGCCAATACTTGGCGGCAATTTTGGCAAACCCCGGGTAAGTTAAACTTTCCAGCAAATCCCTAAAGTTGATTTCACTCTTGGAGTATCCTTCCCGGGCCAGAGCCAGGACCGCATTGGGACCGCATTTAACTTCTCCGGAGATCTTCCTGGTAAAATGCACCCCCAGGAAGGGGAACCTGGGGTCCGGGACCGGGTAAATCAGAGTCCGACAGAATTTTTCCGCTTCCGGTTTAAGCTGATAATACTCGCCCCGGAAAGGGATGATCCGCCAGGGTAACGGCCTGGCGCTCATGGCGGCCAGGCGGTCGGAGTGGAGGCCGGCGCAATTGATAATATACCGGGGGGAAAAATCTCCCTTAGTGGTTTCCACCAGAGCTTCCCCTGATTTTTCCCTGAGGCCGGTTACCTTAATTCCGGTGATAATCTCATGTCCTTTGGCTCTAATCAGGTCGGCCAGGCGGGAGCAGACTTGGGAAAAATCCACCATGCCGGTTTCCGGCACATGGATGGCCTTGATCCCCGCGGCGTGGGGCTCAATCTCCCGCAAACGGGCGGGCCCGATAAATTCGCATTTGACCCCATTGGCCCGGCCCCGGTCGTAGATGGATTGCAAGGCGGCCAATTGATCCGCCGCCACCGCCACGATGACCTTGCCGCAGATTTTATAATTGATCCCTTCTTGGGCGCAGAACTTCTCCATCGCCGCTTTGCCGGACCGGCAGTTGATGGCTTTGAGGGATCCCGGCCGGTAATAGATGCCCGCGTGCAAGACTCCGGAATTGCGGCCGGATTGGTGGACCGCAAGTTCTTTCTCCTTCTCCAAAAGGATGACAGTCTTTCGGGGGTATTTTTTGATGAACTGATAGGCGGAGGCCAAGCCGATAATGCCGCCGCCGATGATGAGAACCTCAGGAGATTTCATGGAGTCCTTTTTATGGACCAAAGATATTTTCTCCGGGGTGAGCGGTAAAAGCCTGCGTCTGCGGGTGAATAATGCATCAAGTGTGGCCGGGCTGGAGCCGTTTGTTAATTAATATATCTAGATATTCCTTATAATAACAGTTATTGGCATAATGGTTAAAGGGAACTGACAATGAGGTGATGCATTCTGATCAGTGCTCCAGCCGGGTTTTCACTGCAAATTTTTGCAGCAAAGAGGGGGAAGGTGGGCACATATAGGAAGGCTAGGAAAATCGAGGTTTAGAGTTTTCCAACCTGCAAACCCATAAAGCGAAAAAAGTCAAATCTTCTCACTCGGAAGGGTCCCAAAAATGGGGCACCTCCAACTTAAAAGGCCATATAATAGCTCAGGTGAAATCCGCGGGGGCAGGTCAGCGCCTTCTTCCAGGTAATCAAGGGTTTTTTGACCTTTTGACCGTAAGCCCAAATCGCTCAACCCTCCGGGCATTTCAAGGGTCCTAAAAGGTCTTTCAAAACCCCACGGTGTCCAACTTTATATTTTCATTGAGAAGACACCGTCTAGATTCAAGTCGACCCGCCCCCCCTTAAATATTGACCAAGATGTGCTCAGGTTAGTTTTAATGGAAGCCATTATTCAAATAAAGCGAAACTATTGTAGTATTCGTGGGGGGAACCCCGGTGCCAGAAAAGTTAGCCGCCAACGTTTGTCCGGTCGATGCCGCGGTTAAGGCAGTAGCAAGATGTTGCTTGGCCATGGTATTGAATAAGAGAAACCAACGGTTTGTAAACGCTGGACTTGTCGCTGTATCGGTCAAACAGACGTAAGTATAAGAGCCCCCGACACCCACTCCCGTGATGTTGCAATAATACCAGTCTGCTTGTGCAGATGCAATTCCCAGAGTTACAATCATGCACACCGCCATAATGATCAAGCCCATCTTCTTCATTTGCCCTCTCCTCTCTTTAATTTCATTTTTGTTTACAACATTTCTCTTCAGTTTACGGATTGAAAAAGGCCCGATAACTCCTTAGGAATCTATTAGATTGGGTTAATCCTACACCTATCAAACAGATTAGTGAGAAATCGAACCATAGCCCACTATAACACAATCTCTCAACAGTTGCTCAAGTTGATTCAAAGAAACCATTTTCTCACGCTATGAAACAGAATATTAATTCTACTTATACTTACTTTCCCTGCAAATTAACGCCAAGTCCTTCCGGTTCCTTTGGAGGCATAACCTCAACTGCTCCTGGACCTGGACTCACACTTGTAGGTTTTGAGGCTCGCATGGCTGCCTCTGTCTCCTGCTGGGTTATACCGCGCTCGCCGGTTTTACGAGGCGGTACGACCTCAAGGTTTTGTGGATCAACATGCTTTGAGGCTTTTATGGCTGCCTCCACCTCCCGCTGGGTGAGTCCAGTCCCGTGGGGTTTGCTTGGCGGGACGACCTCAAGGTTCTGCTGATCAATGTTTTTTTGAGCTTTTATGGCTGCCTCGATATCCTGCTGGGTAATGCCATGCTCCCCGGGTTTAAGAGGCGGGAGCAACTCAACAGTTTTCAGATCAATCAATTTTTGGGCCCTAAGACCTGCCTCGATATCCTGCTGGGTGATGCCGCTCTCGCCGGGTTTTTGCGGCGGAAGAACCCAAATGTTCTTAGGAACCGTCCCTCTCGGTTTCCCGGTGGCATCTCCCCCATGTGAGTCATCAACCAATAGTTCCACAACCTTGCCCCCCTGCTTAACTTTCGGCTTTTGATCTTTTTTACTTGAAGAAATCCCCGCACTGTTATCTGATCCACAGCCAAAAATTATGCAGGAGAACGCGAAAATCAGGACACAAAAGGCTACTTTCAACTTAAAAGAGTTCATCGACGATTCCATTTTATACATGGCGACATAAATAATTGCGCATTATTAATCTCTGCGCTCTCTGCGTCTCTGCGAGATAAAAAGGGTTCTCGCAGAGGCGCAGAGGCCGCAGAGAATGTCAACCGCGGTTAATTAAGTCGCTCAGTATAAC
>JBMORF010000037.1:0-114938 GCA_049322315.1 Thermodesulfobacteriota bacterium | reverse complement strand
CATCTTGCTCATGTTTCTGTATAAAGGATTTCAAGGCGTTTTCCTTTCTGCTGACAAGTTTTTTGGTTGTCGTAAACCCGAAACTTACAACAAGAGGAAATCGCCTGCAATTTTTTAGTCTGGTTGCAGCCTTTAGGCCGCGATGTGCCACCGTCAAGGCAAATTACTCTTGAGATTCACAGGCCGGGCCTCCTGGATATGGGTCCCCTTGTCGCCCTCCACCAACACTCCGGCATACCGGTAATAGTTATATTCATGATTTTTGCCGCCGTGGTTCACCAGCAGGTCCTCCTTTTCCGCCATCAGGGTCAGGAGGTCGTAATGGCAGTGTTCGAAGTCCGGCGTCAGTTGCAGGGCCAGGGTGGGACAGGCCTCTTCGCATAAGCCGCAGTAAATGCAGCGGGAAAAGTTGATGCGAAACCAGGCGGCGAAGCGGCGGCCATCGGCCCGGGCCGCGGACTGCATGGAAATGCAGCTCACCGGGCAGGCCGCGGCACAGAGATAACAGGCCACGCAGCGCTCCTCAAAGTCCGGGTCCCGGGTGAGGATGATCCGGGCCCGGGAGCGCTCCGGCAAGGGGCGCTGGTATTCCGGGTACTCTTCGGTGATGGGCTTCCGGAACAGATGGATGAAGGTGGTCCAAAAACCCTGTATCAGGGCCACCAAACCTTCTGTTACCCTAAGCAACCGGTTTTTCTCCCCGGCCATTTTAAACCCCCCACCAGAGCACGAGGCCCCCGGTGACCACAATATTGAGCAGCCCCAGGGGGATGAGCACCTTCCAGCCCAGGTGCATGAGCTGGTCATGACGCAAGCGGGGCAGAGTCCCCCGGATCCAGATCATGATAAAAACCACGGCCAGGACCTTGATACAGAACCAGACCAGGGGCGGCAGCAGAGGACCCCGCCAGCCCCCCAGAAAAAAGACCGCCACCAGGGAGCCTAAGACCACCATGGTGACGTATTCCCCTAAGAAAAAGAGGCCGAAGCGCATGCCGCTGTATTCCGTGTGGAAGCCGGCCACCAGTTCGTTTTCCGCCTCCGGGATATCAAAGGGGATGCGCTTGATTTCGGCCCCGGCGCTGACGAAGAAGAGAAAAAAGGCCACCGGCTGCACCACAATAAAGGGATAGCGGGCCTGGGCGGCGACGATATCCACCAGGCTGAAAGAGTGGGCCAGCATCACCACCGGCACCAGGGACAACCCCAGGGAGAGTTCATAGCTGAGCAACTGGGCCACGCCCCGGATACCTCCCATGAGGCTGTACTTGGAGTTGGAGGCCCAGCCCCCCAGGGCCACGCCGTACACCCCCAGGGAGGAAAACGCGAAGACGTACAGCAGCCCCACGTTGAGATCGCTGACCACCATGGGGATCTCGTGCCCCCATAAGGTCCAGCCTTTGCCAAAAGGGATGACGGCAAAAATCAACATGGCGCTGGCGGCCACCACCCCCGGGGCATAAAGAAAGATGAGCCGGTCCGCGCCTTCCGGCACCAGGTCTTCCTTGGTCAGCAATTTGAGGGCGTCCGCCAGGGGCTGGAGGAGGCCGAAGGGACCGGCCCGGTTGGGACCCAGACGGATTTGCAGGCGGCTTAGCAGCTTGCGTTCCACATAGACCAGGTAGGCCGCAGCCGTGAGCAGAACCACCAGGACCACGCCGAGCTTAATGAGGAGCAAAATAATGCCCGCCAGCCAACCCATATCCGCTTACACCTTGTGAATATTCTGGAGAGGCACCAGTATGGGGCTTTCCGGAAATGTTTTTCCCGCCAGTTGCCGGTGCCGGGGCAATAACATGACCCCCGGCGCCATATTCTCGGCGATCTCCAAATCCAAAGTCATCGACTCTTCCCCCAGCGTCAAACTTACCCGGTCGCCCGGGCCCAGACCCAGCCGGGCCGCGTCCCGGGATGGCAGGGTGAGCCGGGGAGGCGGCTCCACCTCCTTAATCGGCCCGGAATAGCCGGAAAGCTCTTCGGTGCCGAAGGTCCAGTCCATTAACAATAGTTCTAATTGGTCCTCCGGCACGTCCCCCAAAACGGCCTGGTCTACCTGAGAAAAGGCATAATCCGCCCGGGCCTCGGGAAGCAGCCGCACTCCTGCGGGAGCAACCTCTGATGCCAGGAGAGGGGCAAAGACCGGATTAAGCCCCGTTAGCCAGGTAGCCAGCCCCTCCCGGAACATCGGGGCGGTAGTGCCCATCAGGGCCACCCCCAGGGCCGCCAGGGCATTGCCCCCGGGTTGCGCTTCACCCCCGGGAATCTCGGACAAGAAGACCCGGGGCGGATGACTGCCTGCTCCCGTCTGGGAAATGGGTTTGCCCCCCGCATATATGGGCGCGGCCTGCTGACATCTCCCTTCCTGGTTGACCCAACTGGAGGTCTCTGCTTCAAAAACGGTGGTGGTGGGCAGAAAGACGTGGGCCCGGGCCGCCAGGGGAGTAGGCAGGTAATCCAGGACCAGCAGGAATTCCAGGCGGTCCAGGGCCTCAAGCAACTGCGGCTGAGCGGCGAAAGTCCGGCAGAGATCGTTTTCCACCACTACCAGGGCTTTGATACGGCCTTGCTGCAACGCCGCCAGCATTGCTTTGCCATTAAGGGGGGGCGGCTCTCCGGCCAGGCTCAAGAGCCCGGCCCCAAAGGCGTTGGGGCCCGGCAGCAGATAAAAGAGGCCCGCCCGGCCCTTGGCCGCTTTCAGGAGCCGGGCATGGTCCGCGGCCAAAACCACCGTGCTTCCCCGGACGATGTCCAGGCCGCAGACGATGACCGGATTGTTACTTTCCTTAAGTTTCAAACCCAGGTTCACCAGGCGGTCCTGCAAAGGCTGATCTCCCGAGAATTCACAGGTAAGCTGATTAAAGAAAGCAGCCGGGGTCTCCGCCAGCAACCCTGCCGCGGCCGTGTGCGTGACCGCGGCCCGGGACAACAGATTCAAGCAGAGATCGATGCCCCGGGGGGGCACCGGCAGATGTTCGAACTCCAGGGGCAGAAAGACTGGCCGGGGATCGAGGACCACCACCGTCGCCCCCCGGCGCTGGGCCTGCCGCAAGCCCAAGGCCAGCATGGGAGCCTCGTTCACCGGGTCGGCTCCCGCCACCAGCAGAAAATCCGCTTTTTCCAGGTCTCCCAGGGAGACGGCCACCCCGGCGTCCAACCGGGAAATGGCCGCTTTCACTTTCCTTTCCTGGGAGGGATTGTGAAAAAATTGGGGTCCCAGCCAACCCTGTTCCCGGCAGAGACGCTGGAGCACGCCTAAGGTGGCCAGACTGCTGCGGCTAGACCCCCAGACGGCCACGGCCCCGGGGCCGTATTCCCGGCTGATGCGGGTGAGCCTGTGAGCCGCGGTCCGGCAAGCCTCTTCCCAGGTGACCTCCTGGCCGTCCAGCCGCGGTGTCCGGGGCCGCTCCGGGTGATGGGCATAGGCGAACCCGAACCGGCCCCGGTCGCAGAGGAAGTAACCGTTCACGGCCTCGTTAAGCCGGCCCTCCACCCGGATCATCTCCCGGTAACGGGCGCCGCCGGTAATATTACAGCCCAGGGAGCAGTGCAGGCACACAGACGGGGCCCGTTCCAGGTCCCAGCGCCGGCCCTTAAAACGGGCCGGTTTATCGGTGAGAACGCCGGTGGGGCAGAGATCGATGAGGTTACCGGCAAAGGGGCTCTCCAGGTTTCCGTCCGCAAAGCGGCCGAAGTAGGTGCGGTTGCCGATTTGCATAGCCCCGTAATCCCGGTAACCGGCAAAATCCTGGTAAAAACGGCGGCAGCGCCAGCAGTGGATGCAGCGGTTCATTTCGTGCTGCACGAAGGCGCCCAGGTATTGGTCCCGGTAAGTGCGCTTCAAGCCCAGATAGCGCCTGAGGCCGTGGCCCCCGGAGACGGTCTCGTCCTGGAGCAGGCAGTGTCCTCCTTCGTCGCAGACCGGGCAGTCGTGGGGATGGTGGAGCATGAGCCACTCGATGACGTAGCGGCGGAACTCCAAGGCCTCCGGGTGGGTGGTGGAGACCACCATGCCGTCTTGGGCCGCGGTCATGCAGCTCATCTCCACTCCCTTGACCGGCCCCTCCAGGAATTTCACGGCGCAGACCCGGCAGGCCCCCACGGCCCCCAGGGCCGGATGGTAGCAGAACCGGGGAATGATAATGTCCAGCCGGGCCGCGGCCTCGATGACCTTGGTGCTTTTCGGCACTTCGATCTGACGCCGGTCAATGATCAGTTGGGGCATGGGTGCTCTAACCCTTAAGATTGATGCCCTGGTAAAAAGTCGGAATTTCCAAAAATCAGCGTTTTAAGTGGCTGATTTTATTGAGAGCAATTAGGGGAAATCAGCATTTTTTTGACTTTTTACAGTGCCATCAAGATTATTGGTGCCCGGCCAAATTACTAAAGTTGCTGCCCAAGATGAGAGTCCATTAATATTGGCGACTTTCCCCCCTTTTTTAAAGGGGGGCAGGGGGGATTTTAATAAGTCCCTAAAATCCCCCTAAATCCCCCTTTAAGAAAGGGGGACTTATAGCGTTTTCGGTTTTCGGTTTTCGGTTTTCGGTTTTCGGTAAAATGATTTCCAATTATCAATAAGTTATCAATCTGAAAGTTATCAATCTGATTTGTTACCGCAGAAACCAAACTTGATATTAAAAGACCCGACACTAAGGAATTTCCCCTATCGAAGGAGGTTCGGGCTCTCCCAGGGGAATCAAGGAATCCCGGAATTCGATGCCTAAGCCCCGGTAGGGGCATTTCTTTTGACTGAGATGCTCCCGGATTTCCTCCTCAAAATAGTTGAGCAACCCCAACACCGGGGAGGCTGCGCCGGGGGCAAAGGCGCAGTAGGCCTTGAACATATGCCCGGCCATCTCCCGGAGCATCGGGATATATTCTTCCTTGCCTTCCCCCATCTCGATGCGCCAGAGCAGGTCCCGAATGTAGGGCAGCCCCTCCCGGCAGGGCGTGCAGAAACCGCAGGACTCCCGGGCGAAATACTCGATGAGGTTCAGCGCCGCCCCCACCAGGCAGGTATTTTTATCAAAGACAATGATGGCTCCGGTGCCCAGGCGGTGCCCCACTGCCTTCAGGGGGTCGAAGTCCATTTCCACGTCGTAAAACTTTCTCGGCATAAACTCGGTGGAGGCGCCCCCGGGCAGCACCGCCTTAAACTCCGCGCCCGGGCACATGCCCCCGGCGTGGTCGTCGAGGATTTCGCTCAAGCGGGTGCCGATGGGCAACTCATAAACCCCGGGTTTACAGACCCGGCCGCTGACGCAATAGAGCTTGGTGCCCGCGCCGGTGGGGGTCCGGGCCAGGCCCTTGAACCACTCCGGCCCCTGGCGCAGGATGCCGGGCACACAAGACAGGGTCTCCACGTTGTTGACAATGGTGGGTTTGCCCCACAAACCCTCGTGGGCCATGTGCACTTCCTTGTTGGGATGGGCCCGTTTGCCCATGAGGGCGTTGACCTGGGCCGAAGCCTCCCCGCAGATATACCGCCCGGCGCTGCGGTGCACCTCCAGGTCGAAGGAAAAGCCGCTCCCCAGGATATTTTCCCCTAAAAAACCCGTGTCCCGGGCCACCCCCAGCTCCCGTTCCAGGAGCTGTGCGTCCATTTCGTAGGAGGGCCGGATAAAAAAGCGTCCCTGCGAGGCGCTCACCGCATAAGCCGACAAGATAATCCCTTCGATGACCAGATGGGGGTCGGCATTCACCAACACCCTGTCTTTAAAAGTGCCGGGCTCCATTTCGTCGGTATTGGGGATCAGGTAGCGGGGGAATGCCGCATCGTCCTTCACCCCGGCCCATTTGCGCCCGGCGGGAAAGCCGGCCCCGCCCCGCCCCCTGAGACCGGAGTCCAGGACCAGTTGGCACACCTCCTGGGGCGAGCGCTTGCCCAGGGTGTCTTGAAGCGCCTCATAGCCCCCGCCGGCCCGGTATTCCTCAATGGTCGCGGGCCGGTCGGGGCGGCGGTTCTTTAGCAGGACCAATTCGGGCTGGTTGTTCACTTGCAAATCACCAAATCACAGTGTTCCGAGCGCAGTTGCTCAATGATCTCATCCACCTTCGCCGGCGTCAGCGACCCGTAAAAGACGCCGTTGATGAGCATGGCCGGGGCCTGGTCGCAAAAGCCGATACAGGCCGTGGGCAGCACCGTAAAGAGGCCGTCCGCGGTGACGGCCCCGGCGCAGACCCCCAACTTCCGGCAGAGATAATCGAAGATGGAGTTTTCGTGGTGCATCCAGCAGACCACGCCGTCGCAGACATGGATGACGAATTTCCCCACCGGCTCCCGGTAGAGGAAATCATAAAAGGTAGCCAGTTCCTCCACTTCCAGAGGCGTCATCGTAAGTAACGCCGCGGCCTCCCGGACGGCCTCGTCACTGAAATAGCCGTAGTGCTTCTGGAGGATGTAACAAACGTTGATGACCTGTTCCCGGGGGTGGTCCGCAGCCCCGATGAGTTTCTCGATGTTTTCCCGTATCTCTGGAGGCAACATCAGCAATTCCGCTACCTGTCCGTATCGGGCAGGATATAGTCCACCGAGCCGATAATGGCGATCAAGTCCGAGAGCAGGCTGCCTCGGGCCATCAGGGGGATGGCCTGGACATTGGCAAAATCCGGCGTGCGGAGGCGCATGCGGTAAGCCATATTGAGGCCGTCGCTGACCACGTAATAGCCCTGTTCCCCCCGCACCCCTTCGGTGGCTGTGTAAGCTTCGCCCCGGGGGATCTTCGGCCCCCGGGTGACGTTGATAAAATGGTGGATCAGGCTTTCGATATCCTTCAAGGTGTCGGATTTATCCGGCAAGGCATAACGGCAGTCGTCCGTGATATGCCGCCCCGGAGGCATACGCCGGCAGGCCTGGTCGATGATCCTTAAGCTCTGGCGCATCTCTTCCAGGCGCACCAGATAGCGGGAGTAGCAATCGCCTCCGGAGGCCGTGGCCACCTCGAAGTCAAAGGCCTCATAGCCGGAATAGGGAATTTTTTTCCGCAAGTCCCACTCCAGGCCGCAGGCCCGAAGGACCGGCCCGGAGACGCCCCAGTCGATGGCTTCTTCCAGGCTGAGGCAACCTATCTCCCGGGTCCGGGCCTCGAAAATGGGGTTTTTGGTAAGCAGGGCTTCGTATTCTTTCAAACGGCCCGGAAAGATCTTGACGAAATCCGCCACTGCCTCTTGCCACCCCTCAGGGAGGTCCGCGGCCACTCCCCCTAAGCGGAACCAGGCCGGGTGGAGCCGCCCCCCGGTGATCAGCTCCACGAGATCCATGATCTTTTCCCGCTCCCTAAAGGTATAGAAGTTGGGAGTCATGGCGCCGCAGTCGTGGGCCAGGGTGGCCAGCGACACCAGGTGGTTGCTCAGGCGGAAAAACTCCGCCAGCATCACCCGGATGCATTGGGCCCTCTCCGGCACCTTGATGCCCGCCAGGGTCTCCACCGCGTGGAGATAGGAGAGGTTGTTGGCCACCCCGCTTAAATAGTCCACCCGGTCGGTATAGGGGATGAACTGGTGCCAGGACTGGCGCTCCCCGATCTTTTCCACCCCCCGGTGGTGGTAGCCGATGTCCAGGTCCACCCCCCTAACCTCCTCGCCCTTGAGGGACACCACGAAACGCATGAGGCCATGGGTGCTGTAATGCACCGGCCCCACGTTCAGCAGGAAAGCGGGCGACTCCGGGGAAGTCTGGAAAAAGAACCCGGCGTCCCGGGGCTGGAGGGTGCGGGCCTCGGCCTGGGTGTAAGGGGCCATTTCCGTGGCCCGGCCGGGATAGCTTTTTAACAGCGGATGGCCTTCCCATTCGGAAGGCAGGAGAATCCGCCGCAAGTCCGGGTGCCCCGCAAAGCGGAGACCGAACATGTCGAAAACTTCCCGCTCGTACCAGTTGGCGGCGGGCCAGATCGCGGCGATGGAGGGGGGGGCCGGGTCGGGCCCTTTGAGGTCCACTTTCAGGCGCACCCGGCTGGCGGTCTCCAAAGATAAAAGATGATAGACCAGGGTGAAATCGGGGTAATTCTCCCGCTCCCGCCGGGCCGATTCATCGATGGCGGTGAGATCGTCCAGCCGGGCAAAGCGGGGGGTAGTTTCCTGCTTTAGATAGGAGAGCACTTCTTTGAGCCGGCCTGCCTCCACCTTAAGGGACAGCATGTCCGCGGTGTCCGGCTCCTGCTGGACCGCCTCCCCGAACCTGGCCGCCAGTGCCTGGCCCAGGGATTGATCCCCTTCGGTAAGTTCGATGACCGCGGCCGGTGGAGTCCACATCAACTCGGAGCGGCTCTCCCAAAAGGCCGGGGGAGTCACTGAGGTGCCCCTTAAAGGCGAGCCGTAATATCCCGGCCCCCGGGGGTCCCGGGCCTTGCTCTCCCCGTCCACCAGGAGGGGTTTGGCCGTGCCCTGGGTCCCGCCGGGCAGGTGTAAAACCTTCCGGGCCGGTCTCTCGCCTTTGATCTTTTCCTGGAGCAATACCAGCCCCTGGAGCAGGGCTTCGGGCCGGGGGGGACAGCCCGGGACATAGACGTCCACGGGAACGATCTGGTCCACCCCCTGGACCACGCTGTAGACGTCGTACATGCCCCCCGAGTTGGCGCAGGAACCCATGGAGATGACCCACTTGGGTTCCGGCATCTGTTCATAGAGCCGGAGCAACACCGGCGCGATCTTCTTAAAGACCGTCCCGGAAACGATCAACAGGTCCGCCTGCCGGGGGGAGCCCCGGAAGACTTCGGCTCCGAACCTGGAGATGTCGTACCGAGAGGTAAAGGTGCAGGCCTCTTCGATGAAGCAGCAGGATAAGCCGAAAAATACGGGCCACAGGCTGTAGCCCCGAGCCCAATTCAGCAAGGCGTCCACCTTGCTCAAGACGAAGTTTTCGGAATTGACCTGCTGGCGGAGGTGATGGGACCCCAATCGAGCCCTCCTTTGACCCAGAGGTAGACCAGGCTGAGCAGCAACACGAAAATGAAAAAGGTGACCTGGAGCCAGCCCAGGAAACCCAGGTGGTCAAAGGCTATGGCCCAGGAGAAGATAAAGGCCGCTTCCACGTCGAAAATGAGAAAAAAGGCGGCTACCAGGTAAAAAGGGACCGGATAGGCCAGCCGGGCCGAACCGGAGGGAATAATGCCGCACTCAAAGGGTCTGGCCTTCTCCGGACTCCCCTTTTTCTCCCCCAGCCAGGCGGTAAGCATCAAAATCAGCGCCATCAGACCCAAGACCAGCGCGGTATAGATCACCAGGCTCAGGAGTCCCGGCGTCCACGGTGACCAGACGGGTGGGGAGAGAGGCTGCACGGTTTTTCCTGTGATGGATCTTTGGGTGAATCCGAGAAAAAGAACGATGCTTTTAATGAAACTAATAACCTTGCCAATTATTGTCAAGTTGACCGGGGAAATCAACCTTGACGGTGGCCAGAACGTCCCCGCGGACTGGCATGACCTGGAAGAAAACCGCCAGAGGCAGGCCCGGACGGTGCCCGTGGTGTTAGGACCCAAGAAGGCGAGCAAGACCATCCTGGCCACCCTGGCCGCGAGCGTGGTTTTGGGGATCAATCCCTTTGATCAGCCCAACGTCCAGGAGAGCAAGGACAACACCAAAAAGCTGCTTCATACCGAGTTGCAGTCAAAAAGATACTATACGTAGCGGCGAACCTTGTGTTCGCCCTGGAGCCACGGGCGAACACCAGGTTCGCCACAGTTCAACGTCCTTTGAATGCGAATTGGTATAATAAGGCCGCTAACTTCTGCAAACACTCCTCTCTTGTTAGCAGACAAAGACCCCGGGACCGGCAGCGGTCTTTAGTCTGGTGCGCTTATCTTGGCCGCCAAGTTTTTCTGGAGATAATTTATCGCGTTGTTAAAAAAGGTCATCCCGGCGCCCTCCGGTTCCGGGTAAGGCTCGCCCCGGCGGCGCCATTCTTCCTTCTGGGTGGTCCAGGCGGGATGCTGGGTGGCCACGATATGGGCCTCCGGGTGGGGCATGAGGCCCAGGACCCTTCCGGTGGGGTCGCAGATGCCGGCGATGTCCATCAGGGAGCCGTTGGGATTATGGGGGAAGCGGCCCAGGGCCGCGTTCCCGGAAGGGGTGGCGTACTTAAGGACGATCTGCCCCCGGTCCGCCAGCTCCGCCAGCACCGGCCCCTCGGCGTAAAACTTCCCTTCCCCGTGGCGGATGGGAAGCTCCAGGAGGTCCAGCCCCTGGGTGAAGACGCATTGGGAGGGAATGGTTTTCAGATGGACCCAGGCATCCCGGAAATTGCCGCAGTCGTTGGGGATCAGGGCTGTGAGGCGCTCTCCCGTCTTCCCCGGCAGATTGGGGAGGATGCCTAAATTCACCAGCACCTGGAAGCCGTTGCAGATGCCGATGACCAGCCGCCCGGAGTCGATGAATTCCTGCAACGCCGCGCCCAGGGCCAGCTTCAAGCGCAAAGCCAGGATGACCCCGGCGCCGTGGTCGTCCCCCCAACTGAAGCCGCCGGGCACCGCCAACAGGTGGTAATCCCAGAGTATGGCGGGGTTTTCCAGCAGATCGGTGGTGTGGACCCGTACGGCCTCGGCCCCGGCTTTATTCAAAGCGAAGGCGGTCTCATGGTCGCAGTTGAGGCCGTAGCCGTAGAGCACTAAAGCCCTGGGCTTTGGGGCGGGGTTTTCTGTTTTCTGTTTTCTGTTTTCGGTGTTGGCTTTCAAGTTCAAGACTTACCCGTTACAAATCTCTGGTTGGCATTGTTGATCAATCGTTCAATTTTCTCTATTTCGGAGTAAAGTGCATTAAGGTCGTAATCTTCCCCATGAAACCGAAATATCTGACCGTCCATTGCCCGTAAAAAGGCCTTTTTAGGAAATCCCTTAGCGCCAGTAATAATATTCATATCGAAAAATGCATGACCCGAAAAATTTTTTGCCCATTTGTCCAATCGCTCATCAAAGTGCTCAAGGTGGTTACGAAGACGCCGGAACTGTTTCAAGTCGATAGCTTGGCCGGAAAATAAAGGAGCTATATATTTACCTCTGAAGCTGCTGATGTCAACGTCGATTAGCTTATCTATATTTGTGGCATGAATCAAAAAATGATGTGTATGGTAAAATACAGATACAACGTCTGAGATTGTCAATGCCTGCTTATATTCCTCAAAAGCTCTTTTCGCAAATGAAATCTGGGTTTGGATTTCTCCAAAGTAAAGGCGAGCCTTATCCATGCCGTCCCCGCAGGGAAATCTGATACCCCTCTAATGGGTTGCGCTTAATTATTCCCCTGTGCCTCCATATAGGCCCGGAGCAGGGCGTTTATCCGGGTTTGGTAGCCTTTGCCCTGGGATTTAAACCAATCCAGGACGTCCTGGTCCAGGCGGATGCAGACGGTGGTCTTGGGTTTGGGCACCGAAATTACCGCTTTCTCAAAAAAGGAAGCGTCCAGTTCCGGGATGTCGGAGGTGTCGATCTCCTCATCCTTGAGGCTCCGGAGGCGCTGCATATCAGAGTAATATTTTTTCTTCATCATGCTTTATTTGGTGGAACAGGCTTTCCAGCCTGTTCCGCAAAAAAGAAACGCCTGTGCCACATGAGAGCAGCAAGTTTTGCCCCAGGCCCTACTAATATCAATTAGCCATCAAAGGGATACTTTTTGTAGCGGCGAACCTTGTGTTCGCCCCGGGGCCCCAGGGCGAACACAAGGTTCGCCCCTACGTTTTATACCTCTTTGACTGCAACTTGGTGAGCCAGGCCCACCCGACCTGAGAAAAAAATAGCACAGGCGAGACGCCTGTGCCACCTTATTTTGAGCAATTATGAGGGGGTGAGGGGGGGGATAGGGGCGAAACTACGGCACCGCCGCCCCGGCAGTTCTTTAGCTGGAGCAGGCGAGGGGGCCTGCTCCACACTTCTTCTCCCCTGATACCTGCTGAGGCAGCAGGCGACCGAGGAATCTATCTCAAAAGATAAGATTCTTCACTCCGCTGCGCTCCGTTCAGAATGACACGAAAAAGGCTTTTTGCAACCATTTGGAATAATTGATATTATCATACTGATTACTTACTACTGACTACTGGCCCCTATTTCTTCCCGCCCTTCTTGCGTTTGCCCCCTGCTTTGGAGGTTTTGGCGGCCTTGGGTGGTTTCTTTTCTTTTTCTTCCGGCTGCTTTTTCGTTTCCGCCAGTTCCACCACCTTGTCCCTTTTCACCACCACCCGTTTGGATTCCTTGCGGAAGGCGTAGACGATGGGGCTGGCCACGAAGACCGAGGAGTAGGTGCCCACCAGGACCCCGAGGATCATGGCCAGGGCGAAGTCTTGGAGGACCACGCCGCCGAAGAAGTACAGGGCCACCACCACCAGAAAGACGGTGGTCGTGGTGACGATGGTGCGGGAGAGCACCTCGTTGACGCTGAGGTTGATGACCTCCCCCAGCCTGCCCCGGCGCCGGGCCAGGTTCTCCCGGATGCGGTCGTAAACCACCACCGTGTCGGTGAGGGAGTAACCGGCGATGGTCAGGAGGGCGGTGACCACCAGGAGGGTGATCTCCTTGTCCAGGAGCCAGAAAACACCCAGGACGGCCAGGACGTCGTGAAAGGTGGCCGCGGCCGCGCCGAAGCCGAAGATCAGCTCAAAGCGCCAGGCCAGGTAAATGATGATCCCCAGCATGGAGATGACGATGGCGAGGATGGCCTTGTTGCGCAGGGAGTGGCTGATGGAGGCGCCGATCTCCGCGGTGCTGGCCACGGTAAAGTGGTTTTGGGGCTGGGCCTGGTTGAGGATGCCCACCAGTTTTTCCGCCATCTGCCCCACGGTCTCCTGGGACTTCTTGACCTTGATCATCAGGCCCGTGCCCCCTTCCGTGGGCTGAATCTCAGCGTGGCCCCAGCCTTCCTTGTTCAGGGCCTGGCGCACTTCACCCACGGTAAAGGTCTTTTTGGCGCTGAGCTGCACCATGGCGCCGCTGGAGAACTCCACCCCCAGGTTGCCGTGGCCCCGGCTCAGTTGCACAAAGGCCACTATCCCCAGGAGGCACAGCACCCCGGAGATGGCGAAGGCATACTTACGGAAGCTGATGAAATCGATATTGGGCTTTTGGAAGAGCTCGAAGAAGCTGAGCCTTTTCAGCCAGCGCTTGAGGATCAGCCAGTCATAGACCACCCGAGTGCCGAAGAGGGCGGTGAAGAGGTTGAGGGTGACACCCAGGCTCAAGGTGACGGCAAAGCCCTTGATGGGGCCGGTGCCGAAGAGAAAGAGGGCGCAGGCGGTGATCAGGGTGGTAACGTGGGAGTCGATGATGGTCCAGAAGGCCTTGTCATAGCCCCCGTCAATTCCGGACTTTAAGGGCTTGCCGCTGTGAAACTCCTCTCGCATTCGCTCATAGATGAGGACGTTGGAGTCCACGGCCATGCCGATGGAGAGGATGATGCCGGCGATGCCCGGCAGGGTCAGGGTGGCGTTCAGGAGAGACAAGGCTCCCAGGAGCATGATGACGTTCAAAATCATGGCGTAGTTGGCCACCACCCCGGAGAAGCGGTAGTAGAAGAGCATAAAGGCCACCACCAGGATGGTCCCCAGGATGCCGGAGATCAAGCCTTTGCGGATGGAGTCCGCGCCCAGGGTGGGGCCCACGGTGATGTTCTGGACGATCTTGACGGTGGCGGGCAGGGCCCCGGCCCTGAGGACGATGGCCAGATCATGGGCCTCTTCCGAGGTGTAGGAGCCGGTGATTTGGGCCCGGCCGCCGCCGATGCGCTCCTGGATCACCGGCGCGGAGCGCACCACCCCGTCCAGGATGATGGCCAGGTGGCGCTTGACGTTCTCGCCGGTGATGCGGGCAAACTCCGCGGCGCCCCGGCGGTTGAAGTCCACGGAGACGTAGGGCTCGTTATAGTCGCCGATGCGCACTGCGGCGCTCTTGATGGCGTCGCCGGTGAGGAGGACCTTCTTTTTCAGGAGCAAAGGTTTGCTCACCAGGCGGCCGGTTTCCCGGTCAAGACTTTTCTCGATATAGATCTCATCGCCCGGGGGAATTTTGTCGGCCAGGGCCAGGTTGAGCTCTTCCCGGGTATAGCCGGGTTTCAGCTTGCCTTGCTTGAGGGCCTGATCGATCAACTCCGGCAGATTGACGCTGGCCTGGTCGTCCACCAGCTTGAATTCCAGTTGCGCGGTCTTGCCGATCAAGTCCATGGCCCGCTGGGGGTCCTGGATGCCGGGGAGCTGCACCACGATCTGGGTGGAGCCCTGGCGGACGATGACCGGCTCGGTGACCCCGAACTGGTCGATGCGGTTGCGCATCACCTCCAGGCTCTGGTTCAGGGTCTGCTCCTGGAGCCGCTGCTGTTCCTGGGGCGTTAAACTTAAGGTATAAAGCAGGGCGCCACCCTGGCGCTGGGGCCCCTTCACCTCCAGGTGGGGGAATTCTTCTTTGAGCAGTTTTTGCAGCGGCGACTGTTCCTCGGCATTGAGCAGGGTGAGAGGCAGCGTCTCCTTGGAGACGTCCCCCACCTTGACGGCCAGGCCCCGCTTTTCCGCCATCTCTTTGAGTTCCGGAATGGTCCGGTTCAAGGCGTTGGTAATGGCCGAATCCATGTCCACTTCCAGGACCAGGTGCATGCCGCCTTTCAGGTCCAGACCCAGGTTGAGGCCCCGGCTCACGTGCTGTTGCCACCAGGCAGGCAGCCCCACGGGAAAAGAAGGTAGGACAAAGAGGATGGCTATGATGGTGAGGAGGAAAAGAAATAAGAATTTCAGACGCACCGCTCGCAACATTAACTTATCTCCTTGACGCCAGCTGCGCCGGCGCGGATTATCCGGGATTAACTCTTGGCGGCTCCGGGGGGAAGGGCGAAGGAAAACCCTGTCCCGCCTCTGGCGTGGCCAATCAAATAAATCTACCGTAGAGTTCAGGGACTGTCAAGGTTAATGGGGGAAGGCGCGGCCCGGCGCAACTGTAGACAATCTTTAGTTTTCCAGGGGACATAACCCCGTCCCGGCAGGCAGGGAAGTCTGCCTAAAGCCGGGGTCTCACCGCAGGCTCTTGGTATGGTAATAACTGATGATGTCCCGTTTGGAGATCATGGAGACGATCTCGCCGGGGTTCTCCTCCCGGACCACCGGCAGCTCATCCACCTGAATCTGGGCCATTTTGTCCAGGGCCTCCTGCAAGCTGTCGTTCCAGAAGACCCGCACCACGTTGGGAGTGGCCACGTCCTTGGCCAGAATCAGTTGGGCTATGGTCTCTTCGAACATAACCTCCCGAATATCGTTAATGGAGAGGATGCCGGTCATCTCTCCTTTGGTGTCCACTACGGGGAAATAGGTGTCGGCGGAATGGGTGACCCTGACCACCAGTTCGCCGAAGCGCAGGTCTTCAGGGATGGTGGTCACCGGACGGGGCACGATGGCTTCATGGACGCGCATTTCCTCCAGCACCCCCCGGGCGAATTCGAACATATGGGCCGGGGAGGCCAGACGGCTGAACACCTGCTTGTCATAGAGGCTGACATTCCGGCCCAGAAAGATAATGGCAATGGCGGAAACCAGCATCAGGGGGACCAGGAGGGTATAACTGGCGCACATCTCGCAGGCCATGATAATCCCGGCCAGGGGGCATTTAGACACCCCGGCGAAGAAGCCGCCCATCCCCACCAGTACGAAGGCATAGGGATAAACCACCCAGCCCGGGAAGAGAAGATGGCCCAGATAGCCGAAGCCGCCGCCCAACATGGCGCCGATGAAGATGGAGGGACCGAAGACGCCGCCGCTGCCGCCGGAGCCGAGAGTGCAGGAAGTGGCCAAAATCTTCAAGAAGGCCATAATGAACATGACGTGCCACAGCATCTTTCCTTCCAGGGCCATCTGCACCCAGCCGTAACCGCCGTTCATAACATGGGGGTAGAAGAAGAGGATGAGGCCGCACATCAATCCCCCCAGGCTGGGTTTCAAAATCCGGGGAATCGCCAGGCGATCGAAGAAATAATGCTGCATCCCATGGAAAGTCTTGATCCACACATAGCCCACCACGCCGCAGAGAACCCCGAAGATGGCATAGGGCACCAGTTCCTTGGGCAGGGCGAAGTCCACCGCGCCGGGAAAGAAGATAACCGCCCGTCCGTAAAACTGGGAAAAAATGGCATAAGAGACGATGGAGGAGACGACGCAGGGCAAAATGGCCTCAAACTCAAATTCCGTGTCCCGGTAGAGCACCTCCGGCGCGAAGAGGGCCGCTCCCAGGGGGGCCCGGAAGATGGCCCCGACCCCGGCTGCAGCCCCGGCCAGGACCAGGATGCGGCGTTCCCGGGGCCTGAGCTTCAAGGTCGTGGCCAAAAACGACCCGAAGCCGGCGCCGATCTGGGAGATGGGCCCTTCTTTGCCGGCGGAGCCCCCGGTGCCGATGGTGATGGCCGAAGTGATGATCTTGATATAAGGCGTCCGGGGGCGGATAAAGCCACCCTTTTTGTGAAAGGCGTCGATCATGGCGTCGGTGCCGTCGCCCGCGGTCTCGGGCGCGAGATAGTTGACGATCAATCCGGAGACCAAGCCGCCCACCGCGGGGATGACAATCATCAGGTAGTGGTAAGGCGAGGTAAAACCCAGCACCTTGGCGGCGGGAGCATATCGTTGGGGTTCCAGGTAACCGGTGAAATAGGTGACGGTGCATTTCAGGATAAAGTGCAGCAATTCATCAAAAACAATGGCGCCAATGCCGGAGACGATACCCACGGCGATGCTTAACACAAACCAACGGAAATGAAAGGACCAACGGCGTCTTCTAAAAGAATCTAAGGCAGATTTCCAGGAAGGTAGTTTTTTTCCGGCAGAATCCATAGACCCACGAAGAGGAGAGATTTAGCGCCTGCGGCCGGGAAGGAAACCGGGCGAAATTTATTAATAACTTTCAATTATATATCATTACTACTACCTCAATCAAGTTGACAAACGCAGAATTCTTGGCGAGGAAGCCGCAGACCGGCGAGAAAAGCGCCGGGCCGCGCCACGGCAGTTCCAGTTTGCAGGAATTTGGGGGCGGCGCCCACCTAGCCTTTACGGAAGAATTCCTTTTGGGGCAACTTCAGGCAGGTGAGGAAATTGCCGTAGACTGCGCCGGTGTCAATGCCGATCTTGTTGGGGAGCACCAGCGGCTGATTGAAGGGGGTATGGCCGAAAATCACCAGGCGCCCAAAGTCCTCCAGGGAAGCGATGAATTGCCCCCGGATCCACAGGAGGTCTTTTTCCTCCTGCTCTGCTAAGGGCACTCCCGGCTTCAGGCCCGCGTGGACGAAGATATAATCCGGGGTTTCAAAAGAGAGCCGCAATTCCTGGTAGAATTCCTCATGCTCCGGGGGCAGGAGCAACCGGGGCAGACTTTCCCAATTCTCCCCCCAATAATCCCTAATGGTCCTCAAGCCGCCGTTAAACATAAACATGGCCCTCTCCCGGTCCTGGAGAAAATCCAGGAGCATGGCCTCATGGTTGCCTTTCAGAGTGATAATATGCTCCCGGGGATATTGCTGCCGCAGCTTCAGGATATAATCCACCACCCGCCGGGAATCCGGACCCCGGTCGATATAATCCCCCATAAACAGGAGAACGTCTTGCTCCAGGTCGGGTTGGACCTCATCGAGCAACTGCTCCAACAGGTCCAGGCAGCCGTGGATGTCTCCCACTGCGTAAATGTTCGTGCCGCTCATCAGTTATCCTGGGGGACGCCAGTAATCGGGGATCAGTAATCAGTAATCAGTGATTTCTGGCAACTGGCAACTGATTACTGATTACTTTCCTTCCTCCGGTTCTCCCCATTACAGAACATTCTACAACCACCGGAACAACTTCTCCCGATGGTCCAGGCGGGTGAGGCCCGCATCCCGGGCTAGCTGTTGGGCCTGGGCGTGGTCCACGGCGGTGAGGAATTTACGCAACGACGGATGGTCGTTGGCCCGGCCGCAAGGGCGATATTGGCCCATGACGTTGACGTAGGTGTCCGGGGAGATTTCCCGGACCAGGAATTCCATGACTTCCTTGGTGCCCGCCAGATTATCGGGGAGCGCCAGGTGGCGCACCAGGAGGCCCCGGCGGGCGATCCCGGCGTCGTCGATCTCCAGGTCCCCTACCTGACGGTGCATTTCCTTCAAGGCCTGGCGGGCGACCTCGGGATAATCCGGGGCCTCGCAGACCTCCACGGCCACCTGGGGGTCCCAGAATTTAAAGTCCGGCATGTAGATATCGATGACCCCCTCCAGGAGCTTCAGGGTCTCCACGGCGTCGTAGCCGCCGGTATTATAGACCAGGGGCACGTTCAGACCGGCGCCGATGGCCAGGGGCAGGGCTTCCAGAATCTGGGCCACCTGATGGGAAGGAGTGACGAAATTGAGGTTGTGGCAGCCTTTCTTTTGGAGATAAACCATGATGGCGGCCAGATCGGCGATGGTAATTTCTTCGCCTTCGCCGCCGTGGCTGATCTCGTAGTTCTGACAGAAAATGCAGTATAAATTGCAATGGGTAAAAAAGATGGTGCCCGAGCCCCCTTGCCCCACCAGGGGGTCCTCCTCTCCGAAATGGGGGCCGTAAGAAGAGACAACCGGCTGATCCCCCGTGCGGCACAGACCCCGTTCGCCGTGATGCCGGTCCACCAGGCACTTATGGGGGCAGAGAACACACTGGCTCAGAAAATCATACGCGGCCTGAATTTTTGCCTTGAGCAGTCCCCGACGCTGCGTCTCCAAGTAAGCAGGTTCCCATTTGGCCATGGCGACTTTCCTCTGTGAGCAGTGAGCAGTGAGCAGTGAGCGGTGAGCAGTTTTTTCACCCAGTTCCAAGTTGCTCTAAGGAACGCAAGTCGACGGCAAGCTGAGCTTGGCCGAGTAGGTAGTCGTGGTTCTCTGGCTACTGACTACTGGTCACTGACCACTTTCTTTTCTCTCACCACTCCTCCACCTCCACCCGATAAGTTTCCAACAGTTTGGGAGGGAGTTCGGCGATGAAGCGGGAAGGGCTGTTATAGGTCATGCCCAATTGTCTATTATAGCCCACCGCCGGGAAAAGGACAGCCAAATAGCGCCGGGCCCGGGTGGCGGCCACGTACATCAGGCGCCGTTCTTCTTCCAGTTCCTCTTCTTTCTCCAGGGAGTAGAAGGCCGGGAAGCGGCCTTCCGCGGCCCAGATGATGAAGACCGCGTTCCATTCCAGGCCCTTGGCGGAGTGGATGGTGGACAGGGTGAGATAGTCGTGGGTGGGGGAGGTGACGTCCGCCAGGCTGGAGGGCGGGTCTAGCGAAAGGTCGTTCAAGAAGCTCCGGAGTTCTTTGTAACGGGCGGTGATGGTCAGCAGGTGTTCCAGGTCCCGGACCCTCTTGGGGTAGTCGTCGTAACGCTGGGTCAGCAGGGGTTCATAGTAGGCCAGGGCCAGGTTCATGCGGGCCACCAGGTTCTGGCCGCCTTCCTGGAGGCGCTCCAGCAGGTCCGCCAGGGGTTTAAGACCGGCCTGGGGGCGCATTTTGCCCAGGGCGGCCACCGCTTTTTTCAGGGAAAAACCTTCTTTAAGGTGGGCTTGAAACTTTTTGGCGGTCTGCTTGCCCACCCCCGGCGCCAGGAGCAACACCCGGTTCCAGCTCATGGCGTCCCGGGGGTTGGCCACCACCCTTAAGTGGGCCAGCAGGTCCTTGATGTGGGCGCTCTCCATGAATTTGAAGCCCCCGAACTTCATAAAAGGCAGTCCCTGGCGCACCAGTTCGATCTCCAGGTCGAAGGAGTGGAACGCGGCCCGGAAAAGAACCGCCATCTTATTTAACGGGGTCCCCCGCTCGTGCAAGTCTTGGATTTGGGCCACCACCAGCCGGGATTGCTCGTTTTCGCTGGCAGGCCGGAAGAGCCGGGGCCTTAAGCCCTCACCTTTGCGGGTAAAGAGGCATTTGGTGTATTTCTCCCGGGCCCCGGCGATGATCTCGTTGGCCAAATCCAGGATGGGCTGGGTGGAACGGTAGTTTTCCTCCAGCTTGATGATCCGGGTACCGGGGAAGAGGGTGGGGAAATCCATGATGTTCCGGAAATTGGCCCCCCGGAAGGAATAGATGGACTGGGAGTCGTCTCCCACGGCCATGACGTTGTCGTGGGTATAGGCCAACAGGCGCACCAGTTCGGCCTGCAAGAGGTTGGTATCCTGGTATTCGTCCACCATCAGGAACCGGAACTGCTCGGACAACCGGCGGCGCACCTCCTCCTGCTCCGTGAGCAGGCGCCGGCCTTCCAGAAGGAGGTCGTCATAATCCAGGAGGGCGTGGCGCCGTTTTTCTTCCTGATAGGCCAGGCCGATTTGCACCAAGTCGGCCTGATGCGGCAGAAATTGGGGATAATCCCGGTAGAGCAGGTCCTCCAGGGAGAGGTTCTTGTTGACCGTGGCCCCCAGGATTTCCGCCAGGGTCTCTTTCCGGGGAAAGGGGCCCTCCATCTTTTTCAGCCCCAAACGCTCCTTCAGCATATTCAGGAGGTCCCCCTGGTCGGCCCGGTCCATGACCGTGAAGCCGTCCGAGTAACCCAGCCGCGCCCCGTAGCGGCGCAGCCATTGATAGCAGACGCCGTGAAAAGTCCCCCCCATCACCTGGCCCAGGGGCTGCTGAAGAAGATGGGCCGCCCGGTTGAGCATTTCCTGGGAGGCCTTGCGGGTAAAAGTGAGCAGCAGGATGGAGCCGGGGTCCACCCCCTGCTCCACCAGATAGGCCAGGCGATAGACCAGGGTGCGGGTCTTGCCGCTGCCGGCGCCGGCAATGACCAGGACGGGGCCTTCCCGGGTGGTCACCGCCTCATACTGGGCCGGGTTCAGTTCCTGGCGGTAATCCAGCCGCGGAAGGGTCCCGCTTTCGGAGGATATTTGGGAAAAAAATTTAGGCATCAACACAATCCGTAAAAATTAGCCAACGGGAAACCTACCGGAATAATCCTCCACGCCCTGTGAGAAGAGGTGGCGCCCTGGTTGGGCGGGAGCAGCCAGCCGAGAGGGTTGGACTAGTGAGGCAAGGCGCCCCCAGGCTTAAGTTGTGCAAATTTACTGTGTCGACTGATTTTTTCGATAATATGGTCAGTCAATATTTGATAGCCCTTATTGTTAATATGGCAGCAATCATCTTTATAGATAGTATCACCAATATTGGCAAAGATCATGGTGGCGTCAAAAAAATTGACCTGATTTTTTACCAGCGTCTTGCCCCGGGCAATGAGCAGGGGGTAGCCAATGATGACCGGCCGCCGATAGATATGCTTCTCATTATAGGCGATGCGCTTCTCTTCCCGGTTTAGCCGTTTTGACCCTTTCAGGTATTGGTCCGGCTGGAGAAAATGGTAGTATTCAAAACCCTTATCTTTAGCCAGGCTGTTAATCAGCAAAGAACATCTAAACCAAAAATCCGCTACCGCTTCAAACATCTTGGTGTCATTAGCATAATGTTTCACCGGCCCGCATTCAACAAACTTTTTCTTCGATTCCTTTTGTATATCGAATAATGCTGAAGTGTTGCCATAAATCTCGTTACTATTTATTATTAATTGTACCATCTTAACCATACCATAGGTAGCGCTGATATTAAAGATACTACCAGACAATTCGGCCAGTATTTTTCGCTTAATATCCTGAAGATATTTTACTTTACCCATCGCGGACAAAACCTGAGGGGTAAGATTATTGTTGATTCTTAACTCCCAACTGCGAGGGAAAAAAAGATTGACACCGGCCCCGTAATTTTCCACATAAGGAAGGACAATATCATTAAATCCGTCCACGTTAATTACCAGGTCGTATTCCCCCCCCAAGGAGAGGAAATAAGTTAGAGCCATCAGTTGTTGGGGCTGCTTGAAACCGGGGAGGGCCAGGTTAATGAGGCGGGGGGCGGCCTTGAAAGTCTTTTTCCAGGCTTGCTCAATATATTGCGGCAATTCAGTGGCCACCGAACCACCCAAAACCACAATATTGACTTTCCCCTCTTCTTTTTTAACCACCGGGGAAATATTGCTGTAAAATCCCTGGCTGGTAAAATTCTTCTTCTTATTCCCGAAATCCAAGACATAGCCGACATAGGGATGAATGACTTCTTGCTCTAAAAAGTCGGCTCTCTGGTCAGTGCTGTCATATTTATTAACCATAAAACTTCTAAGATTTTTAGCGGAATATCTTTTGTTAAAAATGATAAGAAAAGTAAGCTGAGACAATATTTCAATACAAAAAAGCACCATTAAGAACATGATGCCATAATATAAGTAAATTTTAAATTTATTATCATTCTCGTTTTTCATTTAGATTTTTCCAGGTCCCGCGCCTCTCGCTGGTGCCCTTAGAAAATGAGCTTTATCTTAATTCGTTAGCAAATATCGCATGATATCTTAAGAGGAACCTGGTAGTCGCCCTGACATGGTGGCCTTCATTTACAAGTCTTAAAATAATCAATTATCGTGGCGGCCAGGGCGGGGATGGTAAAGCTGGGGGGCTGGATTTCCGGGGTTATCCCGTATTCCTGGAGCGTGGCCCCGGTAATGGGGCCGATGGCGGCCACCGTGGCCTTCTGCGCCAGGGCCTGGAACCGTTCTGGGCCCAGGAGTCTTATAAAGTTATGCACCGTGGCGGAACTGGTGAAGGTGAGGATATCCACCCGGCCTTGTTGAAAAGCCGCCTCAGCTTCCGGGGGAATCCCCCCCGGCGGTCGGGCCTGATAGACCGGGATCACGTTCACCTGGGCTCCCAGGCGCGCCAGACCCTGGGGCAGCACCTCCCGGGCCACCTGGGCCCGGGCCAAGAGAATCCGGTCTCCGGCTGTCACCAAGGGTGACAGGGCTTCCAGCAACTCTTCAGCTCTGAAGGCACGCGGCACCACATCCGCCTTAAGGCCCCAGGTCCCTAAAGCCTGGGCCGTGGCCGGGCCGATGGCCGCGATCTGCGCCCCCCCCAAAGCCCGCACGTCTTGGCCCTGCCCCAACAACCGCTCCATAAACGCGGCCACCCCGTTGGCGCTGGTGAAAATGATCCACCTATACCGGGAAAGGTTTGCCAGGGCTTGATCCAGGGGCGTGAAATCATCCGGGGGGGCGATTTCCAGGGTGGGCACCTCCAGGCAGCGGGCGCCCGCGGCGGCAAGCAGGGCCACCAGGGCGCTAGCCTGCTCCCGGGTGCGGGTGACCACCACGGTTTTGCCCCACAGGGGCCTGGTCTCCCACCACTTCAGGCTCTCTCTCAGGGAGGCTGCTTCCCCCACCACCAGGATGGCCGGGGGCTTGATGTTGGCTTCCTGGGCGACGGCGGCGATATTTTCCAAAACCCCCGTAACCGTGCGCTGCTCCGTGGTGGTGCCCTGCTCGATCACCGCCGCCGGGGTCCTGGGAGCGCGGCCGCCCGCCAGCAGGCGGCGGCAGTTGTCCGCCAGGTTTTTCACCCCCATGAGAAAGACCAGGGTGCCCTGGGTCTGGGCCAACACCTCCCAGGGGATGGCGCTCGTCTCTTTGGTGGGGTCCTCGTGGCCGGTGATGAAGGTCACCAGGGAGGCCAGCCTCCGGTGAGTCACAGGGATGCCCGCATACGCGGGCACGGCCACCGCCGCGGTCACCCCGGGCACTACCTCAAAGGTTAGCCCCGCGGCCGCCAGGGCCAGGGCCTCTTCGCCGCCCCGGCCGAAGACGAAGGGGTCGCCGCCCTTGAGGCGCACCACCGTGAGGCCGGCGCGGGCCTTGTCCACCAGGAGTTGGTTGATGCCCTCCTGGGGCAGGGCATGGGCCCCGGCCTTTTTGCCCACGTAAATGATTTCCGCGTCCGCCGAGGCTTCCTTGAGCAACTCCGGGCTGGCCAGTTGGTCATAAACCACCACCTGGGCTTGTTTTAAAACCTCCCGGCCCTTCACGGTGATCAGCCCCGGGTCCCCGGGCCCCGCGCCTACTAGATAAACCATCTATAAATGATAGCATAAATTCACCACAGAGGCACGGAGGACACAGAAAAGTGGTAAGTGATCAGTGGCCAGTGGTCAGTGGAACAGGCAATTATCCACCAACTACTGACCACTGGCCACTGACCACTATTTTTCTCTGTGTTCTCCGTGTCTCTGTGGTAAATCTTTTATATATGGCAGGACTTGCGGGTCTCGATCCCTTCCACTACGCTCCGGTACTTTTCGTGGATCATTTCCCGGTCAAATTCGAACATGGCCTGGAGCATGTCCGCCTTCTCGGCGTCGCTGAAATATTCCATGCAAGGGATGAAAAAATGTTTGTCTTCTTTGTCGATATGCCGGGGGTAAAAATCCACCAGTTTGCCTAAATTTTCCACCAGTTTCTCCAGCGCGCCGTCTTGTCCCAGGAGAAAATCCTCCTTGGCCCGCACCAGGGCGGCGGTAGTCTCCCGGCCCCAGACGTGCTCCTGGGTCAACTCCTCCATCATCTGCCGGTGCTCGGGGGCCAGGTCCTTTTTCTTCAAGGCCGTAAAGAGGATATCCTCTTCCTTGCCGTGGTGGCAACGGTCCGCGTAGGTGCGGATAAAATCCACCGCGGTGTCGATGAAGACCGGGTCCACAAAGTGAAATTCCGGGTCCACGGCCATGTTGTCGGTAATCCGCTGCCACTCCCGCTGCATCAGGGTAAACATCCGCTCGATGAGGCGATGTTCGATCATTAAAGGGCCGATGGGCTGCATAACTCTTTTCCTTTTGCGTCTTGGCGTCTTGGCGTGACAAATCTCATACCAAGACGTCAAGAACGCGCCTTATATTTTCACCAACTCGTACTCCCGGCTTCCCAGTCCCAGTTCTTCGGCGTAGGCCAACTGCAAGGGCCAATCAATTTGGGGGTAGATGTCCTTGAATTTATCGGTGCCGGCGCCCAACTCTTTCAAGGCCGAGCCTGGCAGGCCCTGGGCCTGGTTCACCAGGTCCGCGGCCGCCTGGTCGATGGCCACCGGGTCCCGGGAAGCCAGGACGCCGATGTCGCCGACGATGGGCGCGTCGTTGTGGCCGTAGCAGTCGCAGGCCGGGGAGACCTGGGTGATGAAGCTTAAGAATACGGCCCGGTCACGCTTGCTCTGCATCACTCCGTAGGCATACTCCGCCAGCTTTTCCAGGAAAACGGGGATGGATTCGTTCCACTGAATCTGGATGTTGGCGTAAGGGCAGACCAGGATGCACTCCCCGCAGCCCACGCATTTGGCCGGGTCGATCACCGCCTTCTCGGTCTCCGGATTGATGCTGATGGCCTCCTGGGCGCAGTGGGCGACACAATCCCCGCATCCCGTGCATTTCTTTTCGGTCACCTTGGGGGAGATGTTGGAGTGCTGGGCCAGTTTCCCCCGGCGGGACGCGCCCCCCATGGCCAGGTTCTTCAGAGCGCCCCCGAACCCTGCCATTTCGTGGAGCTTGAAGTGGGTCATGGCCACCATCCCCTCCGCCTCCCACAACCCCTCCGCCAGGAAGACGGTCTGAAAATGCTTCTTCTTAATGGGCACCTCCACTTCCGCCTTGCCCGTGAGACCGTCGGCGATGACCAGGGGCGCTTTCACCACCGCGTAGGCGAAGCCGTTTTCAATGGCCGTGGTCAGGTGGCTCACCGCCTCGGACCGGGTGCCCACGTAGACGGTATTGGCGTCGGTCAAAAAAGGCCGGCCCCCTTGCTCCCACAGGGCGTCCACCACCCAACGCACGAAATTGGGGCGGATAAAGGCGGTGTTGCCCTTCTCCCCGAAATGGAGCTTCACGGCCATCAACGGCCGCTTTTTCTTCCGCTGAACGATGGACTTCAAATCCACCGCATCAAGCAACTGCTGGAATTTTTTAGAATTGGGCTCCTTGACGGAAGCCCGAAGGTCCATAAAGAAGACTTGGCTGGGCATATTAACCTCAGGGGTTAGGGATTAGGGGCAATGCTGTTCACTTAAGCGAGTCGAGATGAAAAGAAGCCATGTTTCTTGTCATTCTGAGGGAGCCGGAGGCGACCGAATAATCTCTAACTTCCTGGAAAAGCAGAGATTCTTCACTCCGCTTCGCTCCGTTCAGAATGACATAACGTAGGGTGGGCACTGCCCACCGATTCCTAAAACCGCTTAAGTGAACCGTATTGCCCCTAACCCCTAACCCCTGCCCTTATCCTGCCAGACCACTTTTCCCCCCAGGATAGTCATCACGGCTTTGCCTTTCAAGGTCCAGCCATTAAAGGGGCAGTTCCGGGATTTAGAGGCGAAGGTGTTAGCGTCCACGGTCCATTCCCGGTTTAAATCGATCAAGGTAATATCCGCCGGAGCTTCCTTTTTTAACGTGCCGCCGGTAATGCCCAGGATAGCCGCGGGGTTGGTGCTGAGGGCGCCGATGGCCTGGCTTAAGTTTAGGGCGCCGTTGTGCACCAGCTTCAGGGTGAGACCTAAGGAGGTTTCCAGGCCGATGAGGCCGAAGGCTGCGGCGGTGAATTCCACTTCTTTTTCCAGGGAGCTGTGGGGCGCGTGGTCGCAGGCCACCGCGTCCAGGGTCCCGTCCCTAAGCGCTTCTTTAATGGCCTGGACGTCCATGTCGGTCCTCAAGGGCGGGTTGACCTTGGCGTGGGTGTCATAGCCCCGGACCGCCTCCTCCGTCAGGGTGAAGTAATGGGGCGCGGTCTCGGCGGTGACCGGCAGGCCCATGGCCTTGGCCAGGCGAATGATGGCCACGCTGCCGGCGGTGCTGACGTGGGCGATGTGCAGCCGGGCGCCGGTGAGGCGGGCCAGGGTCAGGTCCCGGTAGACCATGACCTCTTCCGCGGCTGCGGGAATGCCTTTCAGGCCCAACTGCAAGGAGACGGGGCCTTCGTGCATGACGCCGTCAGCCGCGAGGTCCAGGTCCTCGCAGTGGGAGATGACGGGGAGATCGAAGGTGCGGGCGTATTCCAGGGCCCGGCGCATGAGCATGGCGTTGGACACCGGTCGCCCGTCGTCGGTCACGGCCACCACGCCCGCGGCCTTGAGATCGCCATATTCGCTGAGAGACTGGCCTTGAGAGCCCACGGAGACGGCCCCCACCGGATAAACCCGGGCGTAACCCGCAGCCTTGGCCTGGGTGAGGATGAGGCGGGTCACCGCGGCGTTATCGTTCACCGGCTTGGTGTTGGGCATGCAGGCCACCCCGGTGAAGCCTCCCTGGATGGCGGCCCGGGTGCCGGACTCGATGGTCTCTTTGTATTCCTCCCCCGGTTCCCGGAGGTGGACGTGCATGTCCACTAAACCGGGGGTCACCACCAACCCCGAGGCGGAAATGACCCGCCGTCCTTCCTCCGGGATCTGGCCTGGGGGTTCCAGGGCGACGATTTTACCTCCCTCCACCAGCAAGTCCCGGGGGTCCTCCAAGTGCTGGGAAGGGTCCACCACCAGCCCGCCTTTGATTAAGAGACTCACCCTTTTTCTCCTCCGATCAAGAAATAGAGCACGGCCATGCGCACCGCCACCCCGTTGGTTACCTGTTCCAGGATCAGGGAATGGGGGCCGTCGGCCACTTCCGGAGAAATTTCCACCCCCCGGTTGAGGGGACCGGGGTGCATAATAATCACGTCTTCTTTGGCCAACTCCAGGTGTTTGGGGGCCAACCCGAAAAACTGGCTGTACTCCCTTAAGGTGGAGAGGAACATCTGGCCCATGCGCTCCAGTTGCAGGCGCAGCATCATGATGACGTCCGCATCCCGCACCGCCTCCAGCAGCGAAGTGGTGACCTGGGCGCCCAGGGTCTCCAGGAAGGGGGGCAGCATGGTGGCGGGGCCGGCCACCGTCACCCGGGAGCCCATCTTGGTGAGGGCGTGAATATTGGAGCGGGCCACCCGGGAATGGGCGATATCACCGATGATGGCCACCTTCAAGCCGTCCAGGCGGCCCTTGGCCTCCTGGATGGTGAGGAGGTCCAACAGGGCCTGGGTGGGATGCTCGTGGAGGCCGTCGCCGGCGTTGATCACCCCGCACTGCAGGCGTTGGGCCAGGAAATGGGGCGCGCCGCTGGTGGCATGGCGGATAACCAGGACGTCCGGGGCCATGGCCTCCAGGTTATGAGCCGTGTCCGCCAGGGTTTCCCCCTTGACCGCGCTGGAGGCCGCCACCGTCAGATTCAGGGTGTCGGCGCTAAGGCGTTTGGCCGCGATCTCAAAGGACATGCGGGTGCGGGTGCTGGGCTCATAAAACAGGGTCACCACCGTCTTACCCCGGAGAGTAGGCACCTTTTTAATGGGCCGGGTGGAGATCTCCTTAAAAGAGGCGGCGGTCTCCAAAATGAGGCTGATCTCTTCGGGTTCCAGGTCGGCGATGCCCAACAGGTCTTTACGCCGGAATTCCATAAACCAATCCTTCCTTGGTCGGCAAAAAAAAACCTCCTTAGCGGATAAGGAGGCGGTTTGCTATTTGGGAAGCTGGCAATCGAGTCATAGGGTTGCCCCTGGCGGCTCTTATTTATCTACCATCCTTCGGCGGCGAATTCAAGAAGATTCTCCGGCAATTTATCGGCCTCCGAGTTGACAGCCCGGAGGCTTATCACTATTAATTTAATAGAAGTACACTTAATCATAGGACAAGTTTGGAGGTGTCTTATGCCTGATATTATGGAGTGGAAGCCGTTTCGGGAGGTCTCTCGCCTGCGCCGGGAGATGGATCGCCTCTGGGATGATTTCTTCGGCCCCGGCCGCCGGGCCTTACGGCCTATGGAAGCGGAATGGGCGCCCGCGGTGGATGTCTCGGAAAGCGCGGACAAGGTGGAAATCAAGGCCGAAGTCCCCGGGATGGAGGCCAACGATATTGAAATTTCTCTTTCCGGTGACGTCCTCACCATCAAAGGCGAAAAGAAGTCGGAGCGGGAAGAGAAAAAAGAGAACTACCACCTGGTGGAAAGAAGCTACGGCTCTTTCTCCCGTTCCTTAAAGCTGCCCGCGGCCGTGGAGGCCGACAAGATCGAGGCCAGCTATAAACAAGGCGTCCTGAGCATTTCCTGCCCCAAAAAAGCAGAGGCCAAGCCCAAGGCCATCGAGATCAAGGCGACTTGAACTAGTCAAACAAGTAATCTTCGGAAGAGGCTGTATTCCCTCTTCTGAAGATTACTTTTCCAATAATTATTAGCCTGACCTGGGCTCAGAGATCTTCATGACCTTGTATTTTTATCCAAAGAGGAAGGGACCAACTTAATTATTTGACTTTTATGATAAAAAATACCGATTGTACAATAGGTAAGCTCCCCTCTGTCGGCGTGCTTTCTACAAAAAAGTTGGCATATTTTTTAAAATATATGTAAAAAAATATTTGCAGGGAGGTTTTATATATGCTAAAAAATTTTTTTAAAATCTTAATGATAACAATCCCATGGATTGGTGGAACTCACGGGCCCCATTTTTTACGATCGAATGCTCTTGATTCTGATTTATTCCAATGGAAGAAAATAATAATAACAAAATTAAGGAATTACTCACACGTTTTTATTACTTTCTTTTCCCAGTTGGGCTATCTATTCAAAGATTTACATTGCGAAATATATTGTATGAAACATTATTAATTATAGTTAAAATTGTATGCGTATCTATTGTGACAATATTGACAATATATTTTACTTCACTAATATTTAATTATTTTAAAAAAGTATTTCCTGATGGAAATAGCACTATTGATGTTATCATTAACATCAAGAATATTACTTTAATATCTTTATTTATTGCCAGTGGTATTACTTTAATAATAAGAAATCTGATAGCCTTCTTTTCTGAACCAAAATCTTTCCCAAGTGAGGAAAATAAATAATGAGTAGAATATCATTATGGGCAGATGAAGAGCGAAATATTATCTTCTGGGATACGATGCGAGGATATTTATTGTGGAGCCCAGTTGATATTCTCTTTCTAGTTATAATGATTATCTACATAACTTCTCCTGTTTTGTTTCTTTCACTAGCAGGATACTTTAGTATTTTGTTACAGATATTTTCTTTTATCTTGCTTGCTTCGGCATTTCTTTTATATTACAATTTGATCAAACCAATCCTCGTAAGAGGCAGATTTTATGGGTGGTTTTATTTTAGAGAACAGTCATCAGATAATGCAACCGATAGACTTAAGATTTTGAAAAAAAGAATATCTTTTATGAATAGTGCCGACAGTTTCATTTATTTAAAGATGGGGGAATTAAATTCAGTATTATGGAATAGTAAATATTTTTTGACTGCCATTAATCAAATATTAGATAAGAAAATTGAAATTAAAATTATCATGAAACCCAATTGCGATGTTGAAACTAAGGAAATGCTTAGATTAGCATTAGAAAATAGAGGAATGGAAATATATATTGTACCTGAAGAGGAAATGGATAAATTCCCCGGCCACTTTATGATTACCGACAAAAAAGGTTGTTGGATAAGTGATCCTCACCCTCCCTTTGAAATAAATAAGACAGGAAGATATACATTCGGTCCTACCAAATTAGCTGATGAGAAAAAGGAAATTTTCATGGATCTAAAATCTAAAGGAGATTTGCTAACAATTAATACAATAGAAAAATATCATTTTATAGCACATAATTGTGATGATAAAAGGCGAGATGCAATTGAATCTGAAATAAGAACTCTAATTGAAAACATAACTTTATGTCAACCTCAATGATCATAATAAAATATATTTTTATTTAAATCTGCAGTTAATACCTCCAACTCATATCTATCTTCCGTCAAATTTTATAGCTATCATAAGTAGAATAAGGGTATAAAAAATCATTGCATACGATATAGTAAATACCATAGTAGTAAATTGGATGAAATAAATTTAAATATAAACATTGGGTTGCAGTGATATCTTTCATAGAAATCCAACCATTCCAGGTTGGGGGCATTATGCGATATAATCACTTAATAAACTTTCTATTGAGGTGAAGCGGTAATTAACGCCAGACCTTTTAAGCGGAAGGAAAATCTTATGGATACGGAACTTCTCGCTATCATCAACAATGCCATCGCCCAGGAAGAGCTGTCCCATGAGTTTTACCTGCGTATGGCCAGCCTGGTGAGCCACGCGGATACTAAAGAAACCTTTGAATATCTGGCCAAAGATGAGCTGGAGCACAAGGCCTTTTTACAATCCTGCTTCACCGCCGAGGGCTGCAAGCTGGTGGGCCAGGCCCAGAACGTCCACCTGGCCGAGATGCTCAAGGCCCCGGCCTTCACTGATGACCTGTCCCCCAAAGAGGCCTTGGTAATTGCCATGAAACGGGAGGAGGGCTCCTACAATTTTTACCGGAGCCTGGCGGCGCTGCAGCCCCCGGGGGAGATTCAGGACTTCCTGGAGAAAATGGCCCAGATGGAGTTGAGCCACAAGGAAAAAGTGGAATACCTTTATGACAACGCGGCCTTCCCAGAGGTCTGGTAGCGGCGCCTGAAGATGGGGCGGGGATTTCTCCTGGCCCTGGAAGGGGTGGACGGCTCGGGTAAGACCACCCAGGCTAAACTCCTGGCCGTGTCCCTGCTGCAGCAGGGCCGGGAAGTGCTTCTTACCCAGGAGCCCTCCTCCGGCCCAGCGGGGCAGAAGCTGCGCCGTTATTTGCAAGGACCCACCCGGAACCTGAGCCCCTTAGAAGAGCTGGACCTCTTCCTGGCCGACCGCCGGGAACACGTGGATCAGGTCATTAAGCCCGCCCTGGCCGGGGGCCGGATGGTCATCACCGACCGCTACTATTACTCCTCCGTGGCCTACCAGGGTGCTTTGGGCCTGGACCCTGGGGAGATTTTGGCTGCCAATGAGGCCTTTGCGCCCCGGCCGGATCTGGTGTTTCTGCTCCTGATACCCGTGCCCCAGGCCCTGGCTCGCCTCCAACGGCCACGCCAGGTGAGCGAATTGCTCCCTTACCTGGAGCGGGTGGCGGCTATTTATGAGACCTTGCCGGACCCCCGGATCCTGCGGGTGAACGCCACCGCCTCCACCCCGGCGCTGCATGCCACCTTGCTGGCCCGGACACTGGCTGCCTTGGAGGGGTTTGAAAAAGGGGGCCGGGGGTCCTTGACCTCCATTGCCGCCCCCGGCTGGAAACCCTGAAAAATGTGGGGGGTAGCCGCTAAGGGCCGGATTAAACCGATGAGGGCCCCGGCTCCCGTCTTTTGGTTTTATCAGGAGTTCCCTAAATTCAAGAGAGGATTTTTCCGGAGCCATCCTCACCCGGATGATTCACCAGGCTGCAAAGAGCCTGGGATCCCAGGCTTTCCAGCCTGATCGCCAAACCCCCATCTTTTGACTGTTTATATTGCTCAGATAATTCAATAAGATGCCCTTTGTTTCGCATGCTCCATGGATAACGTCGGCTCAGTGGTTTTCCCCGGCCATAAGTGGCTGGAGAGGCAGGATGGACCAGGCAAAAACTCGGTTTCCCGGCTCCCAAGGTGCAAAATCCGCCTCCTGAGACCCTTGACAACTTTTTTGGCGGGGGTTAAATTTAGACGTTTGGGCCGTTAACTCAGTCGGTAGAGTATCTGCCTTTTAAGCAGAGAGTCGTTGGTTCGAATCCAACACGGCCCACCAAATGGTTATTTAAGGAAATGAGATAGAGAACCAGAGGTAATAAATTTTCTAAAACCATCAGCGCATTACCAATAAAAGCACCCGCAAGCGTCCCCATCGTCTAGCCTGGTCCAGGACACCGGCCTTTCACGCCGGCAACACCGGTTCAAATCCGGTTGGGGACGCCATACCAACTAACTGTTTTTCTTCACAATTTTTGTAGCAGCACCCCCTCAAAAAGCTGTCCCCAAGCTGTCCCCAGGATTGTCCCCGGACGGGGATTTATTTTTTCACGTCTCCTTTCATTAGTCTTTCTGAATCCGTCCCCGGCATTTCGTCGTTTCTTCCGTTGCCGATTTTTTTCGTACCCCATTTCGCTTTTTCACCAGAGCCCTAAGATCAGGGATTTGGGAGACTGCCCCGCTTCCGCAGTCCAGGAAGTAAAGAATAGGCCCGCTCCCCAAATCCGGTCTGCGGCTGCAATGCAGCCAGGGGTTAATCCATTTCTCTATTTTCCTCGGTATCCCCAGGGGGCGGCGCGCCCTCTGGGGATTTTTTTGAAAACGGACCCGAGGAGGGACGCAAGGCAAGATGAAATGGTTTGAACACCAGACCGACTGTGAGCTCAATAAAAAGTTCCAAAAACTGGAGATGCACTACCATGCCCAGGCGGGAGATGGCTTTTTCGCCGCTTACGGCCGGGTCTGGCGGTTGTATGAGGTAATCGGACGATTGGGAGAGGACCGAACCAGTAAGGAAACTTTTGACCTGCCACCAGATTTCACTCTCGATCTTCTGGCCTACCGCCTCAGGTGCCCCATGGATTATCTGCTTGAATTTCTATCGGCCTTGGCTGAGGTCGGCTTGATAGACAAGTCCACCTGGGAAAACGAGCAAAGGGTCTATGTGCCCAAATTGCAGGAAAGGGCTGACACGTACACTAAAAGGAAAAACAGAAACAAAACAGTATCCGAAGAATGTTCGAATCATGGTCGAACACCTTCCAAAGAAGGTCAGACAAAGTTTTCCCCACACTCACACTCACACTCACAGGCTAAACAGGCTAGCGCCTGTGTCGCCGACCCGGCTACGCCGACCAGCGACGCGGCGACCTTACCCGAGCCTGCCAAACCTGCTTCGGACAGAGGCGGCGGGTCGGAGAAAGTGCTTGAGCAGACCAATGCCAAGTTCGGTCCTGCCAGCTTGGTGAAACTCTGGAACGACCTGGGCTGCCGGCCCATGGTATCCGAGCTTACTGATGACCGCCGGAAAAAGGCTGGCCTGCGCCTGCGCAAAAGGGGCGATCCCGATTGGTGGGGGCGGCTGTTCGAGAAGGTCCAGGCGCTGAACAAGCCCTGGCTGACTTTCGATTTTCTCATGCGAAGCGACACCAACTGTTTGAAAGTGCTGGAGGGCAATTATGACCATGACTTCAGAGCTGGAGGAAACGGTGGAAAAGACAAGCTCCGGTTTGGAGCCCATAAAAGCCCGAATCGAGCGGATCCTGGAAAATATGCCTCCATCGGCCGCACCTTCGCCACCGACCCCGGAACAGGAGGAGCAGGCCCTACAGCGAATCCTTCTGGACAAGGGGGTGTACCCGATCCATCTGAAAGCTCGCCTTAGCGACTTTCATGAGCCACCGGAGACACCGCCCGTGTTTATTTACGGCAGCGCAGGAGTGGGGAAAACCTATCTGGCAGCGGCCTATCTGGCGCGGGAAATACAAACCCGGGGAGAAGCTAGTAAAGTTTTTATCCGCTGTGTAGATCTGATGAACCGGCTGCGGGACTCCTTTCGCAACTCTTACAACTTGACGGCATCAGAAATTATCAGCGCATTTTCCCGGTATCGGTTCCTGGTGATCGACGACTTGGGAGCGGAACGGGACACTCCCTTGGTCCAAGAGGCCCTTTACGACGTTCTGGATTTCCGGGCCGGTCACCGGCTGCCCACCGTCATCACCAGCAACTTCTCCCTGGACCGGGTGGCGGAACACTACGGGGATTTTGGAGAGCGCATAGCTTCCCGGATCGCCGGTATGGGCGAAACCCTGACCCTGCTTGGCAAGGATCGCAGGTGGCAAAAATAATCTACCCCTAGGAGGAAACGAGAGTGAAAGAAATCGGCAAGGTCAAATGGTTCAATGAAACCAAAGGTTACGGCTTTATCGGCCGGGACAATGGGTCCGATGTTTTCGTGCACTACAGCGCCATCCAGGGCAATGGCTTCAAGACCCTGAAGGAAGGCCAACAGGTGGAATTCGAGGTGAGCCAGGGACTCAAAGGGCTGCAAGCAGTCAACGTTGCCCCCAGGTGAGGTTCGACAATGTTCGAAGCCTTCAAACTCGGGTACGCCGCCGGGCTGGGTGTTATCGCTGCCGCGATCACCGGCCTGGCTATCCTGGGGATTTGGGATTGGCTCGGGGGAGTCATCACCCGGTTTAGAATCGCTTGGAACCATTATCGGAGGCCAAACCTGTGAAATGTACCATCAACCTGGAACCCAAAGGACAGAAGCGGGCCCGGGGCCGGGCCTTTCTGGTGGGCGGCAGGGCCATTGCCGGGAAACCCCGCAAGGACGAGGAGCAACTCCTGGAAGAGGAAAAGCTCCTTGCCCTGATGTATGCCCACCGGCCGCCGGAGCCCCTTAAAGGTCCCCTGGTGCTGGGGATCAAGGCATTTCTGCCCATCCCCAAGAGTAAGTCCAAGAAATGGCAGGCCGCGGCCCTGGCCGGGGAGATCCGGCCCACCACCAAGCCGGACCTGGACAACTGCATCAAGAACCTCAAGGACGTGTGTAAGGGTGTTTTTTGGCAGGATGATAAGCAGGTCGTGGAATACCTCCCGGGGACCGGAAAATATTACGGCAACCCGGCCAGGTGGGAGATCGAGATTGAGACGATGGATAAGGCCATCTTGAGGGGGCTGTTTTAATGGATTCCTCCACCAGCCTTCAGCCGACCATCACCGTGCCGATCCAGTTCTATCGGGGAATCAAGGCTATCGCCAAATTCCTGGAGATGCACCCCGACAGAGTTAGGAAGCTACTCAGGGACGGCAGGTTTCCGGCCAAGAAGGATAACACCGGCCGGTGGGTGCTGACTAACCTCGATTATTACCAAAGCCTGCAGGGATGACATGGAAGAACCCAAACCCAGAGTATACGTCGGCATCAAATGGGGCATGGAAAACCCGACCGTCATGGTGGCCGGAAAATACATCCCGGCCCCCAAGGACCATCTCCACATCTTCCGGGAGCTATACGAGGAGAGCTTTTACTTTGACGACCTTTTGCCTATCGCCAAGGCCTGGGCCCAGGAGTTGAAGATCAAGAAATTCTACTGCGACCCGAAGGAACCGGAGTTCATCAAGCGGATGCGGAAACAAAGGCTGTGGACGGTGGCGGCTCCAGAGGAGTTGGCCCTGGCCCGGAACCTCTTGGGGAAACGGTTAGGCAATCATGCGCAAGGACTTCCCGGCGCCATCACCTTTTCTCGGGACTGCCCCAAGACCGTTCAGGAGTTTTCGAAGTACCGGATGCCGGAGCGGGACCCTCGCCGGCCGTTTCGGGACAAACCCCTGGACATGGACAATTACGGGATCGGGGCGCTGCATTTCCTGATCTTGGGGTTGGCGACCGAGGTAACCCCGCGAGTGAGGTGGCTATGAAAAGGACGGTAATTTATGAACCCCGTGGCAAGGCCCGAGAATATGCGCCCCTGGCCCTGAACCTTTACCGGGGCTGCTTTCATGGCTGCCTCTATTGTTTCGCCCCCACTGCCACTTTTGCAGACCGGGAGGTGTTTCATGATCCCACCTTCATCAAACCCCGGCCGGGAATCCTGGAGGACCTGGAAGAACAGGCCGGTTTAATGGCGGGAGACAAGCGGGAAATCCTGCTGTCATTCACCAGCGATCCCTACCAGCCCATAGAAAAAGAGGCTCGGATAACTCGTGTGGCCCTGGAGATACTCATGGCTCACAACCTCACGGCCACCATTTTAACCAAGGGAGGAACGTGGGGGCTGAAAAGGGATAGCGACCTTTTAACCCTGAACCCTGCCAATGCCTGGAGTGTCACCCTTACCCATGACACCAATGAAACCAGCAGGCAATGGGAACCTGACGCCGCCCTGCCTGAAGATCGGATTGACTCGCTCTCCATGGCAAAAAAGCTCGGCCTCAAGACCTGGGTATCTTTCGAGCCGGTCATCGACCCGGAGGCGGTCTATCGGCTCCTGGAAGCGACCCATGAATTTGTTGACCTCTATAAGGTCGGAAAACTCAACTATCACCCCCTGGCCAAGGAGATCGACTGGCGAAGATTCAAGGGGGAGATGGAAGAAAGGCTCACCAGATTGGGCAAACCCTACTACCTGAAAAAGGATTTGTTGGAGGCTGCTGCATGATTTTCACTTCAAATTTCAAAATCGCCGGGCATCTTTCTCAGGCGGTGGCCATCTCCCTCGGAGTGCCCCGGGATTGGCGGGGAACCCGGTGCACCGTTTTGGCCCCACCGCGGCCACTCATCAAAATCATAGATGAGGCCACCTTCATCCCGCTCTATCGGGCGCAGGTTCTGGACAAGCTGGACCCCTACCAGATCATCCGGGATCTGGGCGATGACAATTTTGTCCTGCTCTGCTGGGAAGCCCCAGGGGAGTTCTGTCATCGTCGGGTGGTGGCGGCCTGGCTCAGGAAGCATACCGGTATCCTGGTGGAGGAGCTGAATCCGAAACTCCGGCGCCACGCAGATTGGCTCAGAAATTTATCGGCGGGGACCTTGGTAGGGGCATCAGGGCCCACCTGATCGCCGGTGGTTCGACTCCACCTACCCGCTCCAAGGCAGAGGAATGATAGATGTCTTTCATCGGCTCAATAAACGCTGAAACCAGGAAATGGCTCGGAAACAACGGTGCCGCCTTCAATGGCCGACAGGTTTACGTGGGCTGCTCCGGCAATTTTACGGTGGAGCAGCTCCTCTCCCGCTACGCTCCCAAAGCCAAGATTTGGGGGAACGATGTTTCTCTTTACTCCGGCGTCCTGGGGGCCTATCTGGCTGACCAGGCTTTTGATCTCTCCATCCGGGAAGAAGATTACAAGTGGCTCGAAGCCTACATGGAGGATGTGGAGGGCAAGGCCGCCGCCGTGATGGTGCTCCTGGAGGCCCTGAAATACGAGAAGGCGAATAATGCCTTCAAGGCCCGCCACTGGAGCCATTACCGCCAGAACTTTTCTCGGTTCCACCAGGCCACGGTAGAGCGGCTTCGGGAGCGCAAGCAGGGAATCCGCCTGGAAGGATACACCGGCAAGGATATTTTCGACCTTCTAGACGAGATCCCGAAAGAGGCCGTGGCCATCGCCTTTCTGCCCACCTACGCCGGGGGCTACGAGCGGATGTTCAAACGCCTGGGGGAGATCTTTAAATGGAATGAGCCTAGCTACGAGATCATTGACGAGGTGCGAAAGAAGCGGACCATCCTGAAGATGATGGAGCGGGACTACCTCTACCTGGACGACCAGGTGTACCCGGGCCTGCCCATGGTGGCCGTGGTGCGCAAGGCCCGTATGAAGCCGGTTTATATCTATTCCAACATGGCAGCCCTGCGGCTGGCGGTCCTTAAACAGCAACGCCGCTCCCAGTTCGTGCCCTTTGCCAGGCTATCGGATGAAGACGAGATCACCCCGGCCTCCCAGCTCACCATAGCCCCCACCAGCAACGCCGTGGTGAATTACTACCGGGACGTTTATCTGTCCAAGGGCGTGGGGATTCCTGCGGATGGGGATGCTCCATTTGCAGTGGCCGTGGATGGGAAGGTCTTCGGCTTTCTGATCTTCGCCAGGATGCAGGGACGGGGGGATGTGTACCTCCTGGCCGACTTCGTGGTCAATTCCACCCGCTACCGGCGGCTGGCAAAGCTCCTCCTCCTGGTAATTCAGACCAGGGAGATTCGCCGGATGATGGAAGAAAAGCTCCTGGCGGAACTCCCCTCCTGCACCACCATGGTGTTCACCGATAAGCCGGTGTCCATGAAATACCGGGGTCTGTTTAAGTTGGCCCGGCGAGACGAGGGCAAGCTGGTTTACTCAACCGAGATGGGCATCCGCAAACTAAGCGAGGTTATCCCCTTATGGCTGAAGAAATACGAGAAGTCCTAAACCTGCTCAACGAGAAACTGGCGGGTCTGTTTCCTTACCGCCTGGAGTTGGTGAACCCGGGAGAGTTGAACCTCTTGGATAAGAATGCCAGGTACATGAAGGCCGAACAGTTTCAAGCCCTGGTGGAGAACGTCAAGAAGGACGGCAACCTGTCTTCCGTTCCACTTTGCTACCAGGAGAATGGCGGCAAACTCCTGGTACTCTCCGGCAATCACCGCACCATGGCGGCCCGGCAGGCAGGACTGGAGCAGATTCTGGTGATGGTGGTGGCTGATGAGAAGACCGACGATGAGAAGCTGGGGATCCAGCTTTCCCATAACGCCATCTGCGGCCAGGACGACCTGGTGATTCTAAAAGAGTTGTGGGAGAGCATCAAGAACGTCCAGGCCAGGCTTTACGCCGGACTGGATTCGGAGACGATCAAGAGCCTGGAAGGGATCAAGTTCGCCGCCATCTCCGAGCAGAGGCTCCAATATAAACTGGCTAATTTCATGTTCCTGCCTGAAGAGATCGAGGACCTGGACCAGCTTCTCAAAGAAACGGCAGTGGCCTTCGCTGGGGACGTGGTTTACCTGGCCCACCTGAACACCTTTGATACCTTTTTCGACCTGGTGGTCAAGATCAAGAAACGCTGCCAGATTAAGAACAGCGCCGCGGCTTTTCTGAAACTGCTGGAACTGGCCCGGATCGGGTTGGAGGAGATGATGAAGGAGGAGGCGGCGGATGGAAGCTCAGACAAGCAATAGAGATGTTTTGCTCTATCGCGGCAAAGTCTCCGACTACTTTGCTCCGGTAATAATTTTGGGCTGGATTTTGACGCTGGCACTTTTCAATGTTGAGCATGAGACCAGGTGGGGGAAGATGGTTCTTCCCGTTTGGGGAGGCTGGCGACGACTGGCCAACAAAATCTTGGAGAGAATTCGATGAGCTGGGATAACGCCCTCCTGATTCATCGGGCTGCCGAAAACTATCAGGGCGTGGCCCTCATGGTCCGGGACCCAGTCCTCATGAGCCTGGCCGCAGCCTGGCCCAAGGTGCGGCGACAGCTCCCCGATCCCCCACCTCCGGGCCAAGAGGTAGACCTGGAAAACCTCTGGGAGAAAACCAAGATAGATTTCCAGGGCTGGGCGGAACTGGCCCAGGCAGACGCTCTCCAGGTCATGGAAGGCTGGAAAGTCTTGAAAGGGAACGAGATCATCTTACCGGACGGCAGCCTTAACCACCTGGCCGAAAGCGTTCTGAAGAAAGAGGCGGCCGGCCAACTCCTGAACCAGTTCGGGATCAAGCCCGGGGAGATGAAGAAGTGACCCCAGACCGTTTTTATAATCCGTACCTGGACCTTTACCTTGGGCTTGATAAAGGCTTCCGGAATCCCAACGTCACGATCTGGCTGCAGCCCGACCGGAAATGGGAGAGGGTTTTGGTTCTCTATGCCCATTACCAATGGCTCCGGACCCCGGACGAAAACGCCCGTATCGCCCTAGCCATTCATCGAGAGAGGGGATACGGCCTCCTCACCAGTGGTTGGGGTGACCCTTCAGCGCCGGATATGCTCCGGGCTTATTCCTTGGTTTTTGGCAGGGAGGGCTTGATCTCCGGTCCTCGGCGGCCAGTTAATTGGGGGGAAGAAGTTCTTAATCAGTGGCTCAAGACCTCCAGGATGACCCAGGGCCGTATGGGACTGGTGTTTGCCCCTGACTGCACCAGGAAATTTTATGCTCCCAATGACCGCAAAAGGGAGCAACCCGTCAGCCTTGTCTTAGAGATCCAGCACAAGGAGAAGCATGAACCCGGGAAGGGTATGCACCACGGCCCTGACGGACTTCGGTATTTTTACGGCGGCTGGCAAGGAGCCTAACCCTGACATAAATCTGTCAGGTTTAGGGGGATATCATGGGGAGGCGCGACGAATTAAACGAGCAAGCACTTTTGGCGGCATCGCTGCGCCGTCAAAAAATGACCATCTCCCAGATCGCCCTTTATTTAAGCGTCCCCGAGCGCAAAGTTTACCGTCTCTTGATCCGTGCCGGTGACCTCTATAAATTGCTGGCCACCGAATCTGATTCAGAAAGAAATATCGGCGAGACCCTGACAGTTTTTGAAGAAATGGAAAGGGAGGCGCTTCGAAAATTCGCCAAGGCGCCCGCCAATAGCACTATAGCGGTAGCATACCTGAACGCGGCCCGGGACGCCCGGAAGGAGATCAAGAAGCTCTTGCAAGAAGCAGGTCTCATGAAGAAAGTGCCGGACCAGGTGAACGTGGGCCTCATTACCCCAGAGGATCTGAAAGATGATGAAGTCAGGGCCGACTCCTTAGCTCTCGTGAAGAAGGTTAGGGAGCGGAAGGAAAAATCACCGGAACCTTGAAATTTTTATGAAAATGACTGGCCAGATCACGGAAGTAGATATGTCTCTGCTGCGCCGGAACCTGATCGAGCATTACCGCCAGGAAGGATTCAAGAGCCCCGAGGAACTGCTGGAGTTCATCGAGAGCTTCTGGGGTTTGAGAATTCCCCGGGTGCACGTCTGCCCCGAACATACCCCGCCGGCCCAATACATCATAGACAGCTTCTTCGAGGAGGTTCAGGACTCGGTATGCTGGGCCAACCGCGGCGGCGGCAAGACCCTCCTGGGGGCCCTGGCCACCTGGCTGGATACCGTTTTCAAGCCTGAGTGCGCCACCAAGATATTGGGCGGTTCCTTGGAACAAAGCAAAAAAATGTACCAGCACCTTACCGGGGAAGGCGACGGCTGGGGACTGGTGACCGAGGATTTTCAGTATTTGACCGAAGGAGAGATGCTGGCAGCACGAACGGCTACGATCAACGGTTCCAACATCAACATCTTGACCGCGTCCATGAAATCCGTCCGGGGCCCCCACCCCCAGAAGCTCAAGCTTGATGAAGTGGATGAATGTGATGATCGGATTTACGAGGCAGCGCTGCTGATTCCCAAAACCAAGCGGAGCATCCGGGCCAGCACGCAAATCTACTCGACCATGCACAAGGCTTACGGCTTGATGAATCGGGTGATCGAGGAGGCGGCCGTCAGCGGCTACAAAGTCTATAAGTGGTGTGTCTTCGATGTGATGGAGAAATGCCAGGAGTGGCGGGAGTGTGAAACCTGCCCACTCTTAGAGGATTGCCAGGGCAAGGCCCGCCACGCCGACGGCTTCTACAGCATCGAGGACGCGATTTCCGAAAAGCGCAAAGTTTCCCGGGACACCTGGCTTTCGGAGATGTTGTGCTACAAGCCCTCCCAAGAAGGCCTGATTTATAAAGAGTTCGACATCGATGTACATGTGGTGTCGGATCCGTTTGAGGATGGGCCGGAGGCTGCCTGAGGTTGATTTATAAGGAATCCAACTTGGCGATGTACGTTATTTAAGCTGCGCTAACGACATTATTTATATCCACTAAATAACGTCGCAGGGAAACCCAATAACAATGGGCGATGGTGGAGTTTTGCCTTATGGCCATAATAACGCTTAGGGCTTATTAGGTAACAGGTATGGTGCTTATGATTGTGCCGATTGTCTAACTGGTTCAAATAATTGTATGCAGTCCACGTGACTGTCTAATTATTTTAACCGTGTAACTATTATCACGTATTATAAAAAAGGCCCGGCTGTTGCGGTGAGATTGGTGATGTATAATTATTTGTCATTATGGGCAGTTACGATAAGAGCGAGTGTAATAAAAACAACAAGCAAGCGTAACTACCTAAACGCACTAAGCTATTATTATATATATTGTGAGTGTTATTAGGCACTTAGGCACGTTGCGTGCATCTATTATTAATTGACAAGTAAACCATCTCTCAGAAAAAAGGAGGTAGCCCCATCGAATAAACCCAAGCCGTCAAAGGCGCCACCAAATAACCCTCTGGGACGGACCAGGGGAGTCACCGGTCCATAAAAAATCTCCCCCCACCCAAAACCGGAAGGCAGACCAGAGGGAGCCCAAACAATAAGGGCAACCTGGGATAGCAACCAGGGGAAAAATAACGGCAAGTTCCCAGCAGCCAGCCAATTGGGGCGGTGAGAGGGTCCTGGGCCACCTGGAGCGGCCAATCAAACCAGGTGAGACGCAGGTAGGAGGCGCCACCGAAAGCGACCAGCGATTGAGCGGCTTGGTGATGAATCTAACAGCTCACAGCATTTTGAGTTTGCTGCGAAGAACTCTGGGGATCGGCCCCCTGAAAGCCGAGCGCATGGCTGACCCTGAGATGTGCGGAATCAAGGAAGCCGAAGTATTGGCCCTGAGCGGAAGCGGCCTGGAGGTGGAGGAGCGACGGAAACTCCGGGAAGGAAGGGGACGGAAAACGGCGGGTGTGATTCAAGTGGCTGGGTTGGGGAAGCGTGAATCTTATAACCTCAACTTGAATTTGGCTCTGATCGCGGGGGTGGGAGTTCTGGCGGAGGTCCTGCCCCTCTATGAGCGCCAAGCTCAAGATCAAAACTGGAGGCAAGGCGATGTTGATCCAATGGCTTTTCACCGATGGAAGCTGGGATGCCCGGCTGGCCGGGCTGGATGTGGCCGACAACTTCTTCCCCTGGGAATAAAAATCCGGGTGCCTCGAAAGGAGATAGCGTGCAAACCTGTTCTTTCTTCAGGGTGTTGAACCGGCAGAATCAATTTGGGGAGCGCCTGGTATCCATCGCCTTTCACGCTCCTGGGGCTTATCGCGGCCGTTCTTATCCAGCCCTCGCTCCTCGGCGGGAGATGCTAAAGATGGACGAGGCGACCTACCGGATCGAATATCAGAAGATCCTGGACAACCTGGATCCCCGTCAGGTCTTCGATGACCTGGGGGAAGACGCCATCCTGCTGTGCTGGGAAGCTCCCGGTAAATTCTGTCACCGGCGCCTGGTAGCCCTATGGCTGGAGGAGCACCTGGGCCGGCCTGTCCCGGAGCTGCGGGAGCCGGGCCTGTTCGACAACCTTTAAAGTAACAACATCTTTTTGGAGACAAGGCGATGATCACCGACTATCTGAAGGCCGGTTACCCGGTCTTAATGGTGCGGACACATGAACCGGAGCGGTTCATCGGCTCCATGGTCAAAAAGATCAACGGGAGAACCCCTTATCAATGGGACCTGGTGCGGGGTTACCGGGAGCTGGGCAATGGGGCTGAATGGGAAGAAACGGACGCTTACGATCTTCCCCAAATCGCGGCCCGGGGGAAAGAAAAGGCGGTCTGGTTTTTACGGAACTTCCATTTCTCCATAAAAGAGCCAGTAGTCATCCAGGCAATCCAGAACAATCTCCCCGCTTATAAGGCCAAAGGGATCACGCTGGTCATGGTCTCCCCGGACGCTAAGCTGCCTCCGGAACTGGAGCGGGAGGTGGTGGTCCTGGATTTCCCTCTACCCACCCGGGAAGAGTTGCGGGGCATCCTGGCAGGCCTGGAGGAGAGCACCGGCGTCAAGGCCGGGAACGAAGATATAGTCCTGGATGCGGCCCAGGGGCTCACCTGGGAGGAAGCCGAGAACGCCCTGGCTTTGGCCCTGGTGCGGCAGAAATGCTTCGATCCTAAGACCATCACCGAGTTGAAGGCCCAGATGGTGAAGAAGTCGGCGGCCCTGGAGTTCAGTCAGTTTAAGGAGACCTTCGACACCCTGGGCGGCCTGGAGAACTTGAAGGAATGGACGCTCGGCCGCTTCGAGAATCGGCGTCCCGGGTTGCCTTTCCGGGGAATCCTCATTCTGGGGGTGCCCGGAACCGGCAAAAGCCACTTTGCCAAGGTGCGACGTGAGGTCGCATAAGTAATTGTTTTGACTCACAAATAGTGAGGACAAAACCTCCTGTTCCGTCAGGAGTAGCCTACCAGGACATGCGGAAGCGGCAACGCCTCGGTGTGAAGCTCCTGGGACAACGCAACCCTCCAGCAATGGATAGTCTGAACCGTGAGGTGAAGATGACAACTGCAAGCGTCAATGCGGCTGGGGTGCCAGGCTTGATGGTATGGTCAACGTAAGTGAACAACCTAAACATCGTCAAGTGGAAACAGGCCAAAGACGCTGATAGGCCTGAGCCAAAAGGCAACGTAGCAGGCCATTCCCTTTTTGGCTGGGAATGCACGGACAGAATGCTACCGGTGGACAGGTTGGACCTAACCCATCATGTTACTTATGCGAAACACGGTAAGCCTGTATCTCTCCCAGATTGGGTAGGAAGGCCGTAAGGCCCGACAATGGAGGTGCAGGTAGAGGAGGATGGAAAAAGCGAATGCCGGGTTGTAATAACCCGGATAGGAGTTGAGTCCTCGGACAACATCACTCCGCACGAAAGTGAGCAGACTTCCATCTGGTCTTTCAATGCAAGAAACAATTGCGAACTACTAGGAAAGGAGGAAGCATGATATCGAAAGTTGATAAAACTAACGCAGTTTCCTCCGGCAAGCTGGAGGTATCTTGGCACCAAATTAATTGGTACAAGGCAAACCAGCATGTCAGTAGGGTGCAGCTGCGTATTGCAAAGGCAACAAGGGAAGGTAAGACACGGAAGGTTAAATCCCTCCAAAGATTATTGACCCACTCTTTTCACGCCAAAGCATTAGCAGTGAAAAGGGTTACTGAAAATCAAGGCAAAGCAACGCCAGGTGTCGATGGCCAAACCTGGTCAACTCCTGACGCCAAATTTCAGGCCATTTCGTCTCTCATAAGAAAAGGTTACAAACCTCTCCCACTGAGACGGGTCTACATCCCGAAAAGCAACGGCAAGATGCGCCCTCTGGGAATCCCCACAATGAAGGACCGGGCCATGCAGGCATTACACAAGCTCGCCTTGGAGCCGGTTGCAGAAACTCTTGCCGACGGAAACTCCTATGGGTTCCGTCCGGAAAGGTCATGTGCCGACGCCATTGGACAAACTTTCATTGCCCTGAGCTGGAAAAGATCAGCACAGTGGATTCTTGAAGGAGACATCAAATCGTGCTTCGACGAAATAAGCCATGACTGGCTGATGAACAATATCCCTATGGATAGAGGGATTCTCCAAAAGTGGCTGAAGGCCGGATATATCGACCGCAAAAAGCTCTTCCCCACAGAGGCAGGCACCCCGCAAGGGGGAATTATTTCGCCCACACTGTCTAACATGGCACTGGACGGACTCGAAAAGGAATTAATCCTTTTCCCGGGACAAAAAGTGAACTTCGTTAGGTATGCGGATGATTTCATTGTTACCGGCAATTCAAAAGAGCTGCTGGAACAGGAAGTCAAACCTGTAATCATCAGGTTTCTCAAGGAAAGAGGCTTAACCTTATCCAAAGAGAAAACCAAGGTCACGCATATTGAGGATGGCTTTGACTTTCTGGGTCAGAACGTCCGCAAGTATAACGGGAAGTTACTGATCAAACCATCCGAGAAGAACGTTAAAACCTTCTTGGAAAAAGTTAAGAAAGTCTTGAAGGCAAACAGAACAGCCAAACAAGAAACTGTGATTAAGATACTCAACCCGATGATTCGGGGATGGGCCAACTATCACCGGCACATTGTGGCTAAAGAAACCTTCAATTGGATCGATCATCAAATTTGGCAGAAGCTGTGGCAATGGTGTAAGCGTCGACATCCGAAAAAGGGGCGGAGATGGATAAAAGCCAGATACTTTCATAGATTCGGTTCCAGAGATTGGATATTTGCCGTCAAGATTGAAACACCTAATGGCAAAACCGACTTTGTGAAATTGTATTCGGCAATGAGCACTCCAATCCAAAGGCATGTGAAGATCAAATCTGAAGCTTGCCCCTATGATATGACCTGGGAACCTTACTTTGAGGAAAGAAGAATCCAAAAAGTCGAGAAGGACCCGGCCATAACCAGGTGGGTCAAGAAACTTTGGCAGGCCCAAAAAGGAAAATGTCCAATCTGCCAGGGGTACATAACGAGGAAAACGGGGTGGAATGAACACCGTATTATCCCCGGTCTCCAAGGCGGAAAATACATCCTGTCGAACCTTCAGCTTTTGCATCCTAACTGCCACCGGCAGTTGCATAGCCAAGATCGTAAGTATGCTGCTGCCCCCTGCCAACCATAAGGGGGTGTTGAAAGGCTTGAGCCGTATGCTGGGAAACTGGCACGTACGGTTCTTAGGGGAGGGGGGCTCAGTAATGGGACCTCCTTACCCGACGCCCTGGGCAATCAGGTGGGCTGGCCTTGCCTTTCCCTGAACCTGGGGAAAGTCTTCGGCTCCCTGGTGGGTGAATCCGAGGCCAAGATGCGGGAGGCCCTGAAGGTGGTGGACGCCATGGCGCCCTGTATCCTCTTTCTGGATGAAATCGAGAAGGGTCTGGCCGGGGTGGGGGGCGGCTCCACCGACGGCGGCACGACCCAAAGGGTAGGCGGCACCTTCCTCACCTGGTTGAACGATCACAGCTCCGAGGTCTTCGTCATCGCCACCTGCAACGATTACTCGAAGCTCCCCCCGGAATATACCCGGATGGGGCGGTGGGACGCCATCTTTTTCGTGGACAACCCGAACCCCAAGGAGAGGCTGCATATTTTGGGGATCTACTGTGAAGCCTTTAAGGTAAAGACCGCTCCCCAAAACCTCCCGGCCCCCGAGGACCTGGAGGGCTACAGCGGTGCAGAAATTCGGCAGGTGGCCATCGAAGCCGCTTACAACGGCGGGGACGTGATGGCGGCTACCCGGTTTGTCATTCCTATTAGTAAAAGCCAAAAAAACCAGATGGACGCTTTGAGAGAATGGGCCAAACCTCGGACTATCCCGGCCAGCCGGTTTAAGGAAATCGAAGGACTACTCTCTGAGCAAAAGGCCAAAAGGAGAGTGTCATTATGATGGCCGTGGAGATTAGTCCGGAAACCACTGTAATGGTGGAAGTGCCGGTCCCGATCAGGCTCCCAAAGTGGCTCTGGACGATTCTTTATGCCCGGGCCAAGGCGTTGCACGGTGGCGACCTGGAATGCTGCGTGAACCAACTCTTACAGGCAGGGATACAAACCGAGATCAAAGTTATGGGCGCGGTTGGCCCCGGAGAGAGGAACTGATGAGCCATTACAGCGAAGTTAAGATCGAGTTTCGGGACAGGGTGGCTCTGGTGGCCGCCCTTGAGCGGTTGGGGTTTAAAGGAAAGGTCGAGGCCCACCAGGAAGCCAAGGCACTTTATGGCTATCAAGGTGACCGGAGAGAACAGCAGGCCCACATCATCATCCGGCGCCTGCATGTCGGCCAGGCGGCCAACGACCTCGGTTTTCAGCGCCAATCTGATGGCACTTACCGGGCCTGGATCTCCGAATTCGACCGGAACCACAACGGCTATAACGACTTCTGGCTCGGGCGGCTCAAGCAAGTCTACGGGGTAGAAAAGGCCAAGGCAGAAGCCAAGAAAAAAGGCTACCGGGTCACCGAGGAGAAACAAGACGACGGCCGTATCCGGCTCGTTTGCAGGAGGTAGTGATGCAAGAGATCATCATCGACTTCGATATGGCCGGTGAGGTCCACCTGGAAGGTAAAGGTTTCCAGGGCAAGAGTTGCGACGAGGCCATGGGGCATTTCGAGAAAGCCCTGGGCGTGGTGTCCGACCGCAAGAACAAACCGGAATATTCTCAAGGAGTAAAGACCAATGCCAGCCAGCGAGCTTGAAATCGACTTCACGGAAGACGGGGCCGCCTCCACCCCTTGGTGGACGGAAGAGACGGCCGAAATCCTCTCCTCCCTGGGCCCGCCAGCCCCGGGATTCGAGGATCTGAATCGAAATCCCTGGTGCGGTTAATCTCCTATAAGTAAAACCCTTGTATCTTAGGTGAAGATACGCTTTATTGAAGTTCTGGTTATGGTCAACGTTGAGCAAATGGACATTGTGGTTCGAGACCACCCCCTGGGGCAGGCCCCCGGGGGCCTGCCCCAGGGGGTGGTCGTGGTTTCGGGCGTGGCAGGTCGTCCCAACCCTTGGTCCTTCAAGACCGTGATGTGAGCTTGGCCGCCACGTCCTCTTGAGTTAACCCGAACAGTCGCATGGGCCTGAGCCCGCATTTGCAAGGAAGGGAGTTCAAGGAACATGGAATCGCAACGCCCCTTTGTCGGCATCGATATATCCTCTCAGCGTCTGGACGTGGACACCCTTCCCGCCAGTCAGCGCTTCTCCAAGCCGAACACCGAGGAAGGCATCGCTTCCTTGGTGCAGCATCTTAAACCTCTCAACCCTCAAATCGTCCTGCTGGAGGCCACCGGCGGCTACGAGATTCCCGTGGCTTACGCCTTGTACGAAGCAGGCCTGCCCGTGGTCATTATGAACCCCAAAGCCTTGCGCCACTTTGCCAAAGCCGTCGGCAAGCTGGCCAAGACCGATAAGCTGGACGCCCAGGTTTTGGCCCTCTATGCCCAGAAGATTCAACCCCCGGTGCGTCCCCTGCAGGATCAGGAGCAGCTAGAGATGGCCAATCTCATGGCCCGCAGGCGCCAGTTGCGGGATATGATCGTCATGGAGGAGAACCGCCGCCGCACCTGCACCCCCAGGGTGCGGGGCAACATCGACCGCTCCCTGGCCCACCTGCGCCAACTCCTGAAGGATCTGGACCGGGAAATCCATGACTCTATCCGCCGCACTCCGTTGTGGCATGAGAATTCAGAAATTCTCCAGAGCTTCACCGGCGTGGGCCCCAAAGTGAGTGCCTCCCTGATCGCCGACATGCCGGAGTTGGGCACGCTCACCCGTGGCAAGGCCTCCGCCCTGGCCGGGTTAGCTCCCATGAACCGGGATAGCGGCCAATTCCGGGGGAAGCGCATGATCCAGGGCGGTCGCCCTGCGGTGCGCCAGGCCCTCTATATGGCCGCCTTGGTGGCCTCCCGTCATAACCCAGTAATCCGGGATTTCTATCAACGTCTGCGCCTGGCGGGCAAGCCGGCAAAGGTGGCTCTCACCGCCTGTATGCGCAAACTCCTGGTCATCCTTAACGCCATGCTTAAAAATCGTACTCACTGGAACCCACAGCTGCCTATCGCAGCTTGACAAAAAAGACAGTCGCTCACTCTTTTACCCAGCCCGGGGCGGTGGCATCCCGGTTTGGGATAAGGGAGCGATGGTTCCCCAAGATGGCCGGTATTGACCGGCCTTAATTTTTTCCAGAGGAGGAAAGGCAATGAAAAACAACGGTAATGGGTTTGAAGAAATGGTGGCCATTCAGTTGGCCGTGCGGTCCTGGCCGGGGCAGGCCAAGTTGAGCGCCGAGGATCTGGGACTCAAAGATGGCGAGGTCCCGGAAATTTTCTACCTGGGAAATAAAAAGTTGTACCCCCAGGAGTGGCGGCAACTGTTCTCCCAGCTTTCCAACCGGGCTCGGACCTACCTGAACGATACCTCGTATCCCTTCGTGGTGGAGTACGTGCGCGCTATTCCCAAGCGAAACCTGGCCCGGGTGGTGGAGCGGCTGGAAGAACTGAAGGTTGAGTACCTGGCCCAGGCCGAAGAGTTCGTGGCCCATTACGACGCCATTCAGGAGCAGTGGAGGGAGAAATACCCGGACATCTGGCCCCGGCTCCAGCCTCACTACCCCACCAAAAGCCAGCTTCGCCGGAAATTCGACTTCTATTGGAGCGTCTTTGACATCAAGGGCGCGGAGATCAAGGAAGGGAGCGCCCCGGAGGTTATCGAGGCTTACGACCGGGCCAGGGCGGAACTCCAGGCGAGATACGAGGAAATGGTTGAGGAAGCCGTGGTCTACCTCCGCAAGAAGGTCCTGGAGGTGGTGACCAACCTTTCCAGCCGCCTGAAGGACGGCCGCATCGTGCGCAACGACACCCTGGAAAGTGTCCGCCGGGTGGAGGGGTGGTTTAACGACCTCAACATCTTCGGTGACAAGGAAGTTGAGAAAGCCCTGACCGGACTGCGCTCCGTTATCAACGGCACCGACTATGAGACCCTGAAGGACAACGAAACCTTGAAACAACAGATAGCGGGCCTGGCGGACCAGGTAGCCGCGGTGGCGGGCAAGCTGGATGATGTGAGTAGCATCTCCGGGAATTACAAGCGGATGATCGACCTGAGCTGAGGAGACCGCCATGGATTATACCCGGGAGCAACTGGAGGCAATGACTGAGGAAGAGTTGGACGAAATCGTCCATGACCTCAAGGCTGAGGAGGCCGCTGAGATTAATAACCACGGTAAAGATGCCCAAATCGAATACATCTTGAGCTAATGGGGCAGCCGGGATAACCCGGTGCCCCAAATTTTTTAGGAGGCAAGACCATGAGTGCGCCAACATCATCGGCAACCATCGAATTTCCCGCGGCCATGATTGACGAGGAGGTGCGGAAGCACCTGGAAAATGAGCAAGGCATCCGGTTTAAGCCCCGGATGTTTGGCCCCGGCCCCTTGGAGATAGACGGCTCAGACAGAGATGGAGACGTGGAGATCGAAAAGGGGATCTTTCATTTTCACGATAGCGAGGCCCGGTACGGGGAATTTTACGACCTGGAGGAACTGCTGGTTCGGAAGGGAATCCCCTTCGAGCGGACAAGTTCTATGGACTGGAACCGCCCCCCGGAGCTTCGGGTTTACCGGCCAGGGGAGCCGACTTTTGATCACTATTTCCCCCTTGATCACGAGGCCTACGAGCCGGTGGTTAGCGTGATGAAACTGCGAGAATTACTGGCCCTGGACGATGCGGGAGAAGAATCCGCCAGCGCCATCAGGCGATACTTGGATGAAGATTTCCCGGCTTATCCACCTTTGACGGATTGGGTGAAAGAGGAGAACAAACCATGATCGAATGTCGAGGCCGCAACGGCTGGTTCAATCTGAAGGGGGCCCAGGTTTATGAGAGCGGTGGTGGGCATATTGCCCAAGTTGGCTTGGTCTCCCGCCAAAATTTCCGCAATGTTCCGCCGATCTTCTTTTCTGGCCCCAAGGCCGAAGTTGAGGCCCTGCTGCTGGACCTGTTGGAAAAAGTGAGGGCGATAACATGAACCCGCACGGTTTAAATATCCGGTTCCTGGCCCAGGGGATGGTCAAGCTGTCACCAGACGATTTGCCAGCAGGGTTCTTCTCCTTGTCCAGGGAAGAGCAAATCAAGTGGGCCAAAGAGCGGTGGGAGAACCTCTCCAGGGAAGAGTTGCTGAAGGCCGTCGCCTATCTCGAAATCGAGGAGGATTCGGTCCCAGACTGCCTGGAGGTGGACAACGAGGGTTACGACATCCTGGCCCGGACCCCGGCCTGGGCAGCCTTTAACCTGACGGGGTCGAGTGTTCTGGAGCCGATGGAACAGGAGGAGTAACGTCATGAGAACCGCAACCTTAACTAATGTAGACCGTCCCGAATATGGCGTGATTACCGTTGATCTCGATCTTTTAAAGGAACAGGTCAACTGGCTTTCTACCAGACCCGTATGTGATGAGAGGGAAGGGCTTTTAAATCTGCTTGGCGGTATTGCTGACCTGGCAGACCCGGAAGATTAGGAGAATGCCATGAGCCTGGCTGAAATGATCCAGCGGATCAACGGCTATCGGCAAAAGGTGGGGCAGCCGGCCATCGAGTTAAGCTCTCGGCCAAGCAGCTCCGGCTCAGGAACCACCATCGAGATCCTGGGCAACGATACTGTTCTGGCCAAGAGCATCCACGGCGGAGCGATAAACTGGTTCCTTAAAGGGATGCTCTCGGCTTTCCAAAATACCCCCGCCCCCAAGGTGGAAAACTTCGACAGGGATCTTTTCACCTACCGCCGGGCCATTGATCTGAGCTGAAGCTCTTTAAGTAAAAAACCAATTTATTCGGGGAGATGCGGCGATGAAACTGTTTGTGGCAACGAGCGAGACTCAGGGGCAAAGGAAAAACGACTTCAACTTCTGCAATGAGGGCGAGATCCTGGGTTTCCCCTTCGAGTGTGATGGGGAAAAGATCAATGGCCCCTGCGGTTGCAGGCGGTCCTTAGCTGGCTTGGATAGCAAGAAAGCCACCACCACCATGAGGGTGGCAAATATTCCGGCAGGAGAATTTATCAACAAGCTGGTCGATCACCTGATCAAGGGCTGGAGCTATCCCTTAGAGGAAGCCGAAGATAGGGCTCTCAATGAAATTAGGATGATCCAGCAAGTGGCCGCTCAATTTCCGGAGGGCGCCATTGTGGAACGGCGAGGAAACAAATTCCATGAAAGGAGGACAGCATGACCAGGAAGAAAAAGCCCATCGCCACGGGCGACTGTGCAACCTGCGACTTCTGGAAACAGAAGGCCAGCCCGATAAAGGGCAAGCTCATCCCGGGTGGGACCGGGAAATGCACCCGGAAAGAGGGGCTATGCGACAGCCCCAAACCCAAGGACCCCCAACCCGGAAAGGAGGGGAAAGCAAAAAAGGAAGGGAGCCTGCCCAAACAGGCCCCCTCAAATCAAAAATCTGGAACGGGAACAGTAACGCTCAGTTCAATATACCCAAACCCCGACCAGCCCCGCAAGTTTTTTCCACGGGAGTCCCTGGAAGAATTGGCCCTATCCATCAAAGAGCAGGGGTTGATTGAACCTCTGGTGGTGGTAGCCAAGGGTGAAAAGTTCATGCTTATTGCCGGGGAGCGACGCTGGCGGGCCTGTCAGATGGCTGGTTTAACTGTCGCGCCGGTGCGCGTACTTTCAGCGGATGACAGGCAGATTGCCGAAATGGCCCTGGTCGAGAACATCCAGCGCCAGGACCTCACTCCGTTGGAAGAGGCTGGGGCCTTCAAAGAGATGCTGGATAAGGGCTACACCAAAGAGGACCTGGCTAAAAAGTTGGGGTTCAAGCAAGTGTGGCGAGTGGACGAGCGCCTGTCGCTGCTGAACCTATCTCCCAGGTTCCAGGATGCCCTGATTTATGGGGCCATCTCCCCTTCTCAGGCTTTTGAGATCAGCCGTCTGCAGGATCACGAAGAGCAAGGGATCGTTTTCCAGAAAATCAAGGCCGGGCAGCTCCCAACTTATAACCATCTGCGACGGTTTGTTAACGCCCTGGTGGACGCCAAAAAGGAGCCGCTCCTTTTTGCCACCCCCAAGAAGGAGGACTTGGAAAAGGTCTCCCATTGGGAAAAGGCGTTGGATGCCATAACCGGGCTGGTGGTCAAATCCTTCTCCCCGGATGATTGCCGGGTACTGGCCCGGGTGTTGAACGGCAATTCCGCCGTCAACATCCAGAAAATCGACATGATTATAAATCACCTCAACCTTATCAAGAAGGCGCTACTGGATAATGTCAGCCGGCAGGAGGTTGCCAGCCTGACCCAGGAAGGGGGAACCAATGCCGGTTTACCAATATCAATGCACTGATGAAAATTGCGGCCTAAAGGAGCCGGTGATCGCCGGCCTGGACGACGCCACGGCCATCTGTGCCAGGTGCGGCGGCTTGATGCTGCGCCTGGATGAGGACCTTCTCACCGCTTATTTTAAAGTCCCAAATTTCAAGGAGGCATAGACTCATGGAAATCAGAGCGGATCAGGATACTTTTGTGAAGGCAATCTCCGCGGTCCTGGGAGTGGTGGATAAGAAGGGCACCATGCCCATTTTGAGCAACGTGCTTATCAAGACCAACGGCAACGGTCTGGAAATCGGAGCCACGGACCTGGAAATCAGCTTTAAGGGGTACTGCCCGGCTCAGATCATCGGGGAGGGGGCCGTCACGGTCCCGGCCCACCAGCTCAGCAGCCTGGTTAAGGAACTGCCGGTGGGAGAACTGGAACTCAAGGGTACCAAGAACCACACCCTGAAGATCAAGCGGGGCGAATCCCTTTACAAACTCTCCGGCATTAATCCCGACCAATTCCCCCCGCTGCCTTTGAGACCGGAAGGGGGCTATGTGGAGATGGAGAGCAAGGTGCTCAAGGAGATGCTGCGGAAGGTCATCTTCTCCTGCTGCGGCGACGACCTTCAATACCATCTCTCTTCTGTTCTTATGGTGGCGGCTGAGGAGGATGGGCGCCCCTTTCTCCGACTGGTCACCACGGACGGGCATCGGCTTACCCTCATTCAACGGGAAAACCAGTTTGTCGGCTTGCTCATTGGCATAGATAAGGGAATCCTGGTCTCGCGCAAAGGCGCCCTGGAGATCATCCGGTTCCTGGGTGAGGAAGAGAAGGTTTCTCTGAATATCGAGGGGAATACGCTGACAGTACTGGCCGGGGAGAAGCTCCTCTCCATTCGGCTGCTTGATAAGAAATTCCCCGAATATCAGCGGATCATCCCGGAGTCCTCGGTGCATAGGTTGACGTTTAACCGGGAGGAGCTGTTTGCCACCATCAAGAGGCTCTCCCTTCTCACCTCTGACCGGTTCAAGGGAGTGCTCTTTAAGATTTCTTCGGAGACCGCAGAAGTTTTCCATCAAAGCCCGGACGTGGGTGAAGGGTTGGAGGCCCTCCAGCAATTCACGGTAGAGAACGCCGACCCCGGCAAATTCCCCCTGGAAATGGGCTTCAATGCCCGCTACCTCCTTGAGCCTCTGGCGATGATGACCGGTGACAAGGTGGTTTTGGAGATCAACGAGACGGATCGACCGGCCAGGCTCTCTGAGCAGGGTGACCCCCATTACTTCAGCATGATCATGCCCATGTCGACTTGAGGTGAATCCCTCATGAATCTCTGGCCCCTGAGGGGCGGGACCTGGCGAGAGCGGCTCAAGGCAGCCGCTCTCTTTTTGCTCTTAATCGGCGGCTGGGCCTCGATCTGCATCGGGGCCCGGTTAATCGGAGGCAAATAGCTTTTCTTACCAAGGGTAAGGAGGAAATCTTTTATGGCCATCAAAGGTTTGACCCCTCAACTGGCCGAGCGCGGCAAGATCAAGATCGGCGGCTTGGGGGATGAACGGAAAAAGCAGGGCAGCCAAGAGACCTATAAGCTGCCGGTGAAGTATGACTACATTCTCATCACCACCATGCAGCGGGACCAGGCAGGGCGCCTGATGCCGGATACGGAACTGATGGACCGCATTCTGCAGGTCCAGGAAGTTCAGAAGCTCACCGAAATCCCGGTGCGGCTGCTTTACGATGATATTGACCTCAACTTCCCGACCCGTTACTCCTGCTATAAGGGGAATCGGTGCTGGTGCACCGGGGACGGGGAGAAGGCTCAGAGGTTGGGGGAGGGCAGAATCGAAGACAAATCCGTTTCCTCTGGCTTCAGGCAAGCCGGCGCCAATGAGTACGGCGAAGTGGCTTGTCCCTGTGAACGGCTTGAGGCCACCTATTCCCAGAAGGACAAGTGTAAGCCCATGGGCACCCTGCAGGTGCTCCTGGAAGGAGTGGACCGGGTGGGAGGTGTCTGGCGATTCCGCACCACCTCCTGGAACACGGTCAACGCCATCCTGTCTTCTTTGGTCCTGATCAAGACCATCACCGGCGGGATCCTTTCCGGCATTCCCTTACATCTGGTCTTGAGCCCCAAGACGGTCACCGTGCCCAACTCCGGCCAGAACCAGGTGGTTTACATCATGTCCCTGGAATACCGGGGCCAGGAAGAAAAGTTGGCTGAGTTGGGCTACGACATCGCCAAACGTAGGATCGAACACCGGATCAAAATGGAGTTCATGGAGGCGGAGGCCCGCAAACTGCTGGTAGCCCCGCACCAGGAGCCGGTGGAAGAGCAAAAAGCCACTGCGGAGGAGTATTACCCGGAGGGCACAGGGCTTGACCTGGACCATCAGCCCCCGGGGCCTTACGTCCCGCCCGGGCTGAATGCTGCTCCGGCCGGTGACGGTTCTCCCAAGAAGCCGAAGACTGCCCCGGCCAAACCCGTGAGAGAGAAGGTCGTCACCATCCCCCGGGAATCCAAGCGGAATGAACCCCAGGCCGTCACCCTGCCTGAGCTGATGGAGATGTGTCATAAAAACCAGGATTTGAAGGTGCCCATCGCTATCCGGTCGCACAAGCCCGGAGCGGAAAACCTGGGGACCCTCAGGAGCTGGGAGCGGGACACCGGTACCGGTAAATATTCCCTGGTGATGGACCTGGCCCCGAATCTCAAGGAGATTGCCGACGGCTTGACGCCGGAGATGATCGTCAAGTCCTTTGGAGAGGCTAAAATCACGGTTAAGGTAGTAAACCTCCAGGTGCTGGGGGCCGAAGACCGCGATACTTCTCCCCCTTCACCCCCAGCCCCGGTCACCGGCCCGTGCGCTTATCACCCGGACCTGGCGGCCACCTGGCGGGATGACCAGGGGATGAATCGGTGCACCAATTGCCCCGGCACGAGCCCAACCCATGAGGAAGTGCCCCCGGGGTGGGAAGGAAAACCGGGTCCTGCCATCACCACCCCACCGCCTCAAGGTAGGGGCAACACCAGGCCCCAGGGCGAGCGCAAGTCGCTGTTTTAACCCCTTACTATCCTTTAATTAAAGGGGGCCTTTCCCGGGCCCCCTACCTTTTTCATGGAGGCAGGGATGGCCAAAAAACCAAGCTATTCCTTCAGTAAGCTGGAGACGGACGAGAAATGCCCCTTCGCCTATCAGAAGATCTACATCGAGCGGATCCCACGGGCAGAAACGGAGGCTCTGGTTATCGGAAAGATGCTCCATGACTTGACGGCTCAATATCTGGATCGGCTGATCGGGGCCAATCTCCAGACCGACTGGTCCTATGCCGAGGGGCTCACGCCTAAAGAAGCCCCGGCTGATGTGTTCGACATCTGGCCCCGGTTCTTCAACTCCTTCATTTTGCCCCCCATGGAATCCCCTGGGGTGGAGCTGAGGCTGGCCTTTGACCGGAACTGGAAGCCTACCGATTATTTTGGAGATGACGCCTTTTTTCGGATGGTGGTGGATTGGACCTACCGGCAGGGAGAGCTGGCTGTGGTGCAGGATTGGAAATCTAACCGGGTGGTCCCCGAGACGGTGGAGAAAAATCTGCAACTGCGGATCTATGGCTGGGGGGTGCGAGAGACTCGCTACTCCGATGCGAAAGAGATTCTCCTGCGCCTCCACTTCCTCAGGTACGGCGCCGAGCGGGAAGTTATTCTTCTCCCCGATGACCTGGCAACGGTTCCGGACGAGCTGGAGAAACGGATCACTGAGATCGAAACCCGGAAAGACTTTGAACCGACCCCCGGGTCATTCTGCGGCTGGTGCGGGGTCATGGCCCATTGCCCGGTGATGGCCCAGGCCATCGTCCCGGTGAACATCCTCTATCCCACTACCCGGGAGGACGCAGTTAAGACGGCTACCCTGCTCCTGGCCATCCAGACGATGGATACGGAGCTGAAGAACAACCTGAAACGCTACGTCAAGGAGAGCGGGCCGGTGCCGGTGGGAGACGTCGTCTACGGCCCCAAGATATCTACCGCCTATGAGTTGAACCCGAAGGAGATCATCGATTATCTCCTGGAGGCCGGCCTTGAGCGTGACCACGTTTGGGGTCTCCTCAATCTCACCAAAACCAACCTGGAAAGTGGTCTGAGAAAGCTAAGGCGCAAAGACCTCATCCCAAAGGTCCTGGAGCTGGCTCCGAGCAAGCCGACCGAAAAATTCGGCTTTAACAAGGTGAAGTAATATGGAAGCCAACCTGAATGAGTATGTCTGGGTTCGTTTAGCCGAAGATGGGCATGTAACCTACCTCGATTTTAACCTGAACCTTGGGGTCGACCTGGAGGTCTATCGCAGGTCATCTTATGCCTGCCTGCGTAAGTCCGCCAAATACCGGGCAGGAATTTGCATCCAATACGTGCTGGCTACCCTTGCCGGCGTCCGCCTCCTGTTGATCGACGAAGCGGACATACTCGATTCCGTGAACAGAGCCCAACTGATCGACTTCCTGCTGGCCGTGCGCCAGGACTTCGACACCATCCTGGTTTTCGCCACTTCGGACTACGCCGCCCCCTCCCCAGCACCAGAGATCCAGGTCTGGTGGCTTGAAGAGGGAAGAATCATCCAGGTGATGGTGAAGGAGGCGGCTTGATATGCCCCGGCTATCTGACGAAAATGCCAGGCTTAAAAGGGCCAGAAGGCGGGGATATGAAGATCGAATGGCCGGGGTTCTTCAAGTAATGAATCCCTACAAAGCAGCGGATACTCGCTGCCATTGGAATGATGGCTGGCTTGAAGCTGATGAAGAAATCGAGGCATCCACGGCCCCTATAGGGGGGTTAGATCTAAAGAGCCACAAATAATCCGGGGGCCCTTCGGGGACCCCGGTTTTTATATTGAGCAAAAGAACCAAGCGCTGTAAGTCAGCCTTAAAAATATAGGTTAAATTCTACCCCAACCTCGTCCCAGAACATTCCGAAAAGATTGTATAATTTTAATTATTTATCTTGTATGGGATTATACGTTGTGTTAATCTCAGGATGGATAAATCCCCATGGTAATGGGGGTGGTGCACAAAGAGAATTCGTGCTAATTTGCAATTTTTGTTTTTATCGGAACTTATGAGAATACGGACACTTGATCTATTTCATGGAGCCGGTGGCAGCAGTCTTGGAGCCTTGGAGGGGGGTGCCGAGATCGTTGCAGGTATTGACTTCTGGAACATGGCATCGGACTGCTACCTCAGGAATTTCCCCGACGCACGCGTTATCAATAAGGATATAAGGAGGGTCTCTCCAAAGCGACTCCACAGGCTGATCGGGGATATTGATCTTATCATCGCTTCTCCTGAATGTACCAACCACACATGTGCCAAAGGCGCAGCCGCTCGATGTGAAGAGAGCAGGCTCACAGCTTTTGAAGTTGTCAGATTTGCTAAGGAATTCCTGCCTAAATGGATTGTGATTGAGAATGTCGTACATATGGGATCCTGGGATGCTTACCCCAGGCTCATACATAATTTGGAGAAACTCGGGTATAAGATTAAGGTGGAGAAACTCAATGCCATGGATTTCGGCGTACCTCAATCCAGGAGGCGGCTCTTCATTGTTTGTTCACTTCTGGAGTCACCGGAAGAGGTAGGGAAACCTGACACCGAAATAAAACCAGCCAGTTCAGTTATTGATTTTAATGGCAACTATTCTTTTTCTCCATTATTTTCACCCGGACGAGCAAAGCCTACGATAGAACGCGCACAGCGAGCAATGGCTGAACTCGGGGTGAAAGAGCATTTCCTTATTGTATATTATGGAACTGATCAAAGTGGCGGATGGCAGTCACTTGATCGCCCCTTAAGGACTATTACGACGCTTGATCGCTTCGCTTATGTAAAACCTTCTCCAAATGGCCATAAGATGCGCATGTTGCAGCCAGAGGAACTGAAACTCGCAATGGGTTTTAAAAAGAGCTACATACTTGAATCCGGTGTAAGACGTGATAAAGTCAAACTGATGGGAAATGCAGTATGTCCTCCAGTGATGGAATACATTGTTAAGTCTCTCATCTCACAGGATCAATAAGAGTGACAAAGTACCGATCAGAGAAATTGCCGTTCAGACCCAGAGCACGGATGCTTCTTCTGTTAGGTGACCAGCTCATCCGTGATCCGGGTATTGCTGTATTTGAATTGGTGAAAAACGCCTATGATGCTGATTCTCCTGATGCCACGGTTACCATGTCTAACCTGACAGATTCACATCATGGAAGCATAATAGTTGAAGATTCTGGTACTGGAATGGACTATCTGACTGTTGCAACCGTCTGGCTCGAACCCGGTACAGACTTTCGGGATAAGCAAAGAAGATCAGGACACCGTACCGAAAAGTACAGGAGACTGCCTCTGGGTGAGAAAGGAGTCGGACGTTTTGCAGCTCACAAGCTTGGTAACCATGTAACCCTAGTTACCCGTAAAATCAATAACCCTGAAATTGTCGTTGATATTAACTGGGCAGAGTTCGATAAGCATGACTATCTCGAACAGGTACCCGTGCAGGTCAGGGAACGCATGCCTGAGGTTTTCGGGGGTCGCCGCACCGGCACCATAATAGAAATAACTAATCTTAGGAATCCCTGGAACCGGGGAATGGTTCGGGAGTTGTACCGGTCTGTAACCTCAATCTGTTCACCTTTTGACGACGAAGGTGAATTCAAAGCTGACCTTATTCTTTCCGAGAATTCTGAATGGCTGAAAGATCTTATGACGGTGGAGGAAGTTCTGGAGTATTCTCTCTTTAGGGCAAAGTGTAATATCCAGGGAAACCAAGTTAGTTATGATTATGAATTCGTTCCTCTCCCGGCCATGAACAGGGTTACCTCCAGACAGGAAAACAAGACTGTACCCATCAAAATCTCTGCCGAGGCTATTGATAACCTTAAGAACGCTGTGGGGCCAGTGGATCTTGACCTATATATTTTTGACCTTGATCCCAAAATCCTCACCCTTGGAGTCACAGACAAAAAGGGATTAAAGAGCTTCCTCGCAGAAAATGGAGGAATAAGGGTCTATCGCGATGGAATACGAGTTTATGATTATGGTGAAGCAGGCAATGACTGGCTGGATCTCGGAGGGCGTAGAGTAAATGTTCCCACTCGCCGCATCAGTAACAATCTTGTTATAGGAGCAGTATCACTTCATCTGGCTGATAGCCCAGGTCTGGTAGAAAAGACAAATCGTGAGGGATTTGTCGATAATAAGGCCTTCCGTGCATTCAGAGAAGCCGTCACAGCAGCCGTTAACCACATAGTGACTGAACGGAACAAAGATAAGACCAGGATACGAAACGCATACAGCAAGCGTGTAAGAGAGCCAGTTCTTCAGGATCTCTCCGAAGTTCGTGAACTTATAGAAAAAAAGAATCTAACGAAGGACTTGGGGCCATATCTCGACAGAATAGAGTCTGATTTTCTCTTGATACGGGACCGCTTTCTGACCAGCGCAAGTGCTGGGTTGAGTCTTTCGGTCGTCATTCATGAAGTGGAGAAAGGGGTAAAGGAGCTCGTTATAGCAGTTAAGCGAGAACAGCCAGGTAAGCGTATCACCGCCTTGGCTAAGCACCTTGCTGACCTTATAGAAGGCTATGCGGCCTTGATACGAAGGTCGGGAACAAGTCGTGAAAGAGCGAGCAATTTAATCTCCAGGGCTGCATTCAATACGGAACTAAGACTCAAGAACCATGGTATCCAAATTAACGTTAATCAGCAACAGGGTGATTTCGAAGTCAAATGCAGCCGTCGCCTCATAATCTCAACCATCATGAACCTTATAGATAATGCCATTTGGTGGCTCGATACCAGATGGGGAGAGTTAAAAAATAAGAAACGGATATATATCGGCATATCGAAGGAACTTCTTGGTGGTCCAGCTATCGTCGTTGCTGACAACGGCCCAGGTTTTCTCGATCCTCCCGAATACTTGATTGAACCATTCATTAGCAGAAAGCCTGATGGTATGGGGTTGGGACTTCACCTGGCAGATCAGGTCATGATAGCTCAGGGTGGAAGGCTGGAATTCCCTCAATCTGGAGATCTTGCATTGCCAAAAGAATTTGATGGTGCCGTTGTTGCCCTGGTTTTTGGAGGTAATCACAAATGACTGGCCTTGCTGGTGCCAGAGTAGTTGTGATTGATGATCAGGAAAGTGAAGCCTTGCCGATTCTTGGAGCTTTCGCGAAGGAAGGCGTCCCCATTGCATATTTTGATGGTAATCCTGCGGGACTGCCCACGGAACTTCTTACTGGAGTTCGGCTTGCAATTCTTGATATGGATCTGATCGGCGGTGGCGTTCCCGACAGGTCTAAAGTTTCCGCACTAATAGCCTGCCTCAAAAGAATTCTGAAAAATGATAATGGACCGTTTACGGTCATTGCCTGGACCTACCACTCGGAACTTTTTAACCTCTTTGAGCGGACCATATTTTCAGAAAAAGATCTGCCGAAACCGATCCTTTCACTCATGCTTACAAAAGCGGAATGCAAGGATGTAAATGGTGATTTCAGTCTTTCGGTAATATCTCATAAGCTTAGAGAGGCGCTGAGCGAGTTTAGCCCTCTTTTCTTTTTACAACGCTGGGAAGGAAAGTGTTTTCAGGCTGCTACTGAGGTGACCAATGGGCTCTCAACCCTGGTGGCGCCTCAAACTAGGAACCGCACAAGATACCGTCAAGATTGGAAAGAACAGTTCCTGCAGCTTTTACATGCAATGGCTAAGGCACAGGCAGACCAGCATCTTGACCCCAGTACCTGTCTGGATGCCGTCTATAGTTCTCTAGGACCACTCTATGCTGATCGTATGGAAAGCCATGCTGTTGCCCTGTCCTCTGAATTAAATCCTCAAGAGATTCTTGGGGCTTCAGATGACTGTGGGACCGAGAAAAAGGCCAAAATTAATGCCATGCTTCATCTGGCCTTTGAAGGCTTGGATCGTTTTACAGGTGGCAACATATACATGTTCCCGAATAAAAAGAGGCCAAAGTGGCTGCCGGAAAGCCGGCAACTCATTGAAGATTTCGTTCAGGGCAAGAGTGGACTACCGGGAACAGTCACTAAGATAAATCACTTGGCGGATATCAATATTCCAATCCTCATAGAAATAAACGCAAATTGTGATCATGCCCAGAAGAATATCCGTGTATCCCGTTTCCTCTTCGGGTTAGTTCTTCCAACAAATGAGCGGAGCAAGATAAACCCGAAGGCAGGATTCATTTGGGAGTTTGGTCCACTTTTCCTTAAAGGGAAGAGAGGGATAAAGGGGGAATATAATATTTATTTTAGTTCTCGCCACCTGATATCAATTAAACTAGAATTGGCGAGAAGGATGAGCCCTTTTGCAAGGCTTCGCGGCCAAGCGCTTGTTGATTTGCAGGCCTGGTTTGCTCGCCATGCTGCTCGTCCCGGAATGGCTTTACTTCACTAGTCTTTATGGATAGTGATTCCTGGACCGATTTGGACAAGCAGGATTTTCTGCTGGTGACTGAAAATATTAAAGTTGAAGATTGCTCAATAAATATAGTTGCCTTTCGTAACATCCTGATTGCATGGGGTAAGGAGCATTTCCGCCCATTTCCCTGGAGATTCACTGAAGATCCATATCGTATTTTAATAGCCGAGGTGATGCTACACCGAACACAGGCCATTCAGGTGGTGCCTGTGTATAAGCGTTTCATTGAGAGTTATCCAGATATTCTGACCTTATCCGGGGCAACAAGGAAAGAGCTCCACGAAATCCTCTCTTCGATTGGCTTGCGCTGGCGCATCAATCTGCTCCAGGAGATGGCCGCACACCTTGTGACACGGTTTGCTGGAGAGGTGCCGAGGAAGACGAAAGAATTGCATTCATTGCCAGGGGTCAGTGATTATATCGCCAGCGCGGTTCGCTGCTTTGCCTGGAACCTGCCGGAAGCCCTTATTGATACGAACACTGTAAGGATTGCAGGGCGGTTATGCGGGCTGGAAGTAAAGGACTCATCCAGGCGTAACCACCGGTTTCGGGAGATAATTCATGCATTGGTAGATCCAGAGCGACCACGCGAGTTTAGTTATGCCCTCCTTGACCTTGCGAATCAGATATGCGTCAAGAAAAAGCCAGGCTGTGTAGAATGCCCTGTTTTCAAGTACTGTAACCACGCCTCAGCGTTATTGGCAAATCAGGTCGCAGGCCTTACGGTCGCATAGCGGGGAAGCACGTCCACGCCGGCATTGATGGGTTGGGTCGTTAACTACCCCACTTCACCACCTAAATACCTATTTCAGTTTTTACATTCATACGATACCTAATTTTGTTAGAATGTAATTGACTCGCTCATAAACGTCCCGCTGCAAAATGTCGCGTTGTTCAGGGTCAGTTATTTCATCGAAATCAGCTACAAATTTTGGACCTACCTGGTTTTCAGAAGCGAAGTGTTGGGCAATTTTTTGCAATCCCTCACGAACCAATCGGTGCTTCAAGTAAGGCCTAAATTTTTCGACCAAAGCATCCAGTCCGCCAGGATAGTTCAATATACAGTAATAAATATCCCACGCATCCTTTTCTTTTAATCGATTATCTAAAGCCATGCCTTTCATGATCAGGAAAGGCACTATCGAGGCCACACGAATAGTTATAACGTCTCTACCACCACCGGGCAGTTCTCCTTCAATCGGCACTTCAACAAACATATCAAAGGCTAGATCACATCCCCTGGCTTTGCGGGCCCGGATATCTTGCATCTTTTGTGTGCGGTGACTTCTCCCGGTTCCTTCATATTCTCCGGCTAACAGATCAACCTCAACTGTAATCTCCTGGTCTCCCACGAGAACACGTCTTAAAAAAATAAAAGGTTGCTTTCCTTGCTCGTATCCCCTGCTAAGAAGAAGTTCCTGAATAGATTTGTATCCCTGCTCCTGGAGCTTGCGGTGATCCAGGGCGAGATCCACGTCTATGCTGCCACAGTGTGGTTTGATCTTGTCAGCAAAGATAAATTCTGGGACCCAACCTCCCACGAGCACCATATCTTCACGGTATTCCCCCAAGAGGTGGGCAAGTTCAAGTAGCACCGACCGTGCTGCTTTTACAGCAATTTCGTTGTAATCTCTTATTGTTGCCATTTTTTCCTGATCACCTGTTCAAGGAGCATATCGGCTGCTTCCTCGCCCCTGCCGCGGTAAGTTTTCAAGTCAAGATAAATCTGGATGGGGGAAGCAATGCGGATATCGTTAATATCCTGACTGCCATAAAAAATCCCCTCATCATAGGGAATCAACAGACTGATGTTAGCACCGCTGGGCACTTCCTTCAAATTGAGCAAACCGGCAATATCCTCCTCCGTTTCTTGCACATAAACAAAAACTCGCTGATAACGCACGGCAAGAGCCAGCCTGGCGGCTCCGGAGAAGGACGTCAAGGCATAAGTCAGCTTCTTTGCCTTGCACAATTTAGCCAAACTAAATTCAATTTCCGAGACACTTTTCAGAGAATAAAAGTCTCTAACCCGATTTTTGCGAAAGTTATAATTATCAGCCCACTCAGACAGTAGTTTTTCTGGTTCAGATAATTTCATGCCATCGGCTTCGCTGAGCCACTCGCGGTTGCTTAAGAGGTTTTTTACTTTAGCAACCTGTCCAACACTAACACCGGCCTCATTGGCAAGTTCCTGGATTTTCCATCTCCTTCTGGGATTTGAGAGAAGCACCCTGAGGACATTTTCCGCTTTTGGGGAATAGAGCGAACGCAGGTCTCTCTTCTCGGAAAAAACATTGGGGTTGCCCGTTTTCTCAATATAGACCTCTTGAAAGCAAAGGCGGCAGTTGCCGGAGAAGTCTATGTATCCGACTCCTGCTTGTTCGCAGATTTCAGCAGCCGCCGGGGAGATGTAGGGAGCAATGAATACGGGAAAAGCCTGAGGAAATGCCTTGGAATATCTCAAAAGTTGGTTTACCGCTTCCCGAGCCACTCGGGGCTGGCCGGTGCTCTTAACTTCAACCACAAAGGTCCGAATTCCTGCCGGGACTTCCAGGGTGATCAGAAAATCCGGCATAGCAGTTTCTTGAATGGACTCCTGGTCAATAGCATTTATTTTGAGAAAAGGGACCTTTGTTAAACAGGAAGAAAGGGCCTCTTTTACCCGTCTGGCGAGTTCTCCTTCAGATATTTTCATTTATAAATACCTTTTCACCGGTTGCTGAAAACTATATTTATAGTGAAAAATCGCTCCTGTCAATACCTTTTTCGCTTAATCTAATATTTTCACCATTTGGTGAAAACCATTAAACAGATGAAAAAAGATTTTCTCCTCTCTCAACTGGATCCCGATCAAATTTTCTCATTAGCCATCAACCCAAAGTTCCCCGGCCTCGTCTATCCCCTGCCCTGAAACCCCCTAAAAAATCGTCCTAATCCAAAATGCCCCTATTTTGCCCCTATTTTGCCCCCTTGTCGGAATTTTCAGCTCCCTGGATAATTGGCCCAGATGCCTTAAACCTCCATAATAGGATGGTATTTTGGGACTCATTAGCAGGGGGATCAATTACGCATTTCGATTAGGCGGCCTTGGGGCCAAGCGCCAGGCTCCTGACGCCTCCTTGCCTGCTCTGCCCACCTTTCCCGAGACGGACCGCCTCTTCTTCCTTTCTCCCCACCTGCTCATGGCCCAGCTACGTGGGGGTGGGTTGACCCACCCCTACAAAGATCACGTCTGGGTCTATTCTTGCGTCAACGCCATCGCCCAGAACCTCATGGGCATCCCTCTGCTTTTCTTCACTGGAAGTCGCAAAGACAAGAAGTTGGTGGAAGCAGGCCCCCTGGTGCAGCTCTTCGAGACCCCTAACCCCATGATGTCCGGGGCCCAGCTCATCGAGGCCACCTTCATCTACCTGGGGCTGTGCGGTGAAGCTTTCTATATCGCCGAGCGAAAGAATCCCCGGGAGGTGCCCAAAGAAATCTGGGCCTTCCATCCCAATCGCTTTAAGGAAGTGGTGGACAAGGATACCGGCCTCATCGCCGGGTGGACTTACGAGAAGGGGGGCAAGAAGATTCCTTTCGAGGCCCACGAGATCATCTTCTTCCGTTACTTCAATCCCTACCACGATTACCGGGGTCTGGCTCCTCTGCAGGCGGCCCAGGCGGGGATCGACCAGGATTTCTGGGCCAGCCGCTATAATGCTGCGTTTTTCAAGAACAACGCTCAGCCCGGTGGAATCCTGGAGACCTCGGCCAACCTGGGGGACGAAGAGTTCAAACGCCTCTTGGCCCAGTGGAACGACCGCCACCAGGGGGTAAGCAAGGCCCACGCCATCGCCCTATTGGAAGGCGGGGTCACTTATAAGCAGACGGGCCTCTCCCAGAAGGACATGGACTTCCTGGAGCAGCGCAAGTTCAACCGGGAAGAGATCATGGCCGCGTTCAAGGTGCCCAAGAGCGAACTGGGCATCTACGAGGACCTCAACTTCGCCACAGCCAAGAGCCAGGACCGGGTCTTCTGGACCAAGACGCTTCTTCCCAAGATGGCGCTCTTCGAGTTTGTCATCTGGCACCAGCTCTGCGCCAAACTTTCCGGCCCGGATACCTGGGCCGAGTTCGACCGCACCGCGGTGGACGCCCTCAAGGAAGACCTGAAGGAAATGCTGGAGGCGGGCCAGAAGGTCTGGCAGATGGGGGTGCCTTTCAACGTGGTGAACGAGACCCTGAACCTGGGCTTTCCCAAGGTTGAAGGCGGGGATGTAGGGTATCTGCCGTTCAACCTGATGCCCGTGGGCAGCCAGGGATTTCCCAACACTCCTTCCGCTACTGTTCCTCCCTCGCAGCCGGAGAAGGCGGCCGGTTTACCCCCCTTGCCGGCCGCCTATCTCCACCTTGCCGGGCCTACGGTCATCGTGCGCCGGAGTTTGGACCCCAGGGTCTCCTGGCAGCAGTACCACCACCTGTGGGCCGCCCTGATGGGGAAATTCAAAGGGAAGATGGAGAAGTTTTTCTCATGGCAGGAGGCGTTCCAGATCAAGCTCCTGGCAGAGAAACTGGCCAAAGCCCGGCTCCGGGAATATATGGCGGAAGACCTGCTTTTCGACCTGGAAGAAGCCAACGAAATTTTGAAGAAGCTCGCCTGGCCCCTGTATCTCACCATCGGTAATGAGGCCGGCAAAGCCTTGTTTGTGGAGCTGGGGGCCGATCCCGCCAACTTCGTCCTGGCGGACACCGCGGCCATGCAAGTCTTGAAAGACAAGCTCATCAAAGTCACCCGGATCAACGACTACACCCGTGAGAAACTCCGGGAAACCTTGCTGGAAGGACTGACCAAGACGGAGACGGTGAACGAGCTGCAGCAGCGGGTCCGGGACCTCTTCGGCTTCTCGGAAGCCCGGAGTCTCAACATCGCCCGCACGGAGACGGGCCAGGCCGCGGCCCCGGCCCGGGATGCGGCCATGGCGGAACTGGGGGTCGAGAAGATCCAGTGGTGGACCGCAGGGGACACGGAGGTGCGGGAGACCCACCAGTTCATGGAAGGCATGGTGGTGCCCCGGGGGATGCCCTTTCCCAACGGTTGCCTCTATCCTTGTGATCCCGGCGGCCCGGCGGAGCAGATCATCAACTGCCGCTGTGTGGCAGTGCCTGTCATCGACTAGGAGGAAGAATATGGCTGAAGCCGCCATTAACCGAGAAAAGAGTCCAACTTTCCACAAGGCCCTCGATATCAAAGTCCGCCAGGTGGGAGACCCGGCCGAGCGGGTTCTGGAGTTCATTGCCTCCACCGCCCAGGTGGACCGCTACGGCGACATCATCGAGGTGGAAGGTTGGGAGCTAGACAACTGGCTTAAGGTGCCGGTGATCCTCTACGGCCATGATTACGGCGGGTTTCCCATCGGCCAGGGTATCAGCGCCATCAAAGACCCGCTCAGGGGTTTGGTGATCCAGGCCAAGTTTGCCACAGCCCAGGAGAATCCGGAGGCCGACATCGCTTATCGCCTGGCACTGGGGGGCTATATCCGGGCGGTCTCGGTGGGATTCATGGACCTGGAGAGGGAGCCCATCCTGGACAACGAGGGCAACCGCACGGGCTGGCGCTTCAAGCGGGCGGAGTTGCTTGAGGTTTCTCTCGTGGCCGTGCCCGCCAACCCCGGGGCGCTGATTGTGCCGGTGCAGAAGGGCCTCCTGACGCAGCAAGAAGCCGAAGCTTTCCAGGCCAAGATGAAGGAGACGGCTGAGGAAGGTCAGGAGAAACAGGGCACCGATGCCCAGCAAAACAAGCAGCATGACGACCTGAACCAGCGGCTCATCGCCCTGGGTCTGCCGCCCACCGAGCCGAACACAGACTCTTCCGGGACCCTGTTGGCCTTGTGCGACCTGGCGGAGGGCCAGCGCCGGGAAATCCAAGAACTGCGGTCCAAGGCCACCCTCAAGTTGAATGTGGCCCTGTCGGAAGAGCAACTGGCGGAGATCAGGGGTCAATGGGAAGCCCTATTCCAAGGCTTTAAAGCCGATATCCCCATTCTCCAGGTCAAGGCCGGGGCGGTGCTGAGCGCCAAGAACAAAACGGCCCTGGCGGAAGCCCGGGACCGCATCCAGGCGGTGCTGGATGCGGCCGAGGGTTCGGGCTCAGAAGAAGGGGGCAAAAGCAAGATCACCGATTACTACTCCCTGGCCATGGACCCGGAGAGCGAGGCTCCCGGAAGCTCTACCAGGGGTGACCCGGAACTGAACAGAATCTTCGAGCTGACCCAAGAAGTGGCCAAAATCTTCAAACTGCCCGTCGCTGCGGGCTAAAGGAGGAGGGATATGGGCGAGCCTGCCATCAACCTGCAGATCAAGGAGTTGCTGGAGGACATCAATAAAAACCTCAAGACCACGGACGGCGAGGGCCGGGTGATCACCATCGCCGAGGCCTTCAAGACCATCCAGGGGCTGTCTGAAAAATACGCCGACCTGGAGAAGCGGTTTGCGGAGCTGGACGAGAAATACCGCTCCCGCAAGTGGGCCAACCTCCCGGGTTTGGAGGACGAGAACAAGAAATTTTCGCTCTTCAAGGCGGTGAACGCCATCATGAACAAGAACTGGAAAGGGGCGGAGCTGGAAGAAGAAGTCTTCCGGCAGACCCGGGCCATGTCCGCAGGGGATGACGCCGCGGGCGGTTACCTGGTGCCGGCCCAGGCTGTGCCCGAACTCATCGAGCTCCTCCGGGCCGAGGCGGTGTGCATCCGCATGGGGGCCCGGGTCATCGACAACCTGGTAGGCTCGCCCGTGGAGTTCCCCAAGCAGACCGGCGGGGCCATCGCTTACTGGGTGGGGGAAAACGCCGCCATCACTCCCAGCGACGCGGCCCTGGGGCAGTTGCAGATGACTCCCAAGTCGGTGAGCGCCCTGGTGCAACTCTCGAACCGCCTGATCCGCATGTCCAACCCCTCGGCTGAACAGATGGTCAGGCAGGACGTGGCCATCGCCCTGGGCCTGGCCATTGATCTCGCGGCTCTCAGGGGTACCGGCACGGACAACCAGCCACTGGGGATCGCCAACACCCCGGGCATCAATAACATGATCCTGGGGCCGAACGGCGGCCTCGCGGACTTCGACACCTTCACCGACATGGAATACGAACTCAGCGTGGACAATGCGCTCCGGGGCAAACTGGGGTTTGTCTTCCACCCGGCCATTAGGCGGCGCCTGAAGAAGCTCAAGATCGCCCAGTTCAGCGGTGACCTTTCCGGCGAATACATCCTGGCGCCCTTCAGCGACGCCCAGCTGGAAGCGTATCTCGGTTACCGCTTCGGCATGACTACCCAGGTCCCGGTGAACTTGGTGAAGGGGACCGCCACGAACTGCACCGAACTCTTCTTCGCCAACTGGGCGGAGCTGTTGATCGGCCAGTGGGCGGGTTTCCAGATCCTGGCCTCGGACCAGGCGGGGACGGCCTTTGCCTCCAACCAGACCTGGATCCGGATCATCGCCGACGTGGACATCGGGCTGCGGCACACCGAGAGTTTCTGTTTGTGCAGCGACGCCAAAATCGCCTAACTGTGGGGGAGCCTGCGGTACCGGCTCCCTTTTACCAATAGGAGTTGACCATGCAATACCGGGTTAGAGACGAATATGTGGTGCATCTGGGGAAGGGGAACGTGCTTAAGGCAGGGGAGGTGTTCGAGCCCACTCCCAAGGTCCTGGAGGAGCAGGGCTGGAAGATCGAGCCGGTCAACGGGGAGCCGCAGCCGGGGAAAACCAAAGGGCCTGATCCGGCCCCTGCCCCCGAAACCAAAGAAGTACCGGAGCCCCCGAAGGACCGGGCCATGAAGAAGGACGAAGCCCAGACCAAGTGAGTTAACCATGGATTTGACCACGCTGACCAGAGTCAAGGAATTGCTCCAGGGCGACACTGCACTGTCCCCGGAGGCTGATACCTTGCTTTCCTGGCTGATCACCGCTGTCTCCAAACGGGCCGAGGCCTTGTGCAACCGGGAGTTCGAGAAGAAGGAGCGGGTGGAGTTCCACGATGGCGGGGGACGGTATCTCTATCTCCGGGCCCTGCCGGTGGCGGAGATCGCCTCTATTATCTGTTCCGACACCTGGGATTGGGCAGGGGCGTCGCCTTTAAGCGTCAGCAGCTACGCTTTCGATGGAGCCACGGGCATGGTGCTCTACCGGGGCGGGGATTGGCCCTACGGGGAAGGGGCCGTCCGGGTGATTTATACCGGGGGCTTTGATCCTTTCTTGGAGGAAGGAGTCGAACCGCCCGATGGATACACCTCGCTTCCAGAGGACCTGCAGCAGGCGGTGTGCACCCAGGTGGCCTACGAATATCGCCGCCGGAACGATCCGGGGCTCCAGGCCGTAGCCTTCCCGGACGGCTCCGTCCAGAAAATGTATGTGGGCGAGTTTTTGAGCTCAGTGAGAAACACCTTACTGCGTTATCGGCGGAGGCCCGGCTGATGGCCAAAGACCCCATTAAGAGTCTGGAAGTCCTGGAGAAGAACCTGGTTAAGCAGGTGGCGGGCGTGTTGAACAAAACCCTGGCGAACGTGGTGCGTAAACTCCAGACCCAGCATTTAACCGGTGGCACCACGGATAACTCCCTGGCCAAGCGCTCGGGAACTTTGAGCCGGGAAATCATCCCCACTCCGGCCCAGGTGGAGGCATCCACGCCCACCTTGATTACTGCGGCAGTACATGCCGGAGTGAAGTACGCCGGGGTGCATTTCGGGCCCCGGGGCACGACGGTGACGATTACGCCCAAGAATAAGCAGTTTCTGGCCATTCCCACGGACTTCGCCAAGACCCCGGCGGGAGTGGCCAAGGGTGGGCCTCTGGACCCTATCTGGGGCCCGACCTTCATCAATAAGGGCGTGATTTTCGGCTACCAGGGTGGCCAAAAAGGAACCACCGAAGGCGTGCGCCAGCGGGCCGCGGCGGGGCAGAGGGTGAAGAAGGGCGAGATCATCCCCCTGTTCATCCTGAAGAAATCGGTGGTGGTGAAACGCCGCATCGACCCGCATATCGACCTGGTCCTCTGGGCCAGGCCGAAGTTCCTGGCGGACTTGAAGAAAGAGGTTTTAAAGGTTGGTTAATGGCAGAGACCATCAAGACCCAGGTTCTGCGCACCCTGGAAAACATGCTCCGGACTATCCCGGAGTTGGGCTCGGTACACCGCCGGTCGCCTTTGAACGTGGACCTGGAGAAGGTGAAGACCCCGGCGCTGTTTTTCTGGGACGAAGAGGAGAGAAAACCCCGAAACCGGCTGATGCTGGGGGTGATGCGGCTGACCATGGCGGTTTTTATCCGCCTGACCCCGGGAAATGACCATGGCTTCACGGCCTTTTCGGACCTGGCAGACACCGTTGCCGGAAAGGTCCACGAGGTTATGGCCTGCCCGGCACCATTAGCGGGCAAAGTGGTGAATATCCAGGAACTGACCACCAGGAAGGCCCTGGCCAACGAGCTTTTCGGCGAGTTGGTCTTGATCTATCAAATGACTTACGCGCATTCCTCCGGGAATGCCTTCAGCACCAGTTATTAAGGAGGGTGACAAAAAATGCTGCCTCCCAGCACGGAAAACCTCACCATCCCCGGGGGCATCAAGCTCTTTTTCGATGCCGGCACCGGGGAACGGGACTTGGGAAATATCGTGGACCTGGATCTCGACCCCAAGACCGAGGAGTTGAAGCACTACACTAACCGCTCGGGAAAACGCCGGGTGGACAAGGTCTTCCCTATTGAGGAAGAGCTGACCATGAAGTTCAAGCTGGACGAACCGGTGGCGGAGAACCTGGGAGCTTATTTCAAGGGTGGGCCCGCGGAGCTGGTGGGGACCGGGACCGGCCAAGTGGTGGACCAAAAGGTGACCCTTAACGCCCTGATCCTATCTTCCCTGGGCAAGTACGGCATCTCCGCGGTTACTATTCGCCAGTTCTTGGACAAGTGCTGCCGTTTTGACGGCGTCGCCTTCGTGGATCACTCGGTGGAGGCGGACACCGAGGCTGGCACGCCCTTCGACGCACTCCAGGATGCAGACGATGTCCTCTACCTGGGCAAGAACACCCTCTTTAGGGAAGTCCAAGCGGACCTGGCGGTGAACGGCGCTTACACCGGCTTGGCCTGGGAATACTGGAACGGGAGCGCCTGGCAGGCCCTGGCCGTCTCCGGCGCCGGAGCCAATCTGGACGCCGACGGTCCCATTACCTTCACCCCACCTGAAGACTGGGCCAGGACCACGGTGAACGGCTTCAGCGGCTATTTCATCCGGGTCAAGGCCACCGCGGTCACCACCGCGGCCACGGTGAACTGCTTCCGGCAAAACCTGGCCCAGAACGCCGACTACATCCTGGACCCCGGGCGGGCCGGAGAGGACGGCCGACTGGTGGGGAGAATCGGCAGGGTGGCCACCGGCAAGATCGCCGACGGGGAAGAGGTGAAGGTCAGCTTCACGTATACCACCTGGAGCGCCCTTCGCTTTCCCATTGCTACGGGAAGCTTTGTCGAGGGCGCGGCCCGGCTGGAGTGCCACCCTGCGGAAGGCCGGGGCCTGCGTTTCGATATCGAGATCCCCCGCTGCCAGCTCAAGCCCAACGGGGCCCTGACCCTGGACGACAAAAAGACCCTGGAGGTCCCCATGACCCTGGAGGTCCTGGACAACTTCAATGCTACCCCGGATTACCCCTACGGCCGGGTGGTGATGCTGAACGAAGTTTAATCTTGAAGGAGGTTGTATGGCCGGAAATGGTCAGGAAACGAAAATGCCCATCGTTGAGGAAAACGAGGTGGCCGCGCTCTTCGCCGAAGACAAGATCGGCGACTATACCATCAAACCCTGGACCCTGAAGCAGTTCCAGGCGGTCTACCCGGCCCTCAAGGTCATCGTCGCCAAACTGATGGAGCAGGGCCTGACGGTGGAGAACCTGGATACCTTCTTCCTGGAAAGAGGTCTGGAGGCCATGGAAGCGGTATTGCCGGAATTGCCCCAGTTGATTGCCGCCACCTTAAGGCTCGACCTTAAGGAAGCGGAAGAGATGGACTGGGGCCTGGCCGCGGTGGTGGGCATGAAAATTCTGCTCCAGAATACCGGTCCCCTAAAAAACTTATCAAGCCTGGTGGCGGGGAAGATTGCCGTTACCGGGACCGCCACCCCTTAGCTTTAACCCTGGCCCTGGAAGAGTTGATCAGCCGGGGCCATTCCTTAAACGATCTTCTGGACGGTTACCCGGTGGAGCTGCTCAAGAATCTGTACCGGGCAGCCCGGGAGAACAAGCGGAGAACGATGATCGAAGCTACCCTTGGGTTCTCCGTGGCCGTGTGTAACGCCCTGGACCTGGCTCTGGCCGGTGGCAAAGGCCGAGTCCTGGAGACCTGGCTCAAAGGCATGGAAGAAGTGGAGAAGAAGGAATCTTCCCGGCCCGGAAAACGCCTCATGAGTTCCCGGGCTATGCAGTGGTTTAAGAATTTGCCGGTGAGTAAAAGAGACCAAGCTTAATGAGCGAAGAACTGGGAATTCTGGTCGCCAAGCTGCAGGCGGACGTTGCGGATCTGAAAAAGGGTCTGCAGGACGGCCGCAACGACCTTAAGTCCTTCCAGGGCATGGCCCAGGAGGTGGGGACCCAGGTGAAGCGCGCCCTCACCTTTGCCGGCGTGGCCGTGGGGCTCTATGAGATCCTGGGGCGGCTGAAGGAATTCTCCCGGGAAGCGGCCATGATCGGGGCCCGAACGGAATCCCTGTCAGTGGCCATGTACCAGGTGGGCAAAAACGCCGGGGTGTCGGCCCAGACACTGGATTTCTACGTGGACCAGCTGAAAAGGGCCGGGATCACTACCCAAGAGGCCATGCTGGGGGCCACCAAGTTCATGTCCGCGGGGCTTGATTTATCGAAGCTGGCCGAGCTGGCCACCCGGGCTAGAGATATCGCCGTAGTCGCCAACGTCAACACTTCCGAGGCTTTCAGCCGCATCATCCAGGGGGTGATCAGCGGCGAACAGGAGACGCTGAAAAGGCTCCTGATCAACGTCGGCAACATCGATGACCTGATGAAGAAATGGGCCGACACCATGGGGGTGGATAAAGACCAGATCGGCGCGGTGACCAAGGCCAACCTGCTCTTAAACGAGGTCCTGGAAAAAACCACCCGATTCGCTGGGGCCGCAGCCGCGGCGGATGAAACCGTGGGCAAAAAATTAGCCAGCCTGGCTCGGTATGCGGAGGAAGCCAAGAATGCTCTCTGGCCTATCTTCCAGCCAGCCTTCCTGGCCTGGGTCCAGGAAATGACCAAAGGCTACAAGGATCTCGAAACCTGGGCCAAGGCCAACAAGGACCGGCTGGCGGAGTGGGGGAGGACCGGGGCCGAATGGGTGAAGTGGCTGGCCATCGGTATCCGGGATATCGGCAGCTTCATTGCCGAAAACAAGGAGCTTCTGAAAAGGCTGGCGGAACTATATATCGCCTCCAAGGCGGCCTGCTGGTTCATGGAGCTTGGGGGGTCCCTTAAGAAAACCGCGGCTGAGGCGGGGATTATTGCCGCTCTTTTGGGGAGACTAAAGGCCTTGGTGGGTGGCCCTTGGCGCTTGGCCATCACCATTACCCTGCTCGGCTTTTACGAAGCCTGGAAAAAGATTCAAGAATTGCGCAAGCAGGCACCCGATTGGCGGGCGGACAAGGGCCTGGCCCGAAATATCCAAGACAGCCGGGCCAGGGACCGAGACCGCTTGTCCGGGGAGATGGACACCGCCAATCTGAACCTGGCGGATGAAGCCCGCCGCCGGGGCCTGACGGTTGAGAAGTACCAGGAACTCCTCAAAGAGGATCAGAAATGGGCCGTTCAAGGCCAATACCGAAAATTCACCGCACCTTCCCGGATGCCGCCCGTACTACCCGAGTATGAAACGCCGCAAGAACGGGCGGACCGGGAAGCCAGAGAGGCCAAAGAAAGGGCGGAGAAAGAACAATATATCGGCAAACCCAAGGACAAGGGCGGGAAGGGTGGAGCGGAAGAAGACCTCTTCGGCGACTACCTGAAGATGCTGGAGCAAAAGCGCCAGGCCGAACTCCAGGACGCCCAGAATTCCCTGGACTTGCTTAAGGCCACCAATGAGAAGAAAAGGGCCGAGCTGGAAAAGCAGCTGGCCGAGGGGTTGATTAGTGGTGAAACTTATTACGCCAGGCTCCAGGAGTTGGAGGGCAACGAAACCGCCGTTGCTCTTGCCCTGATCGAGAAGAAGAGACAGGCCCAGGCGCAGGCCTACCAGGACGCCTTGGCGGATCTCGAACGGCAAGACTTAAGCCCCGAGGCCCGGGGCTACCGCAGCCAGCAGCTTGAGGCCCAAAACCGCATGGTCCTGGCCCAGTTGGCGGCGGAGGCCGCCCGGGTGAAACTGGAGGGCGAGGTCAAGGTCACCAACGAACTTAAGCGCCAGGTGGAGGTGCAGCAACAATATAAGCAAAAAGCTGAAGACATGCGGGTGGAAATTGCCGGCACCTGGGGCCCGGTGGCCGAGCAGGAAGCCAAGATTCAGAAGCTTTATCTGGACTGGCAGCGGGCCAAGGAGGAGGCCATCAAGGCCGGGGCTTACACCCCGGAATTTGCCCGGACCCAGGACCTGTATTTTCAGACCAAGATCGACTATGCCCACCATGGTGAGCAGATCAGCGGCATGGCCTCCAGCATAGCCCAGGGGCTCTCTTCATTAGTGGACGCCATTACCAGCGGTGGCCATGACCTGCTTCAGAGCCTGAACGGTTTTTTCAAGTCTATCTTCAACGAGACCCTGAAGCAGGGCATGAAACAGTTGGAGCAACTTTTGGTCAACGGCCTCAAGGAGATGTTTTCTACCGCGGGGTCCGCCGCGGCCAGCGCCATCATGGGGGCCATCGGCCTCATCGGCATGTTTCTCACCAGTGGCGGCTCTTCCTCCTGGTCTCCTTCAGGGGTGCAGAGCTCGGTCACGGGGCATGAGGCGGTGCGGGGGATCATTGCCGGGGAGACCTCCATCCCCATAGCCCAGATCAGCGATTCGCTGGCAGAGGTGATGTCGCCGCATCTGTCGGTGCTGCGCCAGATCGAAGCCAACACCCGGGGCGGGAGAGGCGGGGGCGGGGCTCTCGATATCAGCGTGACCGTGAAAGGGATCGAAGAACAGATCAACGCCGCCATCGAGCGGTATTTCCGGGACTACCTGATGCTGGGGGCAACGGGCTAATGGAGCGTGAAAGCCTGATCGCGGTCTTGTTCGGAGGGCCAGAAAAGCTGGATTGCTGGCTGACCAAGGCCGCGGACCACTTGGCAGATCCCGAGAAAGCGAAACCTGCCACTCTCCCGGTTGCGATTCCCCAGAACTTTCAAGAATTGATGCGTCGGCCCAAAGAAGCCATAGACAGGCTCCTGGAGAAACTCCACGAGCTTAGCACCTGGGGGTATGTGGTACGGGTGCAGGGCGGTCAGGCAGAAGTGACCGATGCCCTCACCGGCCACGTGGTCGAGGTGGTGCCTGTTAATGCCCCGGAAGAGATCGAGGAACTGGTGAAAAAATACGGGCCCTGTGCAGACTTGGAGGCGAGGTAAACCATGCCCTGGCCGCATGAAAAAACCCATTGGGTGGATGGAGTAACCGAACTCGATGCCTGGTGGTTTAACGCCATGGAGGACTACGTCGGGGAAGTGGGCTCCGGCGACCCTGCGTCCCTCACTTACAAGCTGACCAATCCGGCCCAGGAGGACCCGGGGCATAAGCATACCGCCGCGGCCTTCAACGGCGGCAGTGTGGGCGATGTCTTTTCCCGGACCGAGGATGCCTGGGCTGCCATGACTCCGGATGCGGCAGGCCTGGTGGCCAAGGATGGGGATCAGACGATTGAGGGCAAGAAGACCTTCTCCACCATCCCCGAGGTCGGGGCTGATCCATCGACCAGCAACCAACTGACCAGGAAAGCTTATGTCGACGCTGGCATTGCGGCGGAGGCGAGCTCTCGGGATGCAGCCGTTGCCGCCGAAGCCAACGCCAGGACTGCGGCGATTGCCGCTGAAGCCGATGCCCGGGCCGTAGCGGATGCCACCCATGACACGGCCATCAATGGCAAGGTGGCAAGAACCGGCGACACCATGACCGGCGACCTGGGCTTCGAGGGAGAACCGGCAGACCGGGCTATCCAGCAGGGACGGCGCACCACTGGGGATTCTGCCGGCCGGAATCTTACGCTTTCAGCCGGAAGCGCTACCATGGGAGCCGCAGACAAGGCCGGGGGCGCCTTGAAGCTACAGCCCGGTGTTTCCACCGGCGCAGGCGAAAGCGGCGTAGAGATCTACGGCTGCCCTGCCGGAGCCCCTGGGGTGAACGATAACCCCCTGGCCCTGATGCTCAAGGTCTTGGGCAACAAAATGGGCTTTTTCGGGGCGACTCCTGTGGTCAAACCAGCGGCCCTCACCGCGCAACTGACCATCTTGACCTTTGTCGATCCGGGAGTCCCGGACTACGACATCGTCGCCCCTATTCAGAACACTGGATGGGGTTTCGCCACCGCGGATGAGTTCAAGACGGTGATGTCGGTGATCGCCAACCTCCAGACCCGTCTGGGCCAGCTGGAAACCAGGCAGCAGGGCCTCGGGCTCCTGTCATAGGAAAATCGCCATGGAAGAACAGTTTGATCGGCTGCTTGAAGACCTCCTGGAGGAAAACGGGGACCTCCGCCAGGCGAACAAGAGCCTCCAGAATCTGGTTACCCAACTCCGGAAGGATTTCCTCCAGGAGCGAATCTGGCGCACCAAGTTCCAGATCGTCTACCTGGAAGGCCTGAAAGCGGCGGCCGAGGCCGAGCTGCAGGAGATGACTCATGGGGGATAGGCTGAAAGCCCCGTTCGTTGCCAGGGTCAAAGGCGGCGGCGTCCTGACCTACATCGGCGCCGCGGTGGGCCAGACGGTTTACTGGATGCTCTCGGCCATCGACTCCCGGCCAGGGATGGGCCCCTGGCCCCCGGTGGGAACACTTAGGTGGCAGCGGCTGAAGACCGACAAATCCAGGCGCTCCACCAACATCTACCTGGGGCCGGAGCACACCCCGAAAATCCGGGTGGGGATGCACTACAAGGTGGGCGAGTGCAAGGTGGGGCAGCCCTCCGGCCTCTGGGACCGGGTGACGGTAAAAACCACAGGGTAAAGAGAAGAGAAACCATGCAAAGCTATCCGCCGTGGCTGTTGGAAGCCCTACAAGACCTGGGGGTTGGGGTGGAAGAGGTGCCGGGCGCCGGAAACAATCCGGACGTCGTGGCCTACCATCAATATACCAGCCTCAAGGCCAAAGATGACGCCACTCCCTGGTGTTCCTCCACCATGTGCGCCTGGATGGAGCGGGCGGGAATCCGCAGCCCCCGAAGCGCCGCGGCAGCAGACTGGCGGCGGTGGGGCAAAGAGCTGGGAGAAGGCGAGCAATGCCTGGGATGCGTGGTCATCATGACTCGTCCTGGAGGAAATCACGTCTGCCTCTATATGGATGAGGATGATAACGGCGTCTACGGCCTGGGCGGGAACCAGGATGACAAGGTCTGCATCCGGCGCTATTCCTGGGATAACATTACCAATTTCCGCTGGCCTGAAGAGTAAACCGTGTACGAGAAGACCTTCGAGAGCACGAAGCTGGCAATGCCTAAAGACTCAGGGGCCCCCTGGACCCAGATGATCTTCGTGACTCCGTGGGATGCCTTCTTTTGCGCCAATATGTGGGAGTGGGCCCGGGTCTTCCGGGACGGAACCAAGGTCGCTTACGGTGTGCCCTCCGGAGGCTACACCCCGCTTCCCCGGGTGGGCGGATATACCGCCTTTTACAGCGGCAACGGCCGCATCTATGGGGCCTACGAGATCGACCAGCTGCCGAACCCCAACGAGGTTCTGAACCCGGATTGGCTCATTGATTACAGCCATGCTTCTTCCAGTCTGGTGGGGGCTTTTATTGATGACCGGAATCAGCGGTATCTACACCAGCCCAACGCCAACTCGGTGAAGGTATATGACCTGGGGAGCGGCGCCGTGCTGGGCGCCATCGCCCACAATACGGGGGAATACTTCAAGAGCCTCAATTGGGTGCAGCATGGCCAGGTGGCCGGAATCTGTAGCGGCAGCGGCAAGGTTAAGATCATGGATTACCTGTCGGGGATGAAAGTGGTGGAGGCCGGAAGGATCGAGCCCCACCGGGTGGCGGCTTATGACAGCGCCTTTCACGTGCTGGTCGCCATCGGCGTGGATAACAAGACCAGGGTCTATTGCCGGGAAGCCTGGCCTTACACCCTGTCGAACCCGGTCTTCGAGCCGGCCGCGGTTTACGGCTTGAAGGGCAACATCGTCAAGGTACGCCTCACCGGCCAGGAAGGGGGGCCCTGCCCGGGGTGGTGGGTTCATTGGGAACTGGAGGGCGTGGGCGGCGCGCCCCTGGGCTATCTCGACAAGTACGTCAGCCAGACGGATAAGGACGGCTGGGCCTGGAACCTTTATTTTGGCCCCGATGACAACGCTCTCGGCCAGACCAAGATCAGGGCGTGGGCGGTGCTGGCATGAGCCTCTGGTGTCTCCGGACGGTGGCCCCATGCATGGAGTATATCGACAACGGCAAGTGCTATCCGCCACCGGGCCCGCCGCCACAGGTCTGGTTCTATAACCCGAAACTGGTCGCGTGCCCGAAGCATTTTCAGCAGGGGGAGGGCAGGCTCAGCCACTTTTACTATGATCCCGGGGCCGACCTGCTCCGGGCCATCATTATCTACAGCAACACCTATTGGCCCGGCTGGGACGTGCAGCGCCTCGATTTCAGCCCGGAGACCGGGGAATGGGTCAACCGGGAAGATGTGTTGGCCCGGAAGGTGTTCGTGGGGATCTGGGGATCGGCCTGGACGGGGAAGTCCACCATGGGGAGCTTCAACAAGCTCTATGCCTGCATGAACACCGGAACCCAGGTGAATGAGGTGGACCCGTTCACTCTCAATCCCGTGCCCGGTGGCTGGACAGTGGACCCTTATCAGTGGAACCCGAAGTCCATCTTTTCGGCCGCGGTGGTCAACCGCATCGACAACTACCTGGCCGGGGTCTCTTCCTGGACCCTGGACTGTTGGAAGAACATCGGCACGGTGCCTGAACGCTTCGGACAGCTGCGGCTGCCCAACACGCTGGGTTACCTGGCTTACGAATCCCGGAACTACTGCTGGATCATCACCAGGGACGGGGTGATTTGCAAGGCGGACTACAAGATTCCCCGGTGGGAGATGATCTCCAAGGTGCAAAATCCCGGGCTCCCGGCCACGGATTTCGCCATTGCTTTCGATACCAAGCGCAAGCAGATCGTGGTCTTCCGGTCCAGGCCTGATTCTGACGACGGGACCTGCCAGCACCAACTGGAGTTTTACTACCCCATGGTCAACCCGGCGCAACTGACCCAGCCGGTGCCGGTGACTTCCCTACGGGCGGGGAAACGCGTGGTCCTGGTGGCCCACTTGATCGGGGAAGCAGGGGAAGGGGTGACCCCATACACCGTCAACGGCGAGCTGGCGGAGCCGGTGGAAGGCCGCCTGGTTACTCCCTTTTCGGGCACCGAGATGAGCGGCCGGGTCTGTTTCCAGTACCAGGCCCCCAATGAGGCCTGTGAGGAAACCCTGGCCCTGGAAACAGAAGTGGAAGAAACCCTGTGACCACCCTGACCTCGGAGACTACCTTCAATATCCTGGCCGCCCCGGAGAGCTTCGAGGAGTCGGTGGACCTTTATCTCTTTCCTGAGAACGAAGGTACCGGAGCTCTGCGGGAACTGCGCTATCCCGGCGACCTCCTGCCGCCTTTGATCTACGAAGAAAACCCGGACCGCTGGGAGAACTTCGATTCCGCGCCCATGACGGACCGGCCCCAGGTGAAGGTGGAGCCCACGCTATCCTGGGCCCAGGTGGTGCAATGGACCGGTTATCTCCCGGATAAGCCGGTTAAGGAATACTGGAAAGGATCGGATAATGCCTCCAGGATGACGGCTTACATGCTGCGACGGCTCTATGAATATTTCACGAATCCACCGGACGGCGCCTACATCACCTGGTGGCCCAAAGATAGGACCGAACAGGGCTACAAGATCCAGATAGAGGGGATCAGCGTCGGCGGCCAGGACATCCTGACCTTTGATCTCCTGGCTCTCAAGGCTGGCCTGATTTCCCTGGAAGTGGTCCTGCAATTCCGGATCGTGGGGCTGATGGCATGAGAAATATTTCCGCGGCCATGCAGCAGGTGATCGAAGGCGGACTCCGGCGTCCCGCCTATAAGATTTATGCCTGGGACCCGACAGCCGTGACCATTTCGGCGGTGGTGAGCGCCGTAGGGATTTTGAGTGACCCGGCCCCGGTGGACTTAACCCCTTATGCCTCCGACCTCTCCTGGTCGGACCGGCAGTTTGCCTTCACCTTGGTGGACCCCAGCGGGCTTTTCCATCCGGACTTCGGGGAGTACCGGAATTATCTCAAAGATGCGGCCATCATCCGTTTAATGGAGGGAGATGAAACTGTAGTCGAAGCCGACTGGACCGTCACCTTCACCGGCCAGGTTCACGGCCAGATCGGCTGGAGCAAGTCACGAAACAGCGCCAAGATGACCTCCAAGGTAACCGTCTTCGGCCGGGGCGAGACCCAGGCCTTCAAGCGCCGCAAGGTGACGAGCAAAGAATACACCGTGGGCACCGACCTGGGGATTGCCCTTTATGACATGTGCGAAACTTTCCTGGGTCTCACCAAAAACGAGATGCGGATTCCCTTCACCCTGGGGCGTCAGTTCAAGCACAAGGTAAACCAGCTATCCCAGGTAACGCCCTGGGACGGGATCACTTCGCTATTGGAAGTGGTATGTTACCAGCCCTATTTCGACGGCGAGGGGAAACTCTCCTATATCAACAAGAGCCTGCACCGGCCGCCGGCGCGGCTGTACGAGAACGGCGACCGCATCGTGGAGCTGAACGTACCGGAGAGAAGCCAGGACGCCGTCAACAAGGTGACCGTGACCTTTCTCGATTCCCAACTGGAGCGGGTGGACGGCCCTTACCAGAAGCTGGGCCAGGCCCAGGTGACTACCGGGTTTTTCTCCATGCATGAAAGGCTCGAATGCTGGTGGTCCGAGGATCACATGCAGCGGGCCGATGGCACCAGTATGAAAGTGATCAAGTCGGTGAATTCCGGGCTCCTGCCGGTGGGGAGCGAGCGCTACACCCAGGTGGACGAGTTCCACGGCCAGATCGACGTGGACATCAGCGTCTGGGTGCCGATTTTGGCCACAGTCATGCTGGCCGAGTACTTGTTGGCTGCCAAGGCGCCGGACAGGACAAGCCAAACGGTGGTTACAGTTCCGGGGATGGGAAGCACCTTAATTGCCCCTCCCATGGGTGGCCCGGTGGAAGGGGTGATCACGGTAAATCCCACCACCATGGGGCAATGGACCATCTCTGTCGGCCGGGTGCTCCAGGCCCAGGCTCTCATCGGCATACTGTTGATCATGATGTCCCTGGGGAGCGCCCAGTACGAGATCTGGGGCACCCCTTACGATTACGCCTATCTCGAAAAGAAGTCCATCGCCATTGAAGACGGCCTGGACTACTGGCTGGAGAACAACCTGGACATCAAGAACGATTTCATCGGTACCCACGACCAGGCGGACATCATCGCCATGACCGAGCTTATCTGGCAGAAGTGCCTGGGGGCTCCCCGGAAGATTGCGGTGGCCGACGATCCCCGCCTGGAGATCGGTGACATCATCGGGCTGCCTGATGGCCGCAAGGTGGTCATCACCGGCATGTCCAAGACCATCAAGCGGGGGGAGGTCTCCACCCTGGTCTTGGACGGGGGGAAGGTGTTCACCGCATGAGCATCAGGAAAATCATCGACTGGGCTATTCAAGATGCCCGGGGCCAGCAAAGCGGCAACATCGCCAGTCCCTTCTACCAGTATTTCGACTACGAGGGGCACTGGGTCTGGGCCTGCGACGTGGACCTGGGGGATGAGCAGGTCATCCGCTGCGTGCCGGTGGCCGCCAACAACCGGGAACTGATCTACGCCGAGCAGGGCCGGGCGGTGACGTTGTCCCGGCTCAACAACGGCAAGTGGGTGATCACCGGCCTGGCCAAGTCACTCAATTCCACGGTGCACTATATCTATATGTCCTTCACGGATGACAATTATACGATCCTGGGCAAAAGCCTGCGGGGATTCGTGATCCGGCCCCTGACCTACGGGGAGCTGGGAACGTTAGTGCCTCCCCCCGGGTACGGGACCCTGCCTTACGGCGTACAGGGAAAATTTAGAGCAGACGGCGCCTTCGTCGAGATCGTGGAGCAGCACTGATGACCGCCAGTTTCGTGACGTTATTTAAGAACTTCGTGGCTGGCATGACCGATTACATGGCCAAGCACAACGCCAATTATGCCACCATCGAAGACAAGCTGAACTACATCCTCTCCATGCTCACCGGGCAGGCAGGCGGCGATCTGTCGGTCCCTGTGGGCCTGCAGGAGATCTTCGACCGTGCCGGGATCATCGGCATCGGCTCCTACGATTTCGCCGAAGGTGCCTTATCCGGGCCCAGTTACAACCTAGGCGTCAGCGCCGGGGCCTACTGGTCCGGCGCCAACTTCCTGCACAAGTCGACTGCCACCACCCTGTCCCTGGCCGGCAGGGCCACCGGGACCTGGTACGTCTACCTGGACGGCTCTGGCGCCCCGGCCCTGAGTGACGTGGTCAAGGAAGACACCGTCCGGCAGTTTCACTGGGACAGCGGCAGCCACGTGGTGTCGAACAAGGCCCTCTACCAGGGAATCTCCGTTTTATTTGACGGCGATGACTTTGCCGACTGCCTGGACAGCGCCGCCCGGGACAAGACCTTTACCCGGCTGGCCGACCGCCTGGAAGAGATCGAGCAGCTCCTGGGGGCCATGTCCGGGTTTTATGCTTATGACCATGCAGACGGCCTCAACTTCTATTACCGGGGCGGCAAGGTCCGAAACGACTCGGTGATCACCGTCACCCCGGATGGCCACGTAGCCTTGGCGGACAACGCCACGAACTACATGGAGGTGGATCCCGCTACCGGGAGCTTGGCCCGGACCACCACCGGCTTCACGTCCGGCTGGATCCCCCTCTTCCAGGTGGCTACTACGAGCGGGGCCATCACCGTGATCACCGACGTACGCACCTGGGCGGTGGCGGGAACCGGGGGTGGGGGTGGTGGTGGCCACACCCAGAACACGGACGGGGGCACCACCGCGGACGAGTACGAGATCGACCGGGATGCTGCGGGCACGCCCACCGGTCGGGCCGGTCTCAAGGTGAACAACGGCGATGATCCCCCCGGCTACCTGAAATACAACCGGGACTCGCAACGCTGGGAGTATTCCAATGACGGCGGTGACTCCTGGTGGGCCCTGGGCGAAGTGGATCTGTCGCTCGCCGCCCAGCAGTTTACCCGGTACGTTCCCCAGGACGACCCGCCCCTGGTGTACTCCGAGGCGGAGCGGGGCTCCACTCCGGGCCTGGATTATGAAGGCATCGACCTGAGCAGCCATCTCGGGGACCCGCAGTTCGGAATAAACGCCGTGGTTCTGCGGGTCTTCTTCCGGGACGCAGTTCCCGGGGTCGGCACCAAGGTCATGTTCAAGAAGGGTGGGGGCGCGGCCAGCCCGGCCACGGCGTTCACCGTCTGGTCCGATGAATCGGACGGGGAGCAGAAAGCAGCCGACATCATTGTGCCCCTGGGGGATGCGAAGACCATTGAGTTCTTCCTCTTCGCTTCCGGCGCCAACACCGCCAGCCTGGCCGTTTACCTGTTGGGGTTCTTTGAAGAGGTGATGGGCGTCGGCACCCAGGAGAAGACCATCAGCCAGTCGAATATTCAGGTGAGCGCAGCCACTACGCTGGATTTAACCATCGACGCCTTCTGCAACCGGGGCCTGGTGCACTACTTCAAGATTGAGGAGACTTCCGGCATTCCTACCAACGTCTATGACGTGCATCTGTATGCCGACGACCCATTCTCCATCCTGCTCTATAAGGTCGTGGGCGTGATCCCCGGCAGCGGCCCCTTCGAGGACTGGCTGCCTTTCTGGGTTTACGACTCCGGGACAGAGCGAAAGCTACGGGTGCGGATCGTCAATCATGATCTCTCACAATCCGGGACGTTCGCGATAACCATCAAGGCCGAGCAGTTTGCCTGAGGAGTAACGCCATGAGTATGCAGGTTCTTTTCGGGGCGGAGTGGAACAGTGCCAAGGAGCCGGACGGTACCGACGGTTCCGTGGTGATCTCCGGCACCTATAAACGGGGCGGGGATTATTCCTGGCAGACTTATAACGGCCAGGGGTTCTGGTTCGCCATACCGGACAAGGACGAGTTGTATATCCAATATGCCCTTTACGTGAGCAACTATTACACCCCCAATAACAAGCACTTCCGGGTCATGAGGAATGGGGCTTCGGAGATAATCATTTGCACCGATTTTGACGGCGAAAGGCACCTTTGCGTCTGGATGGGGAACCGGGCCACCAAGATCATCACCAGCAGCACCATCTTCCAGCTGGGAGCCTGGTACGTGGTGGAGCTGCATATCAAGGTGGCCGACTCCGGCGGCGTGGTGGAATTGCGGGTGGACGGGGTTCCGGAAGGGATTTATAGCGGTGACACCAAACCCGGCACGGCTTCCGCCATCGACCGGGTGCAATGGTATCTGGACCCGGGGGTAGGGATGCAGTGTTACGTCGATGACGTCATTGTCAATGATATTTCCGACTCGGTCAACAACTTCTGGCCCAACGGGCTCAAGGTCAAACTCCTGAAGCCCACCGCCGACGGACCCACCAACGAATGGGACGTCACACCCTCAGGCTCGCACTATGCGGCCATTGACGAGGTGCCTCCCAGCGGCGCGGACTACATCAAGACCAGCACGGCTGACGAAAAAGAGCACTTTGACGTGGAAAACCTGCCCGCCGAGGCCCTGACGGTGAAGGCGGTCCAGGTACAGGCGTTTTGCCTCAAAGGGGCTTTTCTGGACCCGGACCGTCTGAAGCTGGGGGTGCGGATCGACAACACGGATTATCTTTCGGACCCCATAGATCTGCCGGTGTCTTCCCTGATCCGTAAGTACAGCCTGGACCAGAATCCGGCGGGGGGCAGCTGGACGGTGGATGCCGTCAACAACGCTAGGCTGGCCCTCCAGGCGGTGAATTGACATGGCCAACGACTTCTCCGCCGACCCCAGGGTCAAGGCCTTGTACCGGTTCGAAAACAACCTGAACGACAGCAAGGGAGGGAACCACCTTACCGAACACAACACGGTCGGCTTCACGTCAGCTGATATGAAGGAGGGCTCCTGTGCCGCCGACTTCGAGAAGGACAATGCCGAATGGGGCAGCCGGCCGGACAGCCAATTGGATGCCGGCTTCCCGCTGAAGAGCGGGGATGTCATTAAGAAAATTGCGGTGTGTTTCTGGATCAAGCCCGAGAGCAACATCAGCCCTGGTTACCTCGTGGCGAAATTCGATACCAACGGCCGCCGCTCCTTTGCCATCGTGCGGGACTACGCCTGGCTGAAGCTCTACTGCGGCTACAACAACGGCGACAGTGCGGAGACCATCGATACCGGCTACCTGATCAACAACGGGGAGTGGTACCACGTCGGCGTCAGCGTCGATGGGGTGAATCGGACGGCCTATATCAGGGTCTTACGGGCTTCCAACTCCGTGGTGACAGAGTACTTCAAGACCTTCGCCAACCAGTTGCATGTCGAGGATGCCGACTTCACCATCGGCGCCCGGCACGACGGCAACTCCTCCTACTGCCACGACGGCCTGTTGGACGAGGTGGTGGTCTTCAATGAGCTGTTGACGGCCAAGGAGATCGATGCCATCCGTACCGTGTCCTACTCCTACCCCATGACCGAAGTGCGGGTCGAGGCTGCAGGGGCACAGGTTGGGTTTACGGACCAGGACGGCTTTGTCAGGGTGGACGCGGCCGGCCTTATGGCGGCTTACGGGCTTTTCGCCGAAATCGGGGAAGTGCAGGTGAACGCTGGCGGCCTCATGGTCGCATATGGCGTTAACCCGTCCATAGTCACCCGCAGGGTCTTCCCCGTGCCCAACCGGATGCTGCGCTATCAGACACAGTGGGGGAAGAGAACCTTCCCGGTCTCATACTGGGAGTAAGAAAGCTTGAATAGAAAGGAGGTGACTGTGTCCGAGCCTTCATTGATCACAGAGTTGCAGAACCACACCGGCACCCTGATTGTCCTGGTGGGGACCATGGGCGCTCTGGTCGGCGTGTTCGCCGGGGCCCTGGGCAACATCGTCTGGAACCGGCTGGAAAAGCTGGAGAAGCGGCAGGAAGACCTGCGGGGCAACGTGCTCCCCCAGCTGGTCACCAAGGATGACCTTAAGGCCGTGGTGGAGACCCTGGAGAAGGTAGGCATGGCCTTCGTGGAGCGGGTGGAGGACTTCATGTCGGCCTGTCGGAAGGGCGAATGTGCCATGGCCCTGTTTATCAAAAACCATCACCACAAAACGAAGGAGGAATCCTGATGGGCTTGCTTGCTGAAAAGATGGAGTTTCCCGAGGGTCTGGAGCCCTTACCCTTTGACCCTAAATCCGGGGCCTTTGAGCGGGCCAAACTGTATTGGCCTATCTTTACCCTGGCTGCCCAGGCAGTAGATATGCAGCCACACGTGCTCGCGGCCATCGGCTACCGGGAGACACGGATCCAAAACATCCTGGGAGACGGCGGCCGGGGCCACGGGATCATGCAATTGGACACCGGCAGCTTCCGGGGGCTGTTTCAGCCTGGCATGCCCGTCTGGTTCTGGAAGGAGCCCACCATCAATATTCCCTGCGGCGCGCAGTGCTGGCAGGACAAGTTCAACTACCTGGGGACCAATACCGACTTGGCCGGGCCCGCTCTCTTCTGGTTCGCTTCCGCCGCCTACAACTGCGGGGAGGGAAATATGTCTAAGGTCTGGTCCGCCTACCAGGGCGAACTGGCCGGCCTGGATATCTGGGACCCCAGGTTCTGGGAGATTTGCGACTCCCGCACCACCGGCCACGATTATGCCACCGAGGTCTTCCGGCATTATCTCTGGCTCTTGGAACAGTTTCCGGAATAGGCCATGGAAAAGGAAAAACTACCCATCAGTTTCAGACCCAGGGCCGTTGAAAGCAGGCAGGTGGATGCTCCCGAAGCTTCACCCGAGATGACTGCTTCCGCACCTTCCCCGGAAACTGCCCCTGACCCTTGCCCAGCGCAGCCGCAGGCACCGGATTCAGACATGCTAGAGCGCCAGGGATGGATGCGACGGACCATGCGCCGGGCAAGCGACTTGACCGCGGGAGCAAGCGTTTGGTGGGGGGAGTTCCTGTCAGGGAACCAGGAACGGGTGAGCACGGGAGCGGTCCTGGCGGTGGTGGCCACCATCCTGGTCATGGTGGTCTACGGCTACTATGCCTTTTACCTGAAAAAGGACCTGGGGGACAACCTCACCGCCTTGGCCCAAACCATCCTGGCCGCTGGCTTCGGCGGCTTCGCGGCCACTGAAATCACTAAGATTAAGCGAGGGCCTTGAGCCGGTTCGAACCTGCCCCCCTCAACTATAAAAGAGGAGACCATGATGGACTTGATTCTGTCCTTAATTTTCTCAAAACTTGGCGCCCTGGGTGGAGTACTTGCGCTCCTGGGCGGCTTCTGGGCCCGGGGCTGGTGGTACAAGCGCCAGGCCGACACCGCTCGGCGGGAGCGGGACGGTCTCCTGGCCCAGGCAGAAATCTCGCGAGCCCAGCAATCAATCCAAGCCGAAACCCAAGCCAAAAAGGAGAAGATAGATGAAATGGTTCAAAACGGCGATGCTGCTGGCATGTCTGCTTATTTTAACCGCGGGGTGCAGTCAGGGGATAAAGATTAGCCTCCCCCGGCCGGAGATTCCTCCAGCCCCGATCCTAAAGACCGAGCCCCTGAATCACCCTCAGACCGGCAAGCCCGGCGTGTGGTTCTCTCTGGAAGACGCTGCCAAGGAAGCCAAATACCGGGAGGACTTAATTGGCGAGATTAAAAAAGGTCAGGTGGCAGTGAGCAAAGCAAATGATTTTCTTTGGTCACATCCATGAGGATTATATGATCCTCATGTTAACTAAGCGTTCTTCCTATTTCTAATGCAGATAAAGAGCAGCTATACGTATACATGAACTGACCTTTTTGCATTACATTGAGCATTAGAAATGCAGAAAAAGTGAGAATCGTGAGAATAACCTATCTATTTACCATATAGAGACACCAATGGGCTTTCACATTAGATAGTTCATAAGTGCATTCTGAAAGATTTGGATTTCTGGGTCAAATTGTAAAATTAAAAAGGAGGTTCATCTCCGTTATCTGATTCTGATGGCTGAGAATTCTTGCTAAATATTTTTTCCCTTGAAGCGGTTTCTTTGGATGGCTTAAGTTGCCAAACTTCTTCATGCGACCGACTTAGCTCTCTCAAGATATTAAAAGCCTCCCGACGCACACCTTCGTCTTCATCGGCAAGACACTTGGCCACTTTGGGAATGAGCCCAGGCGGAAAAGTCCCCTCAAAGGTACTTAGAGCTTGAATAGCATGTTGACGCACCATTGGGACTTCATCGTTAAGACACTCAGCTACTTCGGGAATGAGTTCGATAAGCATATCCTGCCACAAATGTGTTTCCCTCCACCAAATACTATAGAGGGCCTCCCAACGCACATCTGGGTAATCATCGGCAAGACACTTGGCCACTTTGGGAATGAGCCCAGGCGGAAGAATCTCTGGAAAGGCTTTCAGGGCACAAACTGCGACTAAGCGCACCCCATGGTCTGGATCACAGAACCAGTTAGTCACCTCAGGAATGAGCTCATTCGGGAGGTCTGTCAATGGAGAAGGCTCCTCAAAAAGAGGCTTTAGAGCGTAAATGGCAGGACGATATTCCTTTTGGACCGCCATATCTCCATCCACGCATTTATTAGATGGAAGAACCCCAAGCAAAGAGAAATGCTCCTGAGGGTCTAAATCAGAAAGCCATTGATCCACCCGAGGGATTAGTTCGTAAGGTATTTCCCCCAACGTAATTAGATCGTCAACAAAAAATTTACGATCAAGTTGGTCCGTCTCGGCAACCCATTGAGCCACTTCGGGGATTAGATCAGGGTAAAGGTTCTCTGGATTAACAAGGGCGTCAATGAGAACTCGATGCCCTTCTATATTCCAATTGATGAATCGTATGGATTTCTTAGGAGGAGGGTCTTCCCCCTGCGCCCTTAACAAGTGAAGGGTAGCCCAGCGTAACTCTGGCCTTGCCTCGGAGAGACGTTGTGCCACCCCCAGGATAACCTCAGGCGAAAGATGTTTTCCCAGATACCGCAAAGCCTTAATGGCTTCCTGGTGTACAAGTGGGTGCTTATCAAAAATATTTTTGCCAATATAGATTATGGGCTCAATAAGCTGATGTTTCCCAAGGTTCGATAAGACTCTAATGGCGACTGCACGTATCCAATTTTCCTCATCAGTGAGAAATTTAGCTACAATGGTGATAAGCTTATCAAGAATAAACTGATCAGGTAAGTGCCGCAAACCTTCTTCAAGGGAAAATAACGCCTTCTTGGAGAGTATCTCCGAGGTTTCCATAAGGTCGATGATTCGACCCAGAGATGATGATGTCCCTAGCAGGGCAAGAGCCTGGAGGGCTTCACCTTGAAAGGGCTCTGTCAAGCTCAAAGAAGTAAGAGCATCCTCGATAGAAGCCGCCATGGTTTTGTCATAGAATGCGGCTTCTGGAAAGTATTTAGCCGCTAAAAACAGATACCCATGGATTACGTTATCTTTTTCCGATCCTTTGTATATTGTACTTAAAATTTCTCCTTTCTCATCCAATCCTACCATGAACTTTATGACTTCCTGCCACTTGTAGCGCCACATTTCCTTCAATACCAAAGCTTTCGCAGTTTTATTCTCTAAAGCATATTGGGCTGCAAGGAACTCCTGAAATGATTGGTGAGTAAAGAACAATTGGGGTCTGGACCCTTGTCCCCGTTCCAATAGAGAATTAACTAGTCCGAAGTCTAAGAGTTTCCGTTCGTTCACGCGTCCTTCGTTATGCTGGTCAAAAACATCATAGTCAGCAAAGCCAAACTGTGGATCAACGGCAGCCAGGGACCAAAATGCCAGTGCTTTCAATGTACGATGCACACGGTTTGCCTGGGAAATTAAAGAACTATGTTGTGTGAATAATATATGGTTGATAAAAGATGCATAGAGGCCTGACCGTTTCCCTTGGGTTGGAGAATCACCAGCAATAAGAAGCCGCTTAACCATATAAGCTAATATGGGAACTTTGGTCAGTTCCGGGGCCATAGCACAGTATTCAATTGCTCTTTCATACAGGCTATCGCCGAAGTAAGCTTTTCTATCATCCTCGTCGAAGGGTTTCAGCCTCAGGACGTTCAGGTCGCGGATGTCCTCAAGGTATCGGGCGGGAGTTGGCCTTGTGGCAAGGATCAGCTCATTACCCTTGACAAGAAGAAGCAATTGTCGCACAAGGGTTCCGTAATCCTCGATCGAAACCTGGTCTAACCCATCAAAAAGAAAAACTAAACGACCTTGGTCCAAGAGTTGATCGAAGTGGCCTTTCGCAATTCTTGGTATATGAGGTTTGGCATAATTGGAAAAGGCACGGGAGAGTTTATCATAAGTAACAATGCCTCTAATGTCCCGCAAATTTAGGTAAAAAGGGAGACGTTGCATGTCAATTGCGATTTTAGATGCAAGCCAATGAAGCATGGTTGTTTTTCCTGTTCCTACCTCTCCAACAAGTAAAAATTTACCGCGGCTTCTTAGAAAATAATCTGTGTCAAAAGTCCCCCACCATCTACCCTTTGCCCAGCCAGGCTCTAAACACTTACTCAAAAGCTTTTCTGGATACAATGCTTGGAAGTCCCGTTGTTCCTGTGTTTGGAAGTCCCGTTGTTCCAGTTCTATTCTTAGGGGAATATAATCAGAAATCTGTGGTAAATCTCCGCTTACCTTGCGGTCTTGCTCCTTGCCATGCCATCGAGCCAGCGACTCAAGAAGTTTGAAATGTGACCGGAAAAAACCAGGGTTCCAGGGAGGATTATTGGGATCATTAATTAGAGTCCATTTGGTAGAAGGGGACCAATGGTAAAATTCCAGCAAAAACCCTTTCCGACCCGTGATGTCCATTCTGCTTTTTTCAGACAATGGCTTGTCAGCATACAGAAAGGCCACTTCTTCTTCGATTTTAATGACCATTCGACGGTAGATTCCTAATTTAGCGGGACAAGGGAAGGAGGTGGTAAGTTCTGTTTCATAAGATCGAAATCGCCCCACAAGCGCCGATCCCCCAAAAGAGCCAACGGTTGCAAGAGGGTTAGAGAACCCACCGGAAGTATTGATCCAAAATATTGCGGTAGCGCCCTTTTTGTGTGAAGGGTCATCTAACAATTGATTCTGATAAAAGAGGTCAAGAGCTTGCAGAAATTTTGAATGAATCGGTCTGGGATTACACTGAGGGACCAGCAACCAGTCAACTTGTCGCTGCTCCCGCATCATGTGGTTCTGGAGGACTGTTAAAAGATTGCTGGAACCAGGTTCCTGGCCTATAAAGTCGAAGCAAATAAAAATTACAAAAGTGCGGGGTGATTCATCGTCGGTTTTGAATATTCGCAAGGCTCGTCCACCTTGAAAACGGTGAGGATATAAGTGGGGAGGTTCTTCAATTTCCGCGGGATAAAACTTCGCTTGAAAATGAGAGTGGAGTTCGCCCATCTCACCTTTGGCCAAAATCCAACATAAGTTTAGCACCCTCTTCCCTGAGCTTTGGGTCAGTTCTTTCTGGTAGGATATTTGGAACTCCGGTGCTACTCCAGCCTCCTCTAAGAGCCATGGTAGATGCTCACCCTCAAGATGTTCCAGGGGCAGAATGAAAACACTGTTTGGGGGGGCATTAGCAGCCACTATTCTCAGTATTTCATTGACCCAAGCGATCGGTATAGCGTATTCCGGCAATACACAGAAATGCACCTTACGCTCAATGGCAAAACTTAGTATCTCGAAAATCTTTTCATGGTAATCGGAGGAAATTTTTTGCCTAATGGGGCACCCTCTAACTCCTTCAGCGAATTTAGGCCGGAGTTGAACAAGGAGAAGGCCATAAGGATAGTCCGGATCAAAGCTACGCGAGGAGAGTTTGACCCCGGTTAAGGGTATGGTGCTGCAGTTGATGCCATTACCAGCTTTCATAAAGGTTCCCTAAGAAAATTTTACCATTAGTTCTCTATGTTATTCAAAATTAAAAGAGCAGATTTTGGTCGCTTGAGGGAGATTTGATAATTTTCATTAAATAAATTGATAGCGCATTTCTTGCCACCTGGGAAACTTATCTGCGGAGAGGGGACAATTGAAGGTATCGTCTGGTTATTGAAAGTTTTCAGAACCCTGATAAGTTACGGAGCAGAGCAGATAGTAGATATCCAGCCACATTCTCGTTTCTCCAACGCGTCTGCCCATGCTTTTCGCGTGACAATTCGAGTGACTTTCATCGGTGAGAGGCCAAATTCTGCCTATTCACGACTATAAGGATTTTTCAGAGAAATTTGGTATTTTCATGGACTTGTCTGCTTATTTTAACCGCGGGGTGCAGCCAGGGGATAAAGATTAACCTCCCCCGGCCGGAAATTCCCCCTGCTCCGATCTTAAAGACCGAGCCCCTGAATCATCCCCAAACCGGCAAGCCCGGCGTTTGGTTCTCCCTGGAAGACACCGCCAAGGAAGCCAAATACCGGGAAGAACTGATCGGAGAGATCAAAAAAGGCCAAGTGGCAGTGGATAAGGCCAATGAGCTGCTGGGGTCTTATCCATGATGAAAACCTGTTACTCACAGATAGCAGCAATTGCTTGCTCGTTGTCCATCTGCAGGGCAGGTTAGGGCCGCAATTTCCCCAGCCCGACCTTATGACAAGTTTATTCGGTTATTTCCACCAGTAAATCCAGATCAAGGATATCGACCTTTTGGCCAGTAAACCGGAGCAGACCTTCATTTTTCAATTCCTTGGCGCTCCGGTAGAAAGTCTCGTGGGTCATGCCCAGGAAGGTTGCCAACTCTTTGCGTGGCACTGGGAGCGGGAAGGATTGAGAATTTTGCAATTCGGCCAGGAGCAAGAGGTAGCTGGCAATTCTTGCTTTGGGGTTTTTGAGAGTCAGATCGACCAAGCGCCGGTGCAGATGCATAACCATCTTGGAAAGCAGGCATATCCAGGCGCTTGCGAAGCCGGGATCATCAGCTACCAAGTCCAAAAATTCCTTTTTTTTGACGAGATAGAGCCGACTATCTTTCAGGGCCGCGGCGAAGTTTTGATAGGTCTCGGAAAAGGGACTGGCCAGGGCGAAGGCACTTAGCGGACCGGCGATCCCCTGGGTGATCTCTTTGCCCTGGGAAGACATCCCGTAAATCCGGATGCCCCCTTCACGGACAATATAAAATCCCCGGACAGGATCTCCTGGGGCAAAAAGCTGCGCCCCTTTTTCCAGGGAAACTTCCAAGGAGATTTCTGTTAGTTTCTGGCGATGCTCCGGTGCCAGCTGGGCAAAGATTGCCTCCAATATCCCTGCCACCCCCAAAGTATTCGTTCTCCTTTGAAAAAAAATGCCTGCGTATGATGCAAATCATACTCCTTTTTCTGCCGGCAGCCTACCCTCTATCTCAGTTCAGAGGCCGAGGAGGCCCCTGGCTACTCAACAAACTTTTCAAGGTGTGAGGGGCTCATGAAAATTCTGCATCTCTATTTTTCGGCTACGGGGAACACCCGGAAGGTGGCGGCACAGATTGAAAAAACCTTGCTGCAACTCGATCATGAAGTGGAAACGGTGCAAGTTACCAAAAAGGTGGAACCGGATATCCTCGCGCATGATCTGATTTTTATGGGCTCGGGAGTCTATTCCTGGCTGCCGGGGAAGCCCATGCTGGAGCTCATCAGCAAGCTGCGGGAAAAATACGCCCGCGACGGTGAAATTAAACCAGCCGCGCCCCGGCGTCCGGGGAAAAAGGCCGTGATCTATTGCACCTTTGGCGGTGGCCATACGGGCGCCAATGAAGCTGTGCCTGCGGTTAAGTATATGGGACAACTCTTTGACCATCTCGGTTATGAAATCATCGATGAATGGTATGTGCCCGGTGAATTCCTGGGCGGCAATCTCCAACATCTTTCCGCCACTGGTCGCCTGGGGAACATTCAGGGGCGGCCCAACGACCATGATTTGCAGGAGATTGCCGAAAAGGTGACCGGTATCCTGCGAGTTTAATGGCGGCTCGAAGGAGGCTTCATGGAAAAGAAAGAGCGGTGCCAGATGGTTTTGGTCCCAGGCCTGTTGCCCTTTGGTGAATCTGAAGGAGGCTTACCACGACGCCTTCAGCAATGCCGATCTCCTCAAAACGGTGGGGCTCCTTTTTTTATGGGTTGCTCAGTTTTCGGCAGCTTCGCATATGCCGGCAAATATGTGGAAATCCGGACCGGCTGCTGGAGGGGCTCTCACACCTAGGGGTTGCTCCTGCCCACAAGGGGACCAAGGGACATAGGCCTCAGCCCGGGGAACGGTACAAAAAAGGGGCATGACCACTGCAAAAAACGAGAACAATTTCTTCAGCATTCTTTTCTCCATAAAAGTCTTTCAGACCTTCAGGGTGTCTTTTTATTGTCGGTCCTTGACGGGCTCTGCCCGGGTTGGCTGAATCAGCTGGTTCAGCTCCTGCATGGGAAAACGAGGGCCATCCAGACATCGGCCCACAATAATCAGACCCATGAATTTCTCTTTTTCCGGGTCGATTTTTTCTAGGATATTGTTTAAATTTCCCTTGACTATCTTTTCCTTATCCCGATAGCCGGCAAAATAAACCACCGCCACAGGTAGGTCCCCAGGATTAAATTTTTTTAATGATTTAACCAATTTTTTCGCATCCCTGAGACCCATGTAAACCACCAAGGTGCCGGGCAGGTGGGAAAGATCCCGGGCTAAGTCATCTCGATCGGTTTTACCGAAGAAAGAGTATCCTGAGGTCTGGGCCAGGAAGCGGGTGCCGCTGCTGGTGCTGTGCCGTTTCAGCGCGGCCATGGAGGCGGACAAGGCCCCTACCCCGGGGACAATCTCCACCTGATCATCATCCAGTCCTTCCAGGAGCCAGTAAGACCGGCTGTAGATGGTGGGATCTCCACCGTCCAGGAGGACCACCTTCTTCCCCTGGGCCAGAAGGCCCTTGATCCTCTGGACAAACTTATCCCGTTGCCGCATCTTTTCCTTCACCAGGGCACGTCCTTCCTCCGGCTGAAGGCGGGGCAAGACTTCTATCCACATCTTTCCCTGGTGGTGCCATAGTTCCTTCCAGGGGTCCTCCACCTTTTTCCCCTTCAAATAGGTCTGGAACATCTCCTCCATGCGCTTATCGCAAAGAACCAGGTCAGCTTTCTTGATGGTCTTAATGGCCTTTAAGGTGGCGTATTCCGGCCCTGCCGGACCGGTGCCGACGAGATAAAACTTTCCGTGATGCGGCTGTGCGTCGACGCCAGGAGCCATACCGAAGATGAAGGTTAAACCCATTACCAGGACCAGCCATACCATTCTTGACTTGATCATTTCCAATCCTTTCTTGAATTCGGATTAAACGTTAGTAGATGATGACCGAATTTAATAGCGCAGTTGCACCCCGCCGTATAAAGTAGCGGTGGCCATGGGATAGCCAGCGTCCTCTTGATATTGCTCACTGAACAAGTTTTCCACGCCGAAATAGAGATAGCCTTTCATCATATCGAAGTTGGCCACGGGATAGCGGCCTTCCAGATTAACCGTGCAAAAGCCGTTCATAGGCCGGAGCAATAACCCAGTCACCTGATTATTAGTCACTGTGACCTGGGGAGTGGCCCGTTGGGAGACCAGGCGAACGTAAACCCTACCCTCGGCGCCGTTGGGCGATTTATATTTCAAGCCAATATTGGCTTTGTGTTCGGGCAGTTCGGGGAGATCACGGACATCCCCGTTCAAGGGGTCCGGACTGGTGCTGGTCTGTTGCCAGGTATAATTGGCAAAAGCGGCCAGGTTATAGGGCAAACCGATTTCGCCCTCCACCTCCAGGCCCCGGAAAGTGGCCAGGTTAATGTTGTAAACTACCCCGCCACGACTAAAGCCAGTAACTCTCCGGATATAATCATTAATGTCGTAATAATAGCCCCGCACCCGCAGGAGGGAATTCAGGGGAAGCTTTTGGGTGACTCCAGCCTCGTACTGCATGCCGAACTCCGGAAGCAGGACGGAATTGGCAGTCCGGCCTGAGGGTTGGTAACCGGCGGCGAACCAGTAATATTCCGGCAGGGTGGGGAAGCGGGTGTTGTAGTTGGCCGAGAGATAGAAGGTGGTGGTTTCGGTGGGCCGGATGGTCAGGGTGCTTTTGGGGCTGAGGGCATCGGCCCTGAGGCCCTGGTTGAAGTTGATGGGCTTTGCGGCGTCATAGTTGTCATAACGCAAGCCCAAATAGAGTTCGAAGTGTTTTGCAAAGGGCAGGGCCGCATCGACGAAACCGCCGTGGATCTTTTGAGCGTTTTTTATCCCGTAGATGTTGGAAGGGAAAGGCTTTCTCACATAGTTGGGATCGAGATAATTATAAGAGATCGGGCCGAAACCCAAATAATTCCCTTCCAGACCGAAGCCCAGGCGCACCGGCCCAGGGTTCTGGCGCACCTTGAAGTTCCAGCCCCAGGTGTCCTCGTCCCAGACCCCCCGATTGGCAATCAGCAGGTTCGGGTTATTCATTGCATAAAACCATTCCTCCCGAACCGCCTGGAAGTAGAAGAGGTGGGCTTGCGCCTCCCCGTATAAGAATTTTTGCTTGGCTTCCAAATCCAGCTCATAACGCTGGTTTAAGACATGGCTCTTGTTGCCGAAGGTCAACCCATTGACGCCACCGGTGGTGCCGCCGATAAAGTTAATGGCCGGGCCATAGAGGGGGTCGGCGTCACTGATGGGCTCACTGGGGTTATAAAAGGGGGAGCCCGGGCGGTTATAGACAATCATGCCAGTGTCCTGGGTGATATAGCGATACGCGCCGGTGAGGCTGGTACCCCAAGGGGCGGTGTAAGTGAGAGTGGCGTTAAAATTGCCGCGATTATGCACAAAATTATTCCGAAGGTACCCTTCGCTATTGGCGAAATTGCCGCTCACGGCATACTGCACCGGCCCAAAGCCCCCCGTGTGCAGCAACCGGTAGTTTTGCGTCTCCCAACTGCCCCAATAGGTGTCAGCAGAAAGCTTAGGCTCCTTGCTTCCCTGTTGGGTGTTAATAACAATCACCCCACCCAAGGTGTTGCCGTATTCCGCTGATAAGGGACCGCGGATGATTTCCAGGCGTTCCAGGTCGTCGGGGGTGATGGTGGTCCAATCCACGAAATAGCCGCCTTTCACGCCGGCGCCCTTCCATGTGCGGCCGTTGAGATAGATTTGGTAGCGGGATTCATCGAAGCCCCGCAACCGCATCTGACTGGACTTCACTCCTAGTAGGGACCGGCGCGTCATGTCCAGACCAGACTGCTCTTCCAGATAACCCGGAATGTTCTGATAAGGCCCGAGGCTGATGTCCTCTTTGGTGACCACCGTGCTGGTGGCCGCTTTTTCGGCAAAGGCCTTCACTTCGATCTCCGGTATCTGCTCTACCTTTTCCGCTTTCTTATCCGCTTTTTCTTCTTTGGCGCCTTCCGTTTTTGTACCTTCCGTCTGCTCCGGGGGCAGCCCTTCCGCGACCAGGTTCTCGCCGGAGGCCATCCCGGTCTGGAGAGCGAAACATAAACCAAAGAGGACAAGATACCTTAAACACGTTTTTCCACACATCTGTTTTCTCCTTTCCTGTCAGGGGCAAGGCTCAATCTTTGACAATCAGCCCCACCTCTGGTAGAAAAGGAGGCGGGGCCGTGGTTGTCCTGACGATCCGGTCCTGGAGAGGGCGGCTTTCTTCCTGGCAGAGGGAGTCGGCCTCTCTTCTCGCCAACTACGCTTTAGATCCGCAAAAAAAAGCCACAGAGACCCCACCGCAGGTGGGTCGCCTTCGTGGCTTAATTTCTTAGTGGCTATTTCGATCCTACCGCAGCGGTAAGGGGTTCATCCCCTTATTGACGGTCTTTTCTTCTCCCGATTCGATTACTTTTTGGCATCTGTCGCATTACATCCTTAATAGCCTCCTTAGCTGAGTAGATACTGAGGATAATCTCAATACTTGAAAAAAGAACCCCCCATTTGGGGGAGGGCCTCTTTTTTTTGGGGCGCAGGGAAATGCCAGTAGGACATATCAGGAGATTAGATCATCTTATGGCGCAGAGCCCGAACCGCGGCCCGGGTGCGGTCATTAACTACCACCTAAAGTGAGCGATTTATTACTTGCACATTACACGATAATACGATAACCTATTGATATTATAGAGTATATTAACATACTCTTTTTGCTCAGGCACACCCAATAGGTGAGAGGTTGTCACAAGCGTTACCATGATTGGTAGAAATAAAAATGCCCACGTTATTGATGGGGTTGAAGCAACCTCTGACACCTTGACCTCCAGAGGCGGGCTGACACTCTTTGTGAGGTATCTGCGCAACATAGCCATTTATCCGGTCTTGGAACGTTTGTTCGGCTCCATACGCAAAAACGCCAAGGGGCAGCCGGTTTCCGAGATCTTCAAGCAGGTGTTCTGCTTTTTGTTGGATGGCACCAGCCGTCATCTGGTCTACTTTGATGCCCTGAAAAAAGACGAGGGCTATGCGGCCGCCATTGAGACGGCCCCTGAACACATGCTCTCTTCTCATGCCGTGAAAAGATTTTTTGGCGCCTTCTCCTGGGTCCGCATCTGGTTGTTTCGTTACTTGCTGCAGCATCTGTTCTTGTGGCGGCTCAAAATTCGGCAGCCCAAAGAGGTGGTCCTGGGCATGGACACCATGGTGATGGATAATGATGAGGCCCGAAAGCGCCATGGGGTGGAGCCTACGTATAAAAAGGTGAAGGGCTTTCAACCCCTGCAGTTGACCTGGGAAGGCCTGATTATCGACGCCGTTTTCCGGGGCGGCAGCAAACACAGCAACGACGGGGACACCGCCCTCAAGATGGTCGAGCATATCGTCAAGTTCATCCGCAAACACTACGGCGAGGCAGTGCCCATCATCATGCGGCTGGACGCCGGTTTTTTTGACCAGGAGCTGTTTCAGGGCTTTGAAAAGTTGCAGATCGGCTATATCTGTGGCGGCCGCATCTATGAAGAACTCAAGGCCCTGGCGGAGCAGGCGGAGACCGGCCAGTGGCAGCACTACCGGAACCGGCAGCAGGTCTGGGATTACCTGGAACTGGGTGACCGCCGGGGAACTTGGCAGACGTTTCGCCGGGCCTTTCTGTGCCGGCCGGTGACCGAAGGCCGGCAACGGCTGCTGGATTATGTGCGGCCGCTGTCCATCTTCTATACCAACTTGGGGATGGGACAGGCCATTGATCAACGCCTGGACGCGGCGGGACGGGAGCATTATCTGGAACCGGAGGGCATCATCGCCAGCTACCATAGTCGCGGGGCGGATGAACTGGTGCATCGCGGCTTGAAGGACTTCGGCTTTGAAGAGCTGCCGTTTCTGCGGTTTTCGCCCAATGCGGCCCTCTATTACACTATGGTGGTGGCCTTTTTCCTCTTTGAGTGCTTCAAGGAAGATGTCTGCAGGGAAGTGATTCCCGTGGAGGCCTATGCCACCACCCTGCGGCGCCGGCTCATTGACGTGGCGGCCAAGGTTGTCCGGCATGCCGGCAAAATCATCCTTAAGGTGGCCGCCTCTGCCATGGAGCAGCTGCAGTTTGCCGCCTTGTGGGCCCGGAGCAACGCTCCGCCCCAGTTTGCTTGGGCCTAAGGGCCTTGGGAAGTTAAACCAGCCGGGCATTTTTATCCTGGGTCCGGTGCTCATGGCAAAAGCCAATGCTGAAGTATGCGTTGATCATTGGGAAATTTTGGCAATTTTCATCAGGGGGTCTCCCTGGTGATTCGCTAACGACTGTGTCTTAACCTCAAAAGGGCATTTTCGAGGGCTTTCAACCCAAAAATGATCTTGTTGGATACATCAAAGTACTGAATTTTCACTACACAGTTTTAAATCGCTCAATTTAGGTACCAATTTGTTTGGAGATATTGATTACCTAGACGTTGACGGTGTACCGACTGATCTTCAGATAAGTCATTGTTTTCAATAGGGAAGCTGGAAATTTGATTCTGGTTGACATTTGATATAGAGGAGACCTATAATTTTGCCATTAAGGGAGATTGAACTCCCTGAAGATCTAACTAGCCCAATAAAGTAAATCCAAGCCATGAAGGCACAGCGGCCCGGAAGGACCGCAACTTCATGGCTTTTTTTCCGGAAGGGTGCATTGATATCACCCAGGCCTTTCTCAATCTGGCTTTGGGCGGCAACGTCTGGCTTCTGGGATTGAGCGTCACCTTCGTGATCAAGCGCATCCGGGGTCCGATGGTCCAGCGCATCGGCATCGAGGTAGAATATGAGTAGCCATGGCCAACGGTTATCAGGGGTTAGATCAGCCGAAGGATTCTTGGGGCATCCGGTCTGGGGCATCCTGAAGATCCCTTCAAAATCGCGCCGGCCGGCATTTTCCTAAGGGCTTAGTAGCGTTGGAAAGGATCATTTCTCTTCGCCTAGTCCTGACTTTCTACCCAATCATCTGTAAAAATATCCAAGAAGGACAGTTGATAAAATGATTATGTATGGTAGTGACCAGGAATTGACGGCTTATTGTGGGTTATATTGCGGCGATTGTCTCCGATTCCAAAGCAAAGTGAGCAAATTAGCCACTGAACTTTCTAAGGAATTAGAGAAATCGCATTTTGAAGATTATGCGCACGTGAAAGGCGCCATGGTCCCGGAATTTCTTCATTATCATAAGATAACGGCGGGGCTGAAGGCAATGAGCGAGTTGTACTGCGGCACCCCTTGCCGCCAAGGGGGGGATGGCTGTGGAAAGCCCTGTGAGATAAAAACATGCGTTCATAAAAAGGGCATCGCAGGCTGTTGGCAATGTGACGAAGCGGCAGATTGTCACAAGTTCAATTTTCTCGAACCATTTCATGGAAAAGCTCCCCGAGAAAATCTGCGGAAAATTCGGAAATATGGATTGGAAAATTGGACCTTGCATCGGGAAAAATGCTATCCCTGGCTTTGAAATGAAAGAGAAAATTAAAACCCATGGGGTCTTTAGCCGTTTAATCAGATGGCATACCTTTGGCGAGATTTAGCCAAGTAACTCTTGCTCTCGGTGAAACTGATGCTGGTCAAATATTGCGATTTTTCCCTAAAAAAAAACGGGGCGTCCTTTAGAACCGGTTCAGAGTTCGATACCCAGATGTTTGCTTGTTTCCGGCTGGAAGACGATATTTCTCAAATCTTTCCCTATATTAATGCCGTGGTCAAATCGGCCCGTCTTCTGGATAAACCTCCCTTTATCCGGTTTGCCCTGGACAGGTTCTGCTGCGGCCTCTATCCCGATCAAGGCGTCGCGGCCTCATTTACAGACAGTCAGCAAGCCCTGGATTTCTTGGACCGGTTGTTAGAATTTCTCAATGATATCTGCCAACGTCGGCGTAGTCTGAGGCCGAATTATAAGAAGTGGAACCCGGTCCCGGTGCTCGATATCTTCAGGCTGCTCCCCCAGACCAACTGCCGGAGCTGCGGCTATCCTTCCTGTCTGGCCTTTGCCGCGGCCTTGAGCGGACAGAAAACCCTCCCGGAGCGCTGCCCCGGATTTATCCGCCCCATATCGACCCAGGCGGTCTACCCGATACAAGATAAAGAGGGGAACCTGGTGTCCACGGTGACCCTTGATCTCGATCTTGCCCATGCCGGCGGGAAACCTGGGCCGGCAGAACCGCCCAGCCCCGGGAAAGCCGCGACCGATGGCCATGATTACCTGGCCGCGCCGTTGACCGCGCGGGAACTGGAGGTCTTGCGCTTGCTGGTCCAAGGGGCCACTAACGTGGAGATCTCCGGCTCCCTGAAGATCAGTCCGCACACCGTCAAAAGTCATGTAATCAATATCTTTAATAAATTAGGGGTGAATGACCGCACCCAAGCTGCGGTCCAGGCCCTGCGCCACCAGCTGATTTGATCCGCTAATTTTTCCTCCCGGCATATTCCCTTCCCCTCAAAAAAGTGCCTCCTCCCCCATATGGGGGATTCTTTTCCCAAGTGTTGGGATTATCCTCAGTATCCAGCAACCGGGCGTCCAATATTAGCCATAAGCATAAAAATTTCTTCCGGGAGAGAGTAAGACATGCAGGAACAAGCCCTCGATCCTTCCCATGATAGTGAGAAGCAGCGGCAATTGTGGGACAGTCTGGCGGCCGGTTGGGAAAAATGGTGGCCTATTCAGGAACGGGGACTGCAGCAGGTCAGCGATTGCCTGGTGGACCTGGCGGAGATTCGCCCTGGTTATCGGGTACTGGATATTGGGACCGGCGTCGGCGAGCCTGCGCTAACCGCCAGCCTCAGAGTAGGCCCTGAAGGACAGGTCATAGCCACTGACCTGTCCCCGCAGATGCTGGCGATTGCCGGCAAGCGGGCCGCGGCCCTGGAATTGCAAAACCTCGAGTTTCGGGAAATGGCGGCAGAGGCCCTTAATTTTCCCGAAAGCTGCTTCGATGCTATCCTGGCCCGCTTCTCACTCATGTTCCTGTCGGATATTGACGCCGCCTTAGCCAGGATACTGAGAATGCTGGTGTCCAACGGCAAGTTCGCCTCCGCGGTCTGGGATGCCAGCTGGAAGGTGCCTATATTTAATCTGGCATTCGATCTGGCTAAGAGAATGTTTCAGCAATCCTCGAAGACCGCAGGGACAGTTTCCGTGTTTAGCCTGGCAGAAGGCATTTTGGAGAAGGCCTTAACTCAAGCTGGCTTCAGCAATATACAAACCAAGGTTCTGGAAGGCTCGATGGAGTTTGCTTCGGTGGGAGCGCTCACCCAATTTCTCGGGGAGGTTAATGCGCCTCTGGCCGGTCTGCTCGCGGATCAACCAGCCGCACTACAGGCTGCATACTGGCAGGCGCTGGCGGAGGCGGCACAAAAATTTGCCAGGACCGACGGCAGTATCGACATCCCTACCAAGGCGATCTGCGTGGTCGGGCAGCGCTAGAGCCAGGGCCCGAAGTCGGGGGTAAGGGAGATATCGCCATGACTTGTAGTCGATGTCCTAATGGGCCGATCGGTTCTGCGCTGGTGACCTTTGAAGAACCAAGAGAAGGAGAGGCGCCGCATGACCCAATCGACAAACCCAATGGAGATTTCCAAGTTGCTCGATAGATCTAATTGCAGAAAATGCAACGAACAGACATGCTTGGCATTTGCCGCTGCTGTCTATAAACGGCGAAGACAGATCAATGAATGTCCTCTAACCTGGCCCGAGGTGCCAAGGCGGCCAAAATATTACCCCTAAGGAGACCTGCCCATATGCAAGTACTCAATCTCTATTTTTCCACCACCGGCAACACCAAGAAAGTGGCCCAGCAGATCACCGCGACTGCGGCATCCTGCGGCCATCAGGTGGACACCATTAGGGCTACCGCGGGGACGGATATCGATCTCCTGGGCTATGATCTGGTTTTCGTAGGTTCGGGAGTCTATGAATGGCTCCCCGGGAAACCTTTGAGGACTCTCTTTGGCAAAATGCGCCAGAAATATGTGGCTCTCAAGGAGATCAAAGCCGGAGCCCCGCCACGGCCCGGAAAGATCGCCATAGTTTACTGCACTTATGGCGGCGGCCATACCGGAGTCAATGAGGCAGTTCCTACCGGCAAATATCTGGGGCAATTGTTGGAACATCTGGGATTCCAGGTGCTGGCGGAATGGTACCTGGTGGGGGAATACCATGGCAAACTGCGGCGGTTCAATGCCATGGGGAGATTGGGGGACATCAGCGGCAGGCCCAACGAGGAGGATCTCCGCCAGGTGGCCGAGATGGTTAATGGGGTGCTCAAAGCCCAATAAGTCGGAAACCAGGTAGGCTTGTTTGATCCGGTGGTTTTAGACGATCTCGCCCGCCACCGGCAAAGCCAGGTGTGTGACTGGACCGCGAGTGGGAGAAAATCAGATGCAATGCGACAAATGTCAAACCAGGATCGAATCGGGAGAAGAAAAGAACCATAATGGCCGGGTACTGTGCGAGGACTGTTACCTGGAAGATCTCTCCCGGGTCAGGGTTTGTGATCCCTGGGCGGTGTATTGCGCCACCTCGGCGGAGCGCCATGGCGCCCCTACCATCCTCACTCCGATCCAGACCGAAATCCTGAAGATCCTCAAAAAGACGGGAAGCCTGGAACCGGCGGAACTTCTCCAGCAACTCGGAGGAAAGCTGACCATGCCGGAATTTGAACGAGAATTCGCGGCGCTCCGGCACATGGAAAAAGTCAGAGGCGAAAAACTGGGCGATAAGGTGGTTATCAGGCTCTGGTAAACCGCCCACGAGGATAGGGATCAAAGAGCCCGAGGCGAGATAAATCGCCCATCAGAAAGAGAGTGAGAAATGCTGGACCCTTACATACCCAAGATGCCCCCAGGTTCATGTTCAAAAGGAGGATTCAAGAGATATGGAAGAAAATATTTTCGAAACCTATTACCATGATTATTGCCGACAAATCGCTGAGCTTGATTTTGCATCCATAAAAGAAACACTTGGTATAGAATTCCGGAGCCAAGAGGCCATTATTCCCTTTTTAGGTGAGGATTATCTTGTTTCCAAGAAAGGGGTTGCTGATGAATTCGGTAACCGGCCCAATTACATGGTTTGCGTTATACTCTGTAAATACCTGTTACTATGTCCCAACTCTCCCGTGTTGAACAAGGAGTGGACAGCACTCAAAGACTTTCGTAGACTGTCCCAATTTACAAACCTTAACGTCTTCACCAACGATGTTGAAAGACCCATTGTCAAACGATTTTCAGGCCGGATTGAGGAATTGTCGGATGCATCTCAAAAATTGGGCGGCAAACCCTGCGATATGGGCTTGCACTACGATCTTGCCATGGAATTCAAGGTATTGCCGAAAATAGAAATACTGCTGCTTTTTAATGACCGCAATGATGAATTTCCTGCTGCTTGCTCTGTGTTATTTCAAAAGCAGGCCGAACATTATCTTGATCCTGAGTCGCTTATTATGACTGGTATGACTTTCACACAACGATTGATAAAAAATCTCTAGGGGCTAAAGTCATCTTATTTCATCTGATAAATCCCAACTCCTCTCGATCCATCGTTCAAAAAACCAGGAATTGTTGAGGATGACAAGCGTGTTAGATCCGGTACTTCTCACGGCAAACGAAGCTGCCCAACTGATTCATGGTTCGACTCATTGTGCGGTAGGGGAGAGGGCTTGCGGTCCAAATCACTCCCAAGGTCAATTCACTGAAGCAATTTTCCTGGACGAATTGGGGGAAGCCATGGTTGCAGCTGGAAAGGCTGAGATGGTGAGTAAAGAGAAGGCAATCGCCACCCTTCAATACTACAACAAGAACCCCAAGGTGCTTAGCAAGGTATCGGGCAAGCCCATGGAACTTTGCTGCACGTCGGCTGACACATGCATCTACCGGAACATGGAAAGGCGCGGCTTGGTGTGCATCCGGCGAAAGTCGTAAGGCAGACACGTCACGCGCTGATTTGTGAACAGACTGCTCTAATCGTATCGCACATCTTATTGAAAACCTTTCCATTTACCTTTTGGTAATGGAGAGGAAGCTGAGAAGGTTTCGAACCGGACGAATTGATCTGGGTGAGGATTCCGATTCTGGGCATGGTATAGCCCTCCTTTCTTTTGCAGTTCTTTTGTAGTTTGAAATAGCATCGCAAGAAAAGAGGGATATCCCCCATCTGGGGGAGAAGATTAACAAAAATACTTGACAGCTTGCCAGCCCAGACCCTTATCGGGTTTTTGCTAGGAATTATGATATGTTTTGCTTATCCGCATCAGCACCACCCGTTGCCTTCAAACCAGGAGCTGGAACATGAAAGTGACCAGGGCGATTGATCTTTATCCGGATTACCATCGACTGAATTTCCCAAAATCCGACCCGTAGTTAGCTAACCATCCACTGCCGGAGGAGAAGCTAACATGGCCCAAACGGAAAGGCCAACGGCGCTGGTTTTGGAAAATCGAGCCCCTTTTGTGGTGGAGCGGAAACCGACGCCGGAATTCGGCGAATTGATTGAAAAGTTTTGGGATGCCCCGAGACCCAAGGACAGTGCTCCCAGGACCTTCGAGATTTTCCCCGATGGAAATTTTGATCTGGTGTTTGCCCTGGCCGATTGCCATTGCCGCCTCCTGTTCCTCGGCCCATACACTAAAGATACCTATATTCAACTATCGAACTCGCACGAATATTTCTGTGTCCGCTTCCGGCCGGGGCTGATGCCCCGGATCGCCGATATCAAACCGGCCGAACTCATCGATAACATGATAGATCTTCCTGGCTTACTGGGGATCGAGACCGATTGCCTCGGTGAACGCCTCTGCGCTTCCCCGGGTCTGGAGGCCAAAAAGCTCCTCATGGAGGAGATCTTCAGAAAGATGGGGCCGGAAGCTCTCCTACGCCCGAATTTATCCAGCCGTGGCGCCGCCCTGGCAGAATCCTGTGGCGGCCAGATCCAAGTGCAAGAGCTTGCCGGTCTCCTCGGGACCAGTATCCGCACCCTGGAACGGGCCTTCCTGGCTGAGGTGGGTATCTCTCCCAAGAAATTCTTGCGGCTGGTGCGCTTCCAACATGCCATCGACAGGGTAAGAAATCGACTTCAGAATTCGCTTGCCGATGTGGCCTACGACTGCGGCTATGCCGATCAGTCTCATTTAATCAGGGAATTTAAGGACCTTACCGGAAGATTGCCGAGCCGCCTCTGATCGCCCCCGTTTGTCGCCTTTTTACAATCCCCCTGACCCAGAGCCAGATAGAATAGCTGGTGATCGACAGAGATGGCGACAAGAAAAGGAGGAAGGCGATGGAGTCATCACCCGGCTTCAGACTCATTGAATGTCGCGGCACTGCCTACGAAATCGGTCGGCAATACGGCGACGCGGCAAGAGACAATATCCATAAATCTTTGGAACTCCTACTGGCTGGGCTTCAGCATGGCCCGTTTCGGGACCAGGCAGACGCCCCCACCGTGTTGGCGGCCGCGGGGAAGTATTTGGAAAACGTGCGGGCCTTCGATCCGGATGGCTTGGAGCGGATCAGAGGGCTGGCGGACGGGGCCGGGATCACCTTTGAGGAGGCCTTTGCCCTGAACTGTTACGTCGAACTCGTCATCAATTATCCCCACCTGGCGGGTCTGTGCACTTCCTTCGCGGTGACGGGCCCGGCCACCAAAGATGGTCTCACCATCCTGGGGCAAAATGTTGACTGGCATCCCGAGACCCCGCTGGATCTGCTGCATATCAAACATGACGACGGGCTGGAATTTCTGTCCTTAGCCTTTTTCGGGGCTCCCTGTTTAAACCTCACCTCAGCCGGCCTCGGCAACTGCACCAACCTGACGATCTGCCCTATGGGGCCGGTGACCGGCCATATTCCCGTTACCATGCTCATCTACGCCGCCATGCAGAAGCCGTCTTTTGACCAGGCCTTCGAAGTGCTGGAGCATTCGGCCCGGGGCCTGATATATCACCATCTGGCAGACGCCGCCGGTCATATCGCCGGCCTGGAAAGCGTCTACGACGACTACGCCGTTCTGGAACCCCGGGGAGGGGTGTTGGTCCATGCCAATCATTATGAGACTGAAGCTTACACCAAGGAAGACGGCGCCCATACTTACATTGTGGATTCGTTCCAGCGTGCCCCGAGGCTTCGTCAGCTTATTGAGCAACACTATGGCAGTTTGACCCCTGAACTAATGATGACATTGCTGGCTGATCATGACGGGCACCCGAACTCCATCTGCCGCCATGTCGATCCCGCCAAGCCCCCGGAGCTGGCCTCCAAATCCACCTCGTCCCTGATTATGGTCCCGGCCGAGGGGAAATTATACCTCTCCTTCGGCCCCCCTTGTGAAAACGCCTATGAAACATACACCTTAAGTTCCTGAACCCCGGAAGACTATGATAAACGCCAGCCGCCTTTGCTGGTAAGGGATATTACGATTTTTCCTTAGGGAAGGCCCTTCTTTTGAACCGGTTCCTGGTTCGACGACCAGGTGTTTGCCTATTGCCGCTAGATGTCGATATTCCCCCCCCAACTTTTTCCTGCATCTTCAGCAAATTAGGAGTTAATGGCCGCACTCAGGTCGCAGTCCTGGCCTTGCGGCACCTATTTCCCTTGACAAAGCTCTTGCATTAAGTCATACTACGTATGACATTGAACGTAGTATAATTAAATTCCGGGTGATTACAATGGCTCAAAATTCATTTCCTGAAATGAACCGGCGGGAGAGGCGCAAAGAAGAGACCCGCAGAAAAATCATCGAGGTGGCCATGGGTTTGTTTTCCCGGCAAGGCTTTGACGCCACTTCCATGGAGCAGATTGCCGCAGAAACCGATATCGCCAAAGCCACTCTTTATAGCTACTTCCCGGTGAAGGAGGCCATTATCAGCTCTTACATGCAGAGACGGGTGCGGGAATTCGAGCCTGAACTCCATCGGCTTTTTCGAGACCTGCCTGACACCCGGGCGCGACTTTTCGCCCTGGCTGACCTGGCCACAGAATCTGCCAAACAGCATCGGGACATTCTGCTGAGTTACTATTTCTACCGGTTTAAGACCTTGCAGGAAGCGATAAAGGATCCCAACAGGAGAAGCGGTTTAGAAGAAATATTAGCCAGGATAATTCGGACGGGACAGGAGTCAGGGGAAATCAGGACGGATCTGGCCAGTGATGTTTTGGCCCGGCATTTAGAATTTATGCAATTATTGACGATAATCGGCTGGTTGCTCGATCCAGCCAATTGTCCCCTGCCGGAAAGCCTTTACCAGACCCACGACCTCTTTCTAAACGGCGCCGGGCAGAAATCAACCTAATAAAGAACGCTGAGGGGGAAGGCGGTGGAAAGCACTGGTGAAAAGTTCTTTCTGGATTGGCAGGAGGCTTTTGAGGCAGGAGTGCCCCAGGTTGGCGGCAAAGGCTGGAACCTGGGGCGGCTGGATAGATATGGCTTCCCCATCCCCCTGGGCGGGGTCCTCACTACCCGGGCCTACGGGGACTTTCTGGCGGCCAATGGCCTGCGCCAATTCATTACTGAGTTCGCGGCGACCATGAGCCTGGAAAATATCGAGGCAGAAGATACTCGTCAACAACTTGAAGCGTTGAGAGCCAGGATCACCACCGGAGTCATTCCCACCCGGGTCAGGGAAGAACTGGCCTCCCGGCTAGAAAGCCTGGGGCTTCTCCGGCAGTCTCTGGCGGTCAGGTCATCCGCCACCGCGGAGGACTCGGACCAGGCTTCATTTGCAGGGGTGCATGAATCCTACCTGAATGTCAATGGTCTGGACGCGGTGTGCACCGCGATCAAGGCTTGTTATGCTTCTTTGTGGACCCCCAGGGCCGTCTCTTACCGCCGGAAAATGAAGATCGGCGCTGGGGAGGTGCTCCCGGCCGTGGTGATCATGGCCATGGTGGACGCCAGGGTTGCGGGCCTGGCGTTTAGTTGCGACCCGCGCACCGGCCGGCGCGATTTGATCACCATCGCCGCGGCCCGCGGCCTGGGCCAGGCCCTGGTGAACGGTGCTATCACCCCTGAAGAGATCACCGTCCAATATGCGAATTTCGGTCTCCAGGTGGCGGCCTGGAGCAACACCGGCCCCCGGGTGCTCTCCGAGGCCCAGGCCCTGGAACTGGCCCGTCTGGCCCAGCGCGTCCAATGGGCCCTGGGAGAGGGGCAGGATCCCCAGGACCTCGAGTGGGCCCATGACGGCCGGCGCTTCTGGCTCCTGCAAGCGCGGCCGGTCACCGGCCTGCCCCACCCCACCTTTCCCGAAGTTGCGCATCTGCCCGTTATCTGGTCAAACGGCAATTTCAAGGACGTGGTCCCCGGGGTGCCGACTACGAGGAGCTGGTCCGCCATTGACGTTTTCCTCAAGCACAGCATGTTCGTCGCCTGCGAGGCGGCCGGATGTCAGCTACCCCTGGGAATGGAAGTGACGCGGCGTTTCCACGGGCGGGCTTACTTTGACCTGACCGCCCAACAGTGGGCTTTCTATGACACCATGGGGGTGTCTCCAGCCGACTTCAATCGGTCCCTGGGAGGCCACCAGCCCGAAATCCCCCTGCCGCGTCCCCGGCCTCTCGAAGCCCTGCGACGGGGGTGGAGGAGGCTTCATTTCCTTATCGCCTTGTGGCGCAATGACCAATCTATGTCCCAATATATTGGGAGAGTGGAGGCCGAGGCCAGGCGCTTTTCTGAAAGTGATCTGACGACGTTCAGCAATGGGAGGCTCCTGGAGTGGCTGGGACCGACCATCCGCCTGAGCGCCGAATTTGGCCGGAGCTACGTGCTGGTCGGTTCTTCAGCCGCCCTCCGGTTGCTCTGGTTAGGGCAGGCGGCCAGGCGCCTCTATGGCGAGGAGGAGGGTTCCCGGGTGGCCTCAGGGCTTATGGCCGGCCACGGGCAGGTCACGAGCGCCGAGCATGGCTACCAGGTTTACGATCTGGCCCGCGCGGCAATGGGCGAGGCCGCGGCCCGGGAGTACCTGGCCGCGCACCCCCTGGACCCCCAGGGCTGGCGCCAGCTGCCTGCAGGGTCTTCCTTCCGCACGGCCTTGGAGAGTTTCCTCAAGGCCTACGGCCACCGGGCCGTCTATGAAGGGGAGCTGGCCAATCCCCGCTGGCGGGAGGACCCCGGCTTTATCTTGGAGCAAGTGCGGTTGCTGCTAGAAAACGGATTGGTGGCGGAGCCGCGGCGGGCGGCGCAGATAATCAGGACCGAGGCGGAAGGCCGGCTGCATCAGGTTTCGTGGCCGGCCCGGCAGCTGCTTAACTGGCTGGCAGACAAAGCCCGGGTTGCCAGCGCCCTGCGGGAGTCCGGCAAAAGTGCACTGGTCATGTTGATCGTGCCCTTCCGGGGCGTACTCCTGGAGATCGGACGGCGGTTGGTGGCGGCCGGACGCCTAGAGGAGATTGCCGATGTCTTCCACCTGGCAGTGATTGATATTGAAGCCTTCCTCCGCTGCGAGTGGGACGGCCGAGGGGCAGCCGAACTGGCCGCCGACCGCCGAGAGCAGCGGGAACGCTGGCTGGAAGGAGAGCCTCCCGATGACGTCATTATCTGTTCCAGTAATGGACAGCCCGGGGAGCTCCCCCTCACCTGGACGAGCATCGCGGCGCCGAAAAAGCCTGAGGCCCATACGAGGGTGGACGGCCTGGCCTTGCACGGGACCAGTGCCTCGGGTGGCCTGGCCTCGGGCGTGGCCCGGGTCATCAGGCACCCCCGGGAGGGCGCCCGTTTGCAAGCCGGCGAAATCCTGGTGGCGCCGTCCACCGATCCCGGTTGGACGCCTCTCTTCCTGCGGGCCGCGGCGGTGGTCATGGAGGTGGGCGGCTACCTGTCGCACGGGGCCATCGTGGCCCGGGAGTATGGCCTCCCGGCGGTGGTCAACATCCCTGGCCTGTTGAGTCAGGTCCGAGACGGTCAGCGCCTCACCGTGGATGGCGATCGAGGCCGGGTGATATGTGAGGGCTCCAGGAAAAATGGACTTGCTTGAATCTGATCAGGCCAAACCAGGTTTTAAGGAGAAAGCATGCCGAAGACAGCTGATATTCAAGGATATTGCGACCCGCGTTTCTTGGTAGTGAAAGACGTGTTTACCAAGAATTTCGAGTCCTGTTTGGAGGTGGGCGCTTCATTTGCAGTTACACTTCATGGTGAATATGTGGTTGATATTTGGGGTGGTTATTCGGATGCTGCTGAAACAATACCCTGGGAACGGAACACCATTACCAACGTCTATTCAACGGTAAAGGTTATGGCCGCGCTATGTGCGTTGATTTTGATTGATCGAGGGCAACTTAACATTGATTCACCTGTTGCTGATTACTGGCCGGAGTTCGCACAAGATGGGAAGGAGAAGATTATCGTACGATGGCTGCTCAGCCATAGTGCGGGGCTCTCAGGTTTTAACGAACCTATTTCATTAGAAACCATGTACGATTGGAAAAGAGTTATTAATCTATTGGAACGTCAGAAACCCTGGTGGGAGCCCGGAACTCACAGCGGCTATCACATGGTTACTTTCGGATATCTGCTAGGTGAATTAGTCAGACGGATTTCCGGAAAAAGTATCGGTGCCTTTTTCCGTGATGAAATCGCCACTCCGTTAAAGGCAGATTTCCATATTGGCCTTGCACAGGAACACGACGCTCGTGTAGCAGAATTAATCTCACCCCCGCCCATGGAACTCCCTCCAATTGACCCCGACTCAATCATGGGGAAAACATTATTAAATTCGCCGTAACCGTTCAGTCCCCCTTTTTAGATAAGGCATTTTTTAAACGGAAAAAGATGGACTGGGGAGCGCGATTTTTTGCGCGACTTTTTTTGGAGAATATTGTATTCATGGTCTTGTGAGACCAAGAC
>JBMORF010000036.1:0-17616 GCA_049322315.1 Thermodesulfobacteriota bacterium | reverse complement strand
ATCAGCAGTATCATTTTCTGCCGCACTTGGCACGATAATTTCACGGTGTGATCATGTGATATCCTTTCATTTCAATAAGTTATGCTTGATTATAACCTGGAGCATTCCTTAAGTCAACGGCATTGTCCTTAGGGGATGAAGGCGAAAAAAATATACCCCAAAAAGGAGCAAAGGCCGGAAGAATGGTCTTTAGTCAAAAAAGAGGCGAAATTTAAGAGGTACTTTCACCGGCTGCCACCCTTCAGACGGTCTTAGCCAAGATGAGGCGGAAGCCTCGGCTTGACCTGCCTTCACAATTTGTACCAGGTTTTAAGTCATGCTGGGTACAATACCAGCCTGAGATAGCCTTGCCAAATGGAAAGCGAAGACCTTGGATTTGAAAATTCATACAGCTTGCCACTTCAGAAACTTATCGAATTCCCTTGGTAAATTGTGATATTCTCCATCTATGAGCCTATGCTGATGCCGGCAAAGGTTAGAACGAAGTGACCAACGTGGCCCATTACTGGTTGGCAGGGGACGTCATGACCAGCTGGTTGAGATAAGAGAAAAGAACCTCATGAACCCGGAACGCTTCCGTAACAGTCCTTCGGGACGCCTGCTTCAGGTAGGACAGGGAGAAGCAGCTTACTGGGCCTTTATCCCCAATCCTTTGCCCCCGCCGCTGCCCCTTGATCCGCCTTTAGTGCGCGCCCTTTCCGACGCCGACCGGGCCCTGGGCGAATTGTCCGGCCTGGGGCGTACCATGCCCAACCCCCATTTGCTCATTTCTCCCTTTATCCGCCGGGAAGCGGTGCTCTCATCCCGGATTGAGGGGACCCTGTCAACCATAGCTGACCTGTATGCTTACGAAGCCGGGCAATTGCCTCTGTTTGCCGATCAAAAGCCGGCGCCGCCGGAAGCGGACGTGAAAGAGGTGGGTAATTATGTCCGAGCCATGGAGCATGGGCTGGACCGTCTGCATACCTTACCGGTCAGCCTGCGCTTGATCAGGGAATTGCATGAGCGCCTGATGGAAGGGGTCCGAGGCGAGAAGGCTACTCCGGGAGAGTTTCGCCGCAGTCAGAACTGGATCGGGACGCCGGGATGCACCCTTAACGAGGCGGAGTTCGTCCCCCCGCCCGTGCCCGAAATGCATGAGGCCCTGGGTTCCCTGGAAAAGTATGTGCACGGCGGCAATACCTATCCCCCGCTCATTCGCCTGGCTTTCATTCATTACCAGTTCGAGGCCATTCATCCCTTCCTGGACGGCAACGGCCGCATCGGGCGGCTGCTCACCATGCTCTTGCTGGTCAGTTGGGACCTGCTGCCCCTGCCCCTGCTTTTTCTCAGCGCCTTCTTTGAAGCGAATCGCCAGGCGTATTACGAAACCCTGTTGGCCGTCAGCGAACGGGGCACCTAGTCTGAGTGGATAAGCTTCTTCCTCAAAGGCGTGGCAGAGCAGGCCCGGGACGCAGGCGCCAGGGCCAAGCGCCTGCAAGACCTGCAAAGCGAATGGCGTCAGAGGCTTCATAAAGGCAGGGCGTCAGCCTTGCTTTTACGCCTGGCGGATAGCCTGTTTGTCTCACCAGCGGTAACCATCCCCCAGATCCAGCGACATCTCGGAGTAACTTACCCGAGCGCCAAACTAAACATAGAGAAGCTGGCCAAGGCCGGCATCTTGCGGCAAAGAGGAGAATCTTCCTACGGCAAGGTGTATCTGGCCGAAGATATTTTGCAGGTCATCTCGTAAGGAAAAGTAGCCTAAATTATACTTTTTAGCTAAAAAGTATAATTGTCTGGCAGAGAATTATATTTCCGTATAATTCAGGAATGGGGGCCAACGCCTTCATCGGCCCGGTGATCTGGTCCAGGACCAGCTGGGTGAGGTAAAAAATTAAAGAGATTTAAATTGGTTGACAGATCGATCTTATCCATGGCATTTAAGGGAGCAGACGGCTCCCCTGGAAAAACCAAGGTAGACTTACTATAATTAAAAAAAAAGCCACCAAAAGGCATAAACTATGGCTACCTTAAGGTTCGAAGTCAAGGGACAACTTGGAAGTATTACCCTGCGGGGATTTCTCACCGCAGTAGAAAGTGCCCTAAGAATACTGGGAGATTACGATGCCGCTATTTCTGGCAGGGCCAGGGGCACTCTTGACTGGATTATTACGGATGTATCGACCGGCAGCCTCAAGATCGTAACCCAATCCCGCAGCCGTTTAGAAGACCGCAATTATGGCCCTGAGGTTGCCGCCAGGTTCATTGAGGGCTGGTCCGTCATTGAGCGCCAATGCGTCAGCCCGGCCTATCTCTCCGAACAAGGCATGAAGCAGGCCAAGCAACTGACCAGATTGATTGGTCGTGAAGGCATGACCGGGTTTGTGGCGGAGAGCCAAACGGACGCGGTCGAGATCACCTCCCAAGCTTCCGCCAACATCGAGCAACTGCTTAAGGTCCGCCAATGCTCCATCGGTTCCGTGGAAGGCAAGTTAGAAACTATCTCCATTCACGGGGAATCCCGCTTCATTATTTACCACCAGCGCACCGGTAAAGCTGTTACGTGTAGGGTTCCCCCGGATAGGCTGAAGACCCTGATCAGTACCGAAATGTTAGGCCGCCGGATAATAGCCTCTGGCAAGGTCTGTTCCAATATGAAGGGGGAACCCTTACGTGTGGACGCCGAAAATATAAAAGTCCTGCGACGTGAGGAGGAACTGCCGTCCACCTCTGCCTTGAGCGGTATGGACCCTAACTTCACCGGCAATTTGAGCACCGAGGAGTATATTCGGAGTCTGCGGAGTGGCTGACCAATATCAGAATCCCTACCTGGATTCATCCGTATTTATTGCCTGGATAAAAGGAGAAGTGGTCAACGGCGTGGACCGCAAGGACATCGCTGATCATATCCTGGGGATTGCTCAGAAAGGGTCTTTCAAGATAAACATCTCCGCCTTTACTCTGGCAGAGGTTCATAAAAAGAAGGGGGCTGAATCACCCAAGCTTGAACCGGATGAAGATGAGCTGATCCTGGCCTATTTTGAACACGATTTCTTCAACATCATCGATGTCACGCGGGATATTGGTGAACACGCCAATCGTCTCTGCCGGCAATACTCTTTGCTGCCCGCCGATGCTATCCACCTGGCGTGCGCCTTGCGGGCCAAATGCGATGTTCTCCTGGCCTGGGATGACCGCCTCACCGCGGTAGATCACCCGGAAATCAGGACTGAAAATCCCAGGAAGATAGGCCAATTAAACCTGTTAGAAAATATTCCAGAAGAAACTGCTTAATTTTACTTGCTATAAACCTCAAATAAATCCAGGAGCGCCTGCAAGGTAATCACCCCCGGCAGGCGCTTCTAAACTTTTTTCAGAGCACGCTGGCGGATGTGAAAGGTCACGTTGACCTCAACGTCTTCATCGAGTTTTCCGAGTATTATAATCATCCGATCAAGCGTAAAGCGTTCAAGCTTGGCGTTGCGAATGCGTGAAAACTCCGAATGTGCCACGCCCGTCAGTTTTTCGGCCTCGCGCGTCGATAGGCCGCGCTCATCAAGCGTCTTGATGATCTCCGCCGCAAGGATGGCGCGGGCCTGTTCGAGGCTGGCCTTAGGACGGCCAAAGTCACGAAACACGTTGCCGCTGCCGCGTACAAGTTCAAAGTCGTCAGTCATTGTAGAGCCTTCTTCAACCGGTCCAGGCGTTCACGGATAAGGTCAACGTCCATTCGAGGCGTCTTGATCCCGCTCTTGGACTTCTTTTGAAAGGCGTGGATGACCCAGATATCCGTGCCGATCTTCACTGCGTAGATGACGCAGTAAGCATCACCTCGGTGGTTAAACATTTGGCCCCAAAACTTTAATGGCTGACCATGCCGTTAAAGCAAACTTTAATGACGGTAATTCTTGGGGTGGGCCGCCTCAGGCCTTGCAGCGAGGCAGTGCGAATCTCTTCATCCGTCACCGGCGGCTCTAAGTTAAAGAGCGTCTTAATGTTTCTGCACATAGCTATCTTCCCCGGTAAGCTGTTCGAGGTCGCTCTTATCCTTAACACCAAGATGGCGCATGGTGATTTTTCCGTAAGCCTCATCGGTCAGAATCCCGGCTTGCTGCATGTCCGTGACGGTTTCAAGCACCACCTGCATCAGCCGGCTAGGCTTTTTATGTTTGCCTGTCACGTTGCCTCCTGCAAAATCCCCTCTGCAACTGCATGTTCAAGACTTTTCCGTCCGCCTCAAGCCAGGCCGCGGCAATCTCCCGCAACGTGGCCAATTCATGTCGAGTAATCGGGGCGATGGTGCAGGGGTGGCCTTAAGACCTTAAGGTCCGGAAGCTATCTTTGGCTTAATCCATTTGTAAAGCAAGATTGGCCAACGGATTGGCCCTAAGCTCGGCTAAGCCAAGGCAAACAAGCGGTTAAGCGCTGCGTTAGGCCCGCCATCATTGCTCTCCGCGGCTCTTCTCCGGGTTCTGTATCAAGGGTTGATCTTCGCGAGCGCGTGCTGAGCTCTCGGGTAGCTCCACAAGTTGAGTGATCCTTGGATTAAAGAGAGCCTTCATTCTCTCCACGGCGTCCTGAGGCAGCTTGGCTGCCCGGCATACGTAAACCGCAAGTTTTAGTGCCAAGTGGAGAAGCATGCGATCATCGATACGGGAAAGTGCATCCGCTGGTGCCCCGGTAAATACCCCCATTCCAACACTTCTTAATAGCTGTGGTGTCTTAAAGGCTAGATGCGGCGCTTCAAGGTAGTTGCGAAGAAGTTCTAAAAATTCATTCCAATTGGGAAAGGCCAATTGTTCTCCTGGATCGCCTCCTTTTGCCGCTATCAATTGCTGACGCACTGCATTATAGAAATCATATTGTTCTCGCCCGCCCCAAATAATTAAGCGGACTGCATCCTCAAGGAGTTCTCGCTGGTCTGGCTTTAAATGGCTGCGAAAGACTTTGCCAGTCAAGCTCGCAAAGGGGATGCCAAATGCCGATGCCATTTCGAAAATGAGGGCAAGATGGTCATCCCGACGAGGGTCGATCTCGCCGCGGGCTTTTTGGATCTGCCCCATCAATTTTCTCAGAAGAATCGCATGGTCAATTATTGCCCAAGCGCCGCACATTAACCACTGGACGAGTCCTCTTAGAGGAGGAAATCCACCCCCGATGCGGGTGCGGATTGCCTCCAAAACATCAATACTTTCTTCATAGGCCGCAGAGCCGGCCGGATAGATGACAGATTGATCGTACGTGGCAAATTCTTCTTCCTGTATTAGCAGGACCCCAAGCTGGTCCGCAAAGAGCTTGTGATCTCTTTCAATTTGCTGCCGCTCCCTACGCTTCACCAGCACGATTGAGGAAGAAGCTTGCATCGCTTGCTGAAGCCCACGAACCCAGAGAACCCGGTTGACTGGGGAGATGTGCACCCAGGTTTTGCAATCTCCGATAATAAGATGCCATCTTAGCTCAGCAGACGGACGGATGCCCAAGACATCTATGTCCGTTACTTGAGGGGGTTTTTTCTTTATGCCCTTCTCGGTTATAATTGGCACTTCAATTTGTGCCATCCAACCCTGGGCCCGAAAGTGCTTATATAGCATTTCCTTTTGGTCGTGGTCCTTTATTGCGACTTGGTCGCGGTCCTTTTTCACGAACCACCTCTCATGAGGAAATATTGGTCAATTGCATCAAGTACATCGCGGTCTGCCGTGACAATCTCGCAGGCAGCCAAGGATTTTCGGGCGAGCAGCGGCTCAACATACTCTTCCCCCTTCTTCATAGCAAGCATTAACTCCTCGTCTGGCGTCGGCTCGCCTGTGCTCCCCTCGATTAGCCTTATAGCATGGTCTACTGTTCGTAGGTTATCTTTATCACGAATAAGTTGCAGTGTTGCTTGGTTACCGCCCGCCGGAACTAAGCGAGCTATTCCCAGCTGGACTACTGCGCGGTATTGTTCTGGCGCTTCGCTGTTGCGTCGAAGGAAACCACGGTCTCTGAATTTTTCTAGAAGCCACTTCGGGTACTTGATAGCGTATGCGCGGGCGAGACACTGCCCTTGCCGCACGGCTGATACTAGCGCAAGGGCATTCCGGTATATTTGGACTTCGTGAGGAGCAAGTCGTGCAACTCCTGGCTGAGGGCCAAAGATAAAGTGGTTTTCACCCGCATGTGTCGTGCGGATTGCTGGGGGTGGCAGAAAACCTTGTCCAGCAAGTGCCTGAATAATTTTTAATTCTTCTGGGTCCAAAGGATTCCCGGCAAGCCTGCCTGTCCTAAGGATGGCACGGAGAGGGTAACCTTGGTGCTGCTTTAGGAGGTTGAGGACCCGCTCTAGACGGGTGCCCCCCGCAGTCACCGTGAGGTCGGCAAGAGCTTGCGGATCTTCCGCGAAGTATGAAGGCGAGATAAAAATATCCTGGCCACGGACTCTCCGTGGCATCACAAATCCAGCAGATTCGCCAATTTCAAGAACTCGGCGGAGTGCCCTCCTGTCCGCCCCCAAAGCAGCTAGGTCATTCCTCCCTTGTGGGCGACGCGCCAGCCTTTCCATCAACTCGATGGTCAACTGCTCGTGCTCGTTGAGGGGCTGGCCTTCCGTTCCGACTTCACCCAATTGCGAATAGAGATCGCTAAAGAACGGGATATTTGGTAGGACGGTTTTATAAGTCTTGCCCTCGGCGTCTATGTCGACCATTTCTGCTTCCGCGAGCAGGTCAATTGCTGGCCTCACTTCTGAAGGTTGGAGTCCCAATCGATGGACCGCAACATCTCGCAGCAAATCATATCTAACTGGTGGCATGCCCCGAAGGTTAATCGCCAAACGAACGGCGGCTCCGAGATTGATAAGAGAGTCAAACTCAGCCGCTCGTGCTATGCCAGAGGTCACAAGCACATCATGTGAGCGGACCGCAATTTCGGCATTCTTCTCGGTCATTTCTACTCCAATATTATAGGAAACCGTTTCTCTAGCCCGCCTGCCCCTATAGATTGGTATTCGAAGTCTAATTATTGAATTATAACTATGAATTCTTACAAAGATCAATGACCAAGACAAGTTGCTCTTGTGACTTAAGAACCCCGGGCAGCATCGTTTGTTTTATTGCCCCATTGCTTCGAGATCTTTTTCGCTGCCTATGGCAAAAAGCTTGGGAGATTCCAGCACATTCGAAAGAAAATGATTCCCTGTTTTCTGGCGCTGCCGAAACTCGTCCATGCTCCAGACAACGGGGTTGATCTCCCTGCCGATTTGATCTGACACGCCTGATAGCCACTTCGATAAAGTGCGCAGGCCGATGGTCCCGATTACCATGAGGTCTACGTCGCTTCCAGCATTTTCCCTGCCTCTGGCGAGAGAGCCGAAGATAAAGGCTACTTTCACACCTTCTCTGTCCAATGCCTCTCTCAAGATTTCCACCAACCCGGAAGTCTTCAAGACTAGGTTGCGAATTTCCGGGAACAACGGGTGCTCGACATTGGCCCGGTGATAAAGACGGTTACTATCTCTCCTGGTTTTCACCAAATCAAGCTTCACCAGCTTTTGCAGGTCTTGGCGAATGGTGCCCAGGGAGAGCCCAGCCTGCCTCTCCATCTCCCGCAGATGCAATTCTTTTTCGTCCAGCCCGAAAAGCAGGCGGAAGATTTCCGCCCTTACCCGGGAGGACAATATATCGCTCAGGGACCCCATGATTGGTTGGTTATACCATACAATTGAATGGTTATACCATTCATTTCTTAACCTGCTACCTGACCATTAAAAGGCTTGCCAGGAATATCAATAGGTTCTGAGCGGAGGGACATATGGTCTCTTTTTCGGTTGACAAAGAGGACATAATGGCCTATATAAAGTACTCATCTGGGAATTGACTGGTTACCATTTGTCCCCCTCCCTGGAGCTTGCACCAGTCTTAAGATTTGGGGAAATATTTTTTTGGGAACCAGAACCGGGATGAGGCTGTTAAAGCCAATAATGAAAGCGGCAGCAAGCCCATTGCGAAACCCATATCTAAGAAAAGAAATGGAACCGCTCCTGAAACCTGAGGAAGTGGCAGAACTCTTGCAACTCTCATTGGCAACTATCTATGCCAAGGCCTATAGCTTAGGGGGATTCTTCCCGGCTGGCATCAAGGCACTGCGTTTCAGGAGGGAGACGATCAATGCCATTATGGAAGGACCCCAAAACCGGCAAGTACCGCATTCAATTCCAGTTTCAGGAAAAGAGGTACAGCAAGACCGGCTTCGACACCCAGAAGGCCGCCAAAGATTGGCAGAAGAAAAAAGAAAAGGAACTGGAAAAGGAAGTCCAGACCCATCTATCGCCGCTGATGCCATCCGCTTCGGTCTCCGAGCCCCTGGACCTGGAGACCCTGATGGTCAAGTACCTACGCCTGGCCGAAAGAGGGCTGGCCGAAAAGACTCTAACCTACCGGAAGACCGTCTTTAAGCGATTTCTGGCTCACGTCGGGAACATCCCGGCTGCCGACATCGCTGCGGAGAAGGTGGAAGACTATCTCCTGACGAGACCCACCAACAACAATTTCAACAAAGACAGAACGGAGTTGATGCGCCTGTTCTCGTGGGCGCATCGCCGGTTACTGCTGCCTCACAACCCGGTTTTCCTGGTGGAAAAACTATCGGTGGATCGGACCCAGAAGGTGATCCCCTCACCTCAAGCCATGGCCCAAATTCTCGTGGCGGCCGGCCCCGACCGGCCCCTGCTCCTGGTGCTCTTCCACACCATGGCCCGGATTGACGAGATCCTGCGCCTAAAATGGGAGGATGTGAACTTCCAGGAGAAGGCCGTGCGCCTCTGGACCCGGAAGCGCCGGGGAGGGAATTGGGAGTTTGACTGGCTGCCGATGAACGAGGACCTGGAACAGGTGCTTTGGAACCTGTGGCAGAAGCGGGAGCAGGACGAATGGGTCTTCTTCAACCGCTTATCAGGCACCCGATACCTCTACCGGCCCAAACTCATGGGGGCCATTTGCAGGACCGCGGGGGTACCCAAGTACGGGTTTCACACCATCCGGCACTTCGTGGCCAGCTATCTCTTCGATAAGAAAAAGGTGAGCCTGCCGGTGATCTCTAAACTCCTACGCCACAAAAGCTTGCAGACCACCGAACGCTACCTCCAGGCCATTGACCCGAGGTTCAGGGAAACCATGCGTTTGTTGGAGGGAAATGTGGTACACCTGCTCAGCGAGCCCCTCGCCGAAGAGAAAACCTACTCACCAACCTACTCACCGACGCAGGCGGTTAAAATTCTTGAACCGTAAGTCCTTGATATTATGGCGCGCCTGGCAGGATTCGAACCTGCGACCCACGGATTAGAAGTCCGTTGCTCTATCCTCTGAGCTACAGGCGCGGTGCGGTTTTAAGGGTATGCAAAAATGGGGGGTGTCCGGTAGAGAGTCCATTGCTTATACTGGTTGCCAAAAGTTTCACCCCCCTAACCCTGGCCCTCTCCCCCAGTTGGGGGGGAGAGGGGATAAGAGGAAAGAACTTTTGGCAAGTGCTATAAATTTTCTCTCTCACAAGGGCCTTTAGCTTGTCCTTGCTGACAGAATTATACCGCTTGAAAACACTCATGGTTTTATGCCCTGACCCTGTCATTATACGGAAGTAGTCATGGCCCTGCAACCGCCAGTTATTGATAGCCGTGTGGCGGAAGTCGTGGAAGGTAAAGCCCTGTTGACCCGGCTGACGGCGAGTAATATCGGCTAGGTTGCTTTTATGAATGAAGATGAGGCTGTTTTGCCCATGCCTCCCTGGTCCAGAAGGGCCACGGACCAATGTGGTATTGGAGAGAAGCCGCGGCACTATCCGGTTGAGCTTAACCGGACTATAGGGGAAAGCTAGACCCCAACGCCAGCCCATCATTACCACAGATTTTGGTTTTAACCGGAGCTTGCACAAGCATCAAATAAGTGAAGGAGTTGGCCAGGAAGCATCATTCCCCTTTGGGAGTTTCCTTAGCACGGATAGCCTGACCGCCAATTTTCTTAGTCCCGGCTTTTTCCACTTCATCGGGCATGGGGCCCGGGCTGCGAGTCTTCCTTGGCATTTTCTCCGCTTGGGGCTGCGGCCGCTCCATGGACTTGGGTTGTTTCGGTTTTTGGGGAGGGGATTCCGGAATAGGCGCTGGGGCTTTTTTTTGCTCAACTTGTTGAGCCAGAAGTAACGGTCCAGGTTTGCTGATTCCGGCCCCAGCCGCCTGGCTTTACAGGGTGGCGGTCAGAAATATGGCCGAAGTTAGACCTACTGTTGCCTTAATGAATCGAGACATAAACTTCCCTCCCTTGAAATCCGCAGATTCAACCTGAATCACATTATGCCGGTTAACTCAAAAGCTGCCCAGAAGTAGGGATGTTGGTATTTTTTTCTAGTAGCCAATTGGGCCTGGCGCAGCGCTTCCCCTTTATTATTCTTCTTGAGATTGGCATAGAACTACTCCATCAAGTAAGAAGTGGCCTGATCATCCACCTCCCAGAGGCTGGCCACAATAGTATTGCTGCCGGCATAGAGGAATCCCCGGCTGAGACCGACCACATCGTCGCCGTTACGGATCTTTCCCAAACCGGTGTCGCAGGCGCTCAAGGTCACGAGATCGGCATGCAAACGCAGAGAATATAGCTCGCCCAAACTCAGGACCCCGTTGTTTTTAGCGTCCTTAGCCAGCATCAGGCCGGAATGCAGCGGCTGATCCGGGTCAAATCTCCCATGGGTGGCGAAATGCGGGTAAGCGCTTAGCGCGGCCAGGGTGCATAACGCCAGTCCCGCCACCAGGCCTCGCCAGGGGGACAACCAATAGAATAAGGCACTCGCAGCCAGGAGGATGCCGAGCAGATAGAGCGAGGACAGCGAACCGGGAAGCGGTCGGGGAAATTTCCCGGTAAGCAGGGTTTCGATGATATTGGCGTGAATTTCCGGCCCGCTCATGTCGTTCCCCTGCCACGGCCACAGGCTTAGGGAATAAGGGGTGGGATGGCTGTCTTGCAGCGTTGCGGGTTCATAAGCAACGATAACGACTTTGTCCTTGAGAGCCTTGATAGCCGGTTCGTTCTCCGCCCCCGGCAGGAGAAAACGGCCCATGGAGAGGCGCGGGAAGGTGCTGGTATTGATCCCCTTGGGGTCCACGCCGGACCAGGCCTGCAAGGCGGGGTCGTGGAGCAGCCGTTGGAGAAATGGCCACCGGGTCGAGGTTAGCGGCCCTCAGGGCCAGAAGTTTGCCGAAAGTGAAGGCCGCCTGACCGTAGTCATCGGCCAGTGCCGGCAGGAAACGCCGAATCGTCCCGTCATCGTCATTATAAAAATTGATCAGACCCAGGTCGGCCTCCGGTCGGGGCAAGGAGGAGAAGTAATACCGTTTTCGGTTTTCGGTTTTCCGTTTTCGGTTAAAAGAAATAAAGATTATCAATATTTTACATTAAAAGTTTGTTGCAGTTGAAAGCGAAAACGGTATAAGCCTGGATGGGCAGCATGATCTTGTTTTTCTGATGCCCGTCCGTGGCTAAATTTCCAGAAAAGACGACTTGGCCGGAAGCGAGCTGTTCTTGGAAGGGAGCGTCATAATTGAGGATGCGTGGGTTTAAAGGGACATCCAGAGTCTGCAGCCAGGAGGAGATGCTGACTTGAAAAAGATAGTCCACACCGATGCTTTTGGCGCCCACCCGCCGCAAGATCTCCAGCACCCTGGCGAAATACACCAGCGGTTCTTGGGGATGCTCTCTAAGCGTCTTTTCATCCAGGGCCACTATGACCACATGCTGCGGCTGATAGCGGACCCCGGCCCACTGGCGCCAGAGATCATAATAAATTTCTTCCGGCCTCTCCAGCCACCCCGCCCAGGTCAGCCCCGCCACCGCTCCGTAAACCAGGAGCAACAACAGCGCCGCCAGGACCAGGGTATCTTTACGACGCAAGTTTTTGCTCATCGGTTTTGCCAACTAGCCAGGCCGGGGCGGATACCATACAAATTCCCGAGAACAAGCCGGTTAACAGCCTTAAGCCAGTGGGGGAGGTAGCCCTTCGAGTCCCTGGCTCCCCCGCCATTTTAACTCGTTTCTCCGCTGAGTTCCGATTTATAGACCGGCAGGTAGCGCATCCCCAGATCGAAGATGAGGACCCCCAAAGCCACCAGGGCCGCGGTGATGAGAATCTCGATAACCGAAGGGAAATAACCGAACTGCCGGTAGCCGATGTAGCTGGTGAGGCTGACGTTGAAGCGGTTCAGCACCACTCCGAAGGCGGCCAGGCCTGCGCCCCACATGAGCCCCATTTCCGTGTTGCGGACATCCCTAAAGCTCAAGAGGATGGCCGGCAGCGCCACCGTGCCGATCATCTCCACAAAGAACCAGAAGTGGGGTTTGTCCCACACCCAGATGGTGATGCCCCGGGCATAAAGGTCGGTCACCTTCATGCAGAAGTAGACCAGCAGGGCTATGGCCAGGCCCTTGGCCAGGCTGGCAAGGATGCCGATCTCCGGCTTCCGTTTATAAACTCGGGAACTGATCAGACTTTCCAAGGTGATGACGCTCATGCCGCCGATGACCGCGGAGGCGAAGAACAGTGGTCCCAGGGCCCCGGTGGCCCAGAGATCGCTCATCTTTTGGGGCATCAGTAAGAACAGCGCTCCCAGGGAGGATTGGTGCAAGGTGGAGAGCATGATGCCCGCCACCACCAGCACCAGGTAGATGTCCCGGAAGAATTTGACCCAGTTGTCCTTACCGAAGCGCTCCAGACCCATGATAAAGATGTCGACGGCCAGCACCGTGGTGTAGAGCATGACGCACCAGGAGACCTCGAAGAGCACGGATTGGGGGTTCCACATGACCATGGGATGCCAGATGCGCCAGGGTTGCCCCAGGTCGAAGAAGAGGCCGATGACGAACACCAGATAACCCATGAAGGCCGAGAGCTTGGCGGGCCTGAGCAGGGGCTCGAACTTCTTCAGGTTGAAGATATAGATGGTGGCGGCCATGGTGAAGCCGCCCCCGGCCAGGGCCACCCCCGCCAAGACATCGAAGCTGATCCACAGGCCCCAGGGGTAGGCGTCGTTCAGGTTGGTGGTGGCCCCCAGGCCCAGATACATCCGGGCCGCGGCGGCAATCAGCCCCAGCATCAGGATGATATAGAGGATGGTGCGTCCGGGAGTTATTTTGGCTTCGCCGGGATACCATTTCTCAATTTTTGCGGCCATAGCTCAATCCTCCTTCCGCTCTTCCGTTTGCACTTCGGCCCGGCGTTTGTGGAGGTAATGCAATCCCACCGCCAGTCCCCCCACGGCTAAACCCACGTAAGGCACCATGGACATCCACTCCCGTCCGTAGATCCCCTGGGGGATATTTCCCAGATCGGTGCGGAAGCCCATCCGGGTCAGGCCCAGATCTTCGAAGGAGACGGCAGTGAGATAGAGCTGGGAAGTGCCCCCGGCGATTTTCTCTCCATAGACCTGGGGATAATATTTCTTCGGCTCCGTGCCGATGCGGCGGTGCGCCTCCTTCAGAAGTGCGGCCCGCTCCCCGAAGAGGAGGGTGCCGGTAGGACAGGTGGTGACGCAGGATGGAGCCAAACCCTCGGCCTGGCGGTCGGCGCAGAAGGTGCACTTGCGAATCAGCGGCACCGCCGAGGACCACTCGAATTTGGGAATTTGGAAGGGGCAGGCCATCATGCAATAACGGCAGCCGATACACTTGTCGTCGTCATAGACCACCGGCCCGTCCGCCAGCTTCCTCAAGGCCCCCACCGGACAGACGCTGGCGCAGGCCGGGTCCTGGCAGTGCATGCAGCGCCGGGAAATAAAATACCAGTTAAGCTGTCCCCCGGGCCCTAAGACCTCCCGGAAGATGATGCGGTTATATTGGTGGGCGCTCAGAAAGCGAGGGTTGCTCCAGGACTCGCTGAATACCGCTTTCTCGCCTTTGAGGTCGTTCCAACTCTTGCAGGCCACCTGGCAGGCCCGGCAGCCGATGCATTTGGTGGTGTCGATCAATATGGCTTTGCTCATACCTCATCCCCTCCTGGCTCAGGCCTTTTGAATATCCACCAAAAAGACCTTGTATTCCGGGATCATGGTGTTGGCGTCTCCCACCATGGGGGCTAACTGATTGGCGGCGTAATTATCCCGGGGATTGGGACCGCCGGTGATATAACCAGCGAACCCGAAGTGCCAGGGCAGGGCCACCATTTCCACCTCATTCTCGAAACCCTTCTTGCCGCAGCAAAAGGGGGCCACCCGGTGGGTGACATCGGCCCGGGCCAGTAACTCGCCCCGGATGCTTTTCACCCGCACCCAATCTCCCGCTTTGATGCCTTTGGCCTTGGCCAGGGTGGGGCTGATTTCCACGAACATCTCCGGCATCATCTCCGATTGCCAGGTGAGGTTCCGGGTCATGGCTCCGGCCTGCCAGTGCTCCGTAACCCTAAAAGTGGTGGCGATCACCGGAAATTTGGGATTGCAGACCTGGGCCATCCGATCCAGCTCCGACTTCCAGATCTTCACCACCGGGTTGGACTGCTGGGGCGATAAGGGATTCACATAGGGGCATTCCAGGGCTTCGTAGTGTTCCGGGAGGGGCCCGTCCTTGCAAGCTCCGCCGGGCACGAAGATCCGGCTCTTCCCTTCGGGGAGCATGATAAAGGGAGCCTTGGCCGAGACTTCCGGGGGAATTTGCTCTTTGGTCTTGGGATTGATCCAGCCGAAATCCGGCACGTCATACTTGGTCCAGGTCTTGGTGACCGGATTCCATTGAAACAAGGCCTTGTCCTTGCTCCAGGGTTGTCCCTGGGGATCGGCGGCGCAGCGGTTGTAGATAATACGGCGGTTCACCGGCCAGGACCAGGTCCAATTGGGGTAAAGCCCCAGGCCGCTGGGATCTTTCTTGTCCCGGCGGGCCATCAGGTTATGCTTTTTATCCGGACCGGGATACGAGCCGGAGTAGATCCAGTTGCCACAGGCGGTGGAGCCGTCATCCTTAAGTTTGGTGAAGTTGGCCACCTGTTTTTTATCCGCCACCGTGTAGCCGTTGATCTCCTTGGCCACCAGGTGGACGTCGGGATCGGCGCCGTAATTCCAGGTCAAATTGAGGATGGGGTCGGGAAAAACGGCCTTGGGGTCTGCTTGATAGAGTTTCTGCAACTCCAAACCCAGGCGGTTTAAGTACCAGAGATCGCTATGGGCGTCGCCGTGGGGTTTCACCGCTTGATAGCGCCATTGGAGCCAGCGGCCGCTGTTGGAGGCGCTCCCTTCCTTCTCCAGGGAATCCGCGGCCGGGAAGAGGAAGACCTCGGTTTTGATATCCTTGGTCTTGGCCCCGGGACGCTTCCAGAAGACCGAGGTGTCCGTCTCCCAGAGATCGAAGGCCGCCAGCCAGTCCAGCTTGCCCAGGGCGGCGTAAGCCTGGTTGAGGTTGGGTGAACTCACTGCCGGGTTCATGCCCCAGACCATCATGCCCTTGATGGACCCTTGGCCCATGGCCTCAAAGAGGGGGATCCAGGAGTAGCCCGCGCCGTCAAAACCCTTGCCGTTTTTGGGGAGATAGTCGTAGGCGAAGTCGTTCTGGGCGGTGGCCGCCTCCCCCCAAAAGGCCTTGAGCAGGCTCACGAAGAACTTGGGCCGGTTCGTCCAGTAGCCGCCTTTGGGGGTGGTGGCCAAATAGTCCTTGAAGGTGGGAGTCTTGGCCTCAGAGGGAGCCGGCAGATACCCGGGCAGGATGTGAAAGAGAATGGCCATGTCCGTGGAGCCCTGGACATTGTTCTCCCCCCGCAGGGCATTGATGCCGCCCCCGGGCACCCCCATGTTCCCCAGCAACTGCTGGAGAATGGTGTAGCTGCGGATGATTTGGACTCCGGTGCTATGCTGGGTCCCCCCCATGGCGTAAAGAATAGTGCCGGCTTTTCCCGGTTTGCCGCTGGCCCCGTAAAGGGCCGCTAACTCCAGGAACTGCTGGGGTGGCACGCCCGTCACCGCGAACACCATCTCCGAGGTATAGCGGGTAAAAAATTTTTTCATGACCTGGAAGACGCACCGGGGGTTATTGAGGGTGGGATCGGTAACCGGCTTTTTTTCGGCGTCCAGCTCATAGCTCCAGGTGGCGGGATCATAGGCCCCCTTCTCTTTCTGATACCCGGAGAAGAGGCCGTTTTGATAGTCAAAGTCTTGGTTCACTAGAAAAGAGGCGTTGGTATAATGGGCTACATACTCTTTATGGTAAAGATTATTTTGTATGACATAATTGATCAATCCGCCCATCAAGGCGATATCGCTGCCGGGCCGGAGGCGGACGTAGAGGTCTGATTTGGAGGCGGAGCGGGTATAACGGGGGTCCACCACCATGAGCTTGGCCCCTTTTTCCTGGGCCTTGGTAATCCATTTAAAACTGATGGGGTGATTTTCTGCGGGATTGCAACCGATGATCATGAGGCAATCACTGTTGGCCATGTCATTCCAGTGATTGGTCATGGCGCCTCGGCCGAAGGTGGGCCCCAACGAGGCCACCGTGGAGGAGTGTCAGAGCCGGGCTTGATGCTCTAGATAGACGATGCCCAGGGCCCGGGTGAGCTTGGCGATGAGGTAGCATTCTTCGTTGTTGAGGGAGGCGCCGCCGATGGAGGCCAGGGCCTCGGTGCGGTTAACCGTCACCCCGGCGGGAGACTTGGTGATGAAGCTGGCGTCACGGGTGGCCTTGATGCGTTGGGCCAGGGTCTTCATGGCCCAGTCCAGGTCCTTTTCTTCCCAGTGGTCGCTGCCCGGGGCCCGGTAGCGCACCTTTTTCAGGCGCCGGGGGCTGGTGACCACTTCCATCACCGCCTGCCCCTTGCTGCACAAAGCCCCCTGGTTAATGGGATGCTCCGGGTCCCCGGCCACGTTGATCAGCTTCCCCTCCTTGGTGTAGGCCACCAGACCGCAACCTACGCCGCAGAAGGGGCAGATGGAAGTGGTGGTGGCCGCATCCTTGATTTTGGCCGGATGGATGGGCGAGGCCCAACCGGTGCGCTTGCAGATGACCTCCGTCAGGCCCCCCGCCGCCAAGCCGCTTCCCAAAACCTTGAGAAAGGTTCTGCGCGAAATAGTCATGTTACACCCTCTTTATGAAAAATTAATGGGAATGGTATTTCCCTGATATTTATAAATTTATCCTATCTCATCACCTTTTTTGTGCGCACAATATCTGAGTTTGATCGTCCAGTCAAACTACTAACAATAGAATAACCAAAACCTTTTTTTTCTGGCTTGGTGATAGGAAGGATTTGGTAAGCTATTCTCTACTGCTTTAATAGAATTTCCATGAATAGCTTTCTGACCTAAAATATCTATGTCTGAGAATCTGATGTTGGAGAAAAAGCATTAATTTGTAAATTCCAATTAATTTTATTGATTGTTTACAAGAAATAACTGGTGAGACAATCTCCTTAATTTCTCAGCAATTTCTTAAAGTCCAGCATATGTAAGTTAGGCCTAACATGAGTTAACACTAGACAGGGTGCTACTAAAATGATTCGCCAGCATCACTATAATAGCATCAATGCCGTTGACTTAAGCCCAATTGTTGGCCCATTTACCATGGCGGCTCTTTGATTTGCGGGGGAATTTGCGGCCTGGACGGGGACGATATTTTCTCCAGGTGATCTCCGCCAGACAATACCTGG
>JBMORF010000035.1:0-119701 GCA_049322315.1 Thermodesulfobacteriota bacterium | reverse complement strand
AAGTGGCCAGGGACGCGGCCTTATCCGGAGAAATCTGCTGAAAAGCGCTAGCCACCTCGCTGCCGTTGCTGAGATTGTCGATGGTATTGAGCACCCCGCCCAGGTCCCCGGAGGTAATCCCCGCCAGCCCGTTGAGCCCGGCCCCCACCGCGGCCTGGTTGGCGCTGAGCCCCAGCCCCGGGTTGGTATAATCCCGGGCCACCAGGAGGTCGAGGCTGGTATTGCTATAGCGCTGCCGCCAGCAAAGGGTGGGGCTGATCCAGGGGTCAACGAGGGTGAGGGTGCCATTAAGCCCCCTCGCAGCCGTCAGCACCCCCGAGAAAACCCGGCCCCCTAGGGGACCATTGCCCAGGCGCACCGGGGTCAGCGTGCCGTTAAGGGACGCGGTGCCACCGATAGCAATTTTTTGGTAATTAGAGGCGGACGCGATCCCCAAGGCCAGGCTGCCACCCGCGTTCTGGATGTAATTGCCGCCCACGGTCAAGGCGCCGCCCAGAAAGGCCAGGCTGCCGCTGCTGCCGGGATCGGCTGCCAGGGTCAGGTTGCCGGCTATCGAATGGACGCCGCCGGTCTGGAGGAAGCTGCCGTTGCCTCTGTGGCCGATAACTTCATCGCCCACAGAGAGGGTGCCCCCGCTCAGGTTATAGGTACCGACACCCTGAAACCAATGGCCGCCGCTGCTGCCAGACATGCCTAAATATAAATAGTTAGTCTGATTGCTGCCGCTACTCTGGTTAAAGGTACCAATGCCCCAGCCCCCAATATACTGAGAATCTGATGAGAGTTCCCCACCGCTCAAATTATAGGTACCGCTGCCGCCATAACGACCCAAAATCAAAAGATTGACATTATTGCTGCCGCCGCTCTGGTTAAAAGTGCCAATAGATCCCGTATCGTACCCGATTGCCTGACCGAGAGACGAGAGGCTGCCACCGCTCAAATTATAGGTGCCTGTGCTGCCATCCCCTACATATATATAATTTGAAAGATTACTGCCGCCGCACTGATTAAAGATGCCAATGCCCCCCAAGAACCCAATCCTCTGATTAGGAGCTGAGAGGCTGCCGCCGCTCAGATTATAGGTGCCAGTGCCGCCATCGCCTACAAATATATAATCAGTCTGGTTGGTGCCGCCGCTCTGGTTGAAGGTGCTGACTCCCAACGCCCTGTACCCGATGGACTCATAATTTGTAGTTGTGAGGCTGCCGCCGCTGAGGTTATAAGTGCCGCTGGTGCCCGGTCCCGCACCTACTACATAAAGCAGCTCCGTCTGATTACTGCCGCCGGTTTGGTTGAAAGTGCCAATACCTCCATACCCGATTCCCTGGCCGGTAGACGACAGGCTGCCCCCGCTGAGGTTGTAAGTGCCGCTACCGCCGCTATCACCTACCAATAGATAGGCAACCAAATTGGTTCCGCCGGTCTGGTTGAAGCTGCCGACGCCCAGTGCTCCGTACCCGATTGACTCAAAATTTGAAGCTGTGAGGCTACCGCCGCTGAGATTATAGGTGCCATTACCGCCATAGGTGGCGGTGTTTCCAACTACCAGATGCATGGTTTGGTTGGTGCCGCCGCTCTGGTTAAAAATGCCGGTGCCCGTCTCTCCGACCGATTCAAAAAATGCCCCCGTAATGCTGCCGCCGCTCAGATTATAGGTGCCGCTGCCGATCCAGGTGCCCAGGGAAAGGTCATGGGCATTATTGGTGCCGCCTGTCTGGTTGAAAATGCCAACCCCCTGATCGCCAATACTTATGCTAGCCCCCCCAGAATCGCCGGTGATGCTGCCGCCACTCAGATTATAGGTGCCGCTGCTCCCTACTTTTTCGCCAAGTATAAGGAAAGTAGCAATATTGGTTCCGCCGCTCTGGTTGAAGGTGCCGACGCCCTGCCTGCCGATCTCTTCATTACGAGCTATAAGGGTACCACCGCTCAGATTATAAGTGCCGTTGCTACCAGCATAATATCCCAAACTAAGTTCCCCAAAAGTTTGAGTAACATTATTGGTGAAACTGCTTTGGTTAATGACGCCGGTACCATGAAGTCCTATAAATTCCTGGTTGAAGGAGATGTTGCTGCTAACCGTATAGGTGGCGCCGTTGTCGACAAAGAGTTGCGCGGCCTGGGCGGAGGACGCGGCCAGGATGAGCGCTAAGGCACAGGATATTGCTTTTAACCTCCGCATCTTAGTTAAGCCCCAGATTGTGCCAAGCATCAAGATTCAAGTCTCCTCTGTAGTCGTCCCAAAACCATATAAGGGATGAAGGATTGGGGTTATCATAGGTATTGGGACTGCTGGTTTTTATCATATTGGGGTTGGTTAAATAAGCAGGATCACTGCCATCGCCATAAATTGAGATTTGATAACCGCTGATGTTTTTAAAAATATTGGACGCGATATCCGTACCGATGCATCGGTCCGCGGACAACTCGATACCACCGGCCCTATTGGTTATATCGGGATGGTTCTGGTGAAAAATATCTTCAGAACCGGTGCAATCTAAGGTATTACGATCCGTATCAATTGTCCCGATATTTGTGTGGGTAAAATTATAGCTGCCGCTTCCTATGGAAATAGCTTTATTATATGAATCCCCCACTCCGTGCCCCCAGGGGAAAGGGGGATTGGGGTCAGCTAAATAATCCTTATCATAATGAATGACTTTAATATAATTATTATTTTTTATTTCATTACGGTCGCCATTTTTATCCCATGGCCACACATTATGAGGATCATTGGTTATACTATCAATGGAAAAACCTATCCCATGATGAGCATTATCTTCTACCTTGTTGTTAGAAAAATTCAAAAAAGAGCCGGCAAACCTAAAGCCATTGCCATTATTTGCACTTAGTAATTCGTTGTTATTGACTAAGGCATGATCACCTATTAAATATATATTGTGGTCATAAACATATAATGGATAGCCATTTTGATCATATGGATAAGTGCCATACTGCTGGTAAAGGTAATCTCTGGATCGCCCGTTTGCATAGATTTTATTGTTTTCGATAACAGCATAATCACCCGCAAAATAAATACCATGGTTGTTATTGTTATAAATTGCACAGTTGTTTACGTTTATATAATCTGAAGGGTGTATGGGATTGTAATTTGGATCATAATCAGAAGGATTGAAGAAGACACAAATACCCGATTGCCCATTACCATAAATATGAGAATAATACCCGCTGTTGGGGTCATCGCCGGAACCACCTCCTTCATCCATGGTGGGAATATTGCTGGTGGTAGCGGAGATATCAGGAGGAGGAGGAATTGGAAATCCTTCAACTGCTTGAGAGGCGGAATTGAGATTTTGCTCTTGTGCAAGGAAAATTTCATCTGGCGGAGAGAAGGGCATGGGAGGATAAATGGTGGGGACAACGGGAGGCCGGGAAGGGGTAGTCGGAGGAGGCGGAATAAATGCGTCAGGTACTGAAGCATTCAAATTCTGAGTTCTCAGCCACTCGAGAACGGCTTCATCCGGCAAGGGGGGAGGCGGGGGGGGAGGACGGTAAATGTGATGGGGCCGAGGGATATGACGGGAGTTAGGCATGGGAGGAGGAATCAAAACATTGTCAGAACTGAGATCGGAGGAAGCGGCGGTGGTTGAAGAGGAAGCGGAAGACGCAAGATTACTTTCTCCAGTTGAATCATCAAACATCAGTAAAAGGCTAATGATAGGCGAAATGTTATTTAAGGTGGGAAAATTATTGAAACCATCGATTACAACATAATGGCGATCCGGCCCAATAGTTATACCATTTTCTGGGCAGTTAGATACATCACAAGAATCTATCCAAATATTACACTCCGTATTGGTTTGGTCAGGATTTGTATAGTTGGCATCGATACGTATTCCTTTGCCAACATTACCACCATGATCAAACCCACACGCATTATAGGTTATATTAATATTTTTCAGGCGGATAAAATCATTATTTATATAGACCACACAATCGCTTCGATTCACTGCTATATTATCGCCGTTAATTTTCGGCTTTGCCGCAGTCATCGGCCCATAATCACCAAAAGTTATGTAACTAACAACACCATTGGTAGAAGTGCCGCCACAGCGGATGGCTAATGCCGTATTATTCACACCGTTGACAAGAACCCTGTCCTGTTCTGTAAGGTTCCAGGTTTGACCCCGCTTTAAAAGTATTTTGTCTCCGGGGCCAAAGTGATCAGGGTTAGTGGCATCTGCATGTATACTGACTTTCTTCAAAGTTTGCCAAGGCCCATGGGTGGGGGGCGTGCCGGCGTTACTCGGGGCCTGTCCGTCATTACCATCATTCCCATTGGTGGCATCGACATAATAAATATGGCAAAATCCTTTCAACGGACTGCAAAACAGCAGATATAAGCCGCACAAAGCAAGAATGAGAAAATATGAGAGAATGGTTTTGAGATAGAATTTGCCTCGATTTTCAGGATGAGCGGCTATTGTGTTCATTTTTCCCTCCATAATCTGCGGTTTCTTGAGGCGAGTGGAGACCAAAAGGCCGGGATGGCCTTTCAGGCAGCCCGGCTGGTTCTCCTTCATGAGACAATTGGTTCTCCCTTTATGTAAGATGAATGGATGTGGAATTATCTATGCTGCTAATTACCTACAGGAAAATCTTTCCGGCAACGGAGCCAGAATAGCAAATGGATTTAAAAGATAGCAATATTATTTTGTATTAACCAAAAAAATTAGGTCACAGAGGAAGAGCGCGCGGTTAGGCAGTTTATAGCTGCGGATACATATGCCCCGGGAGAGGGCGCCCAGGAATAGTTCGTTGACGATCCAGGCTATCGACTTCCAATAGAAAGCCTTTGATGTCTTTGAGCGATATCTTGCCATTTACGGCAATTATCGATTAGGTAGGGAAAATATCAGATATGATCTGGATAATGGAATGTGCCGTTATGGCAGAGGGGGACGCCTGGTCGGCGTCCCCCTCTTTGGGGCTTATTGCACGGAGAAGTTGACCCTTCTCTCCGAGGTCCCCTGGTCGCTCACTACCTTGAAGGTGGCGACATAGTTGCCGGGCGCGGCGTCAGGGGGGAGCTGATAGGCCACCCGGGCCGCATGGGGGCCGTTTTGCACCTGGCGGGGCTCCGCATAGGGCTGATCGATCAACCACCCGTCCCTGCTGATCTCCCGCACCAGCTTCACGGAAACCGGCTGGTTCTGGGGGGCCGCCACCCGGTAGTTCATGGTGAGCATAACCTGGTTCCCGGGCCGGACCCGGACGGGATTGACCGAGGCCTGATCAATGGCGACCGCTTTACCCGCCCCAGGATTGTAGCTGGAGGGACCGTAGCCCGGGGAAGGACCGTAGCCCGGAGTGTTCCACTGGCCTTGGGAGTTATCATAGCCTTGGGGGTTGCTGTAACCCTGGGGGTTACTATAACCCTGGGGGTAACCGTAGCCTGGAGGCGGCGGCCCTGGCGCGGCCCGGGTTCGGGCCACATTCTGATCATTGGCGTATGCAGCCCCGCCCACGCCGCCCACGGCGCCGCCGACTCCGGCGCCGATGGCGGCGCCGGCCCCCGGGTTGCCGGCAGCCGCGCCGATGATGGCGCCCAAAGCGGCCCCGCCGGCCGCGCCGCCCAACATGCCCCCGGCCGCGGACATCCCGGGGTCATAATAGCCGCTGGGGGTCTGGCAGCCGGCCAGGGCCGCCCCCAGCATGACCACTAAAGCCATGGTGATAATTTTATGCCGCATGGTAGGTTCCTCCCCCTTCCATCGTTTTAGCTTGCAATGATTAGCAATCCGACCACCTTTGTTTCCTGGCGCAAGTCTATCGGTTTATTTTGAAGGGTTTTTTATTAAGACAAAAAAAAAAGCCAGTCTGTTAAAAGCAAAAGATCTCCAGAAATATCAGACCCTGGGAGAAGTGATCCCCAGGAAGTCCCCTACCGCCGGATAACGGCCGAATAGGGTCAAAGCGCAGGTTACCGATCTCTGAGCCCCGGAAAGATATCGGTATCGACTCCAGATCTTCAGGAAGTATGAAAATCCGGCCCGTTTTTCCTCAACCGGCGACCTCTGGGCCCCGGACCCCGCCTGCCACCTCACCGACGCCGAAATTGGCCTAAGCTGATTTTAGGCCCCGGGGCTCCCCCAGATTGGCGGCCTGTGCCACTAGCCCCCTCCTCCAATTACTTGCATCTGAATATAAAATGGTTACTTTTACCGAATAAAACTGTTACCCAAGGTTTGTTGGCCAGCGTCAGCAGCAGCTCCGGCTCCCTTCTTATCAGGAAAAAATGCATGGGTCTGGAATTGAGGGATGATAAAAAACAGCCAACCCGGGGGACCCATTCCTGCCCGACCCCTGCCGGGTTGATTACTGCAAATCTGCCCTATTAGGGCGCTAATTGCGACTCTGGGAGCTATCAGAATTTTTAAGCCCAGGATGACAGCTTTAGCGGCCGCACAAGCCTTGGGTTTATGTTCCCCGGGAATTCACCCGAAAGTAAAATAAAAATATCCTCATCTGGCGAGTTCGTTATAAGTGGATATAATCAAATTCCTAATGTTCCGGTAACAGGAGCAGGGAGCTCGAAGCCTGCTTCACCAACCACGGTATGTTAGCTCTGGGAATAATAATGAAAACTCACCAAAAAATAAGCACGGTTGTGGGATTGGGGGTTATCCTCTTCTGTCTCTGGCCGCTGACGGGGGTTAGGGCCGACACCCTGGATATTCCCGGTACGGGCGCCTGTGAGGTTCTCCTCCGGACGGTGGCGGAGGCCTTTAACGCCCGGCACCCCCAGCACCGGGTGATGGTGCCTTTCAGCATCGGTTCGGTGGGGGCCATGCGGGTGATAACCAGCGACCAGGCGGTCCTGGTGCGGGTGGCCCGGCCCTTAACCCAGAAGGAAAAAGAGCAGGGGCTCACTTACTTGCCCTTTGCCAGGGATATGGTGGTCTTCGCCGTGGGCGCCAAGGTGCCCATCAGGCAGATCACCTCCGCCGAATTGGTGGAGGTCTACTCCGGTAAGATAAAGACCTGGGAGGCACTGGGAGGGCCCAATGTTCCTATCCGTTTGCTCTTGCGTCAACCTGGCGATTCCAGTTTGCGCATTATCCAGAAGCACCTGAAGGCTTTCCGGACTATTGTCTTCGATCCCTCCGGCAAAATCCCTTACACCGACCCGGACATGTTGACCCTGTTGCAGAAATATAATTATGCCATCGGCTGGCTTACCTTCAGCGCCTTAAAAGGAGCAAAGACCCCCCTCTATCCCCTGGCCCTGGACGGCATCCCCCCCACCCCGGAGAATGCCCTGACTAAAAAGTACAAATTGCTTGAGGAATACGCCCTGGTGTTCAAAGAAAACAGGCTGACTAGTTTGGCCAGGATGTTTCTTGATTTTCTCTTTTCCCCACAAGGACAAAGGGTAATCGCGTCCTTGGGCAGCATAGCCCTTCCCAGAAAATAAGGTATGCGTTTCAAATACAGCCTGGCCTTTCCCATCATCCTCATTATCAGCCTAGTGGCCGCGGTCACTCTGTTCATCGGCTATCATTTGAACCTGAGTTCCTTGCGGGATGCCATTGAAGCTAGGGAAACCGACAGGTCTAAAGCCATTTACCGTGCCGTTCGGGAGAAAATTAGCGATGATATCAACGAGTTAAAAGTATATTCGCAATTCCTGAAAAAAGATACACAGTTGCTGGATGCTCTCATCTACCATCAAGTCTTGGATGATAGGGAACCATTAAATCAGACTATTAATTACCTATATTTACCTTTGGCCGCAACGGAGGTGAATTTCTTTATAGTAACCGATCAAGATGGGCATATCATTACTCAAGCCGTCAACCATGAAGCTGGTGGTGACCTGTCAGGGGTGTGGGGCATGGAAGAAGCCTTGGCGGGGAAAGACACCTTGTCTGCAGGCTACGGTCCCTTGGGCTGGTCTATCCTCAGTTTGGTTCCCTTATCCTACGCAGGGAAACAATACGGGGTACTGGTCATGGGCATCTCTTTAAATAATGATTTCGCCAAAAAGATCGCCGAGGCCACTCAAACTCAGATTTCCTTCTGCACCGCCTACCAGATTATAGCCAGTTCCTGGCCGGCGGCAAAACAAAGCCAAGTGGATTTGGCCCAGGTAACCGATACCATCATGTCAAAAAAATCTACTTTTTTTAATAATAGCCCCAAAAACTTCAATTCGTTTTATATTCCCATAAAAATTGTTGATGACACTATTTGTTTGGTTATTAATGCCGACACCTCTGCCATTAATCACCTTTTACAGTCGAAGCAAAATCAGTTGTTTTTCAGCTTATTGGCGGTACTTCTGGCCACCGTGGGAGTCGGTTCCTTTCTGGCCCTCAACATTGTCAGGCCCTTGAAAAAACTACAGGCCCGCTCCCTGGCTGCGGTCCGGGTTTTTTCCCAGAAAGACCTCACCCTGAGCCCCTGGGGCAATGAGATAGAAACTTTATCCCAGGCCCTGGAATCGATGCTGGCCGCCATCATGACGCACCTCCGAGAGCTGCATCAGGCCCAGGAAACCATCAAGAAGGAAAAGCTCTTCCTGGACAATGTCTTCTCCAGTATTCAGGATGGTCTCCGGGTCCTGGACCTGGATTTCACGATCATCCGGGCCAACCCGGTTCTGGAACAGAGGTACGGGCAATCTCCCATTGTGGGGCAAAAGTGTTATCAACTCATTCATGGTTTCAACGAACCCTGCACAGACTGTCCCTGCCAAAAAGCCATCGCCACGGGAAAGGCCAGTTATCAATCCAAGCCGGTTCTTATTGGAGATAACGAGGAATGGATTGATATTTATGCCTATCCCCTCCGGGACCAAGATACCGGCGAGATCACCGGGATCATTGAATATAGCCGGAACATCACCGAGATCAAAGCCACAGAGGAGGCCCTGCGCCAACGGGAGGAACAGTTGCGCCAGGCGTCCAAGATGGAGGCCGTGGGCCGCCTGGCCGGAGGCGTGGCCCACGACTTCAACAACATCCTCACCGTCATTTTGGGTGAATGCGAATTATTGCTAATGCAATTGCCGGCCCAGGACCCCCTGCGGGAAAAAGTTACGGGCGTTATTGACGCGGCCCGTCGGGCGGCCTCTTTGACGCAGCAACTCCTGGCTTTCAGCCGCAAACAGGTACTGCAGCCACAATTGCTCGACCTGAATGTGGTGGTGGCCAACATGGACCGTATGCTCCAACGGGTCCTGGGTGAAGATATCGATCTGGTCACCATTCTGTCGCCGGACCTGGGAACCGTCAAAGTCGATCTCCACCAGATGGAACAGGTCATTTTAAACCTGGCCGCCAATGCCCGGGATGCCATGCCCCGGGGAGGGAGCCTGACCGTCGAGACTGCCAATGTCGATCTGGACGAATCTTACACCCAACAGCATGCGGAGACTCAACCCGGCCCTTATGTCATGCTGGCCATAAGCGACACCGGCGTTGGCCTGGACCCGGAAGCCCAATCCCGGATTTTCGAGCCCTTCTTTACCACTAAAGAGGTGGGACAGGGGACCGGTCTGGGCCTCTCCATGGTCTACGGCATTGTCAAGCAAAGCCAGGGGCATATTGCGGTATACAGCGAACCCGGGCAGGGGACCACCCTTAAAATCTATCTGCCCCGGGTGGATCAGCCGGCCCTTAGCTCTCCCGAACCCCCTGGGGTCCGGGGAGTTCCCAGCCGGGGCACGGAAACCATTCTTCTCCTGGAAGATGAGGAAGGCGTGCGCCAGGTGGTAAGCCACATGCTGACCCAGTCTGGTTACCAGGTGTTGGCCGCGGCCCACCCCGTGGAGGCTTTACGCCTGAGCCAAGAGTATCAGGGCCCCATTCATCTTCTCTTCACTGATGTAGTATTGCCCGGAATGAGCGGGTTGGAGTGCGCCAAACTCATTCAGGCCCAGCATCCCCATCTCCAGGTTATCTTCATGTCGGGCTACACCGAGAACGCCGTGGTTCACCATGGCGTCCTTGATTCCGGCCTTACCTTCATCCATAAACCCTTCAAGTTTGACATCCTGCTGCAAAAGATCCGCCAGGTTCTGGATACCGCCTCCTTTTCCCCATCCGAGGCCTCCCCAAGCTAGTCCTCGACTGATTCCCCGCCATCACGGCCAATTGCCGGACTCGAAGGCCACCGACTGGGTCCGGGAAATTATGGTCATCGGCGCCATCTCCTCATTAAGAATTAGGTTGCGGCTAGATTTTCCCTAAACGGAATCTCCTCTTTCCTTGTATACTCACCCCAGCAAATCTTTGGAGTTCCCGTCGCCGCTGGCAACCATATGGATAAACCTGAATCACACTCCTTCTGGAGACAGACCAAGAGCCTCCCCTGGACTTTCTGGGTGGCCAACATCATGGAGACCATCGAGCGCCTCGCCTATTACGGCGTGCGCGTGGTCATCCCCATCTATATCGCCCAGGCCGACGAAATCGGCGGCCTCCACTTCAGCCAGGGCGACAAGGGCTTTATCTTTTTGTGGTGGGCCCTGGTGCAATCGTCCCTGCCCATCTTCACCGGCGGCATCGCCGACCGCTACGGCTATAAAAGACAGATCACCGTGGCCATAGTCTTCAAAGTTTGCGGCTACCTCCTGATGGCCACCCAGCGCGACTTTTGGCCGTTCTTCACCGGCTGCCTCTTCCTGGCCGCGGGCACCGCCATCTTCAAGCCCCCCATTCAGGGCACCTTCGTCAGGGCCCTCTCGGATAAGACCTCCGGGGTGGGCTGGGGTTTCTTCTATATGGTGATCAACGTGGGCGCCTTCCTGGGCCCGCCCCTGGCGCACTTTCTCTACGGCTACTCCTGGCCCATGGTCTTTTACGGCTGCGCCGTCCTGGTGAGTTTCAACCTGGTTTGGCTTTTCACCTATCAGGACGTGGAGACGGGGGTCGATAAATCCACCGGCGTCTGGGAGGTGCTTAAGACCACGGCCCGGGAACTCCTCAAACCCCGGCTCCTTGCCTTCATTATTATCATTTCCATCTTTTGGGGGGTGTTCGAACAGCTTTGGGATATGATGCCCAATTTCATCGTGGACTGGATTGACAGCGCCACCCTGGCCCGGCGCCTGCCGGATTTCATGCTGTCTAGGAACCTCTCCCGGGGGCCGCAGATCGCCCAGGAATGGGTGATCAACCTCAACCCCCTCCTGGTCATCCTCCTGGTGGCCCCCCTGTCCTGGTATTTCAACCGGATCATGCGCCGGCTCACTTCCATCTTTTTCGGGTTTATCTTTGTCAGCCTGGGTCTTTACGTGGTGGGCTCCAGCATGTCCATCTTCGTCTGCCTGGGGGGCATCGTCTGTTTCACCGCCGGGGAGATGCTCTGTTCCCCCAAGATGCGGGAGTACCTGGCGGTGATCGCGCCACCGGACAAGAAGGCCCTGTACATGGGCTACTCCAGCATCCCTTATGCCCTGGGCTGGGGTTACGGCTCTTTCCTGGGAGGGCAGATCTATGGACGCTCTGGAGAAAAGGCGAATCTGGCCCTGCGGTATATGTCCGAAGTATTGCAGGTCCAGGACCTGCCCCACCGTTCCCAGGCCTTTGCCCGGTTAACGGAGATGCTCCACCAGACTCCGACCCAGGTGACCCAGCTCCTGTGGGACAAGTACGATCCCGGCGGGGTCTGGACGCTGTTTGCCATCGCCGGGTTTCTCGCCACCATCGCCATGTACATCTTCATCCATTTCGCCCGCCGCTGGGAAGACGCCAACGCCTGACCAAATCTGGTGTTCTACGGCAAGGCAAAACGAAAAGCAAATAAATTGAATTTTATAAATTGATTTACCTTAAGGGGAGAGCCAATGAGACATTGACAATTGTGGAACCCCAAGGTTATGCCACTGGCAAGCTAGCCGCCGTTTGGATTTTATCAAAATATGGGGGAAGGCGTTTTCTGACATCTATGCCTAACTCACCATTACCGGGCGGTGCTGGCCTGAAGACCTTAAGGTCCACAATACTGAGATATCTGGTTTCTGGCTTTTCGTTATCTTGCTCATTTAACGAAATGCGTTTTTATTTTTTGTGCTATTATGCCTCCCACTAAACAACATGGCTGCTAAAAGAGGAAACTAGTCAGGGTTAACCTCGGTTAAAGTGCTCCTTAAAATCGTTTTTTGATTGCGGTGGCCAATGTTACCGCCAAATCTCGCAGGAGACGAGCCATTAAAAGATTGTCCCTGAGCTTTGCTCTGGTCCTGCTGTCGATGATTTGCATCTGGCCACCGGCGACGGCCACCGCAGCCGCTTACTATGTATCCCCTGATGGCAGCAACAGCAATCCCGGCACCCTGTCCCAACCCTGGGCATCCCCCGGATTCGCTTCCAAACGACTCACTTCCGGAGACACTTTGATCATCTTGGGGGGAACCTATGTCTTGAGTCAATACTGGGTTGACATGATCACCCTGGAGAACAATGGCAATGCTTCTGCTTGGATTGTCATTAAAGGAGAGGCCGGCAACCGGCCGTTGCTAGTCGGGCGCAATAATTTGCTTGCTGCCGTGGACTTATCCGGGCGCAGCTACGTCCGGGTGGAAAACCTGGAAATCACCCATGACCCCATGGCTACCGGCGAGGCCCTCTATTTCCGGGACGGGATTGACATCGGGGGCGCTCCGGCAGGACCTATAGTTCTTAAAGATTTGTACATTCACCATATTGACGAAATGGCCCTCAATGTTCAGGATATCGACGACCTCCAGGTGATAAACTGCCACTTTGAATATTGTGGCTTCGGAGGCATCGGCGGCCCCGCCGGGGTGGCGGGGGGCATTCGCCACCTTTTAGTCCAGGGCTGCCGACTGGCCTACATGGGACACTATTATCAGGGGGGCAGCGGCTCCGATCGGCCCTATGACCGGCCGGACGGCCTGGGCCTGGAGCCCTCGGCGGGCCCTGTGGAAATTGTGGATACGGTTTCCGAACATAACTACGGGGACGGGCTGGACTCCAAAGCGGCCAACACCCATATCCACCACTGCGTGGTCGCCAACAACTCCTGTGACGGCATCAAGCTCTGGGCCGATGGCAGCAAGGTGGAAAACTCCCTGGTTTACGGCACCGGCGACGGGGTGGGCGGGGCATCCCCCTGGGCCGGCATCGTCATTGAAACGGTGAACCCCGGAAACCCCCTTTTTGAAATGGTCAATGTCACGGTGCATGACAATCCCGGCCGCCAGGCCTATCCCATGTATGTGCAGTACGGTAGCAGCCAACCTCTGACCTTGGTGCTGCGCAACACCATCATTGCCAACGGCTCGGGACCGGTCTATTGCGGGCCCACCGTAAACCTGACGGCCCAGAACAATCTTTTCTACCGTCCTGGGGACTCGGTGCAGGTGGAAGCCAACGGCACGACCTATACCGCGGCCCAACTCGCAGCCGGCGTGTTGGGGCCGGGCAATCTTTCCGCGTCCCCCAGATTTTTGCGGCCGGCTTGGGGCGCCCCGGGGGATTATCACCTGGCCGCCGGCAGCCCCGGCATCGACCAGGGCACCGCCATCGGGGCCCCCACGGTGGATCTGGATTACCGGAAACGGCCCCAGGGAAAGACCTTTGACATGGGCGCCTACGAATTTGGACCGGGAAAATCCACCCCAGCAATTATGTTACCATTATTGCTGGAATAAATCGGAAATAACCTGAAGCTAAAGGATTATAGGGAAATTATTGGGGGCGGACATTTGGGTCCGCCCCCAATAATTATGCGGGTTGGGGAGGGGCAGGCATGCAGAGGTCCTCAGGCGAGACGCCTACGCTACTGCCCCTTCCCCCACATCTGTTTTCCGCGTCAATGGCTTTTGCGCATTTTGTAGGCGGCGCCCATGAGGCGGTAGACGGAGGAGCCGGCCAGGGCGGCGACGTCTTCGGTGGAAAGATGGCTGGAGATGGTGTCGTCAAAGAGGATATTGGCCTCCGGGGGAAATTCCTCATCCCCGTGCCAGAGGACATGGGTCACGGGCACCAGGGGGAAGGCCATAAAGGTGGCGGAGGCGTCCCCTAGTTCCCGGGGCGCGCCGCCCAGGGTGGCGGCCACTTCCCGGTAGAGGTCCAGGTCCTGGCCGAAGGTCTCCAGCAAAGGTTTTTTGGCCCGGGAAACGAACGCTGACCAGTAAAACCCGCCCTCCGGCACGTTGCGGAAGTCGATCTCCCGGCCGCTTAAGGGTTCGCCGCTGGCGTTCAGCAGGTAATGAAGGATGAGGATCTGCTCGGTGAGGGGCAGTTCCCCCCCACCCTGGAAGGGGGTGACGCTCACCTCCGGCCAGGAAACCATGCGGCCCTGGCCGAAAAAGGGGACGATGAGCCACTCCCGGGTATCTTCATAAAAGTACTCGCAGCGGCTCAGGTTGGAGAGGCGCTGGGGGTTGATCTTTTTTAGTTCGGCCACGGCCAGGGCGATGGCCGCCTTGTAATCGTCGACTCGAGGCATGGTGTCTCCTGCAAGCGTGATGGTGGGCAGGGGGGGGTGTAGGGGCGGGTTTAAAACCCGCCCCTACCGCCCAGGTCCTCCGCCACAAACAATTTGATTATATAGCATAATTTTTTTCTTGACATGGGGGAACGGATACTTTATTGAATTTGGATAAGAAAGTCGAGGACATCAAATGACGCAGGTCAGCTGGCCCCGGTATTATTATTTTAGCTACTTTTATTTTACCGGGCCGGAGTGCGCCTCGACTTTTAAAAGACCCTAAAAAAAACCCAGAAAATCTTTTAAAAGCCGTGGCGCAGACGAGGCGACCACGGCTTTTTTTATGTTCTCGCCGGGTCTGCCTCCCGGACCTGAAAGAGGGTCCGCCACGCAAGGAGAGGAGACATGATCGGTAAAAGCATTCGCTTGGAGCGCATCCTCAACCGGGAAACCAGCCGCACGGTAATCGTCCCCATGGACCACGGGGTGACCGTGGGTCCCATTGAAGGACTGATTGACATGAAGACCACCGTTAACCAGGTGGCATCCGGCGGGGCCAACGCCATTATCATTCATAAAGGCCTGGTGGAAGGCGGCCACCGCCGCCGGGGCAAGGACGTGGGGCTCATTATCCACCTGTCCGGGTCTACGGCCCTGTCCCCCTACCCCAACGCCAAGACCCTGGTGTGCACGGTGGAAGAGGCCATTAAGCTGGGAGCGGATGGAATTTCCATTCATGTGAACATCGGCAACGGCTCGGAAAGGGAGATGCTGGCGGACCTGGGCCGGGTGGCCCGGGAGTGCCGGGAATGGGGCATGCCCCTGGTGGCCATGATGTACCCCAGAGGTGAGAAGATCAAGGACGAATACGACCCGGCAGTCATCACCCACGTGGCCCGTCTGGGAGCGGAACTGGGCGCGGACATCGTCAAGGCCTCCTATACCGGCTCGGTGGAATCCTTCCGCCAGGTAGTGCGGGGCTGCCCGGTGCCGGTGGTCATCGCCGGGGGCCCGAAGATGAACTCCGACCGGGATATCCTGGAGATGGTGAAAGGAGCCATCGAAGCCGGGGGCGCCGGGGTGTCCATCGGCCGCAACGTCTTCCAGCACCGGGACCCCAGCCGCATGGTGGGAGCCATCAGCCTGCTGGTCCATGAAAACAGCAGCGTGGATGAGGCGTTGTCTTTCCTCCAGGCGGTTTAGTAGACTGTTTTTCGTTTTCCGTTTTCCGTTTTCCGTTTTCCGTTTTCCGTGGTTGGTAGCCGCAGGCTTGAGCCTTGGCTACCTCTTAATAAGCTGAAAGCTGACAGCTTTTTTACCGAAGGAAAAAACCATGAAACAGCTATGGGTCAAAGTGGACCCCTGGGATAAGGAGTTGGTGTGCACGGCCTTGGAGTCCGGCGCGGACGCTCTCTGGGTGCCGGCCGGCCGGGTCCAGGAAGTGAAAGCTTTGGGACTTATCCGGGTAGTGGCTGCGGACGGGGACCTGGTCCCCGGGCAGGATGTCCAGGAAGTGGCCATCACCGGCATGGACCAGGAGGCGGAGATTATCCGCCTCTGCCGCCAGGGGCCGGTGGTGGTGTCCACCCCGGACTGGACCGTCATCCCGTTGGAGAACCTGGTGGCCCAGGGGGGGAACCTCTGGGTGGAGACCGCGGACCCGGATGCGGCCAGGACCTTTTTGGGCGTACTGGAGAAGGGCGTGGATGGCCTGGTGGTCACCAGCCGGGACCCCGGGGTGATTAAAAAAATAGCCCGGGTGGTGAAGGAAGCCTCGCCGCCGGTGGAGCTAACCACGGCCAAGATCACCGGATTAAAGGCTCTTGGGATGGGGGACCGGGTCTGCGTGGACACCTGCGCCAACATGGGGTTGGGGGAAGGCATGCTGGTGGGCAACGCCTCTGGCGGGCTCTTTCTGGTGCACGCCGAATCCCTGGAGAACCCCTACGTGGCGCCCCGGCCTTTTAGGGTCAACGCCGGACCGGTGCACGCCTATATCCGGGTGCCCGGCGGCAAGACCCGTTATCTGGGGGAGCTGGCCGCGGGGGACGAAGTGCTCATTGTCAACCACCAGGGCCAGACCTGGCCGGCGGTGGTGGGCCGGGTGAAGGTGGAACGCCGCCCCCTGATGCTGGTGGCCGCGGCAGCGGGGGGACAGGAGATCACCACCATCCTGCAAAACGCCGAGACCATTCGCCTCACCCGGGCAGGAGGCGAAGCGGTCTCCATCGTCACCCTGCAACCTGGGGATGAGGTCCAGGTGGCCCTGGAAGAATCCGGACGCCACTTCGGCCATAAGATCCAGGAAACCATCCTGGAGAAATGAGACATGACCGAGAAAGAGGAACTGCGCCAACAGATCACCGCCCTGGACCAGGAGCTGCTGACGCTCCTCAACCGCCGCCAAACGATAGCCCAGGCCATCGGCCATATCAAGAACCAACAGGGACAACGCACCCTGGATTTCCAACGGGAGGAAGCAGTCATCGCCAACCTGGTGCGCCTTAATCCCGGCCCTTTAAGCCATGCGGCCCTGAAAAACATCTTCCGGGAGATCATCTCCGCCTCCCGGCAGATTCAGAGCCCTCTGAGCGTGGCTTTTCTGGGACCGGAGGCCACTTTCTCCCATCTGGCGGCCCTGAAAAAGTTCGGCGGCTCCACCCGCTTCGGGCCCCTGTTAAGCATCCACGAGGTCTTTGCCGAAGTGGAGAAGGGCAATTTCGGCTACGGGGTGGTCCCCATCGAGAATTCCACCGAGGGGGTGGTCAACGACACTTTAGATCACTTTGTGGAAACCAAGTTGCAGATCTGCGGAGAAATCTTCCTGGAGGTCTCCCACGACCTGGTGTCCAAATCCGGCCAGAGCCAGGATATCGAGGTGATCTACTCCCATCCCCAGGCTTACGGCCAATGCCGCCGCTGGCTGGCCGGCCACCTCCCGGATATTCCCATCCTGGAGGTGGCCTCCACCGGGGTGGCGGCCCAAAAGGCAGCCAAGAATCCCAACGCCGCGGCCATTGCCAGCGCCGCGGCCGCGTCCCTCTATGATTTGCGGGTGGTGGAGCGGCGCATTGAAGATTTCCCCGGGAACGTCACCCACTTCTTTGTCATCGGCCCGGATTTCCCCGGCCCCACCGGCAAGGACAAGACTTCCATCATCTTCGCGGTGGACAACATCCCCGGCGCGCTCTATAAAACGCTCCAGCCCATCGCCGCCCGGTCCATCAACATGACCCGCATCGTCTCCCGGCCGGCAAAAAACGAGGCCTGGCGCTACCTCTTTTTCGTGGACATCGACGGCCACCAGGAAGAACCCCAGGTGCGCGCGGCTTTGGAAGAAATTGAACACTTAAGCGCCCATTTCCAACTCCTGGGCTCTTTTCCCCGGGCCCCGGGGGTGGAGAATCCCAGTTAAGAGATCGTTTTACGTTTTACGTTTTGCGTTTTGTGTAAAAGATATTAAACCCTTAGTTGAAGAAATTATCAGCTAACCACCGGAGCCGCAGGTAAGAGATGCGGCAAAAACAAAAAGACAAGGCTGACACTTCAATAATCGATGGATGATAACGAAAAACGAAAAACGAAAAACGAAAAACGCATCATTTGCGTGCCGGTGGTGGAAACCAACGTCCGCCGGGCCCGGAACCTGTACTTAAGGGCGGCGCGGCGGGGCTATTGGACGGAACTGCGGTTGGACTATTTGGAGCAGCCGGACCTCAAGCGCCTCTTCCACACCCGGCCGGGTAAGGTCATCGCCACCAACCGCCTGGAGAGCGAAGGAGGGAAATGGCGGGGGAGTGAAGCTGAACGCCGCCAAGTACTGGAGGAAGCTTTGGGTTACAGAGTGGACTGCCTGGACCTGGAACTGGCCGCGGACGCCACCTGGCGGCAAGAAGTTTGGGAGCGCCGGGGCGCTAGCCGCATCATCCTCTCCTGGCACGATTTTTCCGGCACCCCGGAGACGCCGCGATTGGAAGCTATATTACAAGAAATGCTGGCTGCGCCTGCCGATATGGTGAAGATCGTCACCCAGGCCCGGGAACCCGCGGATAATCTCCGGGTCCTCTCCCTCATCCCTAAAGCCCGGGCCGCGGGCCGGGAGATCATCGCCTTTTGCATGGGAAAGGTGGGCCAATGTTCCCGGGTGGTGGCCCCGTTTCTGGGGAGCTACCTGACTTTCGCACCTTTCAGCAAGAAGGGGGCCTCCGCGCCTGGGCAGATGACGGTGAATGAGATCAGGCGGCTATGGAGGTTGTTGAAATAGAGAAGCTGTCAGCTTTCAGCTATCAGCAAAAAAGATTTGTGATAACCCCAATCACGAAAAGTTCTTTCGTAGGGTGGGCACTGCCCACCATTTCGGGTTGCCGGAAGGCAAAGGTAAAAAATGGTGGGCAGTGCCCACCCTACGAAAGTGTGAATAATGAACATGAGGAGAGAAAGAATCTGGGAAATATTTTTAATCAATTATGCTAATATAGGAGGAAGTTAAGAATAAAGGGGGCCAATATGAGTAGTCAGAAAAAAGGTGGGTGTTGTGGGATTTTTTTGGCCATCTTTGGAATATTATTACTATTGGGTCTCATTATCAGAGGGTTTGAAAAGGGTATAGAAACAATAAAAGGACCTACGCAATCTGCGAATGAGGTAACAGACCAGAAGAAGATTGAAGAAAATCAAGCGAAAACAAAGCAGCCAGAACCTGAACCGCCACCTCTAACCTCAGCACAACATCTAGCGGAGGCCAAGAAGGCACTATCAGACACATCTAATAGTATGCCCTTTGGTCGTCTTGGTGATGCAGAAAATCATTTGAAAGCCATTCCAGAGAACGCAGAAGAGTATTCAAAAGCAAAAAGACTGCTTAAAGAGGTAAAAAAGAAACAGAAACAGTTAATGGCTAAGGCCAAAGTCGTATTAGAAAAGTATATGACCCAGAAGCGCAAGGAATTTGCAGATGATCTGGAACGAAGATACCTAGACAAGGGAATGGATATCAGGATAACGGTAAGCGGACGCGCAAATACTACGATAAAGCTTAGATATGTACTATTCTCCCGTCCATTAGTGTATAAGCTGGCCAAAGAAGGATTCTTGGACAATTTGGTAAAAGGTGGATTTAAAAAAGCGATTTTTACTGATGGATTTCGTCATAGTTGGACATATGACCTTAGCAAGTAGCAGGTTTTCCAAAAACATTTGTGATAGCTATTTAGTATGAGACCAATAATCAACGGCCACACCAAAATCTACGGCATCCTGGGCCGCCCCGTGACTCATTCTTTAAGCCCGGCCATGCACAACGCCGCTTTTCAGAAATTGGGGATCAACGCGGTGTACGTCCCCTTCCCGGTGACCGATCTCGCCCAGGCGGTGGCGGGCTTAAGGGGCCTGGCCATCGGCGGGGCCAGCGTCACCATTCCCTTTAAGGAAGAAATCATTCCCTTAATCGATGAAATGGACCCCCAGGCGGCCCGCATGGCCGCGGTGAATACCCTGGTTAACCGGGATGGACGTCTCATCGGCTACAACACCGACTGGCTGGGTGCGGTTACGGCCTTAAAGGCCCAAACCGCCATTACCGGAGAACACGTTCTTCTCCTGGGAGCTGGGGGCGCGGCCCGGGCCATTGCCTTCGGCCTCCTGGAAAACGGCGGGAAGGTCACCCTCACCGACCTGGACGCGGCCCGGGCCGAGACCTTAGCCCGGGAAATGGCGGTGGAGGCTATTCCCTTAGACGCTCTGAAGCAATGCCCCGCCTCCATCCTCATTAACGCCACCCCCGTGGGCATGGCCCCGGACCTGCACGGTCTGCCCCTGGAACCCGAGCTCTTGCGCCGCTTCACCTTGGTGATGGACATCGTTTACCGGCCCCTGTTGACCCGGCTCCTCCGGGAAGCCCAGACCCACGGCACCCGCATCATCGACGGCCTGCAAATGCTCATCCACCAGGCCACGGCCCAGTTCGAACTCTGGACCGGCCGGAGCGCGCCCCTGGAGACCATGTCCGCCGCGGCCTACGCGGCCTTGGAGGAGGAGGGGGGTTGAAGAATTTTTTGAGAAGTGGCTGAGGAGGTTACGGCGGGCGAGGACATCCTCCCACGGACCTTACCCTTCCTTCCATCCTACGAGCGGTGGCACAGGCTTTCCAGCCTGTGCTGGCATACAGGCGCTTTCATGGAGTTAATTCTACCCATTACCCGGGCCACAAAAGAGGACGCCCAAGAGATCCTGGACCTGCAACAGACAGCAAACGCAACTTATATCTATATGAAAAACTGGGCTATCAACGCCTTGGCCTGGAAAAGGTGTCAAAAAAGCTGACCATGGTCTTTCTAGAAAAGAGAGTGGCGGCCACCCCACCCTGGCCTCCCCTGGGAACCGGTGATGATTCAAGAAATTAAACCTCAAGATAAAATCCAGGCCACCCTCACCCTCCCCGGCTCTAAGAGCTACACCCACCGGGCCTTGGTGGCGGCCAGCCTGGCTGCGGGGGAAAGCCTCCTGACCAACGCCCTGGACGCGGAAGACACCCGCCTTACCGCCCAGGCCCTGGCGCAGTTGGGCGCCATAATCGACTGGCGGGAGGACGGGGTGCGGATTAAAGGAACCGGGGGCCGCTGGCAACCTGTCGCGGTGCCCATTTATCTGGGCAACTCCGGCACCTCCATGCGCTTCCTCACCGCGCTCGCGGCCCTGGGGGAAGGCGAATACCGTCTCACCGGCAGCCCCCGCCTTTGTGAGCGGCCTTTGGGGGAACTGCTGGAGGCTTTGGCCCAACTGGGAGTAAGGGCTTATACTACCAAAGGGGATGGCTGCCCCCCGGTGATCGTCCAGGGGGGTCTCAAGGGCGGTCAGGCCAGCTTGTCCGGGGCCATCAGCAGCCAGTACCTCTCCGCCCTGCTGTTTATCTCTCCTTTGTCTGTCGAAGGCGGGAGAATCGAGATCACCGGGGACCTGGTCTCCAAGCCTTATGTGGACCTCACCCTGGAGGTCCTGGGGGACTTCGGCATCTCCTACTTCCGCCAGGGCTACCGCTCTTTTCATCTCCCCGGGTGCCAATGCTATCTGCCCCAGGATTACGCCATCGAGGCGGACGCCTCCAGCGCCTCTTACTTCTGGGCCGCGGCCGCGCTCACCCAAGGCCAAGTGACCATCGCCAACCTGACTCCGGATTCCTGCCAGGGGGACGTAGGTTTTATCCAAGTCCTGGAGCAACTGGGCTGCCGGATCAGTTTCGGAGAAGAAGGTCTGACCGTTGCGGGCGGCCCCTTACAGGGCGTGGCGGTGGATATGTCCACCATGCCGGACCTGGTCCCCACCCTGGGAGTCCTGGCCGCGTTCGCCCAAGGGGAGACGGTGATCACCGGCGTCGCCCATCTACGCCACAAGGAATCGGACCGTCTGGCCGCGGTGGCCGCGGAGCTGCAAAAGATGGGAATCTCCGCCCAAGAGACCGCGGACGGCCTGGTCATCAGCGGCGGGCAGCCCCAGGGCGCAGTCATCGATACTTACCAGGACCACCGCATCGCCATGAGCTTCGCGGTGGCCGGACTTCAAGCCCCGGGCACGGTCATTAAGGACCCGGACTGCGTGACCAAGTCTTTTCCCGATTTCTGGCAATTTTTTGAAAATTTATATATAAAAGGCTAACCTGTTAAAATCTTTCCTTATAGCTTAAGGGAAAACCACTATGATCAAGCATATAAGAATTCAAAACTTTTTAAGCCTCAAAGATGTTTCTCTTGATCTTGGTCTGCGCAATGTTCTTGTAGGTCCCAATATGGCTGGAAAAAGCAATATTATAAAGGCATTAAAATTTATAAACCATGTTAGTTCTGGTTTAAGCTTAGCAATAACAAAGGGGGGAGGGTTTTCTGAAATATTGTGGAAGGGAGTTGACGAAGGGGAAATATCATTCTCCTTAACCGGAGAATTTCCTTTTCCAAATGAGGAAAAACCCCGAACCTATGAATATAAGATTGCTTTGATCGGTAGTGCAAGCACTGCCGCATTTGTCATAGAAGATGAAATTCTAAAACGTTGTGATGAGGGCGGGAGTTATGTTCTTGCCAAATTTAAATCAGGACAGGGGAAAGGATTCCACCCAGATGGTTCGGTGGCCTTTGAGCAAAAAGAGCGAATCGATAAATCCTTTCTGGAGTATTCAGTTCCTGGTTGGGAAGGAATGGAGGCCAAACAAGTATTTTCACGATGGCAATTTTTTCAACTAATTCCGTTCGCTATGCGAGAAGTAAATGTAATCAGTAAGCAATTCTTTTTAAATGAACACGGAAATAACTTATCTTCTTGGCTTAATACATTACAGACAGCTTACCCGGATGAATTTAACCGTCTAGTTCAAGCAATCCGAGATGTAATGCCTGATATAAGTAGTATATTTACCCCTCCTACGCAAATGGGGACAACCTTTGTACAAATGAGAGAAAAATATCTAAAGAGGCCTGTGAACATATGGAGTATTTCTGATGGCGCCCTACAGTTTTTAGCCCTACTCTCATTAATTTTTGCCCCTCCAGAACTCGGAGCCCCCCTTTTCTGTATTGAAGAGCCAGAGAACCACCTTCATCCTCAATTGATAGAAGTATTGGTGGATATATTATCCCAAAGGCAGTCAGAATTTGGCTCTCGCGCTGCACAATTAATTGTCACAACTCACTACCCATATCTGATAGATAAACTTTCTTTAGAAGATTTAGTTGCTTTATATAAGAAAGGGGGCGCTACTCAATGTACCCGACTTGTTGATAAAAGCCAATTACGGAATCTCTTGGTGCACGGAGAACTATCACTTAGTGATCTTTGGTTTTCCGGCGCTCTGGGAGAGGAGTAATGGCTGCATTCTGTATTGTAGGGGAATGGGATGATGATATAAATGTTATCATAGAATTTGTAAAAAAAATATTATCGCCAAAAAGTACTTTTCAACGCAGAAAAGCTGGTGGCAAAGGGAAAGTTATTGGAAAGTTTGTTAAATGGCTTGATGGACTTTACGATGCTAATATAAAAAAAGCATTTATAATTATTGACCAGGATGAAGCTTGCATAAAACAATTAGTAAATAACTTTTATAAAAAAATCGCGGGTAGGAAATATAATTTCAAAGTTATTTTTCATATCGTTGAAAAGGAAATACAAACTTGGCTTCTTGCAGATGAGAAGGCAATTTCAAGTGCTGTTGGCAAAGGGAAGACAATCGCCAAGGTAAAAGGAAATCTGGAGGATATTAATGATGCTAAAGAAAAACTTCAGAAAATTCTTGCAGAAAATAATGTTGTTTACACACCAGAAATAGCAAAAAAGATTGCTGCTAATGCAAACATAGAGATCATAGCCCAAAGATGTCCTGGTTTCCAACGTTTTAGGCATTCTGTCCTCGATTGTTGATAAAACTCAGTTTTTGAAAAATGCTTGTGTCTCTCTCCACCCGCGCCCTTATCATTCTGGCCTCTCTTAATCTCCTGGATTACCTGGACCGCTACCTCATTGCCTCCCTGGGGTCTCTGGTAAAAGGGGAAATGGGGCTCAGCGACCGGGCCTTCGGGTTTCTGGGTACCGCCTTTTTTCTGGTCTACTTCCTGTCTTCTCCGGTGTTCGGCTATCTGGGGGACCGCTTCGGCCGCATCCGCCTCATGGCCGGGGGCGCGGTCCTCTGGAGTCTGGCCACCAGCCTCACCTACTGGGTGGCCACCTACCCCACCCTGGTGCTGGCCCGGGGCCTGGTGGGCGTGGGGGAGGCCTCCTTCGGCACCCTGGCCCCCGCCTATCTGGCCGACCTCCTCCCCTTCAACCGTCGTTCCCGGGTTTTGGGTTTCTTTTATCTGGCTCTGCCCGTGGGCTCAGCTTTGGCTTATCTGGTGGGGGGACTGGTGGGGAGCAAATGGGGTTGGCGTCCGGCCTTCCTGGTGGCCGGAATTCCAGGCATGCTCCTGGCCGCCCTGGTGCTGCGCCTACCCGTGGCGGGCGGAGGCAGCCAAGGGCCAATTCCCCCGGCCCCCTCCCCTACCCCACCTTCCTCCAGTCCTTCCTTCAACCATCTCACCTCTCTCTGGGCCGGGGCCCGGGATCTCTGGCGCCTGCCCACCTTAAGGCGGGTAACCCTGGGCTACGGCATGATCACCTTCACCCTGGGGGGACTGGCCTTTTGGATGCCCCGCTATCTGGAGACGGCCAAGGGCCTGGAGATGGCCCAGGCCAATTATCTCCTGTTCGGCTCGGTCACCGTGGCCGGGGGCCTGGGCATCCTTATCGGCGGCTTCCTGGGGGACCGCCTCCAGGCTTATACCCTCAAAGCCCCCCTCCTGGTGAGCGGCCTGGGGGTGGCGTTGTCCATCCCCCTGGCGGCCCTGGCCATCTTTGCCCCGAACCCGTATCTTTATGTCTCGGGCCTGGTGGGGGCCATCTTTCTCCTCTTTTTAAATCCCGGGGTGCTCACCGCGGTGGTGGTCAGTGTGGCCGGTCCCCAGCGCCGGGCCCAGGCCGTGGCCTTAAATATCGTGGTCATCCACCTGGTGGGGGACGTGCCCTCCCCCTTCCTCATCGGCTGGCTGGCGGATATCTGGGGCCTGAAATGGGGGGTCTCCTTGACCCTGCTGACCCTGCTGGCGGGAGCAATCCTGATCTTCTGTGCCATGCCCTATCTCTCCCGGGATTTGGCGGACGCGGGGGAACTTAAGGAATAGTCCGGCAGACTCCCCGACTACAATGAAAGCCTCGAGTAATGCGGCTTTCCTTCCGGCAAGGCAAATTTGCCGTTGACTATTCCCGGGGAAATTGATATAAACAATTTTCACATGACGCGGGGTGGAGCAGCCTGGAAGCTCGTCGGGCTCATAACCCGAAGGTCGTAGGTTCAAATCCTACCCCCGCTACCAAGTAAAATCAAGGGGTTAGATGCAAAATTTAACCCCTTTCTTTTTGCCTTAATTTTTAATTCCAACCCTACTTCCAACCCTCACGCCTCATTTCGGACTTCCAAGGATCGGCACTAACCCTGGCGGCATTTTCTATCCCCTCCACCTTGAAGCCCAGGGGTTCTTTCCAGATGCTCAATCAAGGGGGGCCTGGGTCCGCCGCCCTCTAGGTCGGCGGGGATCAGGATTTTACAGCTAAATGTCCTATTGTCAACTTAATGTCCTATTGTCAATTTATGGTCAACTAATTTCAAGAAATACCCCCTTTCATAGCCTGGCAGGGGATACTTTAATTTCAGGGTCCCTCTGATTCTGGTTATTTGACAATCGCCCACTCTCCAGCCCGCCGATTCCCCAGGGGTGAACTTGATAGGACCTGCCCAGTGTTCATGTTTCTTCCCGCAGAAAGGGCAAGGTTCCAGAAAGATCAGCCTGTCCCCCACTTGCCTGCACTCCCTTACCGGCACTCCGTCCCGGTATGATCTCTTCTGCGGGCGCTCTCACCTTACACCTTCCTTACACCTTCTTACACCTTAGGTGTAAGGTTCAAACCCGCATGATTACTGATTGTAAAGGCCGTCTTACACTTATTACGCTTTCTGCGGCATATACCCCACTTTGTATCTCGCATATTCTCTTTAGGGCCTCTCTCAAAATACAAGAGATGTCTTATAAGTGAAAAAAGTGTAATAAGTGTAAGAAAGCTCTAAAACCCTTTACTGGCCTGCTTCTCCCGCCTTACACCTACATTTTTGTCAAAAAGCCTTCTCAGCCAGGCCCGGTCTACGTTTGCGCCCCTTACACCTAAGGTGTAAGGAAGGTGTAAGGTTAGGGGTTAGATTGCTCATCTTCTTCCGTCTCATCGTGTGCTAATTTACTAAGCCGCAGGTAGATCACCCGCCTTGATTTCTGTTGGATAAATTTTACTTGGCTGTTTTTCCCGTCCTTGCCGGGTTCGATAAAACCTTCCCTCGCCAGGGCCGCCAGCATCTCGTTTTTCCCCAGGCCCAAAAAATCCCCCTGGGCCCGGATCGCCTCTTGCACTACTCGCAGGGCAGTCTCCGGCAACAGGTAGAGAGTAGTCTCATCGGCCCAACCCACGGGAAAGGCATTTTTTGCCTTAGGCTCCGATCCCGCCCAGCCCAGGGCTTCAGGATTAGGGGGGGCCACTCCCGCATAACTGATCGACTCCACAAAGATTCTTCCTGTGTAGAAAAGCTCTCGCAGAACCGCAATAAACTTGATGGTCGGTCTTTCTCCCTCGATGCGCCGGGCATGGACCTCCCCCAGGGCCGCAAAAACCCCCCAGGCCCGGTTAAGCATCTGGTACGCCTGCTCTTCGGTTATGGTTCCCATGCGGGTCTGAAATCTCAAAAAATACTCAAATCCAACTTCCAACCACGCTTGAATCTCCGGCACCCGCATATGGTCCTTACCATGGGCTTTGTCCCGGAAAGCTTTTCTGTACCCTTCCCACAAATCCCGGACCCCCTCTTGCACGTCCTCCAGGCGGGGGGCCAGGTCTTCCAGGTAGGCGGCCATGGCCATGGCGTAAAGGGGCGCTTCCTCTTGCGCCGCGGTCAGCCGGGCCAGGTCTATCGGGGTCTTTTTCGGGTCCAATTCCACCCCCAGGTAACGGGCCGTGGCGCTCTGACGCTGCCCAGGTAAAAGCACTTCGCCGGTGCTGATGATCAGCCCCCGGGGGAAATAATTGGGCCGGGCCTTCAGGTCCGGGGCCAACCGCCCCCGGCCTGAACGGTTGCCCACCTGGTAGAGCAGTCGCCCGGCCTTCTCCGTCATGTGGTGGAAATCCTTGGCCGAAGCCGCCGGCATGAAATCATCAATCACGATCAGGCTATCTTTGAGGGTGAAGCAGAGCTTTTCCAGGCTGTTCCCCGTGGAAAACCAGGAACCGGGCAGGGTGAGGCGGTCAAAACTCCCGAAATGAGACAGGGCCAGGGCCGCCAGGGTGCTCTTGAAACTCCCGGAAGGCCCATAGAGCCACAAGGAAAAGTCGATTTTCAGCAGGTCCGCAAACGGTGCCAGGTAAGCACAGGCCAGCAGGGGCGCGGTAACCTCCCAGGGGCCTATTTCCAGAAACCGCAAGCTGGCTTGCGCCGCCTCCAGGCCCCCGGGTTCGGGCAGGCGGTAGTTGCCCAAGTTCTCCCCAAGGTCAACCTCAAAGTCTTCCCCGGGGCCGATCGCCCCCCCGCCGTGGAGGTAGCGCCAGGCATCCCCCACCAGCCGCCAGCCGGTGTGAGCATAGACCGTGCGCCGCTTGAACCCCTGGGAATGGGCCTTGATCGCGTTCACCAGATGAGGCGGAAGAGACCGGCCCGGGGCCGGGGCCGCCGCCGCCCCCCACTCCCGGACAATCCACTTGAGGGAATCAAACTCCGTGGCCGGGATCAGGGCCGGGGCCAGGGGCTTCCCCGTGTCCAGGCAGCCGGTTACGTGAAATTCCTTGGCCCTTTTCAAACCATCATCACGGGTGATCTCTTCGATGATCCGGGCCTGAAAATTCGCCAGGGCGGTTGTATAAGGAACCCCCTTCCGGTCAAACCCCTCCAGGCACAGGCGGCCTTTCTCGATGAAATAGGCATGGCCTACCCACCAGATTTTTTTCACCTCAGGCTCGTTCTGTCCCTCCTGGCGGCTCCCTTTCGGGGATCCCGGCCTATCTCCCGGCCTCTGGCCGTCGCCCCCTTTCCTGGCCCCCTCTGGCAACGCTCGGGGTTCTTTTTCCCCCGAGTCAAGGCCGCTGCGGATGGTGGCCCGGGTCTCCGCTTCCCCCAGGCCGATGCTTACGGCCACCCCGTAAAGGGCGGCCTCCACCTGCCCCTTATCCAGGACCCCCGCCCCCACCAACTGCCCCAGGCTGAACGCCGCCTGATTCAACCGGGCGTTCCGGTTGCCTTCGGGGGTCCGGGCCAGTTCCGCCATTTCATCGGCCATGGCCTTAGCAGCGTAAGCCTCACAATCCCCCACCCCGCCCCCTGGTGGTGCAGTCCCTCCAGTAGGTGCTGGCGTCCCGGTGGGGCGGGCGTCCCCGCCCGCCGTCCTTTGCTTCCGCCCCTGGCCCTCATACTCTGCAAAGTCGGCCAGGTCATACACCCGGTCAGGCTCGCTCCACACGATCTTCACGGGCCGGGGCTTGCCCGCCAGCTTCATGTTGAAGGTGCCGGGAAACCGCAAAATCCGGGCCGCATCCGTGGCGACCACGTCTCCCCCCAGGGCCAGGGCCAGGCCCCGGTTAATCCCCTCCAGGCGGGCAAGTAGCGCAGGCGTCCCCGCCTGCGGTCCTTGAATCAGGCTCACCGGCTCCCGGAAAAGCCAATAGGGTTGATACCCGCCCCCGGAGTCCACCACCAGAGAAGGCCGCAAAGTAAAGGCTTCAATGGCGGCCAGAGCTTCGGCCTTGTCCGGGTACTTGGCCGCCTGCTTATGCCCCGCCGCCCCCGCGTCCACGTCCGCAAAGGCCGCGGTCAGGGCCAGGAGGTTAGCCTTTGCGCCGCCCTTGCTATCCTTTCTGAGGGCAACCCCCAACCAATAATTGAGGCCCGGTTTCCATCCGGCCATGTCCTTCACCAGGGCTTCGGGGTCCCGGAAGAACCGCCGGAAGCTCATGCCCTGGCCTTCGACCTTGCCCCTCACCTCCAGGTAGGCCGCGCCCTGGGCCTGGGAGAAGAAACGCCCGTAAAGTGCCTGAATGAATTGGCGGGCAGGGGTGGGGCTGAGTTTGATCGCGCCCATAAAACTACCCCCTGCCAAGTATCTGAGCCTGGCCTTCCCTGACCTCCTCCATGAAATCCCGCACTGATTCACACTCACCAACACACAAGGTAACCCAGTCGTTAGGCTCTTTGCGTAAGGCTCGCTCCAGGTTGTTGCTGATGGATTTTTTAATCGGCTGAGCGTGAAAACAATCCTGGGAGGCCGAATATTCCAAAACCCATATTTCCCCTTTCATTACCGGGCCTCCCGCTCAGGGTCAATTCGGTGCTTTTTGAGAAAATCCTGCAAATCCGCAAGAAGATAGAGCACACGGCCCCCAATCTTCACATATGGCGGTCCCAGGCGCCTGCTTCGCCGATTCCTCAAACTTTGGACCGCCAGCCCCAAAAACTTTGCTGCCGCCTTCTCGTCAAGGGTAGTACCATGCTGCTCCATATATCCTCCCGCGTGTTGCTTTTTGCGGGTGTGTACCATTACTTCCTATTGCCCCACAAAGACGCAAAAGGGGTACCCCCTTTCCGTATAAAGGAGAAAAAATCAAAAGATTACTGGTAAGAAGGATTATTTTAAAAAAAGATATTCTGGAATTTCAAGAAGATAGAGGCGGGATTATTAAGGCTGTCAAAAATCTTTTCAGGTTAAAGCTCTCCAATCTTTTCTTTAACTTTTTGGTGCCACCTGCCCACCTGCTGATAGCGTTTATCGCTTGCAGGTGGGTTCTTAAGGCGTGGGCGGCGCTTCTTGGTATAATACTTTATCGCTTGCAGGTGGGTTCTTAAGGCTTGGGCGGCGCTTCTTGGTATAAAGCTTTATGGTCGCTTGCAGCACGCTTTGATGCACACCTTCCTCTTGTGCCAAGTGTTCTTCTACCAAGGCATAAGCCTGGAACATGCGTTCAATTTCATCTGTATCCATTACTGCGGCCCCTCGCCGTGGGGTTGAAGGCCGTTCTACGCAATGATGCCACTCACTTAGGATACTTTCAAACTCAGCCCTAAGGCGTTCTTTTGGATAGGTCAAATCTATGCGTAAAGAAATATACTTTTCGTCAAATAGTTTGCGTTCACAATAAATTGCCGTTTTGTGGGCGTCCAAACCCTCCAGTCGAGACATTACTTGTTGGGCCTTTAACGTTTCCAGAAAAGCACTCTTTAGGGCCTCCTCTAATGCCTCCTCAAAAGGTAATTCAAGCCATTCCTGTTCATATTTTTCTCTGGCGTTTTTTGGTTTTTGGGAAAATGTTTTCAACCTATCTCTTAGGTCTTTTATCACCTGTTCCCTGTCTGTTTGGCAGAATTGCTGAAAGGCCCTTGTGTGCCAAATGGCCTGCATAGCCTCATAGAATCTTAAGCCCCATACTGTCTTAATCATATCAAAGGTTATTTTTGGCAACTCTCCGCCTCCTGCCGTGGCCCTGATGATGAATCCGGGGAAGGCGGCCCAGGATCGCCGCCGTGTCGGGCTCGGGGATCAGCCGCCCCCTATCCCCGGAAACTTTTAACCCCTCAAATCAGCTTCTTAAGTTCAGCCTCGGTGATCCCCAACTGCTTGAGAATCGTTCCCAGGAGTCCTTTCTTGATCTTGCTCCGGGGAATAGTAGCTATATACCTGCCCTGGGCGTCATATATCCGGGTATGCCTCTTGCCTTCATCCGGGGTAAGCCCCAGCTTGCGGGCCGCCTTCACCAGGTCCTTCCCCCGGTAGTCGGTGGCGGACCGTTTCATACTACCCGGGCTTCTCCGGTCTGGCCCTTTTTCACATACTCAAAATGCTCTTCCAAAACCTCAGAGATGTTGTCCAGGGCCTCTTGCTCCGTTTCTCCCTGGGAGACGGCCCCGGAGATTTCCCGGCATTGCCCCGTAAACCCGCCGTCCTCCAGGTCCGGGGTCAAGACCACGGTAAAGGTTCGGCCTTCCACCATTATCTTTGCCTCCTTGGGGGTCGCCAGCTTCCTTAGTTCCCCCTGCAAACCTTGAATGATCTCCCCCAGGGCCAGGGAAAAGACGAACTGGCCACCCCGCAACACGTCCAGAATCTTTGCCGGGTCCCGGTCCAAAACAAAGAGGCTTACACCGTCAGTGACAAAGCGCAGTTCCGCCAGGGGCTGCCGCACGTCCGGGAAGTTCTTTCGCAGCCAGGCCAGGGCCTTCCTGATTTTTTGCAGGCTGATTCCTTCCTCCCGCAGCCGCTTGGCGACCTTCAAGGCCACCAGGTCTTGAAAGGAATATTCCCGCCTGCTTCCTTTGCCCGCCCCGGCCTTGACGGAAGGCTTGACGATCCCGCTCCTGTCCCAATGCTCCAGTTGCATTTTACTGATTCCGGCCAGAGCGATGACCGCCTTTCTCCCAAACACCAAAGACATAGGGCCGCCCTCCCTTATCAATTTCATAAACCTATGAATATGCTTATAAGGATTAAAAAGGCAATTGTCAAAGAAAATCTTGGGGAGGGGTGATTTCCAGGAATACTCTGCTTCTCCTATGGTGGGGCCACAAGCGCCGCCTGTGGCCCCTTGTTTTATGCCTCCCCCGCGGCCGCGGCGGGTTCCTTGGGCGTCAAGACGGCCTTAAAATAATCGTCTTTATAATAGCGCTTATCATTCATCTCCATAACTTCCCGGCATTTCAGGATCATAACTTTTCCCAAGCTGTCGGAAATTACCTTCTCGATTTTTTCTAAATCTTTTTCCTGGCGTTCCAAGAGAGACTTGAGGACGGTAATAATTTGCTGGATTGGTTCAACATCAAATGCAAACTCATCCAAAATGTCATAAAAAGCGTTCATTTTCCAAGTGGTGCTATCCAGGATTGTCCCCAAAGGTTCTTCGATGAGGTTTTCTTTTACCTCTTCTCCCAGGCCATTTATGTTAAAATTGCTTTCAGCCATGACATGAACCTCCCTAATAGGTTTGTGTGGTGGTCAGGGCCGCATCGGGTGCGCGCACACCCGGACGGCCCGCTATCTATAGGCCCCGCTCCGAGGCCGGATAGCCGCAACGTTATTTGTATGCCCCTTTCCGGTGTTTGATGGAGAGGATCACAATCTTTCTCTTACCCTCATCCACTTCAAAGAAGATACGCCAGCTCCTGACCCGGGATTTCCGTTCGCCTGCTCCCATCTTCACCTGTTGCGACAGGTGAGGCGCATATGGGTCCTGGGCAAGCTGTTTCAGGCGCTCCCGCACCTGTCTTTCCGTGGTCCGGTCCAGGCCGTCCAAATCCTTTTCAGCCCGCCTGGTGATTTCTACCAGGAAGCTCACAGGCCCCGGGCCTTTTCATATGCTTCCAGGGTGATCACCCGGCCACATCGGGCGTCTTCCTGCCCCTCCCGAATGGCCTGCCATTCTTCGGGGGTGAGTTCCTCTTGCTCTTCATAAAGAAATTCCACGAACTTTCTTAACACCCCCCGGTTGGGGCCTTGATTAATGGCTGCGATCATTGCCAGCAGGTCCTTATCAATAACGTTGGCTTCCATCTCTTTATTCCTCCAGATTGGCAATTTTGCGCGGTTTGCCGTTGGCCACCTGCCCCAGCAGGTCCCCCGCCAGGTCTGAGGCCCGGCGCAGGGCGTCGTCCCGCAGGTGGGCGTAACGCTGCGTCATGGCCGCGCTCTTGTGGGTCAGGAGCTTTTGCAGGGTGTAAAGTTCCACTTGACCGCTACTGGCCAGCATACTGGCGTAAACGTGCCGCAGGCCGTGCAGCGCCCGGAACTCCTTGGGGAGTCCCGCCGCCTCTTTAATACGGTTCACCTGCTTGTTGATGTCCGTGCGCCGCCTGCCGCCACGGCCCGGGAAAACAAACGGGCTGCCGGTCCTGGGGTGCGCCTCCAGGAGTCCCCGGGCCGCCTGGTTTAAGGGTATCTTCTGATCCTGGCCGCCCTTGGGGGTGCGGATATGGATGAACCCCCGGTCAAAATCCACGTCCGGCCACTGCAACCGGAAGAGTTCTCCCCGCCTCATGCCGGTATACAGGGCCATTTTCATAAAGCTGGCGGCCTGTAAATTAGGGTCCCGGTCTATGGCCTCCACCAGGGCGGCAAGCTGCTCCGGGTTAAGGTCTTCGGTCTTGAGGTTGTTCACCTTGGGCATTTCGATGATGAAGGAGGGAACAGGGCAGAGGTGCTTCTTGGCGGCGAAGTTCACCAGGCGGCGCAGGAGTTCCAGGACGTTCTTAACCGTCCCCGGTTTGTGGGTCTTAAGGAGCTTGAGGCGCAGCCGGTCCAGGTCCAGGGGGACAAGCCCCTGGGGTTCCTTGCCCCCGAAAACGGGCCGGAGATGATTGGCATAGCGGTTGGCATCAGTGACCATCCCTTTGAGGCCCGGCTTCCGGGCCTGGTATTCCTCCCATAGACGGTCAAAGGTCCAACGGTTCTTTTCCGCTTCCCTCTTGGCCTGCTCTTCCTCCCTTTTTTCTTTGCGGGATTTCTCCTTGCCTTCTATGCGCCGCCCTCTGATCTTGGCGGCCCGGGCCGGGGTCATGTCATCGGCGAACTGGCGGCCCACCTTTTCTTCGATAACTTTGCCGTCTTTCTTGAAGACGATGTAATAGACCCGCTCCTTGCCGGGTCCGCCCAAACGCTCCGCTTCCCGGTAATAGACTCCCGGATAGGTGGTCTTATGGCGCTTCATGGCCTCACCCCCAAATTCCAACCTTAGGTTGGAATTTTCCATGGACGCTTTCCCGCAGCCCTAAAGGATATTTCCATATCCATTTCCAACCTTGGTTGGAAATACCACGGTAAAGGGGAGTATGTCAAGAAAAATATGATATGGTGATTATGTAGATATATAAAGGGGTTTATGATATGCCGGTAAGGTCTGGTAACTGCTTTCCTTAGTGCTCATAACCCGAAGGTCGTAGGTTCAAATCCTACCCCCGCTACCAAGTAAATTAAAGGGGGTAGCTGATAAAGCTGGCCCCTTCTTATTTTAATCCCCAGCATTATCCCCAGCACCAAAAAGCTTAAAAAATAAACAAGATATAGCAGCCCATTTTAGAGGGTATTATTGAGGAGACCCATCGCCAAGACGGGATCGCCATCCCTTGGCACTTGCATCGGCGAGACCTTAAGAATGGCAACGTCGGTACAAGTTCTCGCTATCTATGGCAACATCAGGAGCGCTATGCTTTTCCGGGATGATGGTACCAGGTGAGGTGCGAAACGGACTTTGGAGACCTAGTTTAAGGCTGAAACAGAGTAGTTCCCAAGCCCCGCAAATCACTCACCGCCTGCTTGACCCTAGCAGCCATGGCGGCTTCCGCCGCGGCCAGGTAAGTTCTTGGATCATAAGCCTTTTTATCCCCAACTTCGCCGTCCACCTTGAGAACTCCGGCGTAATGGCGGAAGAAATGGTCGGCGATGGGCCGGGTATAGGCATACTGGGTGTCGGTATCGATATTAAATTTGACCACCCCGTAATCGATGGCCGCCTGGATATCATCCAGGGCGGAGCCGGAACCGCCGTGGAACACCAGATCAAACCGGGCCGCGGGGCCCTAGGCCTGCTCCACGGCCTCCTGGCCGTCCCGGAGGATGGAGGGTTTGAGCTGGACGTGCCCCGGCTTATAAACCCCGTGGACGTTGCCGAAAGTGGCGGCCAACAGGTAGCGGGCCCCGGGCACGACCTGAAAACGCCGGGCCACCTCCACCATGTCCTCGGGAGTGGTATAGAGCTTGGATGGGGGAGCGCCTTCGGCCTTGACGCCATCTTCCTCCCCGCCCCCCACCCCGGCCTCAATTTCCAGGATTAGCTCAGCCCGGTGAAAGCGCTCCAGCAGCTTGACCGCGATATCCAGATTCTCCGGTAAGGGCAGGGCGCTGCCGTCAAACATGTGGCAAGGGTTTAAATTCAAAATAGGACGCTCCCGGCAGCCAGGGAAGTGCCAAAGTGAAAGCGCTGACTAAAATATTGGCCTCAAGGAGATATTTCCCAGGTTTAGTCTGGAAGCGTTCCTGAGCGGTCCCGGTGGACAGGCCCTGGGGGGTGGTTCCAGGAGCCTCATGGCGTCTTCCGGAGACAGACTCCAGAATTCCTTGAGCTCTTGAATCAAGATGGAACTCCTTTAAATGTTTATTATCTTGGAGGCGTGGGTCAGTCTGGAATAGTCAAAATTAACTTACATTTATTCCAAACTATTAAGTCAAACTTAAATGATTCCTTGACACCTCTCATACCCCTCACCTATATTCCCCCAAGGCGGTCCCAACGACACCTAAATCTGCCTTCCTAAGCCAGGAGGATTGTCCATGCCTCGGCGGCCAGACATTCGCAAAGTAATGATTATCGGTTCCGGGCCCATCATCATCGGGCAGGCTTGTGAGTTCGATTATTCCGGCACCCAGGCTTGTAAAGCCTTGAGAAAGCTGGGTTATGAGATATGCCTGGTCAATTCCAACCCGGCCACCATCATGACCGACCCCGGCATGGCCGACGTCACCTATATCGAACCCTTAAACCTCGCCTACATGACGGAGATCATTAAAAAGGAGCGCCCTGACGCCCTGCTCCCCAACCTGGGGGGGCAATCCGGCCTGAACCTCTCCTCTGCCCTGGCCCAGACCGGGGTTCTGGAGGAATATGGCGTGCACGTGATCGGTGTGGAGGTGGACGCTATCAAGCGGGGGGAAGACCGCCAGGCGTTCAAGGACACCATGAATCACCTGGGCCTGGAGATGCCCAGGAGCGCCATCGCTTTGAGTGTCGAAGAAGCGGAGCGTATCGCCGAGGAGTTGGGTTATCCCCTGGTCATCCGTCCGGCCTATACTATGGGCGGTTGGGGTGGCGGCCACGTTTACAACCTGGAGGAACTCCGTACCATCGTAGCTCGAGGTCTGACAGCCAGCATGGTGGGTCAGGTCTTGGTGGAAGAGTCGGTACTGGGCTGGGAAGAGCTGGAACTCGAGGTGGTGCGGGACGCCAAAAACCAGATGATCACGGTGTGCTTCATTGAAAATGTGGACGCCATGGGGGTGCATACCGGCGACTCTTACTGCACCGCGCCCATGTTGACCATCGCCCCGGCGCTGCAGGAGCGCCTGCAAAAGTACTCCTATGACATCGTGGAGGCCATCAAGGTCATCGGCGGCACCAACATCCAGTTCGCCCACGACCCCAAGACCGGCCGGGTGGTGGTCATCGAGATCAATCCCCGCACCTCCCGTTCCTCGGCCCTGGCCTCCAAGGCCACCGGCTTCCCCATTGCCTTTGTGTCTTCGCTGTTGGCAGGAGGCCTCACGTTGGACGAAATCCCCTACTGGCGCCTGGGGACCCTGGAAAAGTACGAGCCCTGGGGCGACTACGTGGTGGTGAAGTTTGCCCGCTGGGCCTTTGAAAAATTCCCCGGGGCCGAAGACAAGCTGGGCACCCAGATGAAGGCGGTGGGAGAGGCCATGAGCCTGGGTAAAACCTATAAGGAGGCCTTCCAAAAATCCATCCGTTCCCTGGAAATCGGTCGCTATGGCCTGGGCTTTGCCCGGGACTTCCACCACAAAAGCCTGGAAGAGCTTATGGACCTTCTGCGGGAGCCCTCCAGCGAGCGGCAATTCCTCATGTACGAGGCTCTGCGTAAGGGGGCCGACGTGGACGCATTGTACCGGTGGACCCACATCAAGCCCTGGTTTATTGAGCAAATGCGGGAGTTGGTGGAACTGGAAGAGGAAGTCCTGAAGTATAAAGGCCAGGACCTCCCCGACGACCTGCTGAAGCGGGCCAAGCAGGATGGCTTTGCCGACCGCTACCTGGCCCAACTTTTTGGCGTGCCTGAAAAGCAGATACGGGACCACAGGTATCGCTTGGGGCTGCGCCAGGCCTGGGACGCGGTGCCGGTGAGCGGGGTGGAAAACGCCGCCTATTATTACTCCACATACAATGCCCCCGACCAGGTGGAGGTGAGCAGCCGCCGTAAAATCATGGTGCTGGGAGGCGGCCCCAACCGCATCGGCCAGGGCATCGAATTCGATTACTGCTGCGTCCACGCCGCCTTTGCCATCCGGGACGAAGGGCTGGAATCCATCATGGTAAATTGCAACCCCGAAACCGTGTCCACGGATTACGACACCTCGGACAAGCTTTACTTCGAACCCCTGACGGTGGAAGATGTGCTCAGCATTTATGAGAAAGAGCAGCCCGAAGGGGTCATCGTGCAATTCGGCGGGCAAACGCCTTTGAACATCTCCCAGGAACTGGCCGCCGCCGGGGTGAAAATCCTGGGCACCAGCCCGGACGTCATCGACCTCGCCGAGGACCGGGACCGGTTCCGGCACATGATGCGCAAGCTGGGCATCCCCCAGCCCGACAGCGGCATGGCCAGCACCATCGAAGAAGCCCTGCAGATAGCCCGGGACATAGGCTACCCTCTCATGGTCCGCCCTTCTTACGTTCTCGGCGGCCGGGCCATGGAGGTGGTGCATGACGAGTACATGCTGAAGCGCTACCTGGCCGCAGCCGTGGAGGTGAGCCCGGAGCGGCCTATCCTCATCGATAAGTTTCTGGAGAACGCCATCGAGGCCGAGGCTGACGCCATTGCCGACGGCACTGACGCCTTTGTGCCTGCCGTTATGGAACATATCGAGTTGGCGGGCATCCATTCCGGTGATTCCGCCTGCGTCATTCCTCCCATCAGCATCCCGGCCAAGCACATAGACACGATAAACGATTACACCAGGCGCATTGCCATGGAATTGAACGTAGTGGGGCTGATGAACATCCAGTACGCCATAGCCCATGACATGGTGTATGTTCTTGAAGCCAACCCCCGGGCCTCCCGGACGGTGCCCTTGGTTTCCAAAGTATGCAACATTCCCATGGCCAGACTGGCCACCCAGGTGTTGTTGGGGAAAAAGCTCTCGGACCTGAATCTGGTCCAGAAGTCCGTTATCCATTTCGGCGTCAAGGAAGCGGTCTTCCCCTTCAACATGTTTCCCGAGGTGGACCCTCTCCTGGGGCCGGAAATGCGTTCCACCGGCGAGGTCTTAGGCATGGCCGACTCCTTTGGCCTGGCCTTCTACAAGGCCCAGGAGGCGGCCCAGCAGACCCTGCCCCGGGAAGGCACGGTGCTCATTACCGTCTCGGAACTGGATCGGCCTGCGGTTTTAGAAGTGGCCCAGCAGTTCCACCAGTTGGGTTTCAAGATCCTGGCCACCGCGGGCACCCACAAGTTCCTGGCGGAGCAGGATATCCCCTCGGGGCCGGTTCTCAAATTGCACGAAGGCCGGCCCAACATCGTGGACGTTATCAAAAACCGGGAGATTCACTTGGTGGTCAACACCCCCAGCGGCAAGTTGAGCAAAGCTGACGATTCTTATATCCGCAAGGCGGCCATCGGTTATAAAGTACCCTATATCACCACCCTGGCCGGAGCCCTGGCCGCCGCTCGGGGCATCGCCGCAGCCCGCCAGCAGCAGATCCAGGTCCGGTCCCTGCAGGGCTACCATGCCGGGATAAGATAATTAGGGGATATGGAGGAATTTCCATATCCGGTAGAGTCGGGGATTGGCGCGCCTACGGTAGGGTCCTGCCTACTCCACCTCTTCCAGCCGAAGCCCCGACGTTTCCGGGACCAAACCCCAGAAACGCCCGGATGGTTCATACCAAGTTGCGGTCAAAGAAGTAATATTTTTCTGTCATTCAGACTCATCTTCGACAGTTGCAAAAAAATAGTTTTGGTTTATTAAAAGGTTAAGCCTTGTGAACTTGGTATTAAACCCGGTGGTGCAGGTCCAGGCGCACCGCGCGGTCGCCGCAGACCTCCTGGGCAATTTCCCGTACGAGATGGGCTTCCTGGGGGGTGTGGATAATGCCGGAGACCACGATGGTTTCCTCTTTCAGCTCCACCTCCAGGGTGGGGACGAAGACCCGGGGGTCGGCGGCCACCCGGGCTTTGAGCCGGTAGGCCAGGGCCAGGCCCGCCAACTCCGCCCGGGCCCCGGGGCTGGCCTGGCTCTCCTTCTCCGCCAGGGTATCCACCAGGATGTCCACCACCTGGTCATAGGTGAGAGAGCCGGTATTCAAGGTCATGTCGTAAAATCGTTCTTCATCCCAGGCAGCGTCGTAGTTGGCCTTGATAAAACAGGCCCGGTCAGCATCCACTTGGCCGATCAGCCGGGCCGCGGCCACCCGGCTGAAGCGCTCCCGCTCCATGATGCGCCCGAGGCGCACTTCCAGGGGAGCCACCAGACGCACCCGCAGGCAGAAAGGCACCTGCGCCAGCAAAAAAGAGCCGCCCCGGCCGATGATTACCGCTTTATCCGCCGCAGCATAGCCCAGAATCAGGGACTCCACCCGGGCCACGTAGCCCCGGTATTGCCAGTCGTAACGCTCCCAGACGGTTGGACAGACCTCGTCCAGTTCCCGGGCCGCCCTGCCCCAGCGGGCTCCCTCTTTTTCCAGGTCTTGGAAGAGCAATTCCTTATCCACGTAACGGTAGCCCAGGCGTTCGGCTACGCGGCGGCCGATCTCCCGGCCGCCGCTGCCGTATTCCCGGGAAATGGTGAGAATAGCCATACGCTCCTCTCAGCTAATTTCAGTGGGATAACATTAACTGCCGGGAGATTGTTCCGCTTCCTCAGCCTTGCGGAAAACAAACCTGATCCACAGTTTGCCCACGACGATGACCCCCACGGCGAAGACTGCTTCCATGGCGTAGTTGAACCACGCCGGCATTTGCAGCCAGCGCGCCACCCAAGGATCGGTGAAGATCATTTCTCCGGCCACCCGGCCCAACACCGCCGCTCCCAGATAAATGATAATAGGGTAGCGGTCCATGAGCATGGCCAGCAAGTTGCTGGTGAAAACCACGAAGGGGATGGACAGGGCCAGGCCGAAGAGCAGGAGAAAGAGATTGCCGTGGGAGGCCCCGGCTACGGCCAGGATGTTGTCGGTGCTCATGGTGATATCGGCGATGATAATGAGCTGCATCGCCTGCCACAGGGACCGGGCCTCCTTGTCCGCCTGTTCGGGCGCGCCCTCCAGGAAGAGCTTGACCGCGATCCAGGCAATAAGCACCCCGCCCGCCAGTTTGATAAAAGAAATTTCCAGCAATTGGGCCACGAAAAAGGTGAGCACCACCCGCAGCAACACTGCCGCGCCTGCTCCCAGGATGATGCCCCAACGCCTTTGCCGCCGCGGCAGGGAGCGCACGGCCATGGCGATGACCACTGCGTTATCCCCGGCCAGAATCAGGTCAATGATGACGATGTTGAGGATGCCGAGGAAAAAGGCCCAATCCAGCTTAGCGAGTCCCCAGGCGGCCAGGTCCATGGTCTTAGCTCCTTAGGTCGGCGGTCCGGGGTTGGTTAGCAATTGATAACAACTTGCTGTTCCCTTTGAGATTAAATTTTTTCCTTCCAGAAGGCTATAACTAGTGGATAGCAAAATAACTGCCAGACTGCAAAACCGGCTCCAGGCGGGAAAAACGCCTTTAGTGGAAGGGACATTGCCGTTTCCTGGCGGTGAGTATAACATTATCCCGGAGGATGTGAAAATAGATCGCAGCCCGATTCCGACCGAATGTTCCCACCGGCTGCGGGACCGGTGCTTCCGGACTGACTCCGGCGGAACTCATACCGAGTTGCAGTCAAAAAGATACTATACGTAGGGGCGAACCTTGTGTTCGCCCCGGAGCCACGGGCGAACACCAGGTTCGCCCCTACAGTTCAACGTCCTTTGAATTCGAATTGGTATCAGACGGCGGGGGAAGGACCTGTGCCAGGCGTCCCCGGCCGGAGTTAGCAAGGCGCTTTTTTGACTTGGCGCTTGACAGAAAAATTTCAGGGGCTTATCATCGTTTCCATGGTTCGCAATCTTGAAAAGAAAGGGAAGAAAACCCCCTCTCCGGTTTCTGAGGAAGAGGCCCGGCTGTGGGAGATGCAGGCGGATATCTGCCAGACCCTGGCCAACCCTAAGAGATTGCAGGTTCTCAACCTGTTAAAAAACGGGGAGATGTCCGTGGGCGCCATGGTGGAGGCCCTGGGCGTGGCCAAGGCGAATCTCTCCCAACACCTGGGGGTGATGCGGCAAAAAGGCATCCTGGTCACCCGCCGGGAAGGCACCTCCATCTATTATCATCTGGCCACGCCGCATATTGCCGAGGCTTGCAGGATCATGCGTCTGGTCCTCCTGGAAGCCCTCACCGCCAGAGGCGAACTCTCCCGGAGCCTTCTCCAGGCCGAAAAACTGGCCGGGGAAGCGGGGGAGGAAGCAGACCGGTAAACTGCCTCACTGCGGCCCTGGGCTGACCTAAGGCCTAACTGCTGGAGAAAAAATACGGGGTGGAGGAGAAGTCCTCCACCCCGGTTATTTTGATACGGTGTGGGGGCAAAGCCGGTGTCCGCCCACTCTCCGGGAGGTACGCCGGGTGTGCGTTCAGGACTAGTTATCTCTTCTCCCGGGAGCAGGCGGCATCGCTCCGTTGCCTTAACAGGCGGAGGAAGGCGGGGAGGATGCTCAAGGCCGCCAGCAGGACGCTTAAGCTGCCGAGAGTGGAGAGCAGCCCCAGGCTGAAGGTCCCCCGGTGTCCGGAGATCATCAGGCTGCCGAACCCCAAGGCGGTGGTCAGAGAGGCCAGGAGGACCCCCTTGGCGGTGCTGGCCGGCAGAGTAATTTCCCGGGCCGATTCCTCCAACTGCCACCGGGCCAGGATGATGAGGCCGTATTCCACCCCCTCTCCCAGGATTAAGGGCAGGAACAGGACGTTGGCCTGATTGAAAGGCACATCCAGAAACCACATCATAATCAGGGTCAAGGAGGTGCCCACCACCAAGGGGATAAGCGCCAGGATGGTCAATTTCCAACTGCGCAGGAGGAAGATGATCAGGATGGTGATGCCCAGCAGGGCCATGCCCGCGGCCCAAAGGCAGGCGTTGCGGAACTCCCGGGTAAAGGTATAGAGCAGGATCGGGTCCCCCACCACATTGGGATCGACCCTCCTTAAGTCATGCACGAAGCGGCCCAAGGGTTTGGGGTCCCAGATGTCCTGGGCGGGAAAAGCCCGGATGAGATAATTTCCCTTGCTGCTGACGAACCGCTCCCGGACATCCCGGGGCAAATCCTGGATGCCCGGCGGCCGGGCGGCCCCTTTGAGGTTGGCTTCCAGCAGTTCCCATTTCTCCCCCAGGTCCCCCATAAATTTCTTCTCGAAGACGGCCAGCCGCGGCTCCAGCCGGGAATCGCCCCGGGAGCCCAAAAGGGAGATGAGGTGTAAGAGGAGGCGGTTCACTTCCTGCAACTCTTTCTGGGTGGGCCGGTCTTCCGGCTGCCAATCGGTGGCTTCGGCCTGGGACAGCTTGAAGTGAATGCGCCCCAGGATGGTGGCCAACTCCGCCGGGTTCGGGGGAGTCCGGGGGAGTGGGGCAAAATGTATGCCGTTGATCACCGGCTCCAATTCCTTAAGCAAAATTTGCTTGGCCTTCACTTGGGAAGGCAAAAAGGAGAGGATGGATTCCACGTGGGAGACGGTATCCAACTTTTTCAAGGCGTCGATGGTCTCCGGCAAATTTTTAATCCCGCTTACCATCATGGTGCCGTAAGAAGTGGAGTATTTGGAATTCTCAATCAGTCGCATCTCCCAGACCACGGATTCGGTTTTGGGATTTTGCAGGTGCAGGGGATTAAGGTCAAAGGGGACGTGAAAGAGACTGATGCCGCCCATGACCGTGATCAGCACCCCCAAGAGGACAATGACCAGAGGATGCCGCCATCTGATGGCCAGAAAAGGCTGGGGGTCGCCGGCGCAGTCGGAGGCCGCGCCGGGCGCCGCAGTGGGCAGGCACCTTTCGGTCACCACGGCCAGGGCCGGCAGAAATCCCAGGGAGAGAAAGATGTGCAGCAAAATACCCAGGGAAATGATCAGTCCCAATTCCGACAGGCCCTTAAAGCCGGTTAAGGTCAGGGGGATAACCGAAACCACCGCGGTCAGGGCGGCGTAGAGGATGCCTGGAGTCGCTTGGCGCATGGTGCAGTTCCAATCTTCCATGCGGCAGCGGGGCTGGTCACCCTGTTCTTCCTCCAGGCGGGAATACCAGTGGATGCCGAAGTCCACCGCGATTCCCAAGAGAAGCGGTCCAAAGACGATGGAGAGGATATTCAGGTGCCCCACCACCAGGGTGGCCACCCCGAAAGTCCAGCACAATCCCATGAAAAGGACCAGGCCTTGCACCAGGGCCCGCTTGACGCTGCGAAAGAACAGGGTGATCAGCAGCATCTGGCTTAACAGGGAGACCCAAGAGGCAATGCCGATATCGGCCATGGCGCTGGTCATTTCATCGGCTTCCAGGGCTCCCGGACCGGTCACCCCCACCTGGATGCCGGGAAAGCGGGTCTTCACCTCCTCCACCAACTGCCGCAACCGCTGCAAGTCCTTGGAGGTGAGGGTATAGCCGTCTTCCTGGGAAGTCACCAGAAAGAGAAGATATTTGTCATTATCCGTGAGGAAGTAACCCGCCTCACTGAGATCGGTGAATTCTCCCGGGAAAATGCTTTTAAAAGGGGAGGTGTAAGAGTGGCTCCCGGACAGAGCAAGGTCCATCTGTGTGAGGACGGCTTGCAGGAAGCCGAGATCGGGGATGGTTGCTTTTTCCGGTTCCGGTTTCTCTTCTAAAAAGCCGGTGAAGAGTTGGCCGATGAGGGCCCGGGTGATCTCCTCGTTGATTGACTGAAAAAAAACGCTGAGCCGGGGATTCGCAGACAGGGCCGCCAAGGCCCGGCGGTTTTCCAGCAGTTTCCCCTTAAATTCCAGCAGTTGCTTTTGGTCCACATAGAGCAAGGCCCATTTTTTAAAATTTGCCGGATCGACGCGGTAGAAAAGATCTCGAAATTCTTCGGGATATTGCCGCAATTTTTGGGCCAGGGCCTCGATAAAATGGAGGGAGCGCGGGAGGTTGTCATTCTCCACGACGATTACCAGGTTGTCCCGGGTCCCGAACTGGGCGTCGATTTCCTTGCTCAACTTGATCAGCCGCTCGTTGCTGGATACCAGGACATCCCGGCTGGTCACCATCTGCAGATAATAATAGGAATAATAGACGGCTGCCCCGCCGACGATCAGGGTGAAAATAATGATGGGCCAGGCGCCGCGAAAGATGAGGGCGATCAGGCAAGAAGCAAAACGGTTGAATTTACTGCCGTTGGTCAAAGGGATCCCTTGTCGGCTAAACAATTTGAAGCGTAACTAGATTACCACCTGTTCCCAAGCCGCTTCCTTGGTCACCCTGAGTGCGGCGGGGTCCAAGCGGCTTGAAAAAAGCCACATTCTTCCCGGCCTGCACCATGACCTGTTCTTTTCAGGGTGGTTAGGAAAAAGGTTTTAATCTATAAGATTACCCATTTTTCCTGGAGGCGGCAAACCTAAAAGGCAGCAATTCCCCCTGGGGATTCCCGGTATGATCATTTTCCGGCTGGCGGTTGGGACTTGAGCTTCTCCTGGGGCCATGCTGTTTGGAATTTGCGATAATCCAGGAGGCGCAGCCAGGGGTCTGCCAGGCATCACCATCGGCTTAGGAGAAGAAAAAAGAGGGAGAAAATCCCAAAGCCCTTCCCTCCCCAGGCAGGCGTGCTTATATTTAGGGGCACATTCAGCGAGGAGGAATCTATCCATGGAAGTGCGCACCATCCTGTGGCCCACGGATTTATCCAAGAATTCGATTAAAGCCGCGCCGCACGTGGAATCACTGGCACAGAAATACCAGGCTAAGGTTATCCTGCTCTATGTGGGCGTGGATTTGATGAGCCATTTTGGGGCCTACGGTGAACCCACCGCGGAACACCTGAAACATTTCCAGGAGTGGGAAATGGATAAAGCCAAGAAAAAACTGGAGAGCGTCTGCGACCAGGAACTGAAAGCCTGTCCCACTCTGGAAGTCAAGCTGGTCCAGGGCGACGCGGCCACTGAAATCCTGAATGCCATCAAACAGGAGAAAGCGGACATGGTGGTCATCACCACCCACGGTCAAGGCGCGGAGAATGTGGACCAGATCAGCGCCGAATTCGGCAGCGTGGCTAAAAAGGTCATCACCAACTCTCCGGTGCCGGTGCACCTGGTGAATCCCGTAAAGAAGTAAGGCTTTAAAGGGGCGAACCTTGGGTTCGCCCCCGATCCAGGGCGAATACAAGATTCGCCCCTACAATAAAAAACGCCGGCCTGGAAGCCAGGCCGGCGTTCTTGGTTAAGAGCAATCAGCGCCTTAGGTCTCGGTGACGGTGATTGCCCCGGAGGTACAGACCTCTATGCAGCTCTCGCAGCCCAGGCACTCATCCTCATTGACGGGGACCGCCTTGTCGTCCTGCATTTCGAAAACGCCAGTAGGACAAACGTTAACGCATTCTTCATCCCCGGTGCACTTGTCGGTGTCGACTTCAACTCTCCAGCCCATTAAGCTTTACCTCCCTTAGATTTACACTCTTAAATATTAAAACCGGGGACCCGGAAACCGGCCCCGGGGCTGACGCCATTTTCAGGCCCTGATTTCTTCCTTGATGGATACGGCCACCTTATAGAGAAGGGTGAGAACCAGGAAGCCCAGAGCCCACACTCCCAGGGTGATGAGGGCTTCGGGAATGGTGGGGGTGTATTCCGTCACCTTTTCCATGGGATTGGGCACAAAGCCGCCGGTCATCAACCCCAGGCCCTTATCGATCCAGGTGGTCAGAATCACCATCCCGCACAGTATCGCCAGGGTATTTTCATTTTCACGCAGTTTGGGCTTGGTGAGGAGAATGGCGGTGACGGTCATGCCCACGATGGAGAACCACATAAACGGCACCAGCTGGCCCTTGCCTTGCAGGCCCGCAAAGAGATACTGGAAGTGCAGCAGATGGTCGGGAATCTGGCTGTAGAACACGGTAAAGACTTCGCAGAAGAAGAAGAAGACATTGATCAGGGTAGCATAGGTGACGATCTTGGCGATGCTTTGAATCTGCTCCCTGCCCGGGTCGAACTTAGTGTACTTACGGACCAGGAGACAGAGCAAGATCAAGAGCGAGGGACCCGCGGCAAAGGCCGAGGAGAGAAACCTGGGGGCCATGATGGCGGTGAGCCAATAGCCCCGGCCCGGCAGACCGGCGTACAGAAACGCGGTCACCGTGTGAATACTCACGGCCCAGGGGATGGAAACGTAGCTGAGAAACTTGACCCACTTGGGCGGCGCCACCGAATGGCGCTCGCACTCCAGCACGTTCCAGCCGATGAGGATATTGAGCAGGAGATAGCCGTTCAGGACGATGATGTCCCAGAACATGACGGAGTTGGGGGTGGGGTATTTAAAGACGTTAAAGACCCGGTCCGGCCGCCCCATATCCACCAGCACGAAGGTGACGCACATGGTCACCGCGGCCACGGCCAGGAATTCCCCGAGGATGGTCACCCGGCCGAAGGCTTTGTAATTATGCAGGTAATAAGGCAACACCACCATCACCGCCGAGGCTGCGACCCCGACCAGATAGGTGAACTGGGCGATATAAAAACCCCAGGAGACGTCCCGGCCCATGCCGGTGATGGACAGGCCCACCTGGAGCTGCCTGAGGTAGAAAAGAAACCCCAGGGCGAAAATGCCCATCAGAACGGCCAGCAGTGTGTAGTATCTTTTGCTACCGACTAGTGCTTTTTCAAGCATGACCTACCTCACACGATATAGTAGACTTGCGGGTTCGTACCGAGATGGACCTTCCGGCGGATAGAGAAGTATTTCTTTAAGATGGCTCTCACCTGGGACCTTTCGTCATTCAGATCCCCGAAGACCAGGGCTCCGCCGGAGGCCTCCACACAGGCGGGACTCAGGTTCTGGGCCAGCCGCTCAGCGCAGAAAGTGCACTTCTCCACCATGCCGATCTCCCGGGTGGGATAACCCGGATAGGTTTTGGCAATATAAGGCCGGGGGTCCTTCCAGTTAAAGCTCCGGGCTCCGAAGGGGCAGCCCGCCATGCAGAAGCGGCAGCCGATACAACGGTGCATGTCCATGTTGACAATGCCGTCTTCCCGGCGGAAGGTGGCCTTGGTGGGGCAGACCCGCACACAGGGAGGATTGTCGCAATGGTTGCAGAGCAGGAGGAAGGGCAGCTTTTTCAACTCGTCCGGCAAATGGGGGTGCTCTTCCCCGGGAAAGGCGTTGTGGAAATGTTCGGGCCAGATCCACTTAACTTCATAGCGGTTGACGATCTCCGGGGGCAGCGCGTCCTTAGGATCATTGGGTTGCGCGAAACTAGGCACATTGTGGACCCGGTGGCAGGCGGCGGCGCATTTTTGGGCAGTGTCATCGTCCATCTTGCGCATGTTCACCACCATGGCCCACCTGATAACTCCTTCGGCCCCGGGTTTGGCGGCCATGGACGCCTCCACCTGGCCCGGACGCAGCAGTTCGAAGGCCCCTTTACCGCCCAGGCCCAGTAACGTGGAAAGTCCAGCTATCCGGATAAATTCTCTTCTGTCGATACCCATCACTTCGCCTCCGCCAGCTTCTTGCCTTCCGTGAGATGACAACCCCAACAATTGGGCGCCACCGCCACGTAATTGTGACACTGATCGCAGAACTTTTCCTTGTTGGAGTGGCATTCCATACAGGTATTGGTGAGGCTGGCAAGGAATTTTTTGCCGTCAGGAGCCGTAAAGTATCTGCCGTCGGGCGCGCCCTTCTCGTCGGTACGGACCACGTTGTCCCGCCAGTCAATGAGCATTTGCATGTGATTGGCCCGCATCCACTCCGTGGGCATGATACAATGCCGGTCTTTGTCCGCCAGCTTCTTGATGACCGGGGTATCCAACTGCCGCTCCGGCGGGGGAATGGTTTTCCCCACGTTGGGCATGAAAGGCAGGGCCACCAGGACGACGAAGACGAGCAGCCCGGCGAAGATATACTTGCCGTCGTAGAACTTCTTCTCCACCTGGGGACGCGGGGCAAACCAGCCGAATTCGTTTTTGTATTTATCGTCCATGTTATTCGCCTTCCTCCGCATCTTCCTCCGCGGCTTCCTCAAACCCCACCAGGGGGCGGTCGCGGAGGTCGGTGGTGCGCTCGATCTCGTCGGGGAAGATCAGGGCGTTGCCCACCAATTCGCTGATGCCCGTAACATCCACTTCCGGCACCCAGTACTGCAGCAAGGTGGGCAGGGTGGCCCGGTCCAGGGCGCAGATGCAGCCCAGGTGGTTCACCCCGTATTTTTCATGCACGAACCGTACGGCGTTGGCCCGGGGCATACCGCCCTGCATGCGGACTTCCATGTTCTCGCTGGCGTTGAGCCCGGCGGAACTGCCGCAGCAGAAGGTCTTTTCCCGGATGGTGTTGGGGGGCATCTCGAAGAAATTGCCCTCGGGCAACACGTTATTAATGATATAGCGCGGCTCTTCAAACATACCGAAGCCCCGGGCGGGGTTGCAGGAGTCATGGAAGGTCAGCTTAATATGGGCGTTGCGCTGGGGGTCCAGGTTGAGTTTGCCGTTTTTGATGAGGTCCGCGGTGAATTCGGAGATGTGCACCATTTTGTGAATCTTGGCGTTCTCAAAGCGGGTGCCGGTAATGGGGGATACCGGCTCTTCCAGGAAATCCACCGGCTTCCCATAATAGGTGGGCATATACTGATTGCACACCCGCCACATGTGGCCGCACTCGCCGCCCAGGATCCACTTCACTCCCAGGCGCTCGGCTTCCGCGTACATCTTGGCGTTGAGGCGCTTGCCCATCTCATGGGAGACGAACCAGCCGAAGTTGCCGCCCTCCGCGGCATAGGTGCTGAAGGTGTAGTCCAGCCCGAGATATTCGAACAAGAGGAGGTAACCCATCAAGGTGTAGGTGCCGGGGTCGGCGAAGTAGTCGCCGGAAGGCGTGATAAAAAGGATCTCGGCGCCTTTGCGGTTATAGGAGGGGGTGGTGGTGATCCCGGTGATGCGCTCGTTTTCTTCGGCCAGGAAGTCGATCATGTCCTTGAAGGCCTGGGGGGTGGCGCCGATGTGACTGCCCTTGTCGTAACACTGGGCCACCGAGGCCATGGCCCAGTCGATATTCAAACCTATGGAGGACAGCAATTCCCGGCCCAGGAGGGTCATCTCCGCCATGTCGATGCCGTAGGGACAGAAAAGGGAACATCGCCGACAGATGGTGCATTGGTGCAAGTAGAGGAACCATTCTTTGATGACGTCTTCCGTCAGGTCCCGGGCGCCGGCGATTTCTCCGAGAACCCGGCCGATCTTCTTGAAGTAACGCCGATAGACCGATCTTAAGAGTTCGGCCCGGAGCACCGGCATGTTCTTGGGGTCGCCCGTGCCCAGGAAGAAATGGCATTTATCCGCGCAGGCGCCACAGCGCACGCAGATATCAAAGAAGAGTCTCAGGGAGCGGAAGCGGTTGAGACGGTCCTCTATTCCCTCCAGAATGATCTCTTTCCAGTTGTCGGGGAGCTTCCAGTCCTCATTAGCCGGGGACCATTCCCGGGGATAGGGGTAGTCGATCCATTCCAGCCATTTGGTGCTGGCGGCATTGCAATAGGTGCCCGGCCGGAGTTCGGGCTTGACGTCCATCCAGCCTTTCTCCGGCGGCTTGTAGCTCGTCCCAGTGAGCATCTCTGCTGGTTTAATAAGCTTGGACATAAACTCATTGCTCCTTTTCGACCGGGATGTCGGCCTCGATCATGGCTTTCCTGAATTTATCTTCATATTGCAGATACGGGGTAAACTTCACCGGATAATTCCAGGGGTTGACGTGCAAGACCCACCGGTTGTTGGCCACCATATTTCTGGAGGGACTTAAGAAGACCCCCGGGGCATGCATCAACTTGCTGAAGGGAAAGTAGGCAAAGAGGACGCAGACCAGGAAGAGATGCACATAGAAGATGGGGCCGATACCCGGGGGCACCACGGGATGAAAGGTGACCAGCCCCAGAGCCAGCTGCTTCACGGCGATGATGTCCACCTTATAGACATAGCGCATGAGGATGCCGCTGATGCCTATACCTAAGATCAGGAACAGGGGGAAATAATCCGCGGCCAGCGAGATATAGCGCATGCTGGGGTTGGTGATGCGCCGGGCCAGGAGGTAAAAGAGGGCTGCCACCAGGATCACCCCGCTCAGGTAAACCGCAGGCACGAAAAACTGGAAGAAGCCGTCCACGTGATCCAGTAACTGGATGGGCATGGGCACCGGCTCGGTGAAGAACCGCAGGTGCCGCAAGAGGACCACCAGAAAGGCGTAATGGAAGGCGATGGCCCCCAGCCACAGCCACTTGTAGGACCAGTGGATTAAGCGGGCGCCCTCGGGGTAGTCCGGGTCTTTCCGCAACTCGGCGCGCAGGTTCCTAAACAGGCTGCGAAAGGCCAGGACCTCCAGGGCCATGCGCCCCACCAGGTACTTGAAGGTGTCGGGGTTTTCCAGTTTATCGTCCAGGCTGCGTTTGATCCAGGGCAGGGTCCGGTTCTGGCCGGCGGTGGTGGGAATCCTAAACGGCACCGGCGAACGGGCCCATTGAATCAGGCGGTAAACCAGCCCCTCCAAAAAGATGAGAGCAGCCAGATAAGGGACGGCGACCCCGAAGAGTATCTGCAGTTTGGTCTGGGCGCCGACGTAGGCCACCGCCACCAGTCCCAGCACTGCAGCTAAGGCCACTAAGAAATGACGTTTAAAAAAATTCATTTACTGTCACCTCGTTTCATGTTGACCGTTGGTCATGCCCTTCCTGCTAAAAGTTGTTCATGTTCATGCCGGATTTGCGCATCAGGCCGCTGACCCGGTTTTTCACCTCGTTAATCCGCATTTCTTGGAGTTTCTCCCGGCGTCGGGTATAGACGTCAAACCCCAACAGGGACAGCCCGTCGATCCGGGAATCTAGTTCCTGGAGCTCCTCCAGCAAATTTTGTTGTTCCAGTTCCTCGGCCAGTTCCTCCCGGACGATGTTTTTCAGCAAAAAGATGAAGGCCAGGGCCTGGGAGGGGGGGCAACTCTGCAGAGCCCGGATGCGGATTACCTCATCCAGGGCGGCAAAGAGCTGCTCGGTCTCCATCTCTTGGACCAGGGCCTCCAAAAGTCCGTTTAGCCCCCGGGAGATGCCGTGTCCAATGGGGTTGTCGAATTTATCTTTTTCTTTTTTCAAAAAGACGGCGGTCTCCGGGGGATAGCTGTCGTAAAGCAGATTGATCCACCGGGCCAAGATGAGAGATTTTTTTTGTTCTAAGAGGTTTGCTAATTTCATCTTTACGGTATGGGCAGGAGACAGCACCATTCCTTAGGGGTGGCGGCTGGCGCTGACTACGTGAATTTAGTCACAAATTCAACCTCCAGATAATTAAGCATATTGAGGTGAGGTGTCAAGTAAAAAATGGGAAAAGGTAAATTATCAGGGGAATCAGGGGGATGTCGCGAGATTAATGGGGCCGGAATATTGGGGGGGCAAAAAAACAGGTTTATCCCCCTGATAGGCCCGGACTGCTGGTCTTTATCCCTGATCTGAATTGGCTGCTGTTGAGTCGGGGGGAGAGACTTCTTCACCCTCAGCGGCTGGTGGGGGTCCAGATTTTTTCAACTTCCGAATCTTGAAGCGGATCTGGCCCCGGTATTCCAGAAAGTCGAACCAATAGAGATTGCCGGTGAAGATAAGCGTCAGGGCGATGAGGTAGGCCCGCTGGTCCAGCCCCAGGGCCCGGAGGATGAATTTGGCGGCCACGAAACAGACAAAGACGCGGAGGAAGAAGATGAAAAAGACCTTCATTAACCCCATTATTACCCTGTCGGGCCTGGAATATCAAGGAAGTAAGCAGTGAGCAGTGAGCAGTGAGCAGTGAGCAGTGAGCAGTAAATGCCTAAGGGCCTGCTCTTTTCGGCTCACTGCTCACCGATGTCAAAATGCCATTTCCGGTGACCAGATTTCGCAGACCTTGCCGGCTAGTTCGGGGCTGGGTTTCAGGGCTTGCTTCCCCGGCTCCCAGCCCGCAGGGGTGGCTTCCCCCGTGTCCCGCACGTAGGCGCAGGCCTTGACCTGGCGGATCATTTCCGCCACGTTGCGGCCCACCGCCGGGGCCAGGATTTCGATGGCCTGGAGCAGGCCGTCGGGATCGATGAGGAAGCGGCCCCGGATGTCCACGCCGTTGTCTTCGTCATAAACCATATATTCCTGGCCGATGCGCCCCCCGGGATCGGAGAGCATGGGGTAGGGGAGACCCCCGGGGACGATCTTGGAGAGTTCCCCTTCGGACCAGATCTTGTGGGAATAAGGACTGTCCACGCTCATGGCCAGCACCACCGCGCCCAAAGCCTTCATTTCTTCATATTTGGCGGCAACTGCCGTCAGTTCCGTGGGTCAAACAAAAGTGAAATCACCGGGGTAAAAGTAGAGCATGACCCACTGCCCCCGGTAATCCGAGAGCTTTACCTTGTGGATCTCTCCGTTCTCATAAGCGCTGGTTTCAAAATCGGGGGCGGGCTTGCCGATACGCAGAGTCATGATGGTTCCCTCCTTTAAAAAACGGCTTTGCTGGATTGAAGGATTTGGCCTTTTGCAGGATAGGCTTTCAGCTTTCAGCTTTCAGCTTTCAGCGGTCAGCTTTTAAAAAAAAGGGGGTCGCAGCTCAACCGGTTCAGCCAAATTTTGATGCTAACCGGCTATCAGCTTTTAAAGCTGATAGCCGACGGCTGAAAGCTGATAGCTAACTTTAATATGGACATTAACCGCCGGGGTTCAATATCAGAGCCATTTTTTTCTGCGGAAATAGCAGACCATGCAGAGGGCGATGGCCAGCATCAGCCCCAGGGCTGCGGGATACCCCCAGACCCAGTGGAGTTCCGGCATGTATTTGAAGTTCATGCCCCAAACTCCCGCCAGGAAGGTTAAGGGCATGAAGATGGTGGCAATGACGGTGAGGACCCTCATGATTTCATTGAGCCGGTTGCTGATGCTGGAGAGATAGATATCCAGCATGCCCGAGAGGATGTCCCGATAGGTCTCGATGTTGTCGATGGCTATAATGGTATGGTCGTAAACGTCTTTGAAATAAATGCCGGTGGCCTTCCGGATCAGGTCCGATTCCCGTCGATCCAGGCGGCCGATTATTTCCCGCACCGGCCACACGGATTTGCGCAGCATGATCATCTCGTGTTTAAAGCGGTGGATATTCCGAAGAGTCTGGGGATTAGGCTTCTTTACCACTTCCTCTTCCAGATACTCCAGGGTCTCTCCGAAATTCTCCAGGACCACAAAATAGTGGTCCACGATTAAATCCATCAAGGCGTAGAGCAGATAATCGGCCCCGCTTTTGCGGATCCGCCCTTTTGCGGTCCGCAGCCGTTCCAGGATGGGGGCGAAATTGGCGTTGTTGCTTTCCTGTAGGGAGATAACATAATTGCCGCCCAGGATCAGGCTAATCTGCTCGCTGCCCAGTTCCTGGGCGTCGCCATAATTGATCATTCTCAGGATAATATAGAGATAGTCCTCGAAATCCTCGATTTTCGGGCGTTCGTCCGCGTGCAGAATATCCTCCAACACCAGGGGATGCAATTGAAAGCACTCCCCCAGTTTTTGCAGGCTGCCCACTGCGTGGAGACCTTCTATCTTGATCCAGGTGACTCCGGGTTTATCCTGCAATAACAGGCAGTCATCAAAACTGGCGATCTCTTTTTCCTCGTAATGCTGTTCGTCATATTCAATGATGCTGATTCTGGCCTGAGCCGACACCCGGTCCCCGGTATAGATCAGGGACCCGGGGGGCAGACCGGCCTTTTGGGCCCGTTTTCTCAGAAGCTTCCCCATTGGTTTTGCTCTCCAATATTATTGTGGGGGGTGATGGGGATAAGCCGGAGGCCGCCAACTCCTTCCCTGATCGCAATTTAAATTAGAGAAGAACCGGGGGTCAAGGGAAATTAAGGGGGGGGAGACGATCCCGGTTACCCCGCCGGGAATGGACAAAAGCTGCGGCAGTGCTTATTTTTAATGAGATTTCCGTGACTGACCGGCTAGGACCCGCAGGTCATGGAACCTGGCGCTTATGGTGAGATCATTTTAATTCCTTGACGACAGTGAGCAGTGGGCAGTTGAAAAGAGGGGCTCGATGAGTATTTTGAAGATATACTTTAATCTCGATACTCTCGATGAATTAGCAATATCGCTCTGATTCTGTCCCCCTTGGGGGGAGACTGACTGGATCAGACTTTTTCCAGAGCCTCTTTTAGCCCTTGTTCTTTCTGCTCGCTGCTCGCTGCTCACTGCTAACATATTAAAAGGTCCACCCCATGAAAAACAAGGAAATCGCTCGCTTATTCAACGAGATCAGCGAATATCTGGAGATGGAAGGGGTGGCCTTTAAGCCCTATGCCTACCAGAAGGCGGCCATGACCCTGGAAAGTTTGCCGGAAGACTTAGACGACCTCTACCACCGGGGCGGCCTCAAAGCCTTGAAAAAAATTCCCGGCATCGGCGAGAGCATGGCCCGGAAAATCGAGGAATATCTCACCACCGGGAAGATGCAGTATTACGAGGATTTCAAGGCGAAGATGCCCATCAACCTGGAGGAGATCGTGGGGGTGGAGGGGGTGGGTCCCAAGAAGGCCAAGGTCCTCTTTGACCAACTGGGCATTAAGACCCTGGAGGAATTGGAGGAGGCCGCCAGGACCCACAAAATCGCCCCCATCTTCGGTTTCGGCTCCAAGACCGAGGAAAATATCCTCCAGGGCATCGAGTTCTTGAAGACCAGCAAGGGGAGATTCCTGTTGGGGGATATTCTGCCCCTGGCCCAGGAGATCCTGGAAAGACTCCGGGATTTAAAGGAAGTGGAGCAGGTGGATGTGGCCGGTTCCTTAAGAAGGCGGAAGGAAACCGTTGGTGACGTGGATTTCCTGGTGATCTCTAATGATCCGGCCAAAGTCATGGATTTTTTCGTCCATCTCCCCGGGGTGGTCAAGGTCTGGGGTCACGGCCGCACCAAGTCCTCGGTGCGTCTCAAAGACGGTCTGGACATGGACCTCCGGGTCATTCCCCCGGCCAGCTACGGCGCGGCCCTGCAATATTTCACCGGCTCCAAGGAGCACAACATCGCCTTGCGCAAGATCGCCATTGAGCAAGGCTATAAGCTCAGCGAATACGGCCTTTTTCAGGGCGACACCCCGGTGGCCGCGGAAAGGGAAGAAGAGGTCTACGCCAGGCTGGGGATGGCCTGGATTCCCCCGGAACTCCGGGAGGACCGGGGAGAGATCGACGCCGCCTTGGCCGGGAAGCTGCCGGACCTCGTCGGCTACCACGACCTTAAAGGCGATTTGCACGTCCACAGCAATTGGAACGGCGGCCAGCAATCCATTCGGGAAATCGCGGCCGCGGCCAGGGAGATGGGCTACGAATACGTGGGCATCTCGGACCACACGAAGTTCCTCAAGATTGAACGCGGCCTGGATGAAGAGCAGATTCGGGCCCGGAATCAAGAGATTGACGAGATCAATCGGGAACTCCAGGCCGCGGGCCATAACTTTACCGTGCTCAAAGGTTGTGAGGCCAATATCATGGCCGACGGCTCCATCGATATCCTGGATGAAGTGCTGGCCGAGATGGACTTTGTCATTGCCGGCATCCATTCCCAATTCAGGATGGACCGGGAAGACATGACCCGGAGAATGATTACCGCCATGGAAAATCCCCACGTGGATATTATTTCCCATCCCACGGGGAGGGTGCTGAAAAAACGGGAAGAGTACGACCTCTTTCTGGATAAGATTTTGGACGCGGCTAAGGCCACTAAAACCGTCCTGGAGATCAACTCCTATCCAGAAAGGTTGGATCTGAACGATCTAAATATCCGCATCTGCAAGAAAATGGGTATCAAGATGGTGATCAACACCGACGCCCACCAGGTGGACCAGTTGCAGCTGATGCCCTTCGGCATTGCCCAGGCCCGCCGGGGCTGGGCCGAAAAAGAAGATATCATTAATGCCTGGCCGGTGGATAAGTTTCTGAATATGTTAAAATAAAACTGGGTAGCCGAGTAACTGGAAGCGCGCCTTGACGTATGCGGCCCTGGAGGCCATAATGGGCCAAGTATAGATCAGGGAGAGAGCGCCGCTCCCAGTTTCAAGTTGTGGCCTCTGCGAACCCCCCTTTTTTGTCATCCTGAGCGGAGCGATCTCGTATTTTAGCGCCCGGGATTAACAAATTGGGTGTAATCATCGGTATGGCTTGGAAACGCGGTGCTGCCAAAAGCGAGATTTTTGCGCTCCGCTCCGTTCAGAATGACAGAAAAGGGGCTTCAGCAGAGGTCTAAAGTTCCAGGTTTCTGGTTCCAGGTTCAGACTAGGAGTATGCTCATCGGGGATTTTGCTTGATTTATGGGGGTGCCCCAGGCGCAAGTATAACTGCCATGAAAAGACTCTTTGATCAGCGGCAGGTATCGAAACTGGCAGGGATCTCCGAGAGCCAGGTGCGCTATTGGGACAGCGTCCGCCTCATCCCCCACGTGGAGCGCCAAAAAGGCAAGTTGTTTTTTGATTTCCAGGGCCTGGTGGCCTTCCGCACGGTCAAGGCCCTCCTGGACCAGGGCGTTTCTTTGCGGAAAATTAGAAAATGCCTGGCCCGGGTGCGGCATCTACTCCCGGAGTTGGAGCAGCCCCTGTCCGAGGTGCGGGTGGCCATCCGGGGGGACCAGCTCATCTTTGGCAAAGACCGCCAGACCTTCACCCCGGAAGGCCAACTGCTCATCAAATTCGAGGCCCCGGAAGAAGGCGGCGCCTCGGTGAAGGTGGACGCCGCGGAGGAGCTGTTTTTCCAGGGCCTGGCAGGGGAGGAGCAAGGGGAATGGGATCAGGCCCGGGAAAAATATGAAGCCGCCCTGGAGCTTAAACCCGAATACCCGGACGTCCTGGTCAATCTGGGGAATCTGCTGCATCGCCACAGCCTGGGGCCCGCCGCGGAGTGGGCCTTTCGCAAGGCCTTGTATATCAACCCGGATCATCCGGAGGCCAACTACAACCTGGCCCTGCTCTTTGAAGAACGGGGCGACCTGGAAAACGCCTTGCTGTTCTATCGCAAAACTATCCATGAAGACCCGGAGCTCGCGGACGCCCACTTCAACCTGGGCCGGCTCCTGGATATGCGGGGGGACCTCCTGGGGGCCCAAATGCACTGGCGCCAATACCTGTTTTTAGAGCCGGAAGGCAAATGGGCCCCGGATGTGCGCCGCTGGCTGGGAGAGAAATGATGCTTGATCTGGCGGCCTTTCGGTCCGGGGAGTTCAGCGTTCCTTATGCCTCCAAAGATGAGTTGCCCCACTGTTGCTTTACCTGTGTCTATTTGCAGGTGGATGAAACCACGGTCTGTTTTTGCGCCTCTTTCTATTATTACTGCGCCTATGGTTGGCCGGATATACTGACCAACTCCGTCCCTCCTTGTCTGTCAGCATCTCAGCTTGACACCTCTAAGTAAGATGGTTATTTTCCCTCCAACTATATGGAAGAAAAATTGAACAGGGTGATGCAGATGGGGGCCGGAGCCCCGGTCCCAGAGGCTGGCTGACGGCGCCAAGTCCGCCTCGGGCCGGGAAACCGTATTAAACCCGATAAGTTTTCCGGTTCAGCAAAATCGACTAATTGGCAAGTTTGGTTGCAGCTTAAGCAGTCACGTTTAGCATTCAGCTAATCTAAATGAAGGGTCCTCCCAGGAGGGCACCCTTAGCCTTGAACTTTAAACCTTGAACTTTGAACGATCCGATCCAGGAGGATAATATGGGTGAACGTTCTGGTGCGATCACCATGAAGGGACAGCCCCTGACCTTAATGGGCCAGGAGGTGAAAGTGGGAACTCCAGCCCCTGATTTTGAGGTGACGGACAATGATTTGGCCTCTTTCCGGTTCTCTGCCTTAAAAGGGCAGGTTTGCCTCATCGCCTCGGTGCCCTCCCTGGACACTTCCGTCTGCGATCTGGAGACCCGGCGCTTTAATGATGACGCGGCCAATCTCAGCAAAGATATCCGGCTGATGACCATCAGCATGGACCTGCCCTTTGCCCAGAAACGCTGGTGCGGCGCGGCGGGGGTGGAACGGCTCAAGACCTATTCCGACCATCGCCTGGCTTCCTTCGGCCTGGCTTATGGGGTGCTGATCAAAGAATTGCGGCTGCTGGCCCGGGCGGTGTTTGTGGTGGACCGGGCCGGGATGCTGCAATACGTGGAAGTGGTCCCCGAACTGGTTAATCAACCGGACTATGAAGCGATTTTGCAGGTGGTCAAGAGATTGGCCGGATAAGTATATCAGTAGGAGGAAACTGGTAAATTCCCCTAAAGACGCCCTCCTACCGGATTATCTTAGCCGATGACCATCCCATGTTTCGGGAAGGGGTCAAGCGGATCATCGATGATGTGCCGTCTTTGCAGGTAGTGGGTGAAGTGGGGGATGGCGCGGAATTTTTGAAAATTTTGCCCACCTCTTTACCCGAAATGGTCATCCTGGACTAGACCATGCCGGGGTTGCACGGTACGGATATTACCAAAGAAATTAAGAAACTCCATCCGCAGATTAAAGTCTTGATTCTCACCATGCATAAATCCAAGGAGCACCTGTCCCGGGTGATTATGACCGGAGCCGACGGCTAACTCCTGAAGAGTATTAGTCCACGCCTCCCCTAGCGCCGTCGGCATCCGGTTCCCGGAGCACTCCCCAGCTTCGAACCTTAAACTTGGCGGAGCAGCATCCTCCTGGGTTCCCGACTATAGCGGCGGGGATTACGGTTCACAGGCGCACCCTGGGCGCCTGATTTCTCCGGCGCCAGGGAGGGTTTGCCCCAGGTCTCCTGATTTCTGGAAGGACTGGATTTTATGGCGGTATTATACCAAATTCACATTCACATGCATTAAAACAGCAAAAGCAAACGGCGTCCATCTGCGTTTATCGGCGGTTAAATATTAACCGCCGATGTACGCCGATAAACGCCGTTCATCATAAGGATTGTTGCTTGAGAATGCGAACTTGGTGTTACATGTGCGGCAGGCGATTCCCGTGAAAGAGGCGGTACAATTGTTCCTGCCGCAGGTATTTGACCACATCGAGGTTGGTGGTCCGCTGCAGGCCTGATTGAAATTTTCCGGAGAAAAACCCCCAGAGAAACATGATTCCCCCCAAAATCCAGGGTCTTTCAGACATGCGGAAAAACCCCCGGGCCAGGGCGAAGAGGGGGTGGCTGCCGATGGCGTAAGCGCATCTGCCCCAATGGATGCGGCCTTTTAAGATGCTCCAGAATCCTCCTTGGGCGGCTCCTTCGGGCCGGGGGCTGATGATGGCCAGGTGCGGGTCGCTGTAGGTGCGCCATCCCAAGCGGCGGGCGTCCGTTTCGTCCAAAATGTCCCAGCCGGAAAGAGGCTGTAAGCCGCCGATCTGCTGAAAACAGGCGCGGCGATAAAATTTGGCCGCCCCGGGGATGTGGTATTCGGCATGGCGCACGGGGACAATTTTATCGTCCATTCGGATATAAATGGTGGCACTGGCGATGCCAACCTGGGGATCATCGAAGATGGCCATGATTTTGGCGAAGCAGTCGGGGCCGAACTCCAGGTCGCAGTCCAGTTTGGCAATAACGTCGTAGGGATCGTCCCCCAGGTGCGCCAGGCCGGCGTTAAAGGCGGCCACCACTCCGGGTCCCAGTTGCCGCGGCCCCTGGGGCTGCCGGTTGACCACCTCGATCCAGGGGTAATCCCTGGTGAGGCGGGCCAGAATTTTCGGGGTGGCATCGGTGCTGCCGTCATTGACGATGATCCAGCGGTCCGGCAACCGGGTCTGGTTCACCACGGAGGTGAAGACCAGCTCAATATATTTTTCTTCGTCTCGACAGGGACTGATGATAACCAGGCGGCTCATGGGACTTCCTCCTACAGCCCAGGGGTCCGGAAAGATTATCCTTTATAAGTTTCGATAACTTATCAGGTCGATGGGAAACTCCAATCTCTCCCGCCAGGGCGTCTGCAAGGCGGCGGTTTCGGCCAGGAACTCCGGGGCCGGGTGGCCTGGATGCACCGAGAGTTCCACGGAGCTATAGCGCCTCCGCTCCCGAAGGGGGGCCTCCAAAAACGATTGAAAATCGGTAAAACCCCGGGTGGTGACGGTATGATAAAAATGGCGCAGGGCGTAATTGAAGATACATTTTTGGCAGAACAACCCCTTGGACCTGAGAGGTGAGCGGGGTGAGTAGATATTCTTGCTGATCCTGACTTTGCGGATGCCGAATTCCCTCTGGATCAACTTCAGAATGGGAAATAGTTCCGGCCTCCGGACATGCACGTGATCATGGGAATCCAGATGGCTGATGGTGATGCCGTAGGCTTGAATCCTGGCCACCTGGGCGCGCCACTCCGCCAGCGCCGCCTTTAGGAAACCCACGCCCAAGGGAGCGTTCAATACCTTTTTGGTAAAGCGGCCCTCCTCGTCCAGGATTCCGGCGAAGGCCGGATGGGGCTGTAAGGGGGCAAACTGCGAGAGGTTTAAATGGACTCCGAAAGAACAACGGGGATGGCCGAAACTCCCGGCCGCGGCTTCCTCCAGGGCGGGGGCATTGGGCATCATGGTGGCGGAAGTGACCAGACCCCCCTGTATCAAGGTGTAGATCGCATCATTAACCTGGGTGCTGATTCCCAAGTCGTCGGCATTGATGATTAAACGCATGGATAAGTCCACTTTCGCCTGGTTGTCCCTCGCCGCCTTGTGATTCAGCCTCCGGCCCCGTCCGCATAAGGGGCGGCAGGCGATTGCTTCTTGCCTGTAGGTCCCTGGCGAGCCCAACCCTCAGCCCCCATCGCTAGCCCTTGGCCGGCAGGCGGCTGAGATCCGTATACTATTTTCTACCACTAATCACACCAATCTTCAATCGGTGAGCACCTGGTTGTCACGTCAGGGGACCCCTGATTCTTACATTGAGAACGATATATTTAAATTTAGCGCCAACTCAGCCGCCAAACAAACTTTACCACAATCAAGCGTCTGGGGCCAGTCCCGCGTCCTGCCGGGGCAATGCCGCTTTTGTGGGAGAAGGCCCTGCCGACAACCTGGCGTTTCTGCCAGAATAACTTGATGGTAGGGAAGTAATTGTAATTATTTTCTTATTTAATTGTCGGACAGAACCGTGGTTTCTTTAATTTAATTCGGCCGTTTTTCCCGATTTCCTTATTTTTGCAGTTGCCATCTCAAGTTTATCCCCCCCGGAATCAATTTTGTCCTGGATGAAATCTCCGCTGGACCTATTACAACCTGATGCTCAAGGGCAGCCACCTGCCCCTGGAGACCCAATTTGTGATGGCCGGTAAAGTCCGGGGTATTTTATCGCCGGATATCGAAATGCCTCTGATTAAAATCGCCCCAAAGTGTATCTATTCCTTGACATGTCTTAATTAAGGCTTAGAATTCCTTAGAGGAAAAGGTGCGGTTTCCTGATCCGAAACTCCAACAGCAAAGGAGCCAATGATGGTACGTGCCGGAAGATGGTCCCTAGTCCTGGCGTTATCTGCTTTAGCGATTTTTCTGGTAATCACCTCTGTGGTCATGGCCCAACCCCGGATGATGACCAAAGATGTTTTTACTCCACTCACCATGGGTTATGATTTTATGCGGGCTGGCAAATATGAGGCCGCGCAAGAACAATTCCATATAGCCCTGAAAAGGGATCGTTTTAATCCCTTTGCTCTCAACAACCTGGCGGCAATTGCGGCCCAACAAGGCAAGTATAAAGATGCCCTGTCTTACTTGACGGACGCGTCCAAGTATGCCAACGACTACAAGCATAAATACCAACAGGTATGCTTCACCGGCGGCCTCTGCACAGGTGTCAAGCCCATAAAAGAAGTGGGCAATGAGAGCGTTATTGCCAAAGTCATAGCTGAGAATATGACGAAGCTGAAGGCCAAAATGGCGGCCCACCCTTCACCCCCGGTGCCGTCGAGTCCTCCGCCCATGGAGAAGCACTCGCCTGCACAAAAGGGAAAATAATACCGGGTCATGTACCCGCTTTGACTTAAGCCGCTCCTTTTCCCCTATGTCTCGAGACATCCGTTTTTAACCGCACACACGAGAGGCCGGGACGGACAAACCGCCCCGGCCTTCTCATTTCCGCCCGGTCGCTGCTACTTCCCTGTCCTTAAATTGGCTGTTTCCTGTAAGCCCCATCTTTTGTTATCATGGGCCCGGATTAATATATAATGGTAATAAACCCGGCCTTGATCGGGGGGCCCGAGGGAAAGATGATCTATACCACCCAGAAGGGGGAATCCTTCGACACGGATCAGGATTTTTCCGCGGCGGAGCGCCACGTCCTGCAAAAGTTGATCCTCTGGAAGGAACTGGCCCCCAGTGTGGAGGCCTTCCGCCATAAAAAGCAGGAAGCCCTCCAGAAGGGCTGGGGCGGCTCCGGTCCCCTCCCGGAAAGCCGCAATCTTAAAATCCTCACCCGAGACCTGGAAGAACAGGTGGCCCGGCGGCTGCAGGCGGAAAAGCAAGATTAAAAAAAGGCCGACCCTTTAGGACGGCAACCCCGGCCCCCAGACGCTGCCGGGACAGGCAGCCTCAGGAGCAAGGGGGCTCCCCACCAACCTTACCGGAGGCCGTCATGAAACGTTTGACCCTGGTTCGTGTCATGCTGGTCGTGGGGCTGATGGCCCTGGTTCCTTCCTTTGCTCTGGCCCAACCCGGAGACGCTCCTCCCCGGATTTATTGCAGGCATTTTGTTTTCGGCTATCCTTGGCGCGCATCCGCCTCCAACCCCATGATAATCAGGGACCTGTATGCCCTGAGCATGAATGGCCAGACGAAACTGGCCGATTGGGTCTGCTACCATCTCACCCCCCACGAAACCCAGGGGACCCTGGACCTGGAGCGGAAGTGGCGCAATGACCCCTGGTTGGAGAAAGGCGAAGCCCTGGAAGCCTCCCCCAAAGATGACTACGACGAGGTAAAGGCAAAGAAAATCGACCGGGGCCATATGACCCCTCTGGCTTCCGTCAAAGGCTCCCGCTTTGCCTCCCAGGTGAATTTTTATAGTAACATCGTCCCCCAGAAAGCGGATTTGAACGCGGGCCCCTGGGGGAGATTGGAAGACAAAGTAAGGGGTCTGGTGGATAAATATGGCCATGTCTGGGGGATGAGCGGGCCCCTTTATGAGAAGGAGATGCCGCCGTTGCCCCAGACCGCCAAAGACCACAAAGTTCCCAGTGGTTTCTGGATGATCGTGGCGGCGTCGAGCAAAGAAAATCCGGCCGGCCCCCAGGACCTGAAGGTCGCCGCCTTTATCATGGGGCAAGACACTCCCAGGAACTTCCCTCCTCAGGATGGCCTGGTGTCGGTGGCGGAAGTGGAACAACGGACCAAGCTCAATTTCTTCTGGCAGCTGCCCCCAGACGATCAGCAAAAGTTGGAATCACAAAAATCCACGGCCTGGGTCCAGGAGTGGCTTAATTGAGGGTATGCGGTGGACTACCTTCAGGCCGCGGCTGAGGCATTCGCCTTCCAGGGCCAAATCCTGGACGTCCGGGTATTTGGACAGGGCAACGTTAACGATACCTACCTGGTAACCCTGGAGGCTGCGGAACCAAAGCCCTTCATCCTCCAGCGCCTCAATACCCGGGTCTTTCCCCGGCCCGAACTCATCATGCTTAATTGGCGCACCTTTTCGGAGCACGTAGAGGCCCGCCTTTTAAGGGAGCCCCTGCCGCGGCCCCGCCGCTGGGACACGCCCCGGGTGTTGTGGAGCCGGGAAGGAAAGGACCATTGGCTGGGGCCGGACGGCTCTTTCTGGCGGGCCCTGACCTTTATCGAGGCCGCAGAGTCTCACGCCACCATCCGCAACCTGGAGCACGCCCGGGAAGTGGGCTGGGCCTTAGGAATTTTTCACCGGCTCTTGAGCGACCTGCCACCGGCCAGACTGGCTGACACCTTGCCCGGATTTCATATCATTCCTGCATATCTGCGCCATTATGATGAGGTCCTGGCAACCAGCAAGGGGCGGAAATTTCCGGAAATGGCCTTTTGTCTCCGGTTTGTGGCCGAGCGCCGGGCTGGGGCCGGCGTCCTGGAAGATGCCAAAGCCGGGGGCAAGCTCCCCTTAAGGGCCATTCACGGCGATCCCAAAGTGAATAACGTCATGCTGGACACCGTCACCGGACAGGCCGTGGGCCTGGTGGACCTGGACACCGTCAAACCCGGGTTGGTGCATTACGATTTGGGGGACTGCCTCCGCTCGGGCTGCAATAACCTGGGGGAAGAAATCGGGAACTGGGAGAAAACCGGCTTCGATACCGCTATCGGCCAGGCCATTCTTGGGGGTTATCTCTCCCAGGCCGGAGGCTTCCTCACGTCAAACGACTATGCATATCTCTACGACGCCTTGCGGCTGCTGCCCTTCGAGCTGGGCTTAAGATTTTTTACCGATTATCTGGAGGGGGACGTCTATTTCAAGACCAGGTATCCGGAACATAACCTCCTCCGGGCCCTGGTCCAATTCAAACTCACGGAAAGCATCGAATCCCAGGAGACCGCAATTCGCTCAATAATCTTGGATATAAAAAACTGTAGACCCCAAGAAATAAATTGACAACTATTTTTTCCTCAGTAGGATACATTTTTAATGTTGTTTCCAGTTGGAAATTAATCAGTGGAACAGGGAGGTGACAAAACTTAAAGGCATTAAAGAAAATATGGTGATTCTCAAACCGCTCCAGGGTGTAGGAATTAAAGGGGGAATCATGCCTGTTCATCGACACCTCTTATCAGCACTGAGATTAACGGCGGTAGCTGCAGTTTTCGGCCTGCTGGCGGGGTGCGCCACCATGCGCTATGGCGGGGCCCCGGAACCTTCGTTTAATGTCAAAAACGACCTGCGAGAGCTTGCCGAGCATTTCGAATCGAGCACTCCTATTACCAAATTCTATAGTAATCCCAGTAAGGAGGCGAGGAATGAGTTCATTGTCGGCCGCCTTACTTTAATGAATCTGCGTTACCTTCAGTTCATCCGCAAATTGACTTCCGAACGTCAGTTGTTAGATTCTGCCACCGGCATCACTTTACTCGGTCTTGGTCTCGCGGGCTCGGCGGTTCCTTATGCCCAGACGAAGACGATCCTGGCGGCCATTGCCGCGGGAGTGGCTGGATCCAAAGAGGTGATTGATAAGAACTATTATTTTGAGAAAACGATCCCGGCCCTGGTGGCCCAGATGAATGCCGAAAGAAAGAAAGCTTTGGTTCCGATCCTTACGGGGATAAGGAGCAATCTTGACGAATACCCGTTTGCCCAGGCAGTTACCGACTTGCACAACTATTACCATGCCGGCACTTTTGCCGGAGCCATTCAAGGGATCCAGGCGGAAGCCGCAACTACAGAAAAGCACCAAGATGAGATTATCGCAACGTTAAAACCTCTCACAAAAGAGCAGAGAAAACGTAAGGAACTGTTAACTAAGGCATTGGGGGAGTTGGATAAAAAGTCGGATGCAGAAAAAAAGAATTATTTAGATAAAATCAAAGCCGCCATCCGTCTTCTTGATCCTAAGGTGACTCCAGCCGATACTTTTCCGGCCGCATTGGCTCAACTCCAGGGATTCGTACGGCGCACCCATGGTGACCCGACACTCGTTGAAAAGGTGGCCAAGGCGTTTGAGGATTCGGGAATTCCGATTCCTGCCGAATGAGGAGATAGTTATGAGCTACTATGAGGTGGAGATCGAAGGCAAATATAATTTAGAGAAGATCAGCGGCCAAATTGCTGACGAGGAGGTGGGAGCCTCTGAATTCAAGAGCAGTAGAGTTTCCGGTACCGCTACCCGAGTGACGAACATCGTTACTTTTTATGAATTATCGCCTGGCACGATTCCCAAGCCAATCACCTTGGTTAAACAGGGCGGCTCTCAGCCCTCGGGAACCAAGCAGGTATGGGCCGGAGTGATGGTAGTGGAAGGGAACCTAACCTCGGTGGTTGCCTACCGGGAGGAGTGACCGCCTGTTTAATCGTAGCCCAATGGTCTGGAGTTAAATGGTGGTTCTTTAGGTAAGGAGGTGGGCTGAATGCAACCAGAAGAGTTTATAGAATGCTGCAAGCAGCATCTGGGAAAGCCCTACATTTGGGGGGCCAACGGTCCGGATGCCTTTGATTGCTCCGGCTTTGTGCAAGTAGCTCTCGCCCGCATTGGTTTAGACCCCCCCGACGACCAAACAGCCCAGGATTTATACAGATATTTTAAAGACCCAGGGAGAGGGAAGCCGGTTGCCATCCCGAAATGTGGCTGTCTGGTGTTTTACGGCAAGCCCGCTAAAGTCGGACATGTCGCTATTTGTATCGATCACGAATCAATGATCGAAGCAGGTGGTGGCGGTTCGGAAACCACTAGCGTGGAAATAGCGAGGGAACAGGGAGCGGAAGTCCGCATTCGCCCGATTAACCGGCGAAGCGATATTGTTTCTATAATTCGGCCTCTTAACCTGCCTTGGTCCTGATCTTTATAGGCAGTTGACCTGAGCCAAGACAGTTAATTCTCTACAATTAATTTCTGGGAGAGGGGGCAGGGGAAGTGCTGCTTCCCCTCTCCCAAAGCCTCACTTTCACTTGCTTCCTTCCCCCGGGTAGCCGGCCGCCATCCAGGCCTTGTGTCGCCGGCATGGCGGTTGCTATGCATTGCCCTTCTTTTTTGAAGCCGGGATCATTCAACCTTTTTGCCATCCAGATAAAGCCGCGCCCAAAGCCCCCACCAGATCGAGCTCCGGAGGGACAAAAAGGCTATGTCCCAGGCTTTCCTCCAGGAGGGCCCGGTCGCAGGCGTTCTTCATCTGGGGAATTTCCATGACGTACATCGGGGCGTAATCGCCGAAAATCTCATAAGCCTTCTTCTTGCCGTCGCAGGTGGTTTCCCCCACCACCAGGTCGCAGGACTCGAGGTAAGGGCAGAGCCGGGACAGTTTGAAGCCCACAAAGGATTTGATCAGGGCGCAGGTGTTCCGGGGCAGGATCTTTTCCGCGGCTTCCGTGCCGATCTCCGCGCCGGCGCAGAGCCCCACGCAGATGCCGTTGGCTGCCAGAATCAGCTCTTCCGGCACAAAGACGCAAAAGGCGCCGATAATTTTCTTGCCCGCGGCCTTGGCCTCCTGGAGTTCCTTAATGCGCAGGCCGTGGACCTCGGAGAGAACAAAGTCCAGGTATTCCCTGCCTTGCAAGCGGCCTTCCTGACTCAAATAAATGTCTCCGTAAAACTTCCCCAAGACGCTGAGCAGCCCCTCATGGGCCGTCAAGTCCAGGTTCAATTTCTCCCACATTTCATCATATGGCGTTGCCATCAGGCTTTCTCCTTGATTTCCTTAAAGATATTTTCGGAGGAGAGCTAACATGGTCCCTCCGCGCAGCCTTTTTCTGGTTGGTCCCGGTAATGAAAAATTTTTAGCCTTTCGGACCCAGGGCCAGACGCCTGCACGCATCCGGTTATTAGCCTTTGCGGCCCGTGAGCGCGCGCAGAAATCTCGCGGCCAACCCAAGCCCCGGGGCTGATTGGGGTACCCAGATATGTCGGCGGCAAATAAAGAGGGAGTGTGGCGGAGTTTGCGGCAGGAAGGAGTGAGGATAACTTAAAAGCTCAAGGAGAGATGCTCCCAGGTGATCCGCCCCTGCCTCTTCCAGCCTGGAAGGGTGTCGAGAGCCTTGCCCAGGCCCTCTGGGTCCCTGGGCTTCAGGTTCTCCTGACAATGGGGACGGTCGGTTGATACACCTGACAACACCTCCTTTTATCTACAAAATTTATAAGATTATAATGACCATACCTTAATGATCGATTGAAAAATAACACTCCAGGGGCGGCCGCGGTCGTCCCTCTCCTTTGAACCCTTTCAGGATTCTCCTAAAGCCAGCACGGGCCATCCTTCCTGCCGGATGATTTCTCCGGCCAGGTCCACTACCACCTCGTGGGCCTCTAGCAGAGCGGTGTCGCTGCTGGCGATGGGGCCGGGAATGGTGAGAAGCTCCCGCTCCGGCACGGGCACGGCTTGGGCGGTGACCACCAGGCCCGTCTCCGTCCAGAGTTCCCGGGTGCGTTGCGCCAGCTCGCCGCTCCGGCTTAAGGGCGCGTCATAAAAGACGCGCACCGGCCCCGCCTGCTTCTCCACCAGGTAGTTCGCCAGGAGCATCAGGGCCTGGGCGGTCTCCGGGGAAGCCCGGAAGGCCCGGGAGACCTGGCCCACGTCCCGGATAAAGCCGTCGTCCGCGGCCACCAGGGGGAAGCCCCGGAGCCCGCATTCCAGGGTGATGAGGACGTTGTGGCCGTCCATCCCTAAGGGCAAGCCCGCCAGGTCCTGGAGGAGGCGCAGCTTGGCCCGGCGGGCCTGGGCCGCTTCCGGGGCAAAGACGCCCCGATGGAGGATTTGCCGGGCGGTATGGTCCAATTGATAGCGGTTGCCCACCAGAACCAGGGCGGCTAAACGAGGGTAGCCCCGGGCCAGGAGGTAGCGGAAGTCCCCGGCGGCTTCTTTAATCAGGTCCGGTTCTCTTTCGCTAATTATCCGCACAATGGCTTAGGTTGACGGCTCGGTTCAACCATTAAGGAACCCTGGTTTGGGCCTGCAAATCGGCCAGCGTGATGGCATTCAGTCTCTCAAACATGGCCCGGGCCGCCTCCGACCAAAGATGGCGGGTGGGGCAAGCGGCGGCGCGCTGGCAGGCGTCCCCATTATGGGAACACTCCACCAGGGTTTCGCCTTCTTCCAGCAACGCCACGATTTCTCCCACGGTGATCTCCTCCGGAGGCTTAGCCAGCTTGTGGCCGCCCTTGGGGCCCCGCACGCTCTTGATATACTGCGCCTTCTTCAGAGGGATGATGATCTGTTCCAGATATTTTACCGAAATATCCTGGCGTTGGGCAATCGTCATCAACCGGATGGGGCCCTCATTATAATGCTCCGCCATATCCAACATCAGACGGGTGCCGTATCTACTTCTGGTGGAGAGTCTCATGCGTTTCCTCGTTACCCCGGCCGCCCTCTTCCTGGCCGCCAGTCAGGAAAAAGACGCAGCCAAGTTGCGGCCGGAAAGAGTTGCTCCAGGACTTATACCAAGTTGCTGTCATAGAGGTAATATACATCTGTCATTCTGAACGGAGCGAAGCGGAGTGAAGCATCTCGTTTTTGAGATTCCTCGCTGCGCTCAGAATGAAAATGTTACTTTTTTGGCGCACCAACTTGGTATTAGCGGCGTGTTTCATCATTCCAGGTCCCCTAACAAAGGAGGTCTTTGGCCCCTTTCTTCCAAGGGGGACCTGACCTTGCAAGTCCGGCCCCCCAGACCCGATTTTTTATCCGGTTTATCAGGAAGGGCTTAACTGGCGCAATTACCCATTCTGACCTAACAATACGGATATATTATATAATTTAAAACTATGCTAAGAACCGGTTTCCCGTTTGTCAATTGTCTAAGCAAAATAATTTCCAAACGGCATAATTTGCAGAACTAAGGTGGGTATCAGGGGGGGCGGTTGCATGACTGTCAATGGACCCGAAGTTTATACTTGTCGATCTTACTGCTGAGGGTTTTGCGGTTGATGCCCAGGATGCGGGCCGCTTCCTGGCGCCGGCCCTTGGTGCGTCTGAGGACCAATTGAATGTAGCGCTTTTCCACTTCCTCCAGGCTGTATTCCCCGTCGGAAAAAACCTGAAACTCGCTTTGGCGCTGGGAGATAAAGCTGGGCAGGTGCTCCGGCTGGATGATCTCTCCGTCTTCCAGGATAATGATGCGCTCGATGGTGTGTTCCAGTTCCCGGATGTTCCCCGGCCAGGAATAGGCGGATAATATCTTCGTGGCCTGGCTGGAGATGCCGGTGATCTCCCGGTTGCCCCGCTGCTTGTGCTTCTGGAGGAAGTGTTCCGCCAACAGGGGGATGTCCCCTTCCCTTTCTCTCAGGGGCGGCAGATGGATGGGAATGACGCTGAGGCGGTAAAAGAGGTCTTCCCGGAAAGCGCCGGCCTTAATGGCTTCTTCCAGGCTGCGGTTGGAGGAAGCGATGATGCGGATATCCAGTCTGATGCGTTTCTGGCTCCCCACCTTCATAAATTCCCGTTCCTGGATCACCCTCAGAAGCTTGGCCTGGATATTGAGGCTCAAGTTGGTGATTTCGTCAAAGAAGAAGGTGCCCTGGTTGGCCAGTTCGAAGAGGCCGTGTTTGGTCTGGTGGGCCCCGGTAAAGGAGCCTTTGACGTGGCCGAAGAGTTCGCTTTCCAGCAAGGTCTCCACCAGGGCCGAGCAGTCCACCGGCACAAACTCCTTGTCCCGGCGGGGGCTGAGGTTGTGAATGGCCCGGGCCGCCAGCTCTTTGCCGGTGCCGGACTCTCCCGTAAGCAGCACGGTGCTGTTGCTGGGCGCAGCCCGGCGGATCTTGGCGAAGACATTTTGCATGGCCGGGCTCTGCCCCACCATGAAATCAATGCCCCGGCCCCGGCTTTCCTCTAAAGGGAAAGGGGCCTGCTTTTCCTCCAACAGGCCCAGGGCCTTCTCCACCAGGACTTCCAGTTCATCCAGGCGGAAAGGCTTCACCAGGTAATCCATGGCCCCGTACTTGATACACTCCACCGCCCCCTGGATGGTGGGATAGCCGGTGATCATGATCACTTCGGTGTCCGGATATTGCCGGCGAATGGTCTTCAGCATCTCCACCCCGTTCATATCCGGCAATTTGATATCCAACAGGACGATGCCCACCGGTTGCTTAGCCAGGAGTTCCAAACCTTCCCAGCCTTGCGCGGCGGTATGCACCACCATGTCCTGCTTGCCCAGGGCCTGGGCAAGACCGGCGCGAATCGTGGCTTCGTCGTCCACTACCAGGATTTGCCGAATGATGTCAGGCTGTTCCATGCCCGCAACCTTGCCTTGTCTATCACTGGGTTTCATGACCAGATAATATCCGCGTCCATCGGCGTGCCTCCGCGCTTAAAAATTAACCGCGGAGGCACGCCGATAAACAGCGATAAGTCTAGTATATATAATATATTGTTTTTTGCGCCCTGGCGTCTTGGCGTGAGATTATTCACCTTAGCGAGGCAATAAAACCCGAAAAGTGCTGCCCTCCCCCAACCGGCTCTCCACCTCCACCGTCCCCCGGTGGGCGTCGACGATTCCCCGGACAATGGCCAATCCTAAGCCGGTGCCGATGATCTGCCGGGCTTTGGGATGCTTGACCCGGTAAAACTTGTCGAAGATCTTGGGAATCTCCTCCGGCTCAATGCCGATACCGTGATCGCTCACTCGCACTTCCAGGTAATCCCCGTGGGAGAGCGCGGTGACGGTGACCTCGCCGCCATTTGGGGAGTAATTGATGGCATTGGTCACCAGATTGACAAAAACCTCTTCCAGGCTGCGGCGATCAGCCCGGACCGGCGGCAGGTCCGGGGGGGCGTTCAGCTTCAATGTGACCTTTTGGTCCCCGGCCTTGACTTCCAGAAGATGCGCCACTTCCTGGAGCAACTCCCCCAGTTCCAGGGGCAGCAGTTCCAACTGCCGGTGGCCCGCTTCAATCCTGGCAATGTCCAGGGAGTCGTTGATCAGCTCCAGGAGCCCTTGAATTTTGGCATGGGCCCGGCTTAAGAGTTCCCTTTGCTTCTCGGTCACTTCTCCGGCCAAGCCGTCCAGGATCACTTGATGCTGCAATTTGATGGCGGTCAGGGGGGAGCGAAGTTCGTGGGCCACCATGTGGACGAAGTCGTTTTTCATGACGTCCAGCTCTTTGAAGGCCGTGACATCGTGAAAAACGGTGACCGTGCCCAGCATTTTTTCGTCCGGCCCGAAGAAGGGGGCGGACAGCGCCCGCAAATGCACCCGGCCGTGGGAAATCTCCTGGGAGAGACGCTTGGACGGCTCGGCTTCGGCCGCGGCGCAGAGACCCTCCAGAGACTCCAAAAAAGAGGGTTCGTCCAGATAAGCTGTAAGGGGCCCGGGCCGGGGCAGCGGCCCGGACAGGCCCAAGAGCTGCATGAAGGTGGGATTGCAGAGCACCACCTCCCGGTTGCGGTTGGTCACCAGCACCCCGTCGGCCATGCAGTTGACGATGGTGTGCATCCGGCTCTGCTCCATGGCCAGGGTGTAGAGGTTCTTGGCCTGCTCCTCCTGGAGGCGCCGGGTCTCCCGCTCCAGGCGCTGTTTATCCATGGCCCTCTTCACCGCCAGGGTCAGGTGATCCACCCGGAAGGGCTTGGTGACGAAATCATAGGCCCCCTGCTTCATGCACTCCACGGCGTCGGCCACGGTGCCGTGGCCGGTGATGACGATGATGGGCACCTCCGGATAGAGGCTCCCGGCTTCCCCCAGGACCTCCAGGGCCCCCATGACCGGCATCTTCAGATCGCACAGCACCACGTTCACCGGCTCATCCCGCATCAGGTCCAGGGCTTCCCGGCCATTGGCCCCGGTGATCACCCTGTAACCTTCTGGTTGCAGCAACAGGGTGCAGCCGTCCCGGATCACTTTTTCATCATCTACGACTAATACCGTGATCTGCTCTTCCATGGGCTGCACTCCTTGCCAATCCGGGGAAAGGGTTAAAAGGTGAAGAGGGAAAGAGGGAAAGAGGTTAAAAACCATTTTTCCCTTTAAGCCTTTTCCCCTTTTTCCCTTAATTCTCCGGCATCTCAAAGGGCATTTCACTGTGCTCCGGGGAATCCAGGGGCAGTTTGATGGTAAAGATGGCGCCGCCCCCGGGGGCGCTGTCCACCTCGATGGCGCCGCCATGGCGCTGCAAGACTCCATAAACAATGGACAGCCCCAACCCCGTGCCTTTCCCCGGCGGTTTAGTGGTAAAAAAAGGCTCGAAGATTTTGTCCTTGATGTCCGGCGGGATGCCGGGGCCGGTGTCCGTAAAGGTCAGGACCGCGCCCTCTCCCCTGGGTGCGGGACGGGTGGTGATGGCGATCTTGCCCTGGCCGCTCATGGCGTCCGCGGCGTTATGCAGCAGATTGGTGAACACCTGCTGCAGTTGTCCGGGGTCGCCGATGATTTGGGGCAATTCAGGATCGAGCGCCAGGTTGACCTCGATATTGTGAAACAAGGACTGGTGCCGGATCAACTCCACGCAGCGGGTGATGATCTCGTTCAGATCGAACAGGGTCCTCTGCCCCAGGGATTGGCGGCTGAACTCCAGGAGCCGGATAACGATCTGTTGGCACCGCACCGTCTGGTCGATGATGATCTTAAGGTTCTCCCGGGCTTTGGCGTTTTCCTCCAGGTCCCGCTTCATGATCTCTGCATAGATGAGGATCCCCGCTAGGGGATTGTTGATCTCGTGGGCCACCCCTGCGGCCAGCCGGCCTAAAGAGGCGATCTTCTCCGCCTGGAGCAATTGGGCCTGGCTTTCCTCCAACTGCTTGGCCATACGCCGGTGTTCCCGCAGGTCCGTGAAAATCCCGACGCTGCCCACTTCCCGCTCTCCATCCATGACCAGGGACGCGGAAAAATTGACCGGCACCTCTTCCCCATCTTTGGTGATAAAGTTGATTTGGGTGGTCTCCAGGATGCCCGGGGGACCATATTCATCGCTGCGCATGCGGCGCATCATCTCCCGGGCCAACTCGATGGGATAAAAGCGGCGGAAGACTGCGGGGTCGGCGATAACCTCTTCGGCCTTATAACCCAGGATCCGTTCCGCGCCTTTGCTGAAGATCAAGGGGTCGCCCTTGGGGTCAATAACCACGATGCCGTCAAAGGAACCGCGAATAATATTATTAAGAAAGATATTGGTTTTTTGTAATTGTTCGTGGACCCTGATGCGGCTGGTGATATCCCTCAGATAAATGCAGGTCAGGGTGTGACTGCCGAACCGGGATGCCTGCATGCAGGTTTCGAAATAATGCTGCTCATTCTGGATGCCAAAAGGCTGATCCAGGGTGCTGCAAAATTGGGATTCCTCTTCGTAGCCCTCATCCAGCATGCGAATCAGGTCCGTTAGTCTCTGGACGTGTTGGGGAGTGAGGATTTCCGCCAGATTCCTGCCGATGAGCCCTTCTTTGGGCTGCCCCACGATTTCCCCCAGCCGGGAGTTGGCAAAAATGATCCGGTGGTCTTCGTCCACCATCAGGATGCCTTCCTGGGTCAGCTCGGTGAGGAGTTCAATCTTTTTTTCCGCCTCCACGATGGGGGTGATGTCCCGGATAGCCTCAAACCCGCCGATGACCCGGCCCGCGGGGTCGGTGATGATGGACGCGGCCACCGTCACCTGAATCTCGTTCCCCTGGCGGTCCCGGACCACCCGCCGCACACCGGAAAGGGGGTGCTTCTGCTCCATGACCTGCCTCAGGATGCATTCACCGTTCTTGCATTGTTCGGTGTTGAGCATAGCCCCGCAGGTCATCCGCCCCACCACCTCATTGCGGCTGAAACCGGTGAGTTTCTCCATGGGCTCATTCACATGGGTCACCCGCAGTTCCGGGTCCACCATAAAAAAGGGCATGGGAAAATTTTCCAGGATGCTGGAAAGGGTGGCCAGTTGCAGTTGCACCACCGGATGGGCCTGCAAACCTTCCCGGGCTTCCCGGAGCACCACCAGACAGCCCCCGGACTCTTCCCCCTGGCGGCGGATGGGCGCCGCGGTGACCGTCAAGGGCGAGGTGGTGGCCAACCCCGCCTGGAGCAGCAGGGGCGCCTCTTTCAGTTCTTCCCCCTCTTGCAGGCAGCGACCTTGGCGGACTTTGCCGTCCACGCTTAAGGGCAGTCCCGTTAGCTGTGAACAGATGGGACAGGGATCGCCCACTCCCAGGGTCTCCCCGAAGAGTCTGGCCGCAGCCTGGTTCAAGAAGGCTATCTTTTGGCGCGTATCCGTGATTAAGACCGGATCGGGAAAATCCGCCAGCAAGGCGGCATAATTTTCCAGCGGCAGGGGCGCAGCGTCTCCCCGGGTTGTTTCCAGGCCGACGGGAATTTTCCTGGACCCAGAAGTCATTTCTTGTGTCCTCCGGCGCCGGGCGCGGAACGGCCAAAAGGCCGGGGCGCATCGGGCCGCGGCGCCTCAAAGGTTTCTTCCAGTACTTGCATGGCGGGCCCCAATTCCTGCTGTCTGAGGACCGCGGAGATGGAGGAGACGGTGCAGCTTAAAGCCAGGAGCGACACCCGGACCCGGGCCAGGGCCTGCAAAAAAGTATAGACCACCCCGTAGCGGTCCCCGAAATGGGGGCCATGGAGAAAAACCCCGGCCACGGGGGTGAGGCGCATGGGCCTGATATCCGGGAGATGTTGCGCAAAAATCCCCCGCACTTCTGAGCCTTGCTCCGGGGAGGCGCCCCGGGAGGAGGCGAAGGATAACAAGAAGTCCTTGCCTCCCAAGCCGGGGCTGGCCACCAGGAAAGGGACCTTCAGCCCCAGGTTCCCCATGTCGATGAGGGCATGGGCGAATCCTTCCAGGATGGCCGAGGAAGAAACCTTGGCTCCCCAGAGATCCAGGTCCGCCTGGGGCATAATCCAATAAACCTTGATGACCTTCTCCTGATAGGTGGCCACCACTTGTTGCACCAATTCTTCCGGCGGGGGCTGGGCGTCAAAAAACTCCTGGGGGGAGGCGAACGCGGGAAAATAAAAATGCTCAAAGAGTTGCTGCACCACTGCTTTTTCCCGGCGGGACGACATGACCACGGAGAGGGCGGAGGGCGAACTGGCAAGGCCGTGGAGGACCACCCGGGCCCGGGCCAGACTGCGGATAAAGGTGCCCAGGACTTCGGGGCGCTTGTCGTGGGGATAAACCGCGATCACGGCCGTGGACCGCTGGAGATGCAACTCACTGCCGGGAGCGGCGCGGCTCTTTAACAGGGTAAAGACCGCCTCACCCAACTCGTTTGCCGTGCAAATAACCTGGCGATCCCCGGATAGATGGGTGAAAAAGGTGAGGTTTATCTTCTTCTGGGCCAGGGGCGCGCAAATGTCGGCGCTTAAACAGTTCGCCCCCAAGGGGGAGGAGGACACCACGCAGGCGCCCCCCTCCAGAATTTTAAGGCCCCCAATTCTGATCCTGTCGCTTTTTTCCAAAATTTGGCCAGGCACGTGCCGGGGTGCAATAAAGCCAACGTTTAGAGTAATCTCTCCACCGCCTCCACCAGGGTGGCGGCATCCACGGGTTTGGGGATGAAGTCTTCCGCCTCCACCGCCATCCCCTCCGCGTGACTGTAAGTGGTGGTGGGCACGGCTTCCCCCACCGCGGTGAGCAACACCACGGGGATGCCCTTGGTGGCTTGATCGGCTTTCAATTCCTTACAAAGCTGGTAGCCGTTTTTCCGGGGCATCATCACGTCCAGCACCACCACATCGGGCCGGCGCTGCTTGATGGCCGCCTCGCCTTCGACGCCGTCGTAGGCTTTTCCCACATCATATCCCTTGCTTGTCAAAATCATGGATACGGTTTCCACCAGATCCGGATCATCATCCACGATCAACACGTATTTTGCAGCCATGATCTTTCCCCTTTTCATTATCCCATCTCCTCATGAGCTTGTGAATAATTATCTACAAGCCTTTGGGGTTTGGGAAATTTATTACTTTTGTTTTATCCTGGGACATAAGCGCCCGCTCCACCGGCCTAAGCCGCAAGCTGGGGGCGGGGATATAAGCCGATCCTTTGCACAATTTCCGGGACCTTTTCCTCCCACTCGATGGCCATGATATGGAAGCCCCGGATGCCTTCCACTGTCTTCAATTCCTCGATCTGCTCCACGGCCAGGTTGATGCCCTCTTCGGCCTGCTTTTCCTTGGGAACGCCGCCGATGCGTTTGACCACCTCGTCGGGCACATCGATCCCCGGCACCCGTTTCTGCATGTACTTGGCCATGCCCACGTTTTTCATGGGGGTAATGCCCGCGAGGATGGCCACCTTTTCATGAAGGCCCCGGTCCACCATCATCTTCATGAAGGTTTTCATGGTCTCCATGTTATAAATGCACTGGGTCTGGATGAATTGCACTCCCGCAGCCGCTTTTTTGGCCAGCCGGGCGACGCGTAAGCCCACGTTGGGCCCGGCGAAGGGATTGGCCGCGGCGCCGATGAACATCTGGGGCCTGACCTCGAACTCATGGCCCCCCAACAGTTTCCCTTCGTCCCGCATCAACTTTACTGTCTGGATCAATTGAATGGAATCCAGATCAAAAACATTGGCGGCGCTGGGGTGATCCCCGAAATGCTGGTGGTCTCCGGTGAGGCAGAGAATATTATGGATGCCCCAGGCGCCCGCGCCCAAAACGTCGCTTTGCAGGGCGATGCGGTTCCGGTCCCGGGTCACCATTTGCAAGACCGGCTCCAGGCCCATGGTCTTGAGACGGATGCAGCAAGCCAGAGAGCAGACCCGGCAAACGGAAGTCTGATTGTCGGTGACGTTGATGGCGTCCACGTAATCGGCAATCATCTTGCCTTTTTCTTCGATCACCTTGCCGTCGGCGCTCCGGGGCGGCCCCACCTCGGAGGTGATGGCAAAGTGGCCCGCCTGGATCATCTTTTGGAGTTTGCTGGGAGTCTCGGCGCTCATATCCTTAAATCCTCTCTGACGATCTTGCGGGGTCCGCCATCCCGGGAAGTGGTCCAATCCTTGGGCACCGTGGGATTCTCAAAGCGGTCCAGCTGTCCCAAGGTCTTGAGCCGCTCGTAAATCAGCTCCCAGCCGCAGGGGATGTCCTTGCTCACCTCGCATTTGCCCCCCTCGGAGCCCCCACAGGGGCCGTTGAGCATGCGCTTGGAGCAGCGGGCGATGGGGCAGATGCCGCCGGTCTCCGCCAGGATGCAGCGGCCGCAGGCCTGGCAGCGCTCCGAATAGAGGCCCCGCTCTTCGTTGACTCCCAGGAAGCAGGTGTCCACCCCCGGAAAGACGATTTTTTTGTCATAGATCTCCGCCATATGCTGGATTCCCACCCCGCAGGCCAGGGAGACCACCGCGTCGTATTGATCGATGCGGTCCGAGAGTTGCGCCAGGTACTCCTTCTCACACTGGCGGGTGAGGCTGGTGTCATCCACCTGGGCCTGCTTGCCCCCCTGGGTGAAATACAGCCTGAGGGCCGAGGCCAGAATCTTGGCTTCTTTCAGGCCGCCGGCTTCACAGACGGTGACGCAGCCGTCACAGCCGACAATGAGCAGCTTGGTGCAATTCTTAACGTAATCGATGACTTCTTCCAGTGGCTTTGGTATGGCCTTGATCATGCGGCTACCTCCCCGGCGGCCTTGCCGGCCGTTCCCGTTGCTATTCTGATGGGGCTGGGCCCCAATTCCATGATCTTGCCGGTCATCTCCCGGACGATCTCCGCAAACCTGCCCCCCATGCCGGAGGAAAGGTTGTACATGCCCACCCGCTCCCCGCCTAAACCCACCCGGTCCAGGATCTCCTTAGCCCGGAAAACCCTCTTCTTGGCGTAGAGATTGCCCGCCATATAGTGGCAATCCCCTTCCATGCAGCCGACGACGATGACCCCGTCCGCACCCACCTCAAAAGCCATGAGCACGTGCATGAGATCCACCTTGCCGGTGCAAGGGACCTCGATGATCCGCACATTGGGCGGGTATTGCAACCGCATCGAACCTGCCAGGTCCGCAGCGCTGTATGCTCAGTAGTGGCAGCAGAAGGCGACGATTTTCGGTTCAAACTTTTCCATCCTCGACTCCTCAAAATAGGGTTTTTATCTTGGCAGTGATCTGGTCGTCTTCAAAATGAGCCACCTGGATCACCTTGGCCGGACACTCCGAGGCGCAGGTGCCGCAACCCTGGCACAGGGCCGGGTTGATTTCCGAAACGTTGTCGGCATTGATCTCGGGCACGTTATAGGGGCAACTGTGGACGCAGACCAGGCAGGCGGCGCAGCGGTCCGGCTCCACGTGCGCGGTGACCCCGCTGATGGTCTGCCGGGTATCCGCCAGGAAGCCTCCGGCCCTGGCAGCCGCAGCCATGGCCTGGGCGATGGACTCGCTGATGAGCTTGGGGGAATGGGCCATACCGCAAAGGAAGATGCCCTCGGAAGCAAAGTCCACGGGCCTGAGCTTGGCGTGGGCCTCGATGAAGAAGCCCGCGGCGTTCCTGGGGACCTTCATCAAAGTGGACAATTCCTCCGTGTCGTTGGGTAAGACTGCGGCGCTCAAAATCACTGCGTCCACCGGCATCTTGAGGGGTCGCTCCAGTACGTGGTCCACGAAGGCGACGCTCAGCTTCCCCCCCTCGAGGTCCACCTGGGGCGGGTCCTCCAGCTTATAGCGGGAGAAGAGCACGCCTTTTTCCCGGGATTCCCGGTAATAGTCCTCCAGGAAGCCGTAAGTGCGCATATCCCGGTACAGCGTCAGCACATCCATCTCCGGGTTGAGACCTTTTAACTGCAAGGCGTACTTCACCGCGCCCTGGCAGCAGATGCGGCTGCAGTCGGGGTTCTCCTGGTTGCGGGAGCCCACGCACTGGATAAAGACCACCCGCTCCCACTGGGCCGCTTCCTCCGGGTTCTCGTGGAGGAAGTCCCCCAGTTCCATCTGGGTGAGAATCCGGGGGTGCTCCCCGTAGCGGAATTCCTGGGGACGGTATTCCTGGCCGCCGGTGGCTACCACGGTGACGCCGTGGTCGATTTTCCGCTCGTACATGGCCGGCCCCACCAGCACTTCCGTGGTGAAGTTGCCTTTGTAACCGCTGAAACCCACCACCAGGGCCCCGGTGAGGACCTGGATCTTGTCGTGATTCCTTACTTTGTCGATGAGTTCGCCCAGGTAGCCCTTAACCTCCAGGCCTTCGATGGTATGGTGGATTCTTAAGGCATTCCCCCCCAACTGGTCTTCCTTCTCCAGGAGGATGGTTTCAAAACCTTGGTCCGCCAGATTCAGAGCCGCGTTCATGCCGGCGACGCCGCCGCCGATGACCAGGGCCCGCTGGTTGATGGTCAGGGGTTTTTCCACCAGGGGTTTGAGGAGGGAAGCCCGGGCCACGGACATGCGTAGCAGATCCTTGGCTTTTTCCGTGGCCTGCTCCGGCTCCTTCATGTGCACCCAGGAGTCCTGGTTGCGGATATTGGCCATCTCGAAGAGGTACTTATTCAGCCCCGCGTCGATCATGGTCTCCCGGAAGAGGGCCTCGTGGGTGATGGGGGTGCAGGCGGCCACCACCACCCGGTTAAGTTTTTCCTCCTCGATGATCTTGGTGATCTGCACCTGGGTGTCCTGGGAGCAGGTGAAAAGATTGTCCCCGGTATAGACCACGTTGGGCAGCGTGGCCGCGTAATCCCTCAGTGCGGGCACGTCCACGATGCCGCCGATGTTGATGCCGCAGTTGCAGACAAAGACGCCGATACGGGGCTGCTCCTCGGGGCGGATTTCCTTTGGCGGCGGCACTTCCCGAACCCTGGTCTCGGTCCAGCGGGCCGCGCCTAAAGAGGCGCTCACCGCGCCTGCGGCTGCGGAGGCCTGCATCACCGATTCCGGGATGTCCTTGGGCCCCTGCATGGCCCCGCAGACATAGACCCCGCCCCGGGAGGCGGCCACCGGCGCCTGGGGTGTGGTATTCACGAAGTCATGCTGGTTAACGTCCACGCCCAAGGTCTGGGCCAGATTTTTTGCCCCCTCGCTCACTTCCATGCCCACGGAGAGGACCACCAGGTCGAAGATTTCTTCCTTCTTCACCCCGCTTTCGTCCGTATAGACGATGCGCAGGTCATTGTCGGGAGCCAAGTCAATAGTATGAATCCGGGAGCGGATGAAGCGCACCCCCTGTTCGTTCTTGGCGCGGTGGTAATATTGCTCGAATTCCTTGCCATAGGTGCGCATATCCATGTAGAAGATGGCGGCGTCCAGATCATAGGGCGCGTGTTCCTTGGCGATCACCGCCTCTTTGATGGCATACATGCAGCAGACCGCCGAGCAGTAGGAATGGGTCTTCACGTCCCGGGAGCCCACGCATTGCAACCAGGCGATCTTCTTCGGTTCCTTATGATCAGATGGCCGCACCAAATGGCCGGCGAAAGGCCCGGACGCGGACAGGATGCGCTCAAACTCCAGGGAGGTGACCACATTGGGGAATTGGGCGTAATGGTAGGTCTCATATTTTGTGGGATCGAAGGTCTGGAAGCCCGGGGACATGATGACCGCGCCCACCTTGACCTCTTCGATCTGTGGTTTCTGGCTGTGGTCGATGGCCCCGGCCTGGCAGGCGGCGACGCACTGCATACACTCGGAGCAGACGCCGCAGTTGAGGCAGCGCCCCGCCTCCCTTTGGGCCTGCTCTTCGCTGTAGCCCGTGGCGATTTCCTCAAAACAGGCGCAGGAGTGCTCCGGCGGGATGGTGGGCATCACTTCCCGGAGCTGGCCTTCCTCGTCCTTGGGGATGGCGGCCCAGCGCTTATGGGCTTCCTCTCCCTCGCTGCGGCCTTCCCGCAGATCCAGACCCTGGAGATAACGGTCAATGGACTCCGCGGCCTCGATGCCGCCCCCCACCGCCTCGATGGCGATCCAGGGGCCGGTGTGCACGTCGCCGGCCGCGAAGACCCCGGGCCGGGAGGTTTGATAAGTTACGTCATCCACCTCGATGGTGCCCCATTTGGACAGCTTTATGCCGCAGTCCGCCAGGGGCCCCTGGGGCGCTTCCTGGCCGATGGCCGGAACGATCATATCCACCGGCAGCTCAAAGGTCTCGTTGGGGATGGGCACCGGTTTGCGGCGACCCGAGGCGTCGGGTTCGCCCAACTCCATCTTCTGGCAGATAAGACCGATGGCCTTGCCTTCCGCGCCTGCCACCACTTCCAGAGGCGCGGCCAGATAGATGATCTTCACGCCCTCGCACAGGGCCTGTTCCACTTCATGGGCAAATGCGGGCATTTCTTCCCGGGAGCGGCGGTAGACGATGGTCACCTCAGAGCCCAGCCGCCGGGCGGTGCAGGCTACGTCGATGGCCACGTTGCCGCCGCCGATGACCGCCAAGGACTTGCCGATCTCCTGGGGCTCGCCCAGGTTGTGGCGTCTTAAGAGATCCACCCCCTGAACCACCCCGGGGGTGTTTTCCCCGGCAATTCCCAAAGGTTTCCCCACGTGGCAGCCGATGCCCAGGAAGACGGCCTTATAGCCTTCGTCAAAGAGTGAATCAAGGGTAAAATCCTTCCCCAGGGCGGTGTTGGTCTTCAGCGTCACTCCCAGGCGCAGGATGTTGTCGATTTCTCGATCCAACACGTCCTTGGGCAGCCGGTAGTCGGGGATCCCCACCCGGAGCATGCCTCCGGCCTTGGGCAGAGCCTCGTAAATGGTGGGCCGGTAGCCCTTGAGGGCCAGGTGGTAGGCGCAACTCAGGCCCCCGGGGCCGGAGCCGACGATGGCGATCTTCTCGGGTTTCGCCTCCACCAGGGGCGGGGTGAAACTGCTTAAATCCACCCGGTCCGCGGCAAAGCGTTTTAGACTGCAGATGGCCACCGGCTCATCCATTTCGGCCCGGCGGCACTTGGACTCACAGGGGTGGGGACAGACCCGGCCCAGGACCCCGGGGAGCGGCAGGCGCTCCATAATGAGCTTCACCGCTTCCTCGTACTTCCCCATCTTCACTAACTGCACGTAGCCCTGGACGTTGATCTCCGCCGGGCAGGTCAGAGTGCAGGGGGCCCGGTCCAGCTTCTTGATGCCGAAGGCCGCGGGGATGGCTTGGGGATAGAGGCGGTAGGCCGCGTGCCAGTCGGCCAGGCCCGCATTAAACTCATCCGGCATTACCACAGGGCAGACGTTGGCGCACTCGCCGCAACCGGTGCACTTGGCCGGATCGATGTAACGGGGCTCCTTGGCCAGGGTCACCGTCAGGTTCCCCGGCTCCCCGCTGACGCTCTGTACTTCCGTCAAGGTATGAATATTAATGTTCAGATGGCGCCCGCATTCCACCAGCTTGGGAGAAATGATGCACATGGAGCAGTCGTTGGTGGGGAAGGTCTTGTCCAGTTGGGCCATGACCCCGCCGATGGCCGGTTTGGCCTCCACCAGGTGCACGAAAAAGCCGGCGTTGGCCAGATCCAGGGAAGCCTGAATGCCAGCCACCCCGCCGCCCACCACCATCACCGCGCCAGAAGGCGCGGCCGCGCCTTTGCCGTTGCCACCCTTGGGGGATTTGTCCTGGGCCATTTTCTCTTTTTCTTTGGGCATATCTTGCTTCCTATGCGAGTTCCGGTCTCAGACCCCGGCTGCCGCCAGAATCCCCGGAAGTTTGTCTTCCCAGCCGATGGTGGAAATATTCACGCCGGGGCAACCCTGGGCCTTAAAGGCGGCCACCAGTTCTGCGGCTATCTGCACACATTCCCTCACCCTATCCGGCGCCTTCTGGATGCGGTTGACAAATTCTTCGGGAATTTTCATTTCCATATGCCGGTTGATGTACTTGGCCATGCCCACCGACTTCAGCAGCAGCACCGAGGGAATGACCGCGGCCCGGCGCATCTCCAGGCTTTCCTGGAGTCTGGCCAAAGCCTCAGGGTCGAAAATGGGTTGGGTGATAAAAAATGCGGCGCCCGCGGCGATTTTTCGATCCAACTCCTCCAGTTCCTGGTCCCAAAGCTCTCCTCTGGGGGTCACCTTCATGGTGGACCCCACATAAAAATCCGGGGACCCCTGGAGATCCACCCCGGCCAGGTCCCGGCCGCCTCTCAGGGTCTTCAGGGCCTCCAGCAACTCCTGGAGCTCCAGGTCATAAACGGCCCGGGCCTTGTGATGGTCTCCGTGGGCGATTTCCTCGCCGGTGACCGCCATGACGTTGGGCACGCCCAAGGCCTGGGCCGCCAGCAGATCCCCCTGGATGGCCAGGCGGTTGCGGTCCCGGCAGCAGACCTGGAGCACCGTTTCCAGACCCCGGCTTTGCAGCAGGAGCGCGCCCCCCAGGGAACTCATTTTCATCACCGCATTGCTCATTTCCGGGATGATGTAGGCGTCCACTTTTCCTTTCACCGCCCAGGCGTTGGCGATCATGGCCACCGTGTCGGCGCCCTTGGGCGGTTCCATCTCCACTAAAATTGCGAATTCCCCGTCGGTCAGTTTCTGTTGTAATTGCATGGAACTCCCCTTTGACTTAGTGGGCTGAGCGCACCATGGCATTGGAAATGGCTAAGATGAGTTCATCCATGCCAAATGACTTCACGTGATAATAAAAAATGCCTTCCCGGCGGATGCGGCTTTCCTGTTCCGGGTTGTTTTCATCCGCAGTAATAATGATGGGCAATTTCCGGTAATGCCCTTTGATGATGGAAATGGCCTCATAGCCTATTTCTTCCGGGAGTTTGACATCCATGACCAGGACGTTGATCTTTTCATTCTGGAGGGTCATGAGCACGTCTTTGATGTTGTCCACGGCCTTATAGGTGTGGCCCTGCTCCGCCAGCCAGGAGGACAGCCCCTGGGCCAGCCCGCAGCCACGCTCGGCGATCAACAGCCTGCCGCACTTTTCGGTCATCGCCGCACCTTTGCCGCCGTCAAGGGTTAAACATGCTCTCCTTTAAACCTCTATCTCTGAGAAAACCGGTAGTGCAAAGGCTATGCCCGGGGAGAGCAATCGGCTAAGTAAAAGAAATCACATGTTTTTGACGATTTTCAGGTAGGGCGGCACAAATGCGCTAATGCGTAATTTCTAATAGGGAGGTATAGTTCGATAGATATTTTGCTTTAAATGACAGTATGTTATAAATAATGCGTAAAAATGCCACATAAGTTACTTCTTTACCTGGGTAAAAAGGAAGCATGGCTCCGAGGCAGGGAAAAGCAGACCCGGCAATCATCTGCCGGTTCTGGCCACCCTAAACTGCGGCGGCGGGGGATGAAAGGTGTAGAAGAGTCCGACATACCGCCAAAGCGGTTGACACTTGCCAGTCAGGTGGAGGCAGGAGGCTAGTTGCCTTTAGACACCTGGGCTTCCAGAGCCGCCAGACGGGCGCCCCTCTCCTGTTCCCGCTGCCAGCGGGCGGTGACTTCCCGGATGATGGCCCCCACGCCCAGAATCTCCCCCTTTTCTCCCCGGACCGGGATAATGGTAAATTCCACGGAAAGGCGGGAGCCGTCACGGCGCCTGGCGGGGACGGCCAGCAGGTCCTGGGCGTATTTGCTAGTGCCCGAGGCCATCACCCGGCGGTAGCCCTCATTATGCCGGTCCCTAAGATTATCGGGGATGATCAGATCCAGGGACTGGCCCATGGCCTCCAGGGCCGGATAGCCGAACATCTCCTCTGCGCCCTTATTCCAGAGGCGGATGATTCCTTCTTGATCCGCGAAGATAATGGCGTCCAAGCTGTCTTCCACCAGGCGGCGGCAGAGCCAGGTATGATCCAGGGGCATTTTTGCTCCTCTTGGGAAAAAACTATAAAGCCCAGCGGCTTGCTGGGCTTTAAGGAGTCAAAACTGGTGGAGGCGGCGGGAGTCGAACCCGCGTCCGCAAACAGTCCGTGATAGCATCTACATGCTTAGTCGACGTTTTGCTTTCGCCCCTGGAGACTTCCGCCGACGGAATTCCCAGAGACTATCCTGCTCTAATTTTCGTCCGTCGGGCCACAGGAGAACCCGGCAGCTTTGCCAGGAAGCGGTCACCTGGGGTCTTCTCCCGGCGTAAGATTCCCAGGCGCTAGCCTTAAGCGGCTAGAGCGTAGCCGTAGTTGTCGGCAATTGTGTTTTTCCTACCCGTTTTACGAGCGGACAGGACCTCGGCATGCAACTAGCAGTTCTCTATCTACGTCGAAGCCGTTACGCCCCCTTAAAATAAATTATAAGAATTATTTCGGTCTTTTGCAAGGCCCTAGTCGGCGTCAGGGACCAAAACTTTAACCTGCAAGGACAGGGGGCGACGGATTTTTCTGCGCCTTTGCCCCTCGTTAGGCCCTGCAATTGCCTCGATCTGGAAAATCTATCTTGATTCCCTGGGGTTTGTCAACAGCCTGCCAGGGTCGGCGCCTGGCATTAACAAAGGCGTCCCTTAGTGGGTTCTGCCACCATCGTTAGGCTCAGCCTGGGTTCAGTTATAACTTTGTTGACCTGACAACCGGAAAGCCCCTCCCCTTGCCATAAGTCCGACTTGCCATCCCTCCTGAGGCGACTTGGGTTCTGCTGGCCACATCAAAACCAAATCTGTCATGCCATTATCTGCATTCTGGGAAGAGTGACGATATTATGCTCCCCCCCATTAATAACACCAGGTCTATTAAGGGATCGCGATAATCAAAGGACTAAAGACGCCGCTCCCCATGACCCTGGCCCCTCCCCCTTACGAAGGACCAAAAAAGGCGGCTCACCCCGGCACACCCGGGCTGATACCGCCTTGACGGTAAAGAGAAGGGCGCAACTGACCCCGAGAAGTGGCCTAAGGCCACCTCCCAAGCCATTTTTGGCCTTACCTTGTCGCGCTAAAGCTTGTTGACCTTGATCGCCTGCAAACCCTTGGGGCCTTCGTTCACCTCGAATTCCACCTTGTCGTCTTCCTTCAAGGTGCGAAAGCCGGTACCCACGATGTTGGTGTAGTGCACGAAGAGGTCGGGGCCATCATCCCGCTTGATGAAGCCATAGCCCTTGGCTTCATTGAACCACTTGACGCTACCGGTATAGCGCTCCATAACTCCTCCCGCTCCTTAGACCTTAATTCCTTTGCCAGCCTTCAGCCGCGGGGGGCGCAGGCCAAAAAAAAAACGGCCGGCTCCCGCCATACCGTCATTGCCATGCTCTGCTACTATTGTATCGCCCCGATTCACTGCATCACGCCTGACTAAAGGATACTTAGCCCTGTAGCACAATTTCCCGGGAGTTGTCAAGTAATTTAAATAAAATTTTTTAATTTTTATTGTTAATTTTTGGTTAATAGTTAAAAAAATAAATATTAACAGACCATTGTAAGTCTATTTTATTTATACAACCTTATGGTAAGAAGGTTTAACTGGTATCAAATTAACCAGGCAAGTACCCTCCAAATTTCTTTACCAAAAACTATAGCAGTATTTTCTCCTCAAAAGTGGTCCAGGGGTATGTCCAGGAGCAAGCGGACCAGGTCCTCGGTGCACTCCTCCAGGACCTCCAGGTTATAGCCTCCTTCCAAGACGGCGATGAGCCGGCCGCTCGCGGTCTCCTGGGCTTGGTCCAGAAGCATTTGCCCCATCTGCCGGTAAGCATCCCGGCTGAGGTTCATGTGGGCCAAGGGGTCGTGCTGGTGGGCATCGAAGCCCGCGGAGATCAATAAAAATTGGGGAGCAAATTCCCGCAGCCGGGGCAGGCCCTCTTGCTTCATGGCTTCCAGATACTCCTCGTCCCCGCTCCGGGGCTCAAAAGGCAGGTTCAAAGTGAAGCCCTGGCCCGGGCCCTTACCCATCTCCCGGTGGTAACCGGTGCCGGGATAACAATATTGGGGGTCTTCATGCAGGGATAAATAAAAAACCCGGGGGTCGGTTTCGAAGAGATGCTGGGTGCCGTTACCGTGATGCACGTCCCAATCGACTATGGCCACCCGTGCCAGGCCGAACTTTTCCAGGAGATAGACCGCGCCCAGGGCCACGTTGTTAAAAAAGCAGAAGCCCAAAGCCCGGTTGTATTCGGCATGATGTCCCGGAGGCCGCACCGCGCAGAAGGCGTTGTCCACTTCTCCGGCCATCACCGCGTCCGCCGCGGCCAGAACGCCGCCGGCAGCCAGCAGCGCAATGTCATAGGACCCCCGGCAGATGCCGCAATCGGGCACCCCAAAGATGGTCCTGCCCTTGGCGCAGGCCTCCCGGAAACGCCGGATGTAATCGGGGTCATGGAGACGCTCCACCCACTCCAGGGGGGCCTTATAGGGTTGGATGGGCACCATTAACTCCAGGAGACCCTCTTCCTTAAAGTTCTTCTGAATAGCCTTCAGGCGGTCGGGGCGCTCCGGATGCCAGGACCCGGGATCATGTTGCAGGTAACGTTCGTCATAGACATAGCCGGTGCGGCGCATAAATTCTCCAAACCATAAAATTAGCCCTAAACGGGCTTACTCAGCGTAACCCGAAGAACTGAGGGAAGTAAAGGATTTTTGCCGAGAGGTCCGCAAGGTGAAGGCGGGCCGCCAGGCCCGCCTTACTCTTAACCTGTAACCTGGAATTTTGAACCTGGAACTTGGCCCTATTTCTAAGCCGTCTCCAGACGCTTCTCCACCGCTTCCCACTTGATGTTATTGAAGAAGCTGGTGAGATAGTCGGCCTTTTTCAAGCCATAATCGATCATATAGGCGTGCTCAAAAACGTCCAGGACCAAGATGGGGTTGCAGCCCGCAGGGTGTCCCACATCGTGCTCATTGATCCATTGATTGATGAGCAGGCCGCTCTGGCTATCCTCGTAACAAATAACCCAGCCGATGCCCCGCATGGCCGCGGTGGCCATAAAGTCCTGGGCGCAGGCTTCCACGGAGCCGAACTGGACCATCACCTTTTTGGTGAGGTTGGGGGCCTGGAGGGGATTACCGTCGCCGCCCAGGTTCTCGAAGTAGAGTTCATGAAGGCGCATGCCGTTGAACTCCCAGCCCAAACGCCTTTTGAGTTCGGCAAATTCCGGAGTGCCTTCCTGGCCTTCTTTCAGTTTGGCCGCCAGGAGATCCATGACCTTGTTGGTATTGGTGACATAGCCTTGATAGAGGGTGAAATGATTTTTTAACAAAGTGTCGCTGAAACCCCGCATTCCCAAGAGAAAAGAATAGTCTTTGGCCGTATAGCTCATAATTACTCCTTACCGGCCGTCAAGGCCGGGTGTGCTTTTCCGGATAATATATTAATTATTGTAGACAAATCAAGGTGAAGATCAGGGAGAAAAAAGGTTGGGGAATTGTTCAAGTTCCCGCTAAGACTTCCGAAAGTTATAGGAAGGGAGGCAGCATGAGGAACACGCTTGCCAAAGAAGCCGGAACGGAGCCGCAAAAGGTGGAAGCGCCGCCGTTATCTATCTGTTTTTCCACCGAGGTGGTCGGTTCCTTCCTGGAGACCCTGGGTAACCTCTCCTTACGGGGCGTGGGCGTCGCCGACCACACGGGCATTATCCGTTTTGCCAATCCGGGTTGTACCCTCATCTGCGGCCTGGAACCCCGGCAGATCGTGGGCCGGCATTTTCGAGAGTTCTACCCCGATCCCCTGGCCCTGAATAGGATGCTGGCCGAGTGCCGGGCCAAGGGGCGGGTGGAAGACTGGCCCATCATGGTCTCCAATCGCCAGGGTAAGGCGGTGCCGGTGGAAATCACCCTGGTGCGCGTTTTCAGCCCGGAAAAGAAAATCCTGGGTAGTGTGGCCATCATTCAAGATAAGCGGTCGCCAAAAGAGCTGGTGCGGCGCATGCAGCACCAGGAGTTGACTCTGATGCGTCTCAATCGCAGCCTGGAGGATGTCAACCTGGAACTGGACCGGGCCAACCGTTTAAAGAGCGAATTTCTGGCCAACACCTCCCACGAGCTGCGCACTCCCTTAAACGCCATCATGGGTTATCTGCGCCTGGTCCTCAACGGCCTCTGCGATACTCCCGAGGAAGAGCGGGAGTTTCTCCAAAACGCCCTAGACAGCGCCCGCAACCTCCTGAACCTGATCAACGACCTGTTGGACAGCGCCCGGATGGAAGCGGGACAGATGGAAGTGCAATTAGAAGAAGTGAACATACTGCATACCTTTGAGGCGGTGCGGAAACTGACGGAAATCCAGGCGGATCAAAAAGCGTTGAGGTTGCGCTTCACGCCTCCCCGGAGCGAAACCATGGTGCGGGCCGATCCGGGGAAGTTCCAGCAGGTCCTGGTCAACTTGGTGGCCAACGCCATCAAATTCACCCATCGGGGGGAGGTAAAGATCAAGGCCCGGGCCTTCCCCGCCAAAGGCCACGTGCGCTTCGAAGTCCAGGACACGGGCATCGGCATTGCCCCGGAGGTCCAGAAAGACTTGTTCAAAAAATTTGTCCAGGGGGATGGCTCCACCACCAGGAAATATGGCGGCACCGGCCTGGGATTGGCCATCTGCAAAACCCTGGTGGAATTCATGGGCGGCCAGATCTGGCTCACCAGCCCCGGCCTGAACCAGGGAACCAGGGTTTTTTTTACCCTCCCCATGGTGTCCCAACCCCTATATTGGCGCCGGGCCGAAGACCGGGAAAAGGGCTTCCGCATCACCGGGCCGGCTGATGGCCCCCTGGTGCTGGTGGTGGAGGATGAGCCCAAAATCATTGACGTCATGGTCCAAATCCTCAACAAAGGCGGTTATCGCACCGCGTACGCAGTAACCGCGGATGACGGCCTGGAAGGAGCCCGGCGCTTGCACCCGGCGCTGACTACCATTGACATGGGCCTGCCGGTGCGCCCTCGAGCCCGATTGCGCAGCGGCCTGGACCTCTACCAGGCTCTCCAGAGAGACCAGGAGACCAATATTATTCCGGTGCTTCTGGTCACCGGACATGAAGTGGCCTTGAGCCAGGACCAGGTGGGCCTCCAGGAGTTGCCGCCCACCTTGAACAAGCCTTTCCGGGCTAAGGAACTCATGGAGAAGGTGGCCGGCCGGCTGAAAAAAAACCCTCTTTAAGGAAGGCCGGGGATAGATCAGGACAGGATACCGTCTGATTTCCGGGCAAAGGCAGTCTAATAAGAATTATAAGTTATTACTATTTCAGGATAATTTGATTAATAACCGATATCGGTAGCAGAGGTTCCCATGCCGGCAATCCCCAGGGTTTTGGTGGTGGATGACGATCCTGCGTGTCTGCGGATACTCCAAAAATTTTTGGAGAAAGACGGCTATCAGGTAATGGTGGCGGCCGACGGCGCCTCGGGGTTGGCCCAGGCACAACAGGAGAAGCCGGACCTGATCATCTGCGACTGGATGATGCCCGGCTTGGACGGCCCCCAGGTCTGTCAGGCCATCAAGGGCAACCCGGCCCTGAAAAATACCTTCTTTATCTTTCTCACGGCCCTGGAAAAGAGTTACATCAGCGAAGGCATCGCCCAAGGCGCGGACGACTTCATTACCAAGCCCATTGATCCGGTGGAAGTGGGGGCCAAAGTGAAGGCGGGGCTGCGCCTGAACCGGGCCCAGAAAGACCTCCAGGATCTGGCCTGGCGGGATGAACTCACCGGCCTCTATAACCGGCGCCACTGGGATAATGCTCTGGAAGAAGCCTGCCGGGCCGGACGCCCTTTCCTGGCGGTGATGGCGGACGTGGACCGCTTCAAGGAGATCAACGACCAGTGGGGGCACCGGGTGGGGGATGTCTTCCTCCAGGAACTGGCCCGCTCCTGGAAGAGCCAGCTGGAGGAACCGGAAATCTTAGCCCGGCATGGAGGAGATGAGTTCGCCTGTCTCTACTACCGCCCCCTCGGCAGCCTGCTAACCGTGCGCAATTTGGTGGAAAAGAGCCTGGCCGCGGCTTTTCCCTTCCCGGTGGGGCTCAGCCTGGGCTACGCCCGGTTCCAGCCGAACCAGAAGATTACCCCCTCGATCCTCATGGCCCAGGCCGACCGGGCTCTTTATGAGGATAAAAGCAAGCACCGGGCCACGCAGCAAAAAACCCGGATTAAAGACCGGAAAAAAAGCCTCCTGGAAAGGACTTAAAAGGTCTGAGACAAGTATCGCCCCGGCCTTTGCGCTTTCCTCCAAAATTAGCGCTGCCGCCCTCCCCCGGCCCCGGCCCCCCGCAAGAAATCCCCACCTCCATGTGCGTTTCCCATTTTCGCCCCCACGTCGTCTCCCCCTTTTCCGTTTGCCTACCGGGAGGTACTGGGGTAATATTTAGGGCGAGAGAGAGGGACCTTTAAAAAATGGTCCGGCGGAGGAGGACCGGTAAACTGGTAAGCCCTAAGCAATGAGCAGTAAGACCCGAATCTGGCGGGGTATTTTTCACTGCTTACTGCTCACTGCTCACTAAAAAGGCCTTACTGGGGGGACTCCAGGTCCTCCGGGTCCAGGAGGCCCTGCTCCAGCAAGGCCGCTTCCAACTGGGCCAGGGCCTGCTTGAAAGCCGGATAGAGCCCCACCGCCAGGGAGACCCCCTTCTTGGTGGGCACCCATTCCTCTTCGGTATCCCCGGGGACATGGACCCGGAAGTCGATGAGACGGTGACCCTTGAATTCGGACAGAGACAGAAACAAAACTTCTCGGGCGTTTTTCGGCACCCGGCTGATAACTTCGGACATTGTTCCTCCTAAGGTTGCTCCCCCATTTCCGGAGCAGTCAATTTTGAGCCTGCGGCTCACCTAGAAATTATGAAAAGTTCCCGATCGAGAGACCCCCAACCTTGAACTTAGAACCTTGAACCTTGAACTCTGCCAAGCAGGACTAGCAAAATGACTTCTCTTATCTTCCCGGACTTGTCAACACCTTTTTCATATGCAGCTCTATAATACTTTAAGTAGACGCAAAGAAACTTTCCAGCCCCTCCACCCCGGGAAAGTGGGCCTCTATGCCTGCGGGGTGACGGTCTACGACGACTGCCACCTGGGGCACGCCCGCTCCACCGTGGTCTTTGAGGTCCTGGTGCGCTATTTGAGACACCTGGGGTTGGACGTCACCTGGGTGCGGAATTTCACCGATATCGACGACAAAATTATCCGCCGGGCCCAGGAGACGGGCATTCCCTGGCTGGAGGTGGCGGAGCGCTACATCGCCTCCTTCCAGGAGGACATGGCGGCCCTGGGCATCCCCCCGGCGCAGATCGAACCCCGAGCCACGGAGCATATCCCGGAGATCATCGACCTCATCCGGGTTTTACAGGATAAGGGCTTTGCCTACCAGGGCCGGGAAGACGTCTATTTCCGGGTCCGGCGCTTCCCCGGTTACGGCAAACTCTCCGGCCAGAACCTGGACGATATGCAGGTGGGCGCCCGCATCGAGGTGGACCCCCATAAGGAAGACCCCCTGGATTTCGTCCTCTGGAAGGGCTCGAAGACCGGGGAACCGGCCTGGGACAGCCCCTGGGGGCCAGGCAGGCCGGGCTGGCACATCGAGTGTTCGGCCATGGCCATGCGCTACCTGGGGGAGACCCTGGACCTCCACGGCGGCGGCCAGGATTTAGTATTCCCCCACCACGAAAACGAGCTGGCCCAATCCGAGGCGGCCACCGGCAAACCCTTTGCCCGCTTCTGGCTGCACCACGGCCTCTTGACCATCGACCAGGAGAAGATGTCCAAGTCCCTGGGAAATTTTTTTACAGTGAAAGAGGTCTTGTCGAAATTCCCCGCGGAAGTGGTGCGCTTCTTCCTGACCAACGCCCATTACCGCAGCCCCCTGGACTTCTCCGACGCGGCCCTGGCGGAGGCCGAGACCGCGCTCCTGCGTCTTTACACCACTTTGGCCCATATTGAGGAGGTGTTGCGCCAATATCCCCAGGTCACCCTCCCCGGGGAACTGGATTACTACCCCGCCAACCTTAACTTGGAGGAATGCGCCCGCCTGGGAGCCTTACATCGCCGCCTCACCGGCGCCCTGGACGATGACCTGAACACCGCCCAGGCTCTGGGCTACCTCTTCGACACCATCCGCCTCCTCAACCGCCTGCTGGAGGAACAGTGCTCCGAACCGGGTTATCTCACCATTCTCTATAATCTACACAGGGGAATTAAGGAGCTGGGCGCGGTCCTCAACCTCCTCCAGGCCGACCCCGGGGAGATGGTCAAATCCCTGCGCCAGAAACCCCTGGACTTAGGCATCAGCCCCCCGGAGATCGAGGCCCTCATCGCCGCCCGCACCCAGGCCCGCAAAGCCAAAGACTTCGCCAAAGCCGACAGCATCCGTAAAGATTTGCTGGACAAAGGCATCCTCCTGGAAGACACCCCCCAGGGCACCATCTGGCGGGTGAAGTGAGGCAGGGGCCAGGGGTTAGGGGTCAGTGGTCAGTGGTCGGTGGTCAGTGGTCAGTGGTCAGTTAGGGCCTGAAGGTTTGGATCAGGCTTACAAAAGAATTAAACATGGATAAAGAATACCTATAGCGGAACGGATAGCCATGAAGTTTCGAGTAATCATCGAACAAGACGAAGACGGGGTTTTTGTCGCCCAGTGCCCAAGTCTCCCTGGTTGCATTTCCCAAGGAAAAACCAGGGAAGAGGCCCAGGCAAACATCAAGGAAGCCATCACCGGTTATTTGAAAAATCTGGAGAAACACGGCGAACCTATACCCCCGCCCATCACCGAAGAGATCGTCGAAGTGTTTGATATTCTCAAACTTAAATTGTATCGCCTTGATGATCCTTTATTTTTTTAACGAAAAACGAAAAACCCAAAACGGAAAACGATCTTTTCAAGGAGGACTGCACATGCCCACCTTCCTGATGTTCGGCAAGTACTCGGCCCAGGCCATTAAAGAGGCCAGCCCGGAGCGGTCCCAGGCCGCAGAGGGGGTGATCAAGAAACTGGGCGGAGAAATCAAGGCGGCCTATGCCTTGCTGGGGGAAACCGACCTGCTGGTGGTGGTTGAGCTGCCCGGCACCGTGGCCGCGGTCACAGCTTCCGTGGCCTTGGGTAAAATGACCGGTATCGAGTTCACCACCTGTCCGGCCATTACCTTGGAGGAGTTCGACAAAATCATTACTACGGCTTAAGGGCGGAGGATAGCAACCCATATTCCTTCGCCTCCCCTCCAAGTCCCTTAATCACCGCTTTCACTGGTTCGAGGGAGGAGTTTGGGGTTACCAGTCCCAGGCCTCCTCCCTTGGCTCTCCTCAAGACTTTAGGGCCGGGACCATTATTTTGCACCTTGGCTCGTAATTTTCCCTTGCCATTTTCCCTTTTTCTTGGATATATTGTAAAAGGTAATTATTGCGGTCCAGCCCGGCCGCGCTCCCTAAAAAATCCGGCAACGGAGGTGGAACCTTGGTAAACCACCCAGCCTTCCGCCTGAGGCTGTCTATCTGGTCCTGAACTTAACCATCATTTAAAATTGCGGTGCCAATCCCTCGTTTCGAACCCCGATTAGCCTTATTAACTAAAGCATAACCTCCGGCGGAAGAAAATATTCCTTCCATCCGCATTGTTAGCCCCGCAACCGGGGGCTAACCGGGATGCCTTTCCCCTTTTTCCTCAGGAGGTGCCTTATGCCCCAAACTCTCATGGAAGCCCCCAGAGACGTGGGCGTCGGCCTTAGACGCGCTTTGCTCCGGGATCTCCCCCGGATCCTGGAGATCGAGCGCCTGGCCTTCGGGGGCCAGTGGGATTACTATCAGTTCAAGGCCTCTCTGGACGACGTCTTTCTCTTGGCCGTATCCGCGGAAACCGGCGAAACCGTGGGTTTCCTGGTGGCCTGTTGCTGCGACATCGCCCGCCGGGGCATCATCCTCCGGGTGGCGGTGCATCCGGATTACCAAGGCCAGGGCATCGCTACCCAACTTCTCCAGGAATCCTTCTGCGCCCTGAGAAAGAAAGACCTGGACGAAGTGGAGCTGGACGTGGACCTCGTCAAAAACGGCGCCATGCGTCTCTATGAAAAGCTGGGATTCAAGGTGAAAGAACTCTTCTCCCCAGACATGGAAGGGGAGGAAAGTTTCCATATCATGCGCCGCAAGCTGTGATAGGGCCTGGAGTCCAGTGAGCGGTGAGCAGTGAGCAGTGAGCAGCGAAAATCAGGTACTCCCCGATCCCTCCTTTTCTTTACTGCTTACGGCTTACTGCTCACTGCTTACTCCCCCCATGCCTTTCCCTCATGCTATAATGTTTTTATGCCCGACCGCTTCCGCCTCGTCACCTCCTTTAAGCCCAAAGGCGACCAGCCCCAGGCCATCAAAAAGCTGGCGGACGGCGTGCGCGGCGGCGAGCCCCACCAGGTTCTTTTAGGGGTCACCGGCTCCGGCAAGACCTTCACCATCGCCAACGTCATCGCCTGCATCAACCGCCCCACCCTGGTCCTGGCCCCCAACAAGACCCTGGCGGCCCAGCTTTACGGCGAGTTCCAGGAATTCTTCCCGGACAACGCCGTGGAATATTTCGTCTCCTACTACGACTACTACCAGCCCGAGGCCTACGTGCCCCAGGCCGACCTCTATATCGAAAAAGACTCCGCCATCAACGAAGCCATCGACCGCCTGCGCCACTCCGCCACCCGCTCGCTCCTGGAGCGCCAGGACGTGATCATCGTCGCCTCCGTCTCTTGCATCTACGGCCTGGGCTCACCCGAGGCCTACCACGGCATGCTCCTCTACCTCGAAGAAGGCATGGAAAAGGACCGCAAAGAGGTCCTGCGCAAATTAGTCGATATCCTCTACGAAAGAAACGACCTGGACTTCCACCGGGGCACTTTCCGCGTCCGCGGCGACCGCGTAGAAATCTTCCCGGCCTACGAAGAAGATAAGGCCATCCGCCTCGAGTTCTGGGGCGACACCGTGGAGTCCATCAAGGAGATCGACCCCCTGCGCGGCGCCACCTTACGCACCCTGAAAAAAATTACGGTCTATCCCGCCTCCCACTACGTCACCACCGACCTCCGCCGCGCCCTGGCCCTGGAGGCCATCGAGGCCGAGTTGGCCGAACGCCTCCCCTGGTTCCGGAACCATAATAAATTAATCGAGGCCCAGCGCCTCGAAGAACGCACCCGCTTCGACCTGGAGATGCTCAAAGAATTGGGTTACTGCCACGGCATCGAGAACTACTCCCGCCACCTCACCGGCCGGGCCCCGGGCGAGCCGCCCCCCACGCTGCTCGACTACCTGCCCCGGGAATCCCTGGTGGTCATCGACGAGTCCCACATCGCCGTCCCCCAGCTCCAGGGCATGTTCCGGGGCGACCGCTCCCGGAAACAGACCCTGGTGGACTACGGCTTCCGCCTGCCCTCGGCCCTGGACAACCGCCCCCTCTCCTTCGAGGAATTCAAGGAGCGGGTTAATCAACTCATCTACGTCTCCGCCACCCCCGGCCCCTACGAGATGGAGCAAGGCGCAAGCCGTATCGTCGAGCAGATCGTCCGCCCCACCGGCCTCATGGACCCGGAGATCATGGTCAAACCCGCCACCCATCAAGTAGACGACTTGCTGGCCGAAATCCGGGCCGTCCTGGACCGCCGGGAACGCGTCCTGGTCACCACCCTCACCAAGCGCATGGCCGAAGACCTCACCGACTACTACCGGGACTTGGGCCTCAAAGTCCGCTACCTCCACTCCGACATCACCACCCTGGAGCGCATGGAGATCATCCGGGACCTGCGCTTAGGCGTCTTCGAGGTCCTCATCGGCATCAACCTCCTCCGGGAAGGCCTGGACCTGCCGGAAGTCTCCCTGGTGGCCGTCCTCGACGCCGACAAGGAAGGCTTCCTGCGCTCCGCCCGCTCCCTCATCCAGACCTGCGGCCGAGCCGCCCGGAACGTCAAGGGCCGGGTCCTCTTCTACGCCGACCGCACCACCCCCTCCATGGCCGCGGCCATCGATGAGACTAATCGGCGGCGGCGCCTCCAATCAGCTTACAATAAACGCCACCACATCACCCCGGAGACCATCCAGAGCAAAATCAAGGATATCCTCTCCTCCGTCTACGAGCAGGACTACGTCACCGTCCCCAAGGCCGCCGAACAACAAACCGCCTACGTCCCCGCCGAAGCCACCCCCGCCGCCATCAACCGCCTCAAAAAAGAAATGCAGCGGGCCGCCAAAAAACTGGACTTCGAACGCGCCGCCCAGCTTCGCGACCAAATCCGCTCCCTGGAAGAAGCCAAGTTGAAGTACGCCTAAGATGGAATGGGAGTTGCTGGCGGAGAGCAGGCATTCAGGGGGACGGCCCTTGGGGAAAAGTGGTCAGTGGTCAGTGGCCATTAAAAACACTGGTCACTGACGACTGATTACTGGTCACTGAAAATGTGGAACAGCCGCCCCCGGCTGTTCTTTTTTCACCGGTGGCACAGGCGTCTCGCCTGTGCTCCCTCTTTCAAGAAAATGTAGGGTGGGCACTGCCCACCAAATTCCTTTCCTCTTTCCCAAGCTCAGCTTGGGAATGCCCTTATCCGCCCAAGCTCTGCTTGGGCACCGCTTCTCCCCCTTTTCTCAAGGAGGGTTAGAGGGGATTTTTCCGCTTTCCAGCCTGTGCCCTTTCATCTTGTCATTCTGAGGAAGCGAAGCGACCGAAGAATCTCGCTTTTGGCAGGGCTGGGTTCTAAAAACCAGTGGCCAGCAAAAAACTGCTTACTGCTCACTGACCACTGACCACTGGCCACTGACCACTGACCACTGACTACTGACCACTGGCTACTGACCACTGGCTACTGGCTACTCATACTCTTTCCGCAAATGGATAAAAAACACCTCCCGCAAATACTTGCTCTGCAACATCACCGAGCCGGTCCCCTGGGACGCAAAAGCCTGAAGCTCAAACTCCTCGTCGGGGAACCAGTCTGTAGCCAACACCAGGCCCCCATCGCGCCGGCGGATGACAATCCGGCAATCCTCCGCCACCTCCAGGGGAAAGGCCAGATACACCGTAAAACTCAACTCTTCCGGAGTGGCGGCGATACTCGCCTTCTTGGACTCCCAGATCTCATACTTGGGATCGCCAAACCCGGACAGCCAATACAAAGTGATATAGGGGAGCTCGGCATACATCCCCGCCGCAGTATCCATAAGCTCTGACTCTGACCTCGATAAATTCAGGAACTTTCGCTGACCAAAAAGAACTTAGGTGAATAACCAGCCAAAGTCAAGCCTTCCCGCCGGGGCAAGAAGGAGGAAGCCAGTTGCCAGGGGTCAGTGATTAGTGATAAGGAATTTGGCGGGCAGTGCCCACCCTACACCTACACCTACACTTGGCCCCTGCCCCCTGGCCCCCTGCCCTTGGTCCCAGGCTTCGAGGTACAACTGCCATGGACACCTGGGTAATTTCTCGCCAAGACGCCAAGATCGCCAAGTCCTTTTATCCTCTCTTCGCGGTCTTGGCGCCTTTGCGAGAAACCAAAAAAGATGCCCCGGCCCCTTTTACTCCCCCACCCCTTGTGCCGCAATTTTTCCACGTCCATCAGGAAAACGCCCCGAACCAGGGACTTACCCCAGAACCCGCCCCGATTCAAAGAGGCCCAGTTGCGGCACACCCCTGCCCTGCGGCAAACAGAAAACGGCAAACGGTCTTACTTGGTTTTGGCGGTTTCGTTGGTGGCTTCTTTGGCGGTTTCTTTGGCGCTTTCCTGGGCGGAAAGCTCGAGGAATTCTTTTAGGAGTTTTTCCTGTTTGGGGGAGAGGTTGGTGGGGGTTTTCAGTTCCACTTCCACCAGCAGATCGCCCCGGGTGTTACCCCGGAGGCCCGGCACTCCTTCCCCGGGAATGCGGAAGGTGGCCCCGGGCTGGGTACCCGAGGGAATAGTGAGGCGCGCGCAGGAAGAATTGATGGTGGGGATGTCCACTTCCGAGCCCAGCGCCGCTTCCACGAAGGAGAGTTGGGCCCGGTATTGCAGGTTTTTACCGTCCCTGGTGAAGAGCTCGTGAGGCGCGACCTGTACCTCGATGTACAGGTCGCCGGGCGGGCCCCCGGCCTTGCCGGCCTCGCCTTCTCCCCGGAGGCGGAGCCGGGTGCCGTTATCCACCCCCGGAGGGATGCGCAACTGCACCTGCTTTTTCTCCCAGATGGCGCCCGCGCCTTGACACTCTTGGCAGGGAGTGGCGATGAGTTTGCCCGCGCCCCGACATTCGGGGCAGGTGGTATAAATCTTCAGAAGCCCCCGGGTCTGGCCTATCTGGCCCCGGCCCTGGCAGCGGGTACAGACCTGGGGCTGGGTGCCGGGCTCCAGGCCGGTGCCCTGGCAGGTACGGCAGGGCGCCCGGCGCTCCACTTCGATGGTGGTGTCTATCCCCCGGACCACCTCCTCCAGGGTCATCACCACCCGCTGGCGTAAATCCGCGCCGGGTTGAGGCCGGGGCCGGCCGCTGCGCCGCCGCCCGAACCCAAAGAAATCTTCGAAGACCTCCCCGAAACTGGAGAAGATGTCTTCAAAACCGCCGAAGCCGCCCACGTCCATCCCGGCCAAGCCGGCATGGCCGTAAAGATCGTAAAGCTGGCGCTTCTCCGTATCGGACAACACCTGGTAAGCCTCGGAAAGACGCTTGAATCTCTCTTCCGCCTCCAGGTTGCCCGGATTCTTATCCGGATGGTACTTCAGGGCCAAACGGCGATAAGCGGTTTTTATCTCCTCCAGAGAAGCATTGCGAGAGATGCTCAGGATTTCGTAATAATCTTCCATCCTAGCAGACCCGCTCCCGCAGAAAACCCATCTGGACCTCCCCCAGTCTACCCTTATTTGTTTCTAATGGTTATCATCGGCAAACGCCTTGTCAAGATTAGGTTAGGCCTTCATGAAGAAGTAAATCCTGCAACCGGTCTCCCAGGTCGGGAGAAAGGTCCAAAACCTCCACCACCTTTTCCCGGCTCTGGGCGCCACCCCGGAGTATTACCGTTTTCTTGGGAAGCCCCAGGCGTGCCGCCAGAAACTCCAATAATTTCCGGTTGGCCTGGCCTTTCTCCGGGGCGGCGGCCACCCGCACTTTCAGGCGGTCCCCCAGGAGCCCCACGACTTCGGTGCGGGAAGCGCCCGGAACTATGGTCAAGCGCAGAAGATATCCCTGGCTGGTGGGAAGATAAAACGGGGACATCGGCCTGCCACTGGTCAGCCGATCATGAGGGCCCAATCGCGCAGGGTTTGCACCAGAAAGATACGGAGGAACATGATGACCACGATGACAATCAAGGGGGAGAGGTCCAGGCCCCCGAAGACCATGGGCACTCGCCGCCTCAGATAACTCAGCACCGGTTCGGTGACGTTATATAAAAAGCGGACAATGGGGTTATAAGGGTCGGGATTGACCCAGGAAAGCAGAGCCCGGGCGATGATCAGCCACATATAGATGTTCAAGGCCAGGTCCAAAATGGTGGCCAGGGCAACTAAAAGGTTTCTAAAGGCACTTGTTCCCACTATCCTGACTCCCAAGAGAATTCATACGATAGTATGACCAGTTGGGGAGAAGTGTCAAGGGGTAACCTGGCGAGAGAAAAAGTATTCGGCATAATTTGTCACAAATCCCGGGATAAAAAGGGCAAAGTTCGAGGTTCGAGGTCTGGTTTGGGACGGCCAACAACTTGTCATGATTTAGAGGCAAGCCCCCAGCCAAGGAACGGTACCATTCGGGCTAAAATTCACCTTCTTTCACTTTATTGCGCGGGCCGCGGCTTTTCAGTACAATTAGAACAAACTTGTATCCGCCTGATTTGTATCCGGCAAGTAAACGGGGCTGGGGGATGGTTATGCACAGCCATCCCCCGGCCCCCAAATTATCGGTCAAGATGAAAGATGGATTTCGTTAACTTCCCCACCTTCGCCTCCCTGCGGCATCGGAACTTCCGTCTGTTCTACACCGGGCAGTTGATCTCCCTTACCGGCTCCTGGATGCAGGCCCTGGCTTTTAGTTGGCTAGTCCTGTTGCTCACCAACTCCTCTTTTTATCTGGGACTGGTGGGGGCCTTGCAAACCCTGCCGGTGCTGCTTTTCTCCTTTTTAGGGGGGGTGGTGGCGGATCACACCTCCAAACTTCGCCTTCTCTTTATCACGCAGGCCGCGTTGATGGTCCTGGCCCTGGCCCTGGGAGTGCTGGTGCTGGAGGGACTGGTCAGTATTTCCCTGTTGTGCCTCATCGTCTTTCTTTCGGGCACGGTGATGGCCTTCGATATTCCGGTGCGCCAGGCTTTCATCGTGGACTTGGTGGGGAGACCTGACCTGCCCAACGCCATTGCCCTAAACTCTTCTCTGTTCAACGCCACCCGGGTAATGGGGCCGGCGGTGGGGGGGGCGCTCATTGCCTGGGTAGGCATGGCCAATTGCTTCTTCCTGAACGCCGTCTCCTTCCTGGCGGTGCTGGTGGCCCTGTTCATGATCAATTTGCCTCCGGCTCAGCCTGCGACCTGGACGCCTTTCCGGCGGGCCTGGCGGCAGGTGTTGGATCACCTCCTGGAGCGCCAGGAACTCAGGCTGGTGCTGTACATCATGACGGCCATCGCCATCCTGGCCATGCCTTACTTTGTGCTCTTGCCCATCCTGGCCCGGGACGTATTAGGCGTAGGTCCCAAAGGCTTCGGCCTGCTCAGCTCCGGCAGCGGCCTGGGGGCCTTACTGGGGGGCCTCACCCTGGCCCGGCGGCTGCAACGCCGGCCTCCCATGCCCTCTTTCTTGGGGGGATTGGGGGTCTTCCTCTGCGGGTTGCTGGGTTTGGGTCTGTGCGGGAATTTCTATCTGGCCCTGGTTTTCATCTTCATGGCCGGTTTCGGCATGGTGACCATGTTGTCCACCGGCAACAGCCTGTTGCAAATGAACGTGCCGGATGAACTCCGAGGCCGGATCATGAGCCTCTTCGGTCTCATCGTCATGGGCCTGGCGCCGCTGGGCAGCATCCTGTACGGCATCGCCGCCCACTACCTGGGGCCGGGGCTGGCCATTGCCGGGGGCAGCCTGTTAGCGGGGATCACCTGCGGAGTCATTCTCCTTAAGAATCCACATCTACGGCATCTGGCGTTTACCGAACTGGAGACGCCGTCAACCCCCACGGCGCCCACCAGTATTCCGCCGTTTAGGGGGTAAGCAATATGCATATGGAGCCCTTAACTCTCAGGGAAAGTATGGGCAAAATCAGCTGCAGCTTTTCCTTTGCAGATAATTATATAGAATTGTGACCCTTTTATGATTCTCTTCGCCGATTAATAAATTGAGAAGTGATTGACAAGAGGGTCTGAAGGTGGTATTGTCATTTTCTCCTTGATGATTATTTTATAAAAGAATCGACTTATCACAAATTCGGTCAAGGAGATAATCATGAATGGCGGAAAAGGCATGCCACCGGAACTACAAATAGAGCGATACTTCGAGCAATCACCAAATGCCGTTTCTTTTTATTGTGATTTCGCCCAAGTCATTGCAACTGGAAATGAAGTAGTGATGCAGCTTTATGAGACCATTCCCATGGTCCCAGACCGTGATGGTAAAATTACAAAAGCTGCTTCTCGTTTAAGGGTGACAGTTACTTTCAGCGTTCCTCATGCCCAAAATGTTGGAAAAGTTTTGGTTGAAAGAACAAAGGTGATAAAAAATGAGAATCAGTGAGGAGTTTATTGGCAATTTGAGGAAAACTATAGATTCGGTGCCAACCGGGGCAAATTCTCCTGAGGAAATTCTGGCACATCTCGATAGAATTGGAATGGAATGCTATGTGACGGAGAAATGTGACTTAGGAGTAAAATATTGGCAAATTTTTCCAGGATTTGTTTCCGAAGAACATGCAGCTGTTATTCGTGCAGAGCGTCCTTCACCATTTGAGGGAAGCAGAATAGATTGGCTAAGTGATAATCTTCAATTAATCCAGGAAAGATACGCTGGCCAATGGATCGCTATTGGCGATAACGAAATAGTTGCTTCCGCATTTACTTTGCCTGATCTTCTTACTCTGATTAGCGATATCAATAATCCATTTGTTACATTCATACCTGCTGAAGAACTAACATGGACATTTGTATATGATATTCAAGAATTTTGAAAATACAATTAGATTTATTCAGGGACCACAACAGGATGCACCATGGTTTCCTATAGTACAAGTTACTCTGATTACTCCACAAGGTAAGCGTATTGATTTGCCATTACTTTTTGATACAGGTGCTAACATTACAACATTAAGCCATCAATTATACCAAATGTTTGGACTACAATCTTGGAATCAAGGTACACCTGTTACCATCGGAACTGCTGGTGGCTTAAAAACTGCATATAGATACACAGTGTCTTTTGAATTATTTAACAAGGTCATTGATACTCCTATTCTCCTTGTGGACACCCTATCAATTCATCCTCTTTATTGTGGGGTGATAGGAAGAGATACATTTTTTGCCGAATTCGGTTTCGGATTTTGGGAAAACCAACATGAGTTGTATGTGACTGCTAATCCATAAGATTCTTAAACCCTCCTCAAAATTCCTTGTGAGTATCTGATAATTCTGGTATAAATACACGATTTGCAAAATACTACTCACGCCCGCCAGGGCAAAGCTGGTGCCGGGAGTGACCGGAAGTCGGGGCCGGGGAATTTTCTGGTCCCCGACGGCTTGCTTGCGGTGGCCTTGCCGACGGCGGCGCGGCGGACTAACCAGGAGGAAGCAGTATGGCTTATGTCACCATGAAGGAGTTGTTGGAGGCCGGGGTGCATTTCGGCCACCAGACCCGCCGCTGGAATCCCAAGATGGGACCTTACATCTTCGGAGCCAGAAACGGCATCCACATTATCGATCTGCAAAAGACCGTCCAATTCTTTAAAACCGCCTACAACTTTGTGGTGGAAAAAGTGGCCGACGGCGGTAAGGTCTTGTTTGTGGGCACCAAAAAACAGGCCATGGACGCCATTGCCGAGGAGTCCAAACGCGCCGGCATGTTCTACGTCAACCACCGCTGGCTGGGCGGGATGCTCACCAATTACCAGACCATCAGCCGCTCCATTGAACGTCTGAAGAACTTCGAGGCCATGAAGGAAGACGGCTCCCTCAAGCGCTTTCCCAAAAAGGAAGTGCTGATGATGGAGAAAAAGGCCGCCAAACTGGAACGATCCCTGGGTGGCATTAAGGATATGGGGGGGCTGCCTGATATCATCTACATCGTGGACCCCCGCAAAGAAGATATTGCCGTGCAGGAAGCCCGGAAGACCAAGGTCCCCATCCTGGCCATCGTCGACAGCAACTGCGACCCCACGGAAATCGACTATCCCATCCCCGGCAATGACGACGCCATCCGGGCCATCCGCCTGCTTACCTCCCGCATTGCCGACGCGGCCATTGAGGGCAAGAAACTCCGGGAAGAACGCCTCCAGGCCATGACCGACAAAGAAGCCCCGGCGCCGGAAGCAGCAGCCGCATCGGTGGAGGCCCCGGCGGAAGTGGCGGAATCACCGGCTCCGACAGAAGAGGCCAAAGCACCGGAAGCCCCGGCGGCAGAGTAAGGAGAAAACTGCCTGCAGTTTTCGTTCTTTCGGTTTGAGATAGCTAAATCAGGGACCTGTTTTTTATAGCTTTGATCTTGGCTGATAGCTGACAGCTGATGGCTGACAGCTTCTAAGTAAGGAGGAGAGGTTTGGAAATTTCGGCGGAACTGGTAAAAACCCTGCGGGATAAGACCAACTGCGGGTTTATGGATTGTAAAAAAGCCCTGAAGGAAACCGAGGGCGATCTGGAAAAGGCCGTGGCCTATCTGCGCCAGAAAGGTATCGCCGTGGCCGGGAAAAGGGCCGAGCGGGCCACCAGCGAAGGGGTGGTGGTGGCCCAGGTGGCCGGGGACGGCCTGAGCGCCGTGCTGCTGGAGGTAAACTGCGAATCGGATTTTGTGGCCAAAACCGACGCCTTCCAGAACTTGGCCCAGGGTCTGGCAGCGCAGATCGCGGACGCGGCCCCGGCGGAGGTGGACGTCTTGCTGAGGCAGCCCTGGCAGGGGCAACCCAGCCTCACCGTCCAGGATTATCTTAACGAAGTCATCGGCCAGACCGGGGAGAACATCCGGGTGCGCCGTTTTGCCCGTTATGCCGGGGGCGGCCTGGTGGGCGCTTATATCCACTTCGGCGGCCGCATCGGCGTGCTCCTGGAACTGAACGCCTCCCAGGCGACTCCGGAATTAGCGGCTCTGGTCAAAGACCTGGCCATGCAAGTGGCCGCGTCCAATCCTCTGGCCGTCACCCGGGAGGAAGTGGACCCCAAGGTGGTGGCCCAGGAGACGGAAATTTATCAAGCCCAGGCCTTGGAGAGCGGCAAGCCGGAGAAGATCATCGAGAAAATGGTGACCGGCCGCCTGGACAAATTTTTTAAAGAAAACTGCTTGGTGGAACAGCCCTTTGTGAAAAATCCGGACATCACCGTGACCCAACTGCTCAAGGATGTGGGTGGCGCTGATCTCCGGGTGGTCCGTTTCACCCGCTACCAGTTGGGAACCTGAGGAGACCGTGACCCCGGAGACGCCCAAATACCGCCGCATTCTCCTTAAGGTAAGCGGCGAGACCCTGGCCGGAGACAAGAAATTCGGGCTTTGCCCCGACACCCTGAAGGCCATTGCCCGGGAAATCAATACGGTGACCGAACTCCAGGTGGAAGTGGGCATCGTCGTGGGCGGCGGCAACATCTTCCGGGGGCTGGCGGTGAGCGCCCAGGGCATCGAGCGGACGGTGGGGGACTACATGGGCATGCTGGCCACGGTCATCAATGCCCTGGCCCTCCAGGACGTCCTGGAAAAGGCCGGGATGCCCACCCGGGTGTTGTCGGCCATCGCCATGCACGAAGTAGCGGAGCCGTACATCCGCCGCCGGGCCATGCGCCACCTGGAAAAGGGCCGGGTCCTGATCTTTGCCGCGGGCACCGGCAGCCCTTATTTCACCACCGATACCGCCGCGGCTTTAAGGGCCACGGAAATCGGGGCCCAGGCCCTGCTCAAGGGCACCAAGGTGGCGGGCATCTACGACCGGGACCCGGAAAAATATCCTGAGGCCCTGATGCTGCCCCATCTCACCTACTTCGACATCTTGAATAAGGAACTCAGGGTCATGGACAGCACCGCGGTGACCATGTCCATGGAGCAAAAGATTCCCATTATCGTCTTCAAACTGCTGGAACCGGGTAATATGCGAAAGGTGGTGCTGGGCCAGGAAGTGGGCACCCTAGTGGAGGGCGCAGTCCATGAAGAATAAGGTGCTGGAGGAAACGAAACGGAAAATGGAGAAAGTGCTGGAGGCCATGGCCCGGGACCTGTCCCGGGTGCGCACCGGCCGCGCCTCCGTAGCTCTGCTGGAAGGGATCAAAGTGGAATGCTACGGCACCAGCATGCCTTTGAGCCAGGTGGCCTCCCTGGCTGCGCCGGAAAGCCGCCTGCTCACCGTGCAGCCCTGGGACCCCACCGTCATTGGCGATATTGAGAAGGCCATCCTCAAATCCGATCTGGGGCTTAATCCGGTGAACGACGGCAAGCTGATCCGCCTGCCCATCCCCGCCCTGACCACCGAACGGCGTAAAGAACTGGTCAAGGTGTTGAAGAAAATGGGAGAAGAGGCCAAGGTGGCCCTGCGCAATATCCGCCGTGAGGCCAACGACCAGTTCAAGGATCTGAAGAAGGATAAGCAACTGCCGGAAGATGACGCCCACCGGGGTCAAGATGAAGTCCAAAAGATCACCGATGAGTTCATCAAAAAGGTGGATGCCCAGGCCGCGGACAAAGAAAAGGAAATCATGTCCTTTTAGTGCCCCGAGTGAAAGCCTTGCCTAAGACCGGCCTTCCCCTCGAAAACAATCGCCTTCCCCGTCACGTGGCCATTATCATGGATGGCAACGGTCGCTGGGCCCAGCAGCGCGGCCTGCTGCGCGTCAAGGGCCACCTGGTCGGGGTGGAGTCGGTGCGGGTCATTGCCCGCCTGGCCCGCAAGCTGGGAATCTCCTATCTCACCCTTTTTGCCTTTTCCGAAGAGAACTGGCAACGCCCTGCCATGGAAATCCGGGTGCTGATGGCCATTCTGCGCCGTTACCTGCACCGGGAACTCTCCGAGATGCAGGAAAATCAAATCGCCCTCCGGGCCATCGGTAATTTGAAACAACTGCCGGAAGCGGTGCAGCGCGACCTGGCTGAAACCGCGGCCGCCACCGCGGCGGGGGCCAAGATGGTGTTGACCCTGGCCCTGAGCTACGGGGGCCGCTCCGAGATCGTCCAGGCCGTGCAGACCCTGGCCCAAGACCTCCTGGCCGGCCGCCTTAAGCCCGGGGAAATCGATGCCGCCCTCTTCGCCCGCTACCTGTATACCGCGGACATGCCCGATCCTGATCTCCTGATCCGCACCAGCGGCGAATACCGCCTGAGCAACTTCCTCCTCTGGCAGTCCGCCTACACCGAGCTTTACGTCACCGACACCCTCTGGCCCGACTTCCGGGAAGACGATTTTCATCAAGCCCTGGAAGCCTACCGCCGCCGGGAACGCCGCTTCGGCCTCACCCAGGAACAGATCGAGGCCCTGGAGGCGCCCAACTCCCGGCACTAAAGGATTTCACCGCAGAGACGCAGAGGGCGCAGATAGTCACAGAGAGAATAAGAATAAATGGCGGGTGCGCCAAAAGGCGCACCCTTCATTTTTTTTGACTTCTCTGCGAATCTCCGCGGCCTTTACGTCTCTGCGGTGAATCTTTTTCCGATAGCCGTTCTTTCAGCCCGGCCGCGGCCTGGCGGGTGAAACCGGGAATAGCCGCCAGGTCCTCCAGGGGCGCCCCCCTAATGGCTGTCAGGTCTGGATAATGTTGTAACAGCCGCTGCCGCCGCTTCGGGCCGATGCCGGGAATCTCATCCAACAGGGAGTCCAGCATCTCCTTCCGGGCCCGGCCCCGGTGATAAGCGATGGCAAAGCGGTGGGCTTCGTCCCGGAGCTTGAGGAGCAAGAGCCACCCCGGGGCATTGGCGGGCAAAAAGCGGGGGTTCTTGCGCCCCGGAAAAAAGAGCCGGTCCCGGACTTCCCGGTCTTCCTGGACCGCGGCCTTGGCCAGGCCCACCACCGGGAAGTATGTCACCTTTATTTCCTTAAGGGCCTGCAACACCACGTTCAACTGCCCCCGGCCGCCGTCCACCACCAGCAGGTCCGGCAGTTTTTGTCCTGCTTTGCCGTAATGCCGCCGCACCACCTCCCGGAGCATGGCGTAATCGTCCTGGCCCGCCACTTCCCGGATGCGGAAACGGCGGTAGCCGGATTTATCCGGCATGCCCCCGGTGAAGGCCACCAGCGCGCCCACGGACTGGCTCCCCTGGAAGGTGGAAATATCCAGACACTCAAGGCGCTCCGGCAACTGGGCCAAACGCAGGCGGGTCTGTAAATCCCGGAGGGCCTCCTCCGGGTCCGTTTTCACCTGCCGCCGTTCCCAGGCCGCCCAGGCGTTTTCTGCGGCCAGGGCCAGCATGCGGGCGCGGTGGTTGTTTTTCTGTAGGGGCGGGGTCTCCCCGCCCGAGATTTCCCCGCCCGCCTTCCCCGCCACCAGCCGCACCGCCCCGCCTTTTTGGTCCTGGAAGACCTCCTGGAGGAGCCGTCTTTCCGGGAGGTCGTAGGGGAGCAGAATCTCGTCCGGCAGCGGCCTTTCTTCGGTGTAATATTGCTTGAGGAAGCCCCCCAGGAGTTCGCCCTCCTGCAGGGAGTCCGGAAAATAATATTCCCGGGAGCCGCTGACCAGGCCCCCCCGCACCATGAGCACCAGCACCAGGGCCCGGCCGTCTTTGCGGGCCACCCCCAGGACGTCCTGGTCCTTCAAGTTGGGCCGGGCCATGTCCTGGCGCTCCAGGGTCTGGGTGATGGCCGTGATCCGGTCCCTTAAGGTCGCGGCCTTTTCAAACTCCAGGTTGGCTGCGGCCGCGGCCATCTGGCTTTTAAGCTGCTGCACCAGGTGCCGGCCCCGGCCTTTGAGAAACTGGGCCGCCTCCTGGGCCGCCTGCCGGTAGGTGGCCCCGTCCACCAGCCCGGCACAGGGGGCCAGACACTGCTCCAACTGGTATTCCAGGCAGGGCCGGGAACGCTGGGCCAGGCGTTTTTCCTTGCAGGTGCGCAGCTTAAAGGCCCGTTTCATCACCTTCAGGGTCTCCCGGGCCATGGCCGCGGAAGAATAAGGGCCGAAATAGAGGGCCCCATCCCCGTGAAAGCGCCGCACAAAGCGCAGGGCCGGGTAGTCCTCCTTCAGGTTGAGGCGGAGACAGAGAAAATTCTTGTCGTCCCGGAGCATGACGTTGAAGCGGGGCCGATTCTCCTTGATGAGGTTGCGCTCCAGGATCAAGGCCTCCCGCTCGGTATTGGTCAGCAAAAAGTCCACCCGGGCCGCCTTTTTCAGCATCATATCCGTCTTGGGATCGTGGCGCTCCTGGTTCTGGAGATAGGAGCGGAGGCGGTTGCGCAAGTTTACCGCCTTGCCCACGTACAAGACCCGGCCCCCGGCCTCCTTGAACAGATAGACGCCGCAGGCCCGGGGCGCCTCGGCCAGGGCCTCCGCCAACCCCGGATAAGGCGAGGAAGACTTTACTTTACTTTCTGGCATCTTATCTTTTAGCATAACAGGCGGCTCCCGCGTGTCAAGGAGGGGGAGATTAAGTGGTCAGTGGTCAGTGGTCAGTGGTCAGTGGTCAGTAAAAGAAAAGACGTAATTTTTGCCAGCTTTTCCACTTCTCACTGATTACTGATTACTGATTACTGATTACTGACTACCAAGGAGTTACTCATGACATTACCACAGCGGAGTTTGGGCCGCACCGGACATCAGGCCACCATTCTGGGCCTGGGGGGCGAAGGCATCTTACGGACTTACGGGGAGGAGAAAAAGGCCCAGGCAATGATCGAGGCGGCCCTGGCCGCGGGCATCCGGTATTTCGAGTCGGCCCGGGCTTACTCCGGCAGTGAGGATTATCTGGGTAAAGGATTAAAGGGCCACCGGCAGGAGATTTTCTTGACCAGCAAGTCCCACGGCCGTTCCTATAGGGAGGCCATGGCCCATTTATCCATTACCCTGAAAAAATTGGACACCGACTACCTGGACCTGTGGCAGATCCACGACGTGCGCACTGAGGAAGACCTGGAGGCCCTCACCAGGCCCGGCGGCATCCTGGAGGCCTTCCGGGAGGCCCAGGAAAAGGGCTGGACCCGCTTCATCGGCGTCACCGGCCACCACGACCCGGACATCCTGCGCCGGGCCCTGAATCTCTATGATTTCGATACGGTGCTGCTGCCGATCAACCCCGCGGAGCCCCAGGACCGCTCCTTCCTACCCCTGGCCGCCGAGGCCCGGGAACGGGGCCTGGGGGTCATCGGTATGAAGACCCTCTGCCGGGGGCTGCTGCCCCGGATGGCGGAAGAGCCGGGGAGGTTGACCTTCGATCTGGTGGCTTATGCCCTAAGCCAGCCCGTGAGCCTGGTGGTCATCGGCGGCGACACCCCGGGGCAGGTGAAGGCTCTGGCCCACGCCGCGGCCAATTTCACCCCCATGACCCCGGAGGAACAGAAGGCCCTGGAAGACGCAGTGGCGCCGTTTGCCCAAAGGTTGATGTATTACAAGCCTTAGTTATCAGTGGCCAGTGATCAGTGATCAGTAACCAGTAACCAGTAACCAGTAACCAGTGAAAGATTTTTTCCTCTGATTACTGGTCACTGATCACTCCTTCCCTACTTTCCCCTCCAGCCGTTTCCCCACGTACCAGTCGATCTGCCTACAGATGCCTTTGATGACCTGGGCCTCCCTGGCCCGGAGGCCGTGACGGCTAAAGAGCCGGCGGACGTTGAACATCCAGTGTTCCGGGTTCTGGTGGGAGATGAAGTTGATCCGTACCAGGGTCTCCTGGAGCATGGCGTACATGGATTCCAGTTCCCGGGAGTTGGCCAGGCGGGGCACGAAGCGGGATTTATCGCTGGCCGCGGTGAAGATCTCGTAGGCCAGGACCATCACCGCCTGGGCCAGGTTCAGAGACGAGCACTCGGCGGTGGGGATGTGCACCAGGGCGTGGCAGAAGGGGAGTTCCTCGTTGGTCAGACCGAAATTCTCCGGGCCGAAGAGCAGGGCCACTTCGTTGTGCTGGGAGATATCCACCAGCCGGGCCGCCATCTCCCGGGGGGTGGCGTAGACCAGGCGCACCCCGCCTAAGCGGGCGGTGGCGCCGACGATGTATTGAAACGGAGCCAGGGCCGCGGCCAGGTCGTCATGGACCTCCATGGTATCCAGGAGGTGGGCGGCGGCGCCGGTGGCCATCATCTCCATGCGCTGGCGGTCCAGGTCCTGGGGCGCCACCACCACCAGGCGGCTGAGGCCCATGTTGCAGGCGGCCCGGGCCGCGGCGCCGATGTTTTCCGGCAGCCGGGGCTTTAAAAGGACCACGGCCACCTTCTCCAGGCGCACCCGGGCGGCCGCCCTCCGGCGTTTCTTCTTATCCATGACCACAATGTAGCACAAACTACGGCCCGGGCAAACTCACCGATCCCCTTGCCAGCCGCAGCGAGAATGTTATCTTTAATACTAAGGTTTGAGATGGTGCTGCCAGATCCCGGGGAACGGTTCAAGCCGGGGGCGCCCGGTTATCCTGCCCCCATCGCTGCCATGCTGGCGGCCGGCCTTGCGGGGCCGTATTAGAGGAGAGAGAAATGAAGCCCACCTGGCCCGTGGTTTTGCTATTAGTCATGCTAAGCGGCTGCGCCACGGGGATTGCCCCCGCTCTCCAGCAGCAGGCCGGGCCGCCGGTGGATTTTGCCGCGCTCAGCGCTCATCCCGAACAATTCCAAGGCCGGTTGGTGATCCTGGGGGGAGAAGTCATGTCGGTGCAACCTCTGGGCCGGGGGAGCCTGATGACCGTCAATCAGCAACTATTGAGCATGCTGGGCAATCCCAAGGGAGTCCCATCCGGGGGCACCTTCCTGGTGGAGAGCGACCGCTATCTCAGTCCTGCCATTTATCAACCCAAGAGCACGGTGAAAGTGGCGGGAACAGTAGTGGGCCGCAAAAACGGCTATCCGTTGCTTAAGGCCAAGGAAGTGGTCTTTAACGCCCCCCCGGTCTGGGAAAAATGGTATTATCCCGTGCCGCAGGAATGGTATAATAATGACCCGAACCAGGAATACTGGTTCACGCCGCCGTACTTCGACCCCTGGAGAGACAGCGGCAAAAATTGAGGCCAACTATGCACATTGACAGCTACGATTTCGGACGCATCGTTATTGACGGCCGGACTTTCACTCAAGACCTGCTGATCTGGCCGGGGCACATCAAAAGCGATTGGTGGCGGGGCGAGGCCCATCTGCTGCAGATCCCCGATGTCTTCGAGTCCCTGGCCGCGGATATCCAGGTCCTGGTGGTGGGTTCCGGGCAGCCCGGGCGCCTGGAGGTGGACCCGGCCCTGGCGGCTTATCTGCGGGAAAAGGGCATCGACTTGGTGGTTAAACCCACCCGGGAAGCCTGTGTGGTAATCAACCAAATGCCCGAAACCCGCCGCTGGGCGGCGGCGCTGCATTTGACTTGCTGATTCATAATCTTTTCCCCCAGTCGCTCTTAGCCCATTTATCATTGTAAATGTGGAGTATGAAATTTATACTACTTGTGTATTAGCTTATATACTTTCCAATATTTGTAGCAATTGTTAAACTGAGGAAACTTAAGATGAAAAAAGTTCTTATCCTTTTTTCATTAATTTTTCTTATAATCCTTGCTTTTGGTATTGCCAGAGAATCCATTGGTACTGACCTACCAATGCCAAACCTCGCATTATGCTATGCGAATATGAATCGTGACGATCCCAATAGCTTAAATAACCATCCAGAGGCCAAATATAATCTTGTTATTCTAAACTTCTCCACGATGCAATATGCAGAAAATTTTGAAACAAGCTTACAATGGTTTATAACTAATGCAAAAATATTAAAACAAAGAAGGAGTGACCTTAAACTCTTCATTTATCTAACTATAAACACTATTGAAGGAAAATATTATCCAGCCCTTTATGATTGGTTTGCTACAATTTATGACTCCAGTCTTGTCTTTTCTGATGACATGTATTTGCTCGATAATGATGAGCGTATAGTATTCGACCCTTCATATCCCACAATATATCTTCTCGATATAAGAAAAGAAATTGTTAGAAAATATATTTGCAATGTCGCATGCGGAGTGATTCAAAAACTCAATTTTGAATTTAACGATCTTAATATTAAAATTAATTTGTTTTATGACATGTTGGAAGAAGAATCCCGTGCTAAAAATATCATTAGTAACAATGATTGGATTTATTATTCCAAAGAAATTCTTAATCTGATCACTTCCAAGATACCTACAGATACCATGGTCTTGGCTAATGCTGGAAAAAATTATTCTGTCGACTGTCTTTATCTCCCTTATTTGCATGGCTTCATGTTAGAAAATTTTCTTGGTTCCGATCCGGCCTTCTTTGATAAAGCTAACCCAGATTATCGCTTTGGAGCTTCCCTGTCAGAAGGAATATCGTCAATTACCCAGACCCGTCTATCCTGCAAATCTCCCAGAATTATTATTCTTAATACCGACGAGCAACTCTGGTCCTTATCAGAAGAAGGCAGATACCTATCATATGCACTTAGTAGAATGTACGAGGAAGTCTATCATTCCCATGATAACGGCAAAGTTCACGGTTCCCCAGATTGGTCATTGCTTTACGAAGCGAATCTTGGAATTCCTTTGGGAGCGGTCCTCAATACCTCATATAACAATCAGTTGAGAAACTTCTCCTTGGGAAGCGTGTTGGTGACCAACTCCTCCAGCGAAATGGCTATTTTCAAGATGAATCACACTGATTTATTTTCAAAGGCAACGGCAAAACAGTTCGAAATCGCCATATCTAGAGGCCGTATTTTCAAAAAGGTCATAAACTTCAACCCAGCGTATTTGCAATTAATGGAATAAAAGGGGATTTATCAAAAGTTATGTCGGCTTTTGACATTATCGATTCTCATCTCCACACCGGCATCCAAAACGTCAACTGGCGCTGGGAAGACCTCCGCCCCCTGCTCCTGGCCGCAGGCATCACCGGGGCCGGGGCCATCCCCCCGGTGGAAGACGTTTACGACCGCTATGATCCTGAATTTACCGACACCCCGGCCTGGCAGGAGTGCCGCCGCCGGGCGCATAACTATCTCCTGGGCCTCAATGATCCGGAAATCCGGGTTTTTCCCTATTTTTTCGTGTGGAACGACTTTGCCTGGGAGGATTTGGGGCCGAAATACGCGGCCATCAAGTGGCACCGCCACCCGGATGAGCCGGAATACGATTACGCCTCTCCCAAATGCCGGGAGTTCCTGGAGCAGGTCCGGAAGAAGGGTCTGCCCATTCTCCTGGAGGAATCTCTGGAGAACACCCTGTTTTTCCTTAAAGAAATGGCCCCAGACCTGCCGGTGATCATTCCCCACCTGGGGGCCTTAAACGGCGGCTACCGGGCCCTGGACGCCGCCGGGGTCTGGAGCCGGGAGATGGTCTGGGCGGACACGGCTCTGGCCGGCATGGCGGAAATTAAAGATTATCTCCGGCGCTGCGGCAGCGAGCGCTTGATGTTCGGCAGCGACTACCCCTTCGGTCGGCCGGATACGGAACTGGCTAAAATTATGTCCCTGGACCTGCCGGAGGCTGAAATTCGGGCCATTTTGGGGGATAATTTTCGACGCCTATGCCGGTGGGAGTGACCGTTTGGCGTTTTTCGTTTTACGTTTTTCGCCACAAAGATTCTGATAAACTGGGTTTTCCAGGCTCTCACTGACCCCTAACCCCTAATCCCTAACCCCTAAACAAAGGCGACCCTTAAGGTCGCCTTTGTTCACGAAAAACGAAAAACGTAGAACGAAAAACGATTTTTAAAGCAGCAGTATCCTTTCCTTCCAGGCCTCCAACATGGGCTCGAACTGGTCCGTCAGATTGCCATGAAAGCGGCGCCATTCCTCCTGGAACTGGGGGATTTGCTCCACTTCCAGATTCACCCGCTGGCGCATCTGGGCTTCCAGGGCCCGCTGCATCTGGCCGATGTTGGCGCCGAACCTGGCCTTAAGCTGCTGATAGGCGCTTTGGCGCACTTGCAAAAAGTTTTGCAGAATCTGCTCCAACTCCCCTTTCTGGCGGGCCATGGCCTTCTGATCCTGGACCACCAGAAATAAGCCTTCCAGGGCCTGGGCCACCCGGGGGTCTATTTCGCCGTTCCGGGGCAAGTTAATGTTGCGCAGCAACACTTCTTTGACGGCTTTGCGGGCCTCGGCCCGGGCCTCGGCCGGGAGACCCGCCAGGCCGGACTTCAGGTCCTCTCCCTCTTTCAGAAAGTTGACCGCCAGTTGGCGGCCTTGGTCTCGATATTGGCCCAGGTTCAGCTCTTCTTTGGTAGCCCGGCCATACCGCTCCGCCTTTTCCAGGGCCAATTCCAGGGCGCTTTTGATTTCAGCCAACGCAGGCTTCCTTTCTCTTCCCTCCGGGAAGATTTAACAGGTTTTTCATTTAATCTTCCGGGAAGGGGTGGCCTCAGTCGTGCTACTTTCCTTGGCGGGCGCGGAATCAGCGGCCTCCTTGGTTGGTTCAACCGCGCCGTTGGCGGGATTCTTGCCGCCGTAATCGCTGACGTACCAGCCGCCGCCTTTCAGATGGAAAGCGCAGGAGCTGATGAGTTTCTCTAAACTGCCGCCGCAATGGGGGCACACCGTCAGGGGCGCTTCGGAGAACTTCTGCCACTTCTCCGTGACCTGCCCGCAAGCGGCGCATTGATACTCATAGATGGGCATACTGCCAACCTCCTTGCCAGTTGTCTTCATAATAGCGAATTACCCGGGGAAGTTCCCGGGAATTTAGGGGTTTCAGAATTTTTTGAGCCAACAGGTGCACCTGTTTCTCTTCCTCCCGCCTTTGCCCCGCGGGGGCTTCAAAAAGGGCCTGGAACTGGCTGAAACGCACCACGTGCACCAATTCGTGGGTTAAAATATAGAGAAACAGGGGCAACAGGCTCAAGTCCGGGCAGGTGTCCAGGGCTTTCAGGATATTGTGGTCCTGGAGACAGATGCGGTAAAAATCAAAGACCGCGGACTTTAAGACCCGATCCCGAGGGCAGCCGTGGTACTTGGCCACCAAGGCCAGGGCGTGGGGCGAAATCTCCGCCTGCTCCAGGTCCTCCAGAGTGAGGATGTCATAACGGGCCCGGCGCCAGCAATTGGGTGTCAGCTTAAAAAAGTCGGAGGTCATCTCCTCGGCGATCCTGGCCGCCTCCTGAAGAACCTCCTTATGGTGCCGGTGAAAGAGAGAATGACCCATGGTTCTTTAACCTTCTAATATTATCACGATTAACGGCCTTGTCAATGTGAGTTTTCCTGCTAATTGGGAGGGAGAGGGGCGGGATAGCTATTCGCTATTCGCTTTCAGCTTCAGCTTCAGCTTTCGGTTTTTGGTTTTCGGTTTTTGGTTTTTGGTTTTTGGTTTTTGGTTTTTATACAAAGATTAAACACCGGAAAATTGATTGAGCTCGATTTATTGCACAGTTTCGGTTATTTTTTCCTTAAGCTGGCCCCTGGCCCCTGGAGTAACTATGTCTCGTCTGCCCCGGGAACTGGAACAACTGGATAAGATGCTGGTTTACGTCCTGGGCCGCCGTCCCGATGAGTTCGGCCTGGTCCTGGCGGAGGGCGGCTGGCTGCCGGTAAAACGGTTGCTCCAGGCCCTGCATGAAGAACCGGGGTTTAGCCGGGTGCGCGCTGCCGACCTGGAGCGTCTGGCGGCCCTGGTGACGCCACCCCGCTTGGAAGTAGACGGCGAGAGCGTCCGCAGCCTGGACCCTGAGCCTCCGGAACTGCGCCGGGACCCCGGGGAAGCGCTGCCCTCGGCCCTCTACCTGGCTATTTCCCCTAAAATCCACACCCCGGTCTGGGATCAGGGCCTCAAGCCCCCGCCGAGCCGGGAATTGGTCCTGGCTCGCACACCCGAAATGGCCCGGCGTCTGGGGAAGCGCCGGGCCAATGATCCTATCCTGGTAACCATTCACGCCCAGGCCGCGGCTCGGGGGGGCCTGATCTTCCAGCCCTATGGCGAAGAGCTTTTTCTGGTCAACGCGGCCATCCCCCGGGAATTTCTGCAACTCCCGACGCCCCCGAAAGAGCCTATCCCGGCCAAGCCTGCCCCCAAACCCAAGGCCCGGCCCACCCCGGGCACGGTGGAGTTGGACCTGTCCCGGATATTCAGCGGCCAACCGGTCAAGGGGAAGAAGCGAGACGAGCCGGAATGGAAAAAAGGGGCCCGGGCCTTTAGGAAAAAGAGGGGGAAAGACTGATTTCACGCAAAATGCAAAAATTTCTCGCCAAGACGCAAAGATCGCCAAGTTTTTTCCTCCCTTTGCGTCCTTGGCGCCTTTGCGAGAAACAATCAAATCGGGGGACATGAACCGGACATCTTCCTCTCTGGAAGCCCTCATCGTTTTAGGGGGCCGGGTGGGCGCGGACGGCTACCCGGGAAGGCCCGCCCGGCTGCGCCTGATCCATGCCTTAAACCTCTGGCGGGAGCAGCATCCCCAGGCCTTGCTGCTCTTAAGCGGCGGGCAGAACCGGGGCGCTTGCGTTTCCGAGGCCCGGGCCATGGCGGATTGGTCCCTGAACTGGGTGGCGGAAAACTGGGGGAACGAAGCCCGGGAACGCCTGGCTCCCCTCCTGGTTTTGGAAGAGGCCTCCCGTAATACCCAGGCCTCAGCCGTCAACGTCCTGGCCCTCTTGCAACAACTGGGACTCCAGCGGGTGGGCCTGGTCACCGACCACCTGCACATGCGCCGGGCCCATTACCTCTTCCGGCGCCAGGCCAGGACCCGCCTCCACGCCCTCCACCCCCTCCCCTATCCCGGCCTCCTCCGGGACTACTGGCGCCGCCGCCGCTTCCTGCGCCTGGGAAAGATGCTGCTCCGGGAGGGAGGCGCCTGGGTGAAGGTGTTAGTAAGACAAGCCGCAAGAATTATCGTGCGAAAAAGATACAAGGTTTGACAGAGGAGCCGAAACCTCATACAATAACAACAAATACAATATGTTAGATGTGATAAATAGCTTGCCCGTGCAGGAGGGAAAGCCATGCCGGACAGCATCGACGTGCGCGGCCTTGATGAGCAGGATGTCAGTCTGATCGAGGCCCTGGTCAGGCGTTTGCGGGAAAAGGCCGCAAAAGAGAAGGCAGGGGAGGAAAAAGAGGTGGAAAAGGAACTGGTTTTCGCGACCCATCATTCCAACGTGATTGGGAAGTTAACCAGGAAAGAAATCTATGAAGACCTCTGAGCCGATCCTCCTAGACACCAACATCCTGGTCTATTACCATCAGGAACTTTCACCTTTCCACCCGAAAGCTGCAGCCCTTTTGGAAGAGGGGCGCAGGGGCAAGGTCCCCTTGTGCATATGTCCTCAGGTGCTCATGGAATTTTATGCCACCATCACCAACCCAAAGCGGGTGACCGATCCGGTATCAGCGGCAGCGGCCATTCAGGAAATTGAAAAATATTTTCGCCGCAGATGGATTACCAAGATTCATCCCGGCGAGGAGACCCTGGCCATAACCCTTGATTTGCTGAAAAGATATCCGGTAAAGCAGATGGAAATTTTCGACCTGCAATTGGTGGCCACCATGCTTTCAAACCAGGTGAGGCGTATCTACACTTTCAACCGGGACGACTTCCTGAAGTACGCCGGGATAGAAGTGATGGAGCCTTGACCCGGCCACCGGCAGCAGTCTGGGCGGGACAGTGAAACGCCTCCCGCCTTCGGCAATTGGCGGGGAACGCCGCCTTTATGACCTTGAAGGGGCGGCGGCAGATCACAATCGGAGATGTCGATGGGATAACGCTACCGCATTTTCAAGGCGGCAGGATTGCTCAACGAGTGGCGCAGGAAGTGGGCGGCGTATCTGCCGCAACCCAACTAAAATTAGTTTTGTAAATTTGGACAAATCCACGAGTTTTTCAGAAGGGATTTAATTTTTTGGTCAGGAATTGAACAATTGCCTTACTACGCTTTTCTATAAATTTTGTATAGTTGTCATCGGATAAGCCCCATTTATCAAGATCACCATTAATATGAGATCCAAGAGTCTCTTTTATATCCGGGTTTTCCTTTTTAAACGTAGCAACATATTGACTTGGTGGTTTTTTCCCAATTTTATGTTGTAACCGTTCAGTCCCCCTTATCGGGAAAGGCGAAAAATTTTTTGAAAAAATGAAAAAAAATGGCCTTGGGGGCGCGACTTTTTTTGAATAATAGTGTATTCAAGGTCTTGTGGAAACAAGGCCG